>JARLIS010000030.1 GCA_031291615.1 Parvibaculum sp.
CCGGCGCCGGGGAAGTCGAACACGTCGTATTCCTTCGTCTCCTTGCCGTCCGCCGAGACCCATTTCATCGTCAGCTTGCCCTTGGAGGGCACGAGGAAGTCGGTGGCGCGGTACTGGTCGCCGAAGGCGTGGCGGGCGATGACGATGGGCTCGGTCCAGCCGGGAATGAGGCGGGGAATGTTGCGGCAGATGATCGGCTCGCGGAACACCGTGCCGTCGAGAATGTTGCGGATGGTGCCGTTGGGCGACTTCCACATTTTCTTGAGGCCGAATTCCTTCACGCGGGCCTCGTCCGGCGTGATGGTGGCGCATTTGACGCCGACGCCGTATTTCTTGATCGCCTCGGCAGCGTCCACCGTCACCTTGTCGTCGGTGGCGTCGCGATGCTCCATGCCGAGGTCGTAATAATCGAGATTGATGTCGAGGAAGGGGAAGATCAGCTTGTCCTTGATCATCTTCCAGATGATCCGTGTCATCTCGTCGCCGTCGAGATCGACCACGGGGTTTTTGACTTTGATCTTCGACATGCGGCTTGGACCCTTCGAGAAGAGAACGGGCGGGGCGCACGGGCTGGACTCGCATGAGGCGCCGCGCGGGGGATATCTTCGTATAACATTGCACGCCAATTGATTAAAGACAGGCAATCGCTTATTGAGCGCCCGTCCCTGACCCTGCGAAAGCAACGCCTCACATGGCCGGAACCGATCAGACGAAGAAGGAAAGCGCGCCGGCGGGCGCAACGCCTGCCATCGTTCTGGTGGCGCCCCAGCTTGGCGAAAATGTCGGCACGGCCGCCCGCGCCATGCTCAATTTCGGCCTGACCGAGCTTCGGCTGGTCAGCCCGCGCGACGGCTGGCCCAATCCGAGGGCGCGTTCCGCTGCGTCAGGGGCCGATATCGTCATCGACGGGGCGAAGCTTTACGACGAGAGCACGGCGGCGGTGGCCGATCTCGATTATGTCATTGCGACGACCGCGCGGCCCCGCGACATGGTGAAGCCCATCTTCACACCCGAAACGGCGGCGACGAAGCTGCGGGAGGTGATCGCGGGCGGCGGCAAGGCGGGCATTCTTTTCGGGCCGGAGCGGACGGGGCTCACCAATGACGATGTGGTACTTGCCGACGCCGTGCTGATGGTGCCGGTCAATCCGGCCTTCGCTTCGCTTAATCTTGCCCAGGCGGTACTTCTTATCGGGCATGAGTGGTTCAAGGCGGCGGACAGGACGCCGGCCGAGAGGGTCGAATATCAGGCGACGCGGCCCGCGACCAAGGAAGAGCTGCTTGGTTTTTTCGAGCATCTCGAAGGCGAGCTCGACAGGTTCGGCTTCCTGAAGCCGCCGGAGAAGCGCCCCTCCATGATCCGCAACATCCGCAATCTTTTCCAGCGCGCCGGCATGACCGAGCAGGAAGTGCGCACCTTCCGCGGCATCGTCGCCGCCTTGTCCCGGCGCGAGCCGAAGGGGGATTGAATGGCATTGGCCGATTCATGCGCCAGGGGCGTCGATACGGGTTTCGTGGCGCTCGGCTATGCCAAGGTGGCGATGCTGGGCGTGGTGCAGGGCATTACCGAGCTGCTGCCGATTTCATCGACGGCGCATATGCGCGTCGTGCCCGCGCTGCTCGGCTGGCCGGACCCCGGCTCGGCCTTCTCGGCGGCGATGCAGCTTGCCGCGCTTGCCGCCGTCGTCAGCTATTTCTGGAGCGATGTGCGGAGCCTCGCCGTCAATTCGGTGACGGCCGTGGCGCGGCGCGATCTCGGCGATCCCTATTTGCGCATGTCGGTCTGGATCGTGCTGGCGACGATCCCGATCGGCCTTGCCGGGCTCGCGCTGTCGGGCGTGCTCAATGCCTGCAATTCGCCGCTGCGCGGCCTCGGCGTGATCGGTTGGGCCTGCATCGTCATGGCGGTGCTGCTCGCCATTGCCGAGCTTCGCGCGCGCCATACGCGGCTCATCGGCGATGTGACGCTGATGGACGCGATGATCGTCGGCATTGCGCAGGTGGGCGCGCTCATTCCCGGCGTGTCGCGTTCGGGCTCCACTTTGACGGCGGCGCTGGCGCTCGGCTTTAAGCGGGAGGAGGCGGCGCGCTTCTCGTTCCTGCTCGGGCTTCCGGCCATCGCGCTCGCCGGTCTCAAGGAATTGTGGGAGCTGCACAAGGCGCATCTCGACGCCCATGGCTGGTCGGTGCTGGCGGTCGGGCTCGTCGTCGCCTCGGTCTCGGCCTTCTTTGCGATCTGGGGGCTGATGCGGGTGCTGGAGCGCTTCTCCGCCTGGCCCTTCGTTGCCTATCGTGCGGCGCTCGGCGTCGTGCTTC
Source organism: Parvibaculum sp. (assembly GCA_031291615.1). Classification (GTDB taxonomy): domain Bacteria; phylum Pseudomonadota; class Alphaproteobacteria; order Parvibaculales; family Parvibaculaceae; genus Parvibaculum. The sequence continues at coordinate 2,316 of JARLIS010000030.1, forward strand.
TGGGTGGGCTCGCCCTGGGCTGGCTCAGCTGAGCCGTCTTGCGCCCTTGTTGTTTGACACCCATGGGTCCGCGGGGTAGAACCCGGCCTGAAACCGGCCCTTTGGGCCGATTTTCATTTTACGCACCCGTGGGAAAAGGCGACGCTTGAGCCATTTTCCCTGTCGGTCCAAGGGGTTAGCGCCTTGAGGACAAAGGAGGGCGCGTTTCCATATTTTTGACAGGAAACCGCGATGACAAAGCGCCAGGAAGCCAAATACAAAATCGACCGCCGGATGGGCGAAAACATCTGGGGTCGCCCGAAGAGCCCGGTCAACAAGCGCGAATATGGCCCCGGCCAGCATGGCCAGCGCCGCAAGGGCAAGCTCTCCGACTTCGGCGTGCAGCTGCGCGCCAAGCAGAAGCTCAAGGGCTATTACGGCAATATTTCCGAGAAGCAGTTCCACGGCATCTACAAGGAAGCCTCGCGCCTTCGCGGCGACACGGGCGCCCTTCTGATTGGCCTGCTGGAGCGCCGCCTCGATGCGGTCGTCTACCGCGCCAAGTTCGTGCCGACGGTATTCGCGGCGCGTCAGTTCATCAATCACGGCCATGTGCTCGTCAACGGCAAGCGCATGACGATCGGCAGCTACAAGCTGCGCGAAGGCGACGTGGTGGAAGTGCGCGAGCGCTCCAAGCAGCTCGCCATCGTCCTTGAGTCGGTGCAGAGCAGCGAGCGCGACGTGCCGGACTATGTCGAAGCCGACCACAACAAGATGACCGCGAAGCTCATCCGCACGCCCGGACCGGCCGATGTGCCCTATCCGGTGCAGATGGAACCGCACCTCGTCGTCGAATTCTATTCGCGTTCGTAGTTCGAACCGGACGACAGACAAACGAAAAGGCCGCTCTCACGAGCGGCCTTTTTTGTTGGACCCTTCGAGACGCCGCTGTGCGGCTCCTCAGGGTGAGGGTATCAGAATGAAAACCTCATGCTGAGGAGCGCGAGCCCGCTCGCGCGTCTCGAAGCATGGCGTTACGCAGCTTCGGTCTCGATGCCCTTCTGCGCAAGGAACTCGCGCAGCTCGCCCTGTTCGAACATTTCGCGGACGATGTCGCAGCCGCCGACGAATTCGCCCTTCACGTAGAGCTGCGGAATGGTCGGCCAGTCGGAGAACTGTTTGATGCCTTCGCGGATCTCGCCATCCTCAAGGACGTTCACGCCCTTGAAGGGGACGCCGAGATAGGTGAGGACCTGCACCACGGCGTTGGAGAAGCCGCATTGCGGGAAGACGGGCGTTCCCTTCATGAAGAGAACCACGTCGTTCGATTCGACTTCCTGACGGATGCGGTCGAAGACCGGATTGTCACTCATCTGATGTCCTTCCGCGCTGTCCAGCGCTCTGCAGGTTCCGTTCAAATCAATCTTCCGGCGCGGATGTCTGCAACGCAAGCGCGTGAAGCTCCGTGCCCATGCCGCCCTTCAGCGCGTTGTAGACCATCTGGTGCTGCTGCACGCGGGTCTTGCCCTTGAAGGATGCCGAAACGACATTGGCCGCATAGTGGTCGCCGTCGCCGGCGAGGTCGCGGATGTCGATCTTCGCATCCGGCAGGGCCTGCCGGATCAGGCGTTCGATGTCGGCGGCGCTCATGGCCATGTTCGCGGCGCCTCCCTTACTGTGCGTCCATGACGTCGGGCCCGGCCATATAGGTGGGGAACCAGCCGTCATGCGCGGCCTTGAGCCGCTTCAGGGATATGGGAGCGCCGCTGCCGAGTGTCAATTCATCTCCGCCCGTGGTGCCGATGCGCGAAGCAGGCACGCCGGCCCTGGCAGCCCGGTCGAGCAGGGGCTTAACCATGGCGTCGGGCAGGGTAATGACGTAGCGGGCCTGATCCTCGCCGAAAGCCCAGGCGTGAAGCGGCAGGTCGCGGGGCGCTTCGATGCGCGCGCCGACGCCGCCGGCCATCGCCATTTCGGCAAGCGCGACGAGGAGGCCGCCATCCGATGCGTCGTGAACGGCGGTGAGCGCGCCCGCGCGGATTTCGCTCCGAACGAAGTCGCCGTTGCGGCGCTCGATTGCGAGGTCGACCGGCGGCGGCGTGCCTTCGCGGCGCTTCAGAATGTCGCGGAGATAGATGCTCTGGCCGAGATGGCCCTTCGTCTCGCCGATGACGAGGATGGCGTCGCCCGCCTTCTTGAAAGCGACCGTGACGCGCTTTGCGATGTCGGGCAGGAGGCCCACGCCGCCGATGGCGGGCGTCGGCAGAATGCCCTTGCCGTTCGTCTCGTTGTAGAGCGAGACGTTGCCGGAGACGACGGGGAAGTCGAGCGCACGGGCCGCTTCGCCGATGCCCTGAATGCAGCCGACGAACTGGCCCATGATTTCGGGCTTTTCGGGATTGCCGAAATTGAGATTGTCGGTGATGGCGAGAGGTTCTGCGCCGACGGCGGTGAGATTGCGCCAGCATTCGGCGACCGCCTGCTTGCCGCCTTCGACGGGATCGGCGGCGCAATAGCGCGGCGAGACGTCGAGGGTGAAGGCGAGCGCCTTCGGCCCTTCGCCGATGCGGATGACGGCGGCGTCGCCGCCGGGGCCGATGGCCGTGTTGCCCTGAATGAGGTGGTCGTATTGTTCCCAGACCCAGCGGCGCGAAGCCATGTCGGGCAGGCCGACGATCTTCACCAGCGTGTCGGCGATGTCGTTCGGCGCGGGCACGTCGCTTGTCGCAAGTGCCGCCGCCTTCGGCGTCGCGATCCATGGCCGGTCATATTCAGGGGCCTGGTCGCCCAGTTCCTTGATCGGAAGATCGGCCATGACTTCGCCATGCCGCTTGATGCGGAAGCGCAGATCGTCGGTCGTGTAGCCGATGACCGCGAAGTCGAGGCCCCATTTGCGGAAGACGGCTTCGGCCTGCTTTTCCTTCGCAGGGTCGAGCACCATCAGCATGCGCTCCTGGGATTCCGACAGCATCATTTCGTAAGCCGTCATGCCTTCTTCGCGGCAGGGCACCTTGTCGAGATCGAGTTCGACGCCGAGGTCGCCCTTGGCGCCCATTTCGACGGCGGAGCAGGTGAGGCCCGCGGCACCCATGTCCTGAATGGCGATGACGGCGCCCGTCGCCATCAGCTCAAGGCAGGCTTCGAGCAGGAGTTTTTCGGAGAAGGGATCACCGATCTGGACGGTCGGGCGCTTCTCCTCGGTGTCCTTGTCGAATTCGGCAGACGCCATGGTCGCGCCGTGAATGCCGTCGCGGCCGGTCTTCGATCCCAGATAGACGATGGGGAGGCCGACACCCTTGGCCTGCGAATAGAAAATCTTGTCGGCATCCGCGAGGCCCGCCGCGAAGGCGTTGACGAGGCAGTTGCCGTTATAGCTTTCGTCGAAATTCACTTCGCCGCCGATGGTCGGCACGCCGAACGAATTGCCGTAGCCGCCGACGCCCGCGACGACGCCGGAGACGACGTGGCGCGTGCGCGGATGTTCGGGCGCGCCGAAGCGAAGTGCGTTCAACGCCGCGATGGGGCGCGCGCCCATGGTGAAGACGTCGCGCAGAATGCCGCCCACGCCCGTCGCCGCGCCCTGATAGGGCTCGATGTAGGAGGGGTGGTTGTGGCTTTCCATCTTGAAGATGATGGCCTGACCGTCGCCGATGTCGACGACGCCGGCATTTTCGCCGGGGCCGCAGATGACGCGCGGGCCCGTGGTCGGCAGCGTGCGCAGCCACTTCTTCGACGACTTGTAGGAGCAATGCTCGTTCCACATAGCCGAGAAGATGCCGAGTTCGGTCAGCGTCGGTTCGCGGCCGATGAGGTCGAGGATGCGCTGGTATTCGTCGGGCTTCAGGCCGTGTTCGGCGACGAGCTTCGGCGTAATCTTCACGTCGTTCGCAATCACGCCACGGCCTCCAGAACGCTTTCGAACAGGGCGCGGCCTTCGATGCCGCCGTTCAGGTCTTCGATCTCGTTTTCGGGATGCGGCATCAGCCCCATCACGTTGCCGCGCTCATTCATGATGCCGGCGATGTCGTTGAGCGAGCCGTTGGGGTTCGTGCCCTCGGCATAGCGGAAGACGACGCGGTTCTCGCCTTCGAGGCGGGCGAGCGTTTCGGCGTCGGCGAAATAATTGCCGTCGCCATGGGCAACCGGGCAGCGCCAGACCTCGCCTTGCTTGTATTTGCGGGTGAAGGCGGTTTTGGCATTCGCCACTTCGAGCTTCACATGGCGGCAGACGAATTTCAGGTGGCTGTTGCGCATCAGGACGCCGGGCAGGAGGCCCGCTTCGCAGAGGATCTGGAAGCCGTTGCAGACGCCGAGCACATGCACGCCGTCGGCGGCCTTCTTGCGCACATCGTCCATGATGGCGGCGCGGGCCGCGATGGCGCCCGTGCGCAGGTAGTCGCCATAGGAAAAGCCGCCGGGCAGGACGACGAGGTCGACCTTGGGCAGTTCCTTGTCGGCATGCCAGACGGCGACGGGTTTCGTGCCGGTGATCTTTTCAAGCGCGGACAGCATGTCGCGCTCGCGGTTCGATCCCGGAAAGACGATGACGGCGGACTTCATGCTTATTTCTCGTCGAACTCGATCGCGTAATTTTCGATGACGGTGTTGGCGAGGAGCTTCTTGCTGATCTCGTCCAGCGCGGCGCGCGCCTTGGCCGGGTCTTTCTCGGCAAGCTCCACTTCAAAGAGCTTGCCCTGACGCACGGCGGCGACACCGGGGAACCCGAGCGCGCCCAGCGCGCCTTCGATGGCCTTCCCCTGCGGGTCCAGCACGCCGTTCTTCAACATCACCTTGATGCGGGCCTTCATTGGTATGCGTATCCTTCGTTTATCAACTGGATGCCCGGATCAAGTCCGGGCATGACGCGCAAGGAAGCGCGTCATTTGACGAGAGTGGGGCCGCGGCGCTTGGGCTCGTTCTCGAAGAGAATGCCGAGGCGGCGGGCGACTTCCTGATAGGCCTCGATGAGGCCGCCCATGTCGCGGCGGAAGCGGTCCTTGTCGAGCTTGTCGTTGGTGCGGATGTCCCAGAGGCGGCAGCTGTCCGGGCTGATTTCGTCGGCCAGCACCACGCGCACCATGTCGCCCTCATAGAGGCGTCCGAACTCGACCTTGAAATCCACGAGGCGGATGCCGATGCCGAGGAAGAGGCCGGCCAGGAAGTCGTTGATCCTGAGGGCGAGCGCCATCATGTCGTCGATCTCCTGGGGCGTCGCCCAGCCGAAAGCCGTGATGTGCTCCTCGGAGACCATCGGGTCGCCGAGCTCGTCGGACTTGTAATAGAACTCGATGATCGAGCGGGGAAGGGCGGTGCCTTCCTCAAGGCCGAGGCGCTTGGACAGCGAGCCGGCGGCGACGTTGCGCACGACGACTTCGCAAGGGATGATCTCAACTTCGCGAATGAGTTGTTCGCGCATGTTGATCGAACGAATGAAGTGCGTCGGCACGCCGATGTCGTTCAGCTTGGTGAAGATGAATTCGGAAATACGATTGTTGAGGACACCCTTGCCCTCGATCGTGGCGCGCTTCTGATTGTTGAAGGCGGTGGCGTCGTCCTTGAAGTGCTGGACGAGCGTGCCCGGCTCCGGTCCCTCATAGAGAACCTTGGCCTTGCCCTCATAAACGCGTCTGCGACGGCTCATGTGATGATTCCAATCGGTTGGTCCCCGGGGCGGCAGGGACGCGGAGGGCTTGGGAATCGCCCCTTCGGTTCGCGCGCAAGCTACTCTATGAGCCCCCGCGATACAATGAAAGCGAGACGGTGGAAATCCGGCCGACAAATCCAAAATAAATCAGTGACTTAGGTAATTCGTCGCAGATATGGCCGGAAGGCGCCACGGCAATTGATTTGGAGGCTCCGCGCCGCTATGTCTAGGCGCGGTTTCCGGCAGTCTTTTGGAGCGATCAGTCCAATGTCCACCTTCGACAAGCGCGAAGACAGTTTCGAGAAGAAGTTCGTTCACGACAGCGAGCTGCAGTTCAAGGTTGCGGCGCGCCGGAACAAGCTGCTCGGACTTTGGGCGGCCTCCCTGATGGGTCTTTCGGGCGACGCTGCCCAGACCTATGCCAAGGAAGTCGTCGCCGCCGACCTGAAAGAGGCGGGCGACGAAGATGTGTTCCGCAAGATTCGCGGCGACTTCGACGTGAAGGGCGTGGCCCAGTCCGATCACCAGATCCGCCGCACCATGGCGGAACTGCTGGATGAAGCGAAGACTCAGATTCACAACGAAGCCTGAGCTCTTTCAGCGGCTTGGCACGATTCGCTCAGGCCGTTTCTTTTTCCGCATTCTCAAGCATCACGGCGAAACAGCGCACGCTGACGGCACGGATGGCGGCCTCGTCGGTCGGCATGATGCCGTCGGCATGGAAGCGGTCGTTCCGGCGGCGATGCACGGCGGACCAGGTGAGCATTTCCAGCGCGTTGCGGGCGAGAATGGCGGCCTTGCCGTGGTCGAGCTTTCCGTGCCTTTCCATGAGGCGAATGAGAGAGGCGAGCACGGCGCCGCGCAATTCGTCGCGGTGTAGATTGCCCAGTTCCGGTATGTCGAGCGAACAGCGGTCGATGAGCCAGATCGCGCGCGCTTCCGAGGCGAGCCGGTCGTAGATTTCCTCTCCCAGTCTCAGCAAATCCTCGAAGACCGGCAGTTTCCGGCGCTCAAGCAGGAGATCAAGCGCGGGAAACCGTGTGCGCTCGGCGACAGCCTTGCGCAGGAGCAAGACCGTCTGCGAGACCGGCGGCGCGGGGAAGGGGACGGCAAGGCCTTCAAATCCTTCGCCGCAGAGCCGCATGACGGCGAGATGGAGGAGCGCCTCCTTGCTGTCGACCGAGAGATAGAGCGTTCCGGCGGCGACGCCCATCTGGCGTGCAATATCGGCGACCTGCGTGCGCCGGTAACCGAGCTCGCTGAAACAGGCAATGGCGGCTTCGGCGATGCGCAGGAAGCGTTCAGGTTCCGGTGTCGATGCCGGGCGGCCGCGGGGCTTTCGGGGGGCGGGGCGCTTCTGGGCGGCGGAGCTGGGCATGAGACTCGCTTTTCGGTTTCTTCCATGTCATATTATGAATGAATGGTTCATTCACCAAATTAAATCGGAGGACGCCATGGCGGGGAAGGCGAATGCGGACAGGATATTGCTCGGTATCGCCGGGCTTCTCCTGATGCTCATCGCAGCGAGCGGCGCGCGCGCGGATGACTGGTCGCATTATGGCGGCGATGCGGGCGGCCAGCGCTATGTGGCGGCAAGCGAGATCGCGCCCGGCAATGTTTCCGCGCTGGCTGAAGCGTGGCGCTACCGGACGGGTGAGCTTGACGCCGTGCCCGCGGACACGCGCAGAAAATACGCGTTCGAAGGCACGCCCATCCTTGTCGAGGGAAGCCTCATTCTCTGCACGCCCTTCAACAGGGTGGTGGCGCTCGATCCTGCGACGGGTGCGGAACGCTGGCGATATGACGCGAAGGTCGCGCTCGATCGGAAGCCCGGAAACCAATATGTCTGCCGTGGCGTCGCCTATTGGAAGGACGCTGCCGCGAAGGCGGACGACGTTTGCGCGTCGCGCATCTTCATGGGAACGGTCGACAGCCGCCTCATCGCACTCGATGCGAAAACGGGAAAGCCTTGCGCAGGCTTCGGACTCGACGCGGCAAGGCCCGGTGAAATCAATGCCGGCGCCGACATATCGCTCGTATGGCCGGGCGAATATCAGTTTACCTCGCCGCCCGTCGTCGCGGCGGATACCGTCATCGTCGGTTCGTCGATCAGCGACAATGTGCGCGCCGATGCGCCAAAGGGCACGGTAAAAGCCTATGACGCGCGCACGGGTGCGCCGAAGTGGAATTTCGATCCGGTGGCGCGCGGCGCGAAGGAGCAGCCCGGCAACTGGCCCTCAGGCGCTGCGGCGCATACCGGGCAGGCGAATGTATGGGCGCCGATTTCGGTCGATGAAAAGCGCGGGCTCGTTTTCCTGCCAACTTCGAGTCCGGGGCCCGATTTCTTCGGCGGCCTGCGCGCGGGCGACAACCGCTATTCCGATTCCGTCGTCGCGCTGAAGGCCGCGACCGGCGAGGTCGTCTGGTCGTTCCAGACCGTGCATCACGATGTGTGGGACTACGATCTTCCTGCGCAGCCGACGCTTGCGACGCTCACGCGCGACGGCAAGCCTGTCGATGTCGTCGTGCAGGTGACAAAGACGGGTTTCATGTTCGTGCTCGAACGCGACACCGGCAAACCCTTCTTCGGCGTCGAGGAGCGGCCGGTGCCGCAGGGCGGCGCGCCCGGCGAGACGCTGTCGCCGACGCAACCCTTTCCGGTCAAGCCGCCCGCGCTCATTCCGCAGAAGCTCGAAAAGGGCGGCGCATGGGGGCTCGCCTGGTTCGACAAGCGCGCCTGCAACGCCAAGCTCGACAAGGCGCGCAATGAGGGCATTTTCACGCCGCCTTCGACGCAAGGGACGCTCATCTATCCATTCACGGGCGGCGGCGCGAACTGGGGTGGCATGGCCTTCGATCCGGCGCGGCGCATCGCCATCATCAACGAGAATATTGCGGGGCACATCGTCACTTTGTTTCCCGCGGGTGAATTCAAGTCGCGCAAGGAAGTCGACGAGAAGGCGGAAATCTCGCCGCAGCGCGGCGCGCCATTCGGCATGCGGCGCGATCTCTTCGTCTCGCCGCTCGGACTTCCCTGCACACCGCCGCCGTGGGGCAAGCTCGTCGCGGTAGATCTCAATGACGGCACGATCAAATGGTCGGTGCCGCTCGGCACGGTGCGCGACCTGGCGCCGGTGCCCATTCCGCTCAATTGGGGCGTGCCGAATTTCGGCGGTCCGCTCGTCACCGAAAGCGGGCTCGTCTTCATCGGCGCGGCGATGGACAATTACATTCGCGCTTTCGACGTCAATACCGGCGCCGAACTCTGGAAGGGCCGCTTGCCGGCCGGTGGGCAGGCAACGCCCATGTCATATGTATGGAAGGGCAGGCAATATGTCGTCATCGCGGCCGGCGGGCATGCGCGTGCGGGAACGAAACTCGGCGACTATGTAATCGCCTATGCGCTGCCCGAAAAACGGAACTAGTCGGGCGACATCCATGCCGCGTTCGCTTTCGATGAGCGCACGGCGGCGTCGATGAAGCGCATGACGGCGAGGCCGTCGTTCATTCCGGGCGACAGAAGCGCGGAGGGCGACGGCGCGCGGGCGGCCTTGCGCGCCGCGATCAGTTCCGCCGCATCGGCATAGAGGCGCGCGAAGGCGGCGAAGTAGCTCTCCAGGCCCTTGAAGCCCTGCGCCGCCCACCATTCAAGCTCGGCCGTCTCGTCCGCATTCGGCGACAGCACTTCCGGGGCCGCGCCTATGCGGGCGAGGTGCAACTCGTTCGGCTTTTCGGCCGACCATGTGAGCGCGCCCTTTTCTCCGTGGATGGCGAAGCTCAGGCCGTTCGTTTGTCCGACTGCGACCTGCGAGCACCAGAGGCCGCCGCGCGCGCCGCCCTTGAAGCGCAGCAGCAGGCTCGCATCATTGTCGAGCGCCGAGAGCGTGCCGAAGGCCGAAAGATCGGCGGCGACGGCATCGAGCTCAAGTCCGGTCACGTAGGTCAGGATGTGGAAGGCGTGGCTGCCGATGTCGGCCAGCGTGCCGGCTATGCCGCTCCGCGCGGGGTCGGTGCGCCAGACCGTCTGAGGCGTCGCGCCGGATTGTTCGAGGTCGGCCATCCAGCCCTGAAAGTAGCTGCTTCTGGCGGAGCGGATTTCGCCGAGCGCGCCGGAGCGGGCGATTTCGCGGGCGCGGCGCACCATGGCAAGGCCGGTATAGCTGTGGGTGACGATGAAGACGGCGTTCGCCGCTGCCGCCCGTGCGGCGAGGTCTTCGGCTTCTTCCCGCGTCGCCGTCATCGGCTTTTCGCAGACGATGTGGATGCCGCGCTCCATGAAGGCGCGGGCGACGGGGGCATGGAGGTGGTTCGGCGTCAGGATGGCGACGGCCTCGATGCCGTCCGGCCGTGCGGCTTCGGCGGCGGCCATTTCCGCGAAAGACGCATAGCTGCGGTCGGGCGCAAGGCCTGCGCGGGCGGCTGAGGCCGCGGCCTTTTCGGCGGTGGAGGAAAGGCAGCCCGCGACGATTTCGAAATTGCCGTTCCGCGCGGCGGCGAGGCGGTGCAGGTCGCCCATCATCGAGCCTGCGCCGCCGCCGACCAGCCCGAGCCTGATTTTATGTTCCGCCATGTCGCTCCCCGCGTTTTCGGGAAGCCTAGCAGCCGGGCGTCAGGCCGACACCTTCTTCTTCATGCGCATGGCGATCTGTTCGAGCGAGAGAAGGTGGTTGCCTTCCTTCGGGATGTCGTAGACGGCGGTGTTCAGCGAGCGGACGAGCTTGCGGATGACGGTGCCGGTCTCGGGATGCGTGTCCACGTCGATCACGTTGAAGCAGCAGGTGTTCTGGTCGATCATCGGCACGGTGGCAAGGCCGGTGTCGAAGGCCCAGCCGATGACGAGGCGGTTGATGCCGCCATGGGCGACGAGGGCGAGCGTATCCCAATGGTCCTCGGCGAGCAGGCGCTCCAGCGCGGTGACGACGCGCGCGTTCACTTCCTCGAAGCTGTCGCCGCCGACATAGCGCGCGCCCGGAACGGCGGCGTCCTTGAAGCTGTAGGCAAGTTCGTGGAGGCTCATGTCGTTGCGGGCGTTGCTGTCGCCCTGGAACTCGACGAAGGCAGGGTCCTGCTCGATCTCAATGTCGCGACCCGCCAGGATCAGCGCGGCGGTCTCGACCGAGCGCGGAAAGCTCGACACGACGGCGCGGTCGAAGGGGATATTGGCTAGCGCCTTGCCGGTCATGGTCGCCTGCTCGCGGCCCCAAGGGGTCAGCGGAACGATGGTCGAATCCGCCACGCGGTTGCCGTAGTCGTCCACATAGGAGACGTCGCCATGGCGGAATAGATAGATGCGGCGGCGGCGCGAGCCGTCGAAAGCGGTGCGAAGCATGGGTGGACCCTCGTGGGAATGACGATGGGCGGAGTATAGGACGGATTGTGACGGGGGCGTGAAGATGGCTTGCGCCCGGACGCGTCTTCCTCTCCCTCCGTCATGGCCCGACTTGTTCGGGCCATCTACGTCTTTCGTCAAAGCATGAGGTCAAGGCGTGGATGCCCCGCATAAAGCGGGGCATGACGAATGAGGAGAACGGCCTCACGCCTTTCCGAAGACCCGCTTGAAAATCGTGTCCACATGCTTGGTGTGGTAGCCGAGGTCGAACAGGTCTTCGAGTTCCTTGGCCGAGAGTTTCGCCGAAACGTCCTTGTCCGCCTTCAGCAGCTCGAGGAAATTGCCCTCGCCGCGCCACACCGGCATGGCGTTGCGCTGGACGAGGCGGTAGCTGTCCTCGCGGCTCACGCCCTTCTGCGTCAGCGCCAGCAGCACGCGCTGCGAATGGACCAGGCCGCCGAGCTTGTCGAGATTGCGCTGCATGTTCTCAGGGTAGACGAGCAGCTTGTCGACGACGCCGGCGAGGCGGACGAGCGCGAAGTCGAGGGTGACGGTCGCATCCGGGCCGATCATGCGCTCGACGGAGGAGTGCGAGATGTCGCGCTCGTGCCAGAGGGCGACGTTTTCCATGGCCGGCATCGCCATGCCGCGCACGAGGCGGGCAAGGCCGGTCAGGTTTTCGGTGAGTACCGGATTGCGCTTGTGCGGCATGGCCGACGAGCCTTTCTGGCCTTCGGAGAAAAACTCCTCCGCTTCCAGAACTTCGGAGCGTTGCAGGTGGCGGATTTCGGTCGCCACGCGCTCGATGCAGCTTGCGACGACGCCGAGGGTGGCAAAGTACATGGCGTGGCGGTCGCGCGGGATCACCTGCGTCGAGACGGGTTCGGGCTCGAGGCCCATTTTGGCTGCGACGTGTTCCTCGACGCTCGGGTCGATATTGGCGAAGGTGCCGACGGCGCCGGAAATGGCGCAGGTCGCGACTTCCTTGCGCGCATTGACGAGGCGCTCGCGGCAACGGGCGAATTCGGCGTAGGCCTGGGCGAGCTTCAAGCCGAAAGTCGTCGGCTCGGCATGGATGCCATGGCTGCGGCCGATGGTGGGGGTGTTCTTGTATTCGAAGGCGCGGCGCTTCAGCGCGGCGAGCACGAGGTCCACATCGGCGATCAGCAGGTCGGCAGCGCGGACGAGCTGCACATTGAGGCAGGTGTCGAGCACGTCCGACGAGGTCATGCCCTGATGGACGAAGCGGGACTCAGGCCCGATGAATTCGCCGAGATGCGTCAGGAAGGCGATGACGTCGTGTTTCACCTCGCGCTCGATCTCGTCGATGCGCTCGACGTTGAAATTCGCCTTGCCGCCGAGGTCCCAGATTTTCTTCGCCGCTTCCTTCGGGATCACGCCGAGCTCCGCCAGCGCATCGCAGGCATGGGCCTCGATCTCGAACCAGATGCGGAACTTGGTGTCCGGGGTCCAGATCGAAACCATTTCGGGCCGCGAATAGCGGGGGATCATGGGCAAAGCCTTACGGAAGGTTGGGGAGAAAGCGAGGGTTTATCAGGTTGGGGGTGGAGGCTCAAGGGCGTGACGCCAGCAGCGATCTGATCCGTTCGGCATCCGCGGGCGTGACCGGATTATAGACCACCATGCCAAGGTCGGGACGGCCATCGACGGCAAAGGCCGAATATTCCATGCCTATCGGGCCGGCGACCGGATGGCGCAGAATTTTCACGCCATCGCCATGCTTGCGGACGTCATTGTTGCGCCACATGGTTTCAAATTCGGGGCTTAGCCGGCAGAGATCGTCGACCATCGCCTGAACGCTTTTCGCAGCGCCGGCGCGGGCCACATCCGCCCGGAAGGCCGCCACCACAAAGCGCGCGACGTTTTCCCAGTCGGTCTGGGCGGCGCGGACGCGCGGATTGCAGAAGATGAGGCGGAGAATATTGCGCTCGCCGACCGGGAGCTTGCTGTAATCGGTCAATATCACCGTGGCGGCGCGGTTCCAGGCCACGACGTCCCATGTGGGAGTCTTCACAAAAGCCGGGCTGAATTCGAGCGCATCGAGCACGCGTTGGAGGCGCGGCGTGACGCCTTCTGCGGCGTGGTACTGAACTTCGGGCGGTCGGCCGAGGCCGAGCAGGAACAGGTGCTCGCGCTCCACATCCGTCAGCATCATGGCGCGGGAAATGCGATCGAGCACATCGGCCGATGGCGCGCCGCCGCGCCCCTGTTCGAGCCAGGTGTACCAGGTGGCGCTGACATTGGCGCGCTGCGCCACTTCTTCGCGCCTCAGTCCCGGCGTGCGCCTGCGCGTCAGCGGAAAGCCGAAGGAGGCCGGATCGAGTTTGGCGCGGCGGTCCTTCAAATAGGTCCCAAGCAGATTGTCGTCCGCGGGCGGCATGGCGATCCTGTTAGTTATTATACCTGTATATTTACACTACTTTACTAGAATAATGGGAGTGCCGATAGTCTTCTCCATCACCCATGGAGGATTTGCCTATGCGCGTTTTCGTCACCGGCGCGACCGGGTTTGTCGGCTCTGCCGTTGTCAGGGAATTGCTCGGTGCGGGCCACAAGGTTCTCGGCCTTGCGCGCTCGGATGCGGGGGCTGCGTCGCTCGCGGCGGCGGGCGCGGAAGTGCATCGCGGTTCGCTCGAAGATATCGAGAGCCTGCGCAGCGGCGCGGCAGGCGCGGACGGCGTGATCCATACCGCTTTCATTCACGACTTTTCCAAATTTGCCGAGAATGCGGAAGTCGACCGGCGTGCCATCGAAACGCTGGGCGCGGCGCTTGCCGGGTCCGACCGTCCGCTGATCGTGACGTCGGGGACCGGGATGCTGGTGCCGGGGCAAGTGGCGACGGAAGACACGGCTGCGCCCGCCGGTCCGCACAGCACGCCGCGCGTGTCTGAACAGACGGCGCTTGCGATGCTGTCGCGCGGCGTCAATGCATCGGTGATGCGGCTGCCACCATCGGTTCATGGCGAGGGCGATCACGGTTTCGTTCCGCTGCTCATCGGCATCGCGCGCGAGAAGGGCGCGGCTGCCTATATCGGCGAGGGGCGCAATCATTGGCCCGCGGTTCACCGGCTCGATGCGGCGCGGCTTTACAGGCTGGCGCTGGAGAAGGGCAGCGCGGGCGCGCGCTATCATGCGGTGGCGGAGGAGGGGATCCCGTTCCGCGATATTGCGGGCGAGATAGGCCGTGGACTGAAGGTACCGGTGATCGCCAAATCCGCCGAGGAAGCCGCCGACCACTTCGGCTGGTTCGCCATGTTCGCGGGCATGGACAATCGGGCGTCGAGCGCGCGCACGCGGCGAGAGCTGGGCTGGGAGCCCAGCTTGCCCGGGCTCATTGCCGATATGGAACCGGCCGGTTATTTCGCGCGCTGAGGGGCCGGGCCCGGGCGGTATCGCAATTCCTCGACGCGGTGGCCCATTTCGGTCAGGCAATCGAGGAAATGCAGTGCCGTGGGACCGGGTGGGGCCTTTACCGCCCAGAAGGCGGCGAAACGCTGGAGCGGCGGATTGGTGACGCCGCTGCATTCGAGAACCTTGAGGCGTCCCGCGGCGAGATCGTCCGTCACCAGATGTTCGATGGCGAAGGTCCAGCCGAGACCTTCGCGCAGCAGCGCCAGCAACATGTCCTTGCTGTCGACGATCCAGACGTCGGTGGTGTGCACCTTGTAGTCGAAGTCGCGGGCTTCCTGCTTGCGGTCGGCGAGAACGATCTGGCGATAGTCGTCGAGGGCGATGAGCGGGAAAGGCGCGTTGAGGCGCGCCAGCGGATGAGAGGGCGCGGCGACGATGCGCTTGGGCCAGGCGGCGATTTCGCGCCCGTCGAATTTCTTCGCCTGCAATCCGGCGTAAAGACCGATGATGCCAATCTGGACACGCTTCTCGGTCACGTCCGTCAGAATGCGTTCAGGATTGCCGCTGTAAAAGCGCAGGCCCGCATGGGGCATCGTTTCGTGAAAGCGCGAGGCGGCGCGGGCGAGAGCGGCCGTGTCGAACTCGATATCGACGGCGATGGTCAGTTCGACATCGCCTTGCGTCTTCAGCGCCTCGGCCCGCGCCATCAGCCGGTCCACGCGGCGGAAGATGATTTCGGCATCGGCAAGAACGGCGCGGCCCGCTTCGGTGAGTTCGGGGCGGTAGCCGCTGCGGTCGAAAAGCTCGATCTGAAGCTGCGCCTCCAGATTGGCGATGGCGTAGCTCACCGCCGAGACGGCGCGGCCCAACTGCTTTGCGGCGGCGGAAAAGCTGCCGGTTTCGGCGACCGTCAGAAAGACTTCGAGCTGATCGATCAGGTTCGGTTGCATGGGTATTTCAGAAAATCTGTAAGAGATTGACAATCTTATCTCATTTTTTCGGGCATTCCGACAGGTATGATCTTTCCAACGAGAGACGATTCACAGGGGAGAGACCATGACCGTTCAACTCAATCGCCGTCACTTTCTGGGCACCGCCGCCGCCGGCGCCATCGTCGCCGGGGCTGCGAGCCTTCGGCCCAAATTCGCTTTCGCCAAGGACAGTTTCGTCAATCTCGACGCGATGGCGCAGGCGGAACTGGTGCGCAAAAAGGAAGTGACGTCGCTCGAACTCGTCGAGGCCGCCATCGGGCGCATTGAGGCGGTCAACGGCAAGGTCAATGCGGTCGTCTATGAAGCCTTCGACATGGCGCGGGCGGCGGCCAAGGGCAAGCTGCCCGAAAGCCCGCTTTCCGGCGTGCCTTATCTCATCAAGGATCTCGACGATGTGAAGGGGATGCGGCATACGAGCGGCTCGCGTCTTTTCGCCAAGAACATTTCCGAGAAAACGTCGCCGGTGCCGGAAAGCGCGATCCGCGCCGGCATGGTTGTGCTCGGCAAAACCAATACGCCGGAATTCGGTCTTCTCGGCACGACGGAGGGGCTGCTGCTCGGAGCCTGCCACAATCCGTGGAACCTCGGACATTCGACCGGCGGTTCGTCGGGCGGTGCTGCGGCGGCGGTGGCGTCCGGCATGTTGCCGGTCGCGCATGCGTCGGACGGCGGCGGGTCGATCCGCATCCCCGCGTCCTCATGCGGCCTTTTCGGCATGAAGCCGTCGCGCGGGCGCATGAATATCGGCCTCGAAATGCCGGGCGATATCGCCGTCGAGAATTGCGTCAGCCGCACGGTGCGCGATGGCGCCATGGTGTTCTCGCTGTCGGAAGACGCTGCGCCGCTGAAGCCGGTCGGTTTCGTTTCCGGTCCGTCGAAGAAGCGTCTCAAGATTGCGTTCAACACGATGAACTATTACGGCACCGAGCCGCATCCCGACGTGAAGGCGGCTGTCGAGGCGACTGCGAAACTCTGCGCCGGGCTCGGCCACGAGATCGTCGAGGTGAAAAATCCGATCGACGGACGCGAGTTCATCGACGCGTTCCTGACGGTATGGGCTTCGGGCCCGGCAAGCCTCGTCGCGCTGGCGAAAAGCAAGGGGCTGAAGCCCGAAGACGTGCTGGAGCCCTGGACCATCGGACTTGCCGAGTTCTATGCGCAGAAGCCGAAGGATGCGATGCAGGTGTCGCTGGCGAAGTTTGCCGAAGCGGAAAAAGCTATCGATGCCTTCATGGCGAATTACGATGTGTGGCTGACGCCGGTTCTCAATTCGCCCGCGCCCAAGCTCGGCGAGCAGGCGCCGACCGTTCCGTTCAAGACGCTCTATGAGCGCACCATCGACTACGTGACCTATACGCCGATCCACAATGTGGCGGGCACGCCTGCCATGTCGGTGCCGCTCGGCATGAGCCGCGACGGGCTTCCCATCGGCAGCCAGTTCGCGGCGGCCAAGGGCGGCGAGGGCGTGCTCTTCGCGCTCGCCTATGAGCTTGAGGCGGCGCAGCCCTGGGCGGGCAAGCATGCGCCCGTCTATGCGGGCTGAGAGCGCTCGCCCATTTCGATGACGGCGGCGATGAGCGCCGCCACATCCTCGGGTTCCGTGCGGTGGTTCACGATCGCCGCACGGATCACGAGATGTCCGCCGACGATGGTGGTTGAGGGAACGGCGATGCCCGCCTCGTGCAGGTCTGTGACGATGCGGGCATTGACGCTGTCGGAGTTCGCGCAGCGATAGCGGAAGCAGACGATGTTGAGTTGCGTCGGCGCCATGAGTTCGAGACGCGGCTCCGCCTCGATGAGGCGCGCCATGTAGGCGGCCAGGTTGCAGGTGCGCGCGATGACCTCGCCCAGCGCCTTGGTGCCGTAGGTGCGGAGCGTGAACCAGGTCTTGAGCGCGCGGAAACCGCGGGAGAGGTCGGGGCCGAGGTCGCAGGGCCAGAGGTCGCCCGCCGCGAGCCCGCGCGTCTCGCGCCGCAGATAGGCGGCGGGCGAGGCGAAGGCCTGGAGGTGGAGCGCCCTGTCGCGGATCAGGATGAAGCCCGCGTCGTAGGGCACCTGAACCCATTTGTGAAAGTCGAAGGCGATGGAGTCCGCCTGCTCGATGCCTGTGAGCCTTGGCGCAAGTTCGGGCGAGAGCATGGCGAGCGCACCGAACGCGCCGTCGACGTGGAACCAGATGCCATATTTCTTGGCGAGGGCGCTCAACGCGGCGAGATCGTCGATGGCGCCTGTATCCACCGTGCCGGCATTGCCGACGATCATGAAGGGCGTGACGCCATCGGCGATGTCCTTCTCGATGGTTTCGATGAGTGCCGGAATGCGGATGCGGTGATTGGCATCGACGGGTATCTGGCGCAGCGCGTTGGAGCCGAGGCCGGAGTAATCCATCGCGCGGGAGATGCAGGCATGTGCGCCGACGGAGCTGTAGGCGGCGAGCTGCGCGTTGCCGAGGCCGGACTTGCGGACGCTTGCGCCGAGCGCCTTCGTGCGGGCGACGAGGACGGCGATGAGGTTCGCCATCGACGTGCCGGTGACGAAGAGGCCGCTCGCCGTGTCCGGGAAGCTGTAGATCGCACGCATCCATTCCACGATCTGATGCTCGACGGCGATGGGCGCGTGATCGCGCCCGCCGAGATTGGCGTTCATGCCGCCCGCGAGCATGTCGGCAAGGAGGCCCGCGACATTGCCGCCGCCATGCACCCAGCCCATGAAGCGCGGATGCATATTGCCCGCGCCATAGGGGAGCACGTTGCGGCGGAAGTCGTCATGAACCTCGGCAATGTCGGTGGGCGCGGTCGGCAGCGGCGCCTTGAAGGAAGCGCGCACTTCGCCCGGCATGGGCTGCCACACGGGTCTGCTGCGGATGGTCTGGAGATGGTCGAGAATGTCGTCGAGCATCCGGTGCCCTTGCGCCCGCATCGCGTCCCAGTCTTCCGGATCGAGCGTCGCGCCCGGCGCGGGCGCGAAGGGATCATCCACCGTCATCTGCCATCTCCACTGCGAATCTCGGCGCCCAACTTATGCGGTCGTGCGGCGGAATCAATGCGCTGCCGCGACGACGGATAAGGGCTGCGCCGCGGACCCGACGGCAATGCGGTCGAAGTGGCGGACGATGAGCCGCGCCTTGTCGAGGACGGTGCCGATGCCGGCGCATTTTCGGCGGAGGTTCTCGCGCGTCGCGGAGGCGTCGCCGCTCTTCCATGTGTCGGAGACGAGGCGCGCGCCGGCGCTGATGCGGATGGCGCCGAGCGGCGGGCCACCCGCGCTTCGCACAGGCACCGGCTGGCCGATATGGCAGAGGCGCGCGGCGAGCGCCCGGTCGGCGTCGGAAACGCAGGCGGGCAGAAGGCCCGAAATGTCGCGATTGAGCGCGCGGTAGAGGATGGCGCAATCGGCAGCGGACATGAGCGTATCGCCACGGCGGATGAAGAAGGGGAAGATCGAGCGCGCGCCCATCTCTTCTTCGTCGACACCGATGACGGGCTCGCGCGGGCATCCGGGGAGCAACTCGAATTCGGGCGAGCCGCCGATGGCTGAGGCGGCGGCGCTCGCGAAGGTGCGGGCGGCGAGGCGGCGATAGGAGGAAGGGGCGGCGAAGTAGGCGCGCATTTCGGCAATCGCGGCCTCGCGGCGGAGCACCTGGCCGATGGTCCAGTGTTCGGGCAGGCGCGTGCGGAAGGCGCGCCATGCGCGCGGCCAGTCGGCGCGGCTCGAATAATCGCGAAGTGCTTCGGGCTCGCAGCTCGCCAGCGCCGTCTCGATGCCGAGGCTTGCGGGCACGAGAAGGATGCCGCTGAAAGCCGGGCCGCAAAAGAATTTCGATCCGGCGAGGAGCACCATGAAGCCCTGCTCCAAATACCAGTTGAGGCGGCTGCGGCTCAGGCGCGTCTGGCAGGCATCGACAAGGACATTGAGCGCAGGCCCGTATGCCGCGCGCATGTCGCGCAGCGCGTCGATGGACGGGCAGCTCCAGCCGAATTTCGATGAATCCATGACCTGCAAGAGCGCGTGGCCGCCCATGGCGACGGTTCGCGCGACGATGGCCTTCACTTCGGCGTCGGTGTCGGCTCTGGCGCGGAGGTTTCCGGCGGCGTCGCGTAGCGCGACGGGGGCGACGGTCACGCCGTCGCCAAGGCCGGAAATGAGTGCGCCCTTTTCGATGGCGATGCCTTGCGAGGTTGAGGTGTTGAAGTGGCGGCCGGACGCGGCGACAGGCACGCCGCTGCCGGTTTCGTCGGCTCCGGTGACGATGTTGGTGATGTTTTTGCGCGTCGTGGTGCGGACAAGGGAGAGCGCCTGCAATTGCGCGTCGGTGCCGGAGGCGGAAAAGATCATGGCGGGAGCGGCATCGCTTATGCCGAGAAGGGCCGTCAGTTCCTCGCGCTGCTCCTCGCACCATGTGTCGATGGCGGCGTTCCAGCCCATGCGCGCGGCGCGGCTGTAGAGTTCGATGCGCGCGATGCCGGCCGCCGCAAACCCACGCTGCGAGATTGTCGAGGCCGTCGAGGAGGCGAAGTCGATGACGTCGGGGGCCGGCCGCGCCCGGCAGCCATAGGCGCTGAGGCCCGTTACCGGGTCGAGCGCGAGGCGGTCGTCGGCATCGGCTAGGAGGATCGTTTCGAGCGGAAGCGGGGCTTCGCCCAGAAGCTTCGATGAAGCGTCGGGAGCGGCGATGCGATCTTTTTCCTGGCCGTCATACATCGGCGCTTCCCGTAACGCGGGAGAAAAATCCTGGCCGCCGGAATTGGATTTCAGACGGCAGCGCGGAAACCCGCGCCGTTCAGGTCTAGTCCAATTGCATTAAGAATTGGTGGGGCGGGGCGGTCAGCCGCCGCGGTCAGATCAGTCCCAGCGACTTGAAGCTTGCATGGCGGCCTTTGCCGATCACCAGATGATCGTGGACCTGGATGCCGAGCGGCTTTGCCGTGTCGACGATGCGCTTCGTCATTTCAATGTCGGCGGAGGAGGGCGTCGGGTCGCCCGAGGGGTGATTGTGGACGAGGATGATCGAGGAGGCGTTGAGCGCCAGCGCGCGCTTGATGACTTCGCGCGGATAGACGGGCGTGTGGTCGATGGTGCCCCTCTGCTGAACTTCGTCGGCAATCAGCACGTTCTGCCGGTCGAGGAAGAGAATGCGGAATTGCTCGACGGGATTATAGGCCATCGACGCCGAGCAATAGTCGAGCAGCGCCGTCCATGAGGAAATGACTTCGCGCTTCATCACCTTGGCTTTGCTGAGGCGCAGGCCCGCTTCGCGGACGATGTGGAAGTCGGCGACGGTCGCTTCCGACACGCCCTTGATTTCCTGCAACCGGTGCGGCTCGGCGCTCAGAACCTCGCCGAAGGTGCCGAAGAGGCGGATCAGTTCCTTCGCCAGCGGCTTCACGTCGCGGCGCGGAATGGTGCGGAAGAGAAGAAGCTCGAGCAGTTCGTAATCGGGGACGGCGTCCGGCGCGGCAAGGAAGCGGCTGCGCAGGCGCTCGCGGTGGCCCGCATGGCTCGGCTTTGCTTCGCTCGCAGGCTTCGGCTTTTCAAGCATAAGGCGGGCAGTCGAGGCCGGCGGGAGACTTGGTGAAAATCTCGGCGCCCGTCGCGGTCACGCCGATCGAATGCTCGAACTGCGCCGACAGCGAGCGGTCGCGCGTCACCGCCGTCCAGCCGTCGGAGAGGATTTTCACGCCGGGCTTGCCGGCATTGATCATCGGCTCGATGGTGAAGATCATGCCTTCCTTCAGCTTGGCGCCTTCGCCGCGCCGGCCGTAATGCAGAATGTTCGGCATGTCGTGGAAGACGAGGCCGACGCCGTGACCGCAGAATTCGCGCACGACGGAGCAGCGTTCTCCTTCGGCATATTCCTGAATGGCGGCGCCGATGTCGCCGAGCGTGGCGCCGGGTTTCACCGCGCCGATGCCGCGCATCATCGCTTCATAGGTCACTTCGCAGAGGCGCGCGGCCTTGCGCGGCACGTCGCCGACGAAATACATGCGGTTGGTGTCGCCGTGCCAGCCGTCGAGAATGTAGGTGACGTCCACGTTCACGATGTCGCCGTCGCGCAGCGCGCGGTCGCCCGGTATGCCGTGGCAGACGACATGATTGATCGAGGTGCAGCAGGAATGGCGGTAGCCGCGATAGCCGAGCGTCGCGGGGAGCGCGCCGTTGGCGAGGCCAAAGTCGTAAACCGCGCGGTCGATCTCCTCGGTCGTCACGCCGGGCTTGATGAGCGGCACGAGCATGTCGAGCGCTGCGCCCGAAAGACGGCCGACCTTGCGCATGCCTTCGAAGGCCTCGGCTCCGTAGAGCTTGATCTGGCCCGTATTGCGCGTCGGCGCGTCGAAGGCGTCGATATAATTCATGTGGACTTCCGCGGGTGGAACTTGATTTCAGTCTAACATAATGCCTCGGCTGCGGCCGTCCTAGCCCTTCGCGGCGTATTTGTGCGGGCGAGGGCGGGGCGCTATCCTCTCTTTTCAAGCCGGAAACCCCGAGAGGACATCATGCCGGAGGCCGCCGCCCCGAGCGCCAAGACAAAAACCGTGACCGCCTGCGTGCTGCTGATCGGCGACGAGGTTCTGTCCGGCCGGACGCGCGACGCGAACCTTTCCTATATCGCCAAGCATCTGAACCAGATCGGCGTGCAGGTGCGCGAGGCCCGGGTCATTCCCGATATCGAAGCGGTCATCGTCTCGACCGTCAACGAGGTGCGGGCGCGCTATGACTATGTGTTCACGACGGGCGGCATCGGGCCGACGCATGACGACATCACGGCGGATTCGATCGCCAAGGCCTTCGGCGTCGGCATCGACCATCATCCCGACGCGCTTGCCACGCTCGAGGCGCATTACAAGGCGACGGGCGGCGAGTTCACCGCCGCGCGCAAGCGCATGGCGCGCATTCCGCTGGGGGCGACGCTCATCGACAATCCGCTGAGCAAGGCGCCGGGCTTCCAGATCGGCAATGTCTTCGTCATGGCGGGCGTGCCCATGGTCATGCAGGTCATGCTGGACAGCCTGACCGGGCGGCTCGAAGGCGGGGCAACCATGCAGAGCCGCACGGTGAGCGGGCAGATCGGCGAGGGGACGATTGCCGAGAAGCTCGGTGCGCTCCAGCAGCGCTATCCCGATATCGGCATCGGCTCCTATCCCTATTATCGGGGCAAGGTGTTCGGCACGAGCCTCGTGATGCGCGGAACGGACGTCGCGCTGCTCGACCGCGTGGCGGGGGAAGCGGCTGCGCTGATGCGGGAATTCGGCGTGGAGCCGGTTATCGGCGAACCCGCCTGAAGCGTCCGCAGGGGCGGGTTTGAGTCTGTCGCCAATTTGCCACAGCGGGGCTCAACATTACGAAAGATTCAGCTTTCCTGCCGATCTCAGAGGATACAATCTAGGTAGAGTCGGCTAAAGTTCCGAGCTGACAGGGTCTGTCGGTCGCCGTTTATTTAAAAGTCCGCAAGGACGCCGATAGAGGGGGCAGCCTTAGACCTTGAATGACAGGGGACCTTGAAAATAAGGCCTGGGAACGAATTTTGGGTCAGCGATACCCGGAGGGAGAGACGCTTATGAAGAAGATTTCTGGCATTGTGGCGCTGGCGTTCGGCGCGTCGTTGATGATGTCTGGCGCGGCCATGGCGCTCGACTCGAGCTTCGACGCCATGTCGAAGTCGGGCAAGCACCAGTTCTATGTCTGGTGCACGGGCGGCAAGAGCTCGGTGCAGACCGCCGACGGCTCGAACGCCAAGGAAGCCCAGGCGAAGCTCGCCGCTTCCGCCGGCAACAGCTGCTGGCCGGTGTGGCAGGGCCTCGCGGGCTAATTCCCGCGGCGACCTGACTTCAGGTTTTGAACGGCGGTCCTTCGGGGCCGCCGTTTGCTTTTGGGGCCGGCATTCGAGCAATCCGCGCCGGCGCATGAAGGCGCGTCGGCTAATTCGGCTAATTATGTTCTGGCGCGTCCGGCTTTGGTGCGCGATCGCGCCGGAATATCCGAACTGGCGCGTTTTCCGATGAGCCAGGCGGCGCCGGGGGGCGTAGCATAACGGTGCGATATTCCGCCCATGTGAGTCGCGTTTGCGATGCGCGAAAGCTGGCGCGGACCGCTCCACGTAATCCTGGAGGCCAGAATGAAGAAGATTGCAATCGTAGCGGCTATTTGCGCGGTTCCCCTGTCGGCGTCCGCCGATGAAATGTACGGCATGTCTGCCGCCAATTGGGGAGGCTTTTATGTCGGCGGCAATGCGGGCGCGGCCGTCAACAACGACCGCACGAATTACGGCTATTCCTACCTCCCCGGCAACGGAACCGGCAATTTCAGCGACGCCTTCGGCAATGCCGCGGACAATGCGGCCGCGTCCGCGTCCAACGGCCCGCTCAATGTCGGCGGCCTCAACGCGGTGCAGAGCGCCATGGCGCAGGGCATCATTGTCGGGAGCCTCGGCTCGTCCAGCAACACCGTCTTCACCGGCGGTGCGCAGGCAGGCTTCAACTGGCAGCAGGGTTCGCTGGTCTTCGGCCCCGAAGTCGATCTCTCCTATCTCGGCGGCGGCGACCGGTCGTCCTACACCGGCACGACGACGCCGCCTCCGCCAGGCGGCTTTACGAATTCCGGCTTCAGCAAGTCTTCCGTCGACTGGCTGTCCACCGTTCGCTTGCGGGCGGGCTATGCCTTCGACCGCGCGCTCGTCTATGCCACGGGCGGTCTCGCCGTCGGCGGCGTGAAGTCGGAATCGGGATCGGTCGGCACGGACGGCACCGTCGTCGACACGTTCTACGGCTCGAAATCCGAGACGCGCACCGGCTGGACGCTGGGCGGCGGCCTCGAATATGCGATCGACGATCATTGGACCGCACGGGCCGAGGGCCTCTACTACGATCTCGGAACGGTCAATTATTCCGTCGCGGCGCAGAACGGCCAGACGGCCGCCGAAGGCCTTTCGATCAACGCGAACCACAAGTTCGACGGGGCGATTTTCCGCGTGGGCCTTGCCTATCGCTTCTGAGGTCCGGGAGCACTGAACGGCGTCGAATGGCGGTCCCCCGGGGCCGCCATTTGCCTTTGAGCCATCGCTCAGGCCCGGCTCTCCCGCCGGCCGCGTTGCGCGCCGCCGCCCGAGCGGGCATATCTGTAACCGCCGCAAGGTGGGGCCCCTTGGCGAAACTGGTATACGCAGCAGACTTAAAATCTGCTTCTCGCAAGGGAGTGCGGGTTCGAGTCCCGCAGGGGCCACCAGCCGGGCCGGGATCGGGCGGCGTTAACGATGCATTGAGGATGATATCGTTAACTTGGGCGGTCGGCATTCTCAGGCCGGCTTTCCTGCCGGAAGCGCCGCTTTCATGCTGAGCCATATCAGAACAGCGCTCGAACAGATGGGCAAAGACAAGCTCCCGGACCGGTCGGGGCAGAGCCTTGCCTTCGAGGCCATGTGGCGCGGGTTGCCGCGCGACGGGCTGGTGCCCCAGCGGTCGTCTTTCCGTCCCGAGCTTGCGGCGAAGATGCTCGCCAATCTGGTCTTGCTCGAAGTTCGGCTCGGCGCAACGACGACGACGCGCATTCGCCTCGTCGGCGGCGTGCTGCGCGATCTCGTCGGCGCCAATGTGACGGGGCTCGACTATCTCGCTCTCGTTCCCGACAAGGACCATCAGAGCGGCTATCTCAGGCGTTGCCTGATGCATCCCTGCGCGAGCTGGGCGGCATCGCCCATCGAATATGAGCGCGGTTATACGGGCCTGTTCGAGATCACCAGCTTTCCGCTGGCCGGCGAGGAAGCCGGACAATATTTCTCATTGGCCTATGTCTATGAATTCGGCAGCGCCGAACCGGGCCATGCCTCCATCGGCGGGCCCGTCGAAGTGAAGCCGGCCGTCGCCAGGCGCTATATCGACATCGGCGCCGGCATACCCGATTGAATACCCATACCGGGTATGCTTGTGCATGAAGAGGTGCGGCTTCTGCGATAAAATGCAAACCATGTCCACCGACAAGACCTGCCATCACATCAGCGAGGCGAAGCTCGAAGCCATACTCGATGCGGGCTTGCGCCATTTCCTGACGAACGGATTTGCCCACGCCATCGTTTCGGAAATTGCCTGCGACGCGGATGTTTCGACGGCTACGGTCTACAAGCAGTTCAGATCCAAGGAAGAACTGTTCGCCGCCGTTGTGGCAAAGGCCGCAAATACGGCGAGCGGCTATGCGGACCTGTCGACCATGGAGGGCGACGCCGCCGCGATCCTGTCGGCGGTGGTCGAGCGATATCTGAACGTGCAGTTCAACGCCCGGATCAACGACCTGCTTCGCATCGTGATCGGCGAGGCCACGACCTCGCCGGACCTCGCCAAAGAGATGTTCGATCTGATCGTCATGCGACGCCACCGGAGTTTCAGGGTGGTGCTCGACGCCATGGTCGAGCGGGGGCTGCTCAGGCCGCATGACACGTCGTTCAGCGCGACCTTCGCCACCGGGCTCGTCAAGGAGATGGTGATCTGGCCGGCGCTTTTCGATCCGGATTACCGGCCGCCTGAGGACTTGGACAGGCGGGTGCGGGAAGGGATCGCGCTGCTGCTTGCCTATTACGGGCCCCGGCAAGCGGCGGCCGGATAATCAGGCCGTGGCTTTTTCGCGATAGACCGCACTGGCGGGAATCGCCTCGCCGGATTTCAACGCGGCGTCGAACTTGTAGAGCGTCGAGCAATAGGGGCAGATCAGCTCCGTGCCGCGGCCCATATCGAGATAGACGTGGGGATGGTCGTAGGGCGGCGTCGCGCCGATGCACTCGAACTCGCGCACGCCTATGCTGATTTGCGCCACGCCCGCGTCATTGGTGAATTTCGGTGTGCCTTCGCCGTGCATCGCGCCGCCTCTTCGCTGTCTGGTGCCACAAACTAGTCCGCTGCGCGGGGCTTTTCCAGCCGAAAACCGCAGGCCGCCAAAAGCAAATTTGCGACAAATGACGTAGGGGCTTGGCCCTGCGCATATGCTTGGGCATACTCCCTGCCGACAGAGGCGAGCCGGACGAAAAGATCGGGCCGCCGAATAAATCAGGGAGTTCTCGATGTCGATTGCGCGGGGCGGAAATGCTCCTCTTTCACGCTGGACGCTGCTCGCCTTTGCTTTTCCCGCCGCGCCGATTTCGGCCATGGGGCTTCCGCTTGTCGTTCACCTGCCGCCTTTTTATGCCGGCACGCTGGGGCTGGGTCTGACCGTCGTCGGGTCGATCTTCATGCTGGCGCGGTTCTGGGACGTCATCACCGACCCCATTCTCGGCGTCGTGTCGGATCACTTCGAGACCCGCTGGGGCAGGCGGCGGCACTGGATCGTGCTCTCCGTGCCGATCATGCTCGTCTCCGTCTACATGATCTTCATGCCTTCGGCGCCGGTCGGCGCCACCTACCTGATCTTCTGGCTGTTCGTTCTCTATATCGGCTGGACGCTGCTTACCATTTCCCACATTTCGTGGGGCGCGGAGCTGACGTCGGATTACCATGACCGCTCGCGGGTGCAGGGCGCGCGCGAGCTGTTGCTCATTCTCGGGATGGTCTTCGTTCTGGCGCTGCCGGCCCTGATCGAACGCACCCATCCGACCGATGTCGCGGCGGCGCGCGTCGCGGCGATGGGTTGGTTCGTGCTGATCCTCCTGCCGATTTCGGTCGCGCTCGCCGTCTGGAAGGTGCCGGAGCGCCCGACGCCGAGGCCCGAACATGTTCCCTTCGGGCAGGCGGTCCGGGTTCTCGTCGAAAGCAGGCCGTTGAGGATCGTGCTTGCCGCAGATATTATTTCCGGCGTGTCCGGCGGCATCGTCGCGGGCCTCTTCCTCTTTCTGGCCGAAGACGTGCTGAAGCTCGGCAAGCTGTCGAGCGCGCTGCTGCTCTGCTATTTCATTTCGGGCGTCTCGTTCATTCCTCTCATGCTCTGGATCAGCCGAAGGCTGGGCAAGCACAAGACGGTGGCGCTGTCCTCGCTCTTCAATGCGGTCACCGTTCCGTTCATTCTGATCCTGCCCGAAAGCAATCCGCTTGTGGCGCTTGGCGCCTTCGTGCTCTTCGGCGTCAACATGGCGGCAGGGCCGTTCCTCTTCCGCGCGATCATGGCCGACGTCGCCGACCACGATACGGTGCAGACGAAACAGACGCGCACGGGGCTTTTCTATTCGCTGCTGACCTCGACCAACAAGGTCGGCGCGGCCATCGCCATCGGCATCTCGTATACGATGCTCGATGTCGTGGGCTTCGTGCCGGGCGGAGAGAATTCGGTCGCGGCGCTTGACGGATTGCGACTGGTCATTGTCGTTCCCGCGACGATCGTCAGCGTTCTCGTTGCGATGCTGCTGTGGCGCTTTCCGCTCGATGAGGCGCAGCAGAAGGCCAATCGGGAGATTCTGGACCGCAGGATACTCGACGCCGCCGCTGCGGCGGTGGAGACCCGCACGCTGGCGCCGGGCGACGCGCAGTCTTCCGGAGCGCCCGCCGACTGACGTCGGCGAAACGAGTTCATCTGCTATACCCTAGGAGCATCTGCGGCCATGGCCGAACCCAAATATTCGTCGCTGCGCCTGCTGGCGTTTTCGGGACCATCCATTCCCATCGCCGCGCTCGCCTTGCCGCTCGCGGTCTATCTGCCGAATTTCTATGCCGGTCCGATGGGGCTCGGTCTTGCGACGGTCGGCACGATCTTCATGCTGGCGCGCATCTGGGACGTGGTGATCGACCCGGTGCTCGGACAATTGTCCGACCGCTTTCCGTCCCGCTGGGGCCGCCGCCGGCAATGGCTCGTCGTCGCCGTGCCGATCCTCATGATCTCCAGCTGGTACATTTTCCTGCCGACCGCGCCGGTGTCGTCGGAATATCTGCTGGCCGGATTGTTCGGCCTCTATCTCGGCTACACGATGGTGCTGCTCGCGCATATGTCCTGGGGCGCGGAGCTGACCGACGACTATCACGAGCGGTCGCGCATTCAGGCCTGGCGTGAGGCGCTGTCGATCATCGGCGTCGTGCTGGTGCTGACGCTTCCGGTCATCATCGAGAAGATCGGCGGCGAGCGCGTCGAAGCAGCGCGTGTCGGCGTGATGGGCTGGTTCCTCATCATTCTCGTGCCGCTGACGATCTTCGTCGCGGTCCGCAGCGTCGGCGAAAGGAAGCTCAGGCCGCAGGCGCATCTGCCGTTCCGGCAGGCGATCAAGGCGCTCGTACAGAATGAGGCCTTGCGGCGCGTCGTCATCGCCGATCTGGCGAGCGGCTTTTCGGCTTCCGCGCTCGGCGCCATGTTCATCTACGAGGCGACTTACGTCTGGCAGGTCGGCCAGAAGGCGAGCCTGCTGCTCCTCCTCTATTTCTTCATCGGCATCGCTTTCATTCCGGTGGCGCTCATCGTCAGCCGTCGTTTCGGCAAGCACCGGACGATGATCGCGGCCTCGCTCTTCAACGTCATTTTCGTGCCCTCGCTCTTCCTGATCCCGCCGGGCAATTTTCCCGTCGCGCTCGGCGTCATGCTCTTCCTCGGCATGAATGTCGCCATTCCGAATGTGCTCTATCGCTCGATCATGGCCGATATCGGCGATTACGACGAAGTGCATTCGGGCCAGCGGCGGACGGGGCTTTTCTACGCGCTGCTGACGCTGACGGCGAAGGTGGGCAGCGCGCTCGCCATCGGCGTCACCTTCTGGGCGCTAGACCTCATCGGCTTCGATCCGAAGCCCGGCATGCAAAATTCGCCGGAGGTGCTTTCGCACGTCAACATGATCTTCGTGGCGGTGCCCTTCTGCGCCAACCTCTTCGTCGCCTATATGATGTGGGGTTTCCCCATCGGGCCCGAAGAGCAGATAGAACTCCGGCGGATTCTCGACGAGCGCCATCTCGTCGAGGAAGCCGAGAACACGGAAGCGCCTCCGATCGGGTGAGCGCGATCCGGCTTCAATGGGCGCCGCAGCCGCAGCCGCCGACATCGGCATGGCCGTGCGGATCGAAGGCGGCGACGACCGAACGGGCGGAGACGTCAGCCGTTGCGGCGAATTCGGCGCGGGCGGCATCGCGCAGGCCCTGATCGGTCATGAAGTCGATGGCCGTCATGGCAAGCGCCTTGGCGCCGTCGATGCAGGCCTTGTCGCCGGTTTCCGAGCCTGCCCAGCGGGCGAATTCGGGATTGTGAATGACGACGTTGGGCGGGGCGCAGGAAATCATCGGATGGATCGAAGGCACGCGGTGGCTGACATTGCCCATGTCGGTGCTGCCCGCCGAACCCGAGGGGAGCTTTTCCATCGGGAAGAAGCCGCGGCCGATGCTGCGCATGTTCGCTTCATAGGAGCGCGCGATGGGCATGCTGGTTTTGAGGTCGAGGAAATTGACCTTGGCCCATTGAATGTCGGCGGTGCAGCCGGTCGCGAGCGCGCCCGCTTCGAGGCAGGCCTGGACGCGAAGCTTGAGCGCGGCCAATTCCTCGGCGACGGCGGCGCGGACATAGAAGAAGCCTTCCGTCTCGTCGGGCACGATGTTGGGTGCGCTGCCGCCGCGCGTGATGATGCCGTGAATGCGCTCGGTCGGCTTGATGTGCTGGCGGAGCTGCGCGATCGACTGATAAGCGGTCACGAGCGCATCGAGCGCATTGATGCCCGCATGGGGAATGGCGGAGGCATGTGCGCTCTTGCCCCGGTAGGTGACCACCACTTCGGAGACGCATATGCAGGGCATGGTGATGAGGTCGATGCCTGCGGGGTGGACCATCATGGCGGCGTCCAGCCGGTCGAAGGCGCCTTGTTGCGCCATCAGTTCCTTGCCGCCGCCGCGCTCCTCGGCGGGGGTGCCGAGATAGCGGACCCGGCCGGGAAGGGCGGACCCGAGTTTCGCCAGCGCGAGCGTCGCGCCGAGGCCTGTCGTCGCGATGATGTTATGGCCGCAGGAATGGCCGATGCCGGGCAGCGCGTCATATTCGGAGAGGATGGCGACCTCCGGCGCGCGCTCAGGCCCGAAGCTCGATGCGTAGGCGGTGGGGAGGCCGAAGGCGCCGCGCGTCACCGGCAGGCCGGCCGCTTCGACGCGGGAGGTGAGCAGCCGCGCCGCCTCGACCTCGTGAAAGGCGAGTTCCGGATTGGCGTGGATCGCGTGGCTCACCTCAAGCAAGGCGGGCGCCATGGCGTCGATGGCATCGCAGACGTCACGTTTCAAAGCGGCGGCGTTCATTGGCGGCTCCCTGTTTTTTGAAATCCTAATCCTTGTCGGGCCGACTTTCCACTTGTCCGGCACCTGCCTAGACTGGTCCGATCCAGTGAGGAGCGCCGATGGACTATTTCGAATCCGATGGTTTGAGGCTCGCCTATGAGGTGCGCGGCGAAGGATCGCCCATATTGCTTGTGCATGGGTTTGCCTCGACGCATGAGGTGAACTGGATCGCGACAAGCTGGTCGCGGACGCTGGTCGATGCGGGCAGGCGCGTCATCATGGCGGACGGGCGCGGGCATGGCGCGAGCGACAAGCCGCATGATCCCTCCGACTATGCGCTCGAAGCAATGGCGGGCGACGTCATTGCGCTGCTCGACCACCTGGGCGAGCCGGGCGTCGATCTCATGGGCTATTCGATGGGCGGCATGGTCGCGCTGGTCGCGGCGGGCCTATGGCCGGAGCGGTTCGACCGCGTCGTTGCGGCAGGCGTCGGCGAGCGGCTGCTCGACAAGGGCAAGGACTCGAAAGCCGTCGTGGACGCGCTGCTCACCGACGATCTCTCCTCGATCCGCAGTCCGGGGGCGCGGCTCTTTCGCACCTTCGCCGACCAGAACGGTCAGGATAGGCAGGCGCTCGCTGCCTGCTTCGAGGCGGTGCGTGCGGACTATCCGGTGGAGGTTCTTGCGCGCATCACCCGGCCGGTGCTCATCGTCGCGGGCGAGATGGACGATCAGGCGGGCCCGGCGTCGGCGCTCGCCGCGCGCATTCCGGGCGCGCAGAGTTTCACCGTGCCGAAGCGCGACCATATGAAGACGGTGGGCGACCGCGCCTACAAGGACGCGGTGCTGAAGTTCCTGGCGGAGTAGGGGCCTCACCCTTCGAGACGCCGCTTCGCGGCTCCTCAGTGTGAGGGTTTTGTTCAGAGATTAATCCTCACCCTGAGGAGCGGGCGTGAGCCCGCGTCTCGAAGGGCGAGGCCGTCAGCGCGCCACCAGCGGCGAGAAGCCGAGGTGCATTCCGGCATCGGTGATGAGCGTTTCGCCGGTGATGTGGTCGGAGCCTTCGCCCGCGAAGAAGACGACCGAGGTCGCAATGTCTTCCGGCGTGCCGGCGCGTGCGAGCGGAGTGGAGGCTTCCTGCTGCTTGCGGATTTTCTGGTATTGCTCCTCGCCGAAGCGGTCGGAGAACCAGCGCGTGCCGATGAAGCCGGGGCAGACCGCGTTGACGCGGATGATGGGTGCGAGCGAGCGGGCAAGCGACAGCGTCATGGTGTTGAGCGCGCCCTTGGAAGCGGCATAGGCAACCGACGAGCCGATGCCGGTGACGCCGGCGATGGACGAGATGTTGACGACCGAGCCCTTGCCGGCCTTGCGCATGGCGGGCGCGCAGGCGCGGATCATCTGGTAGGCGCCGACGACGTTGACCTTGTAGATCCAGAGGAAGTCGTCGGCGCTCAGCGCGTCGAGGTCGGCGTGGTTCGCAAATTGCGTGGTGCCCGCATTGTTGACCAGCACGTCGATGCGGCCCCATTTGTCGATGGCGGCCTGAGCGATCCGCTTGCAGTCCTCGTCATTGCCGACATCGCCTTGCGCGAGAATGGCTTCGACGCCCTTCGCCTGGCAGAGCGCCAGCGTCTCCTTCGCTTCCTTTTCGCTCTTGGTGTAGTTGATGACGACCTTGCTGCCGCGTTCCGCCAGCATGATGGCGACGGCGGCGCCGAGGCCCGTGGCCGAGCCGGTGACGATCGATACCTTGTCCTTGAGTGCCATGGGTCGCTCCCGTCGTTTGCGTGTGGCGGGGAGTTTAGCGGCTTCGGCGCGATTGACCAGATGGAGAAGGCTGACTGGGCGTCAGTCGGGTTTTTCCGGCGGGAAGCGGAAAGCGGCGAGGATCAGCTTGTCGCTGAGGCGATCGTGCCGGCGGGGCAGCGTCGCCAGCTCGACGCTGACGAGGTCGCCTTCATGGCGCAGGGCCACGCCGCGCGCGAAGCCGACATCGGGAACGTCGAGCGCGATTTCCGCGCCGAGCGCGGGCAGGGGCTGGCATTCAATCAGCGCGCCTGTCGCCGACATTTCATGGACGATGCAATCGACATCGACGCCCGCAAAAACAATGCGGCCCTCGATGCGCGTGCCGATGCGGCGGAAGCGGCGGCGGTCGCTCGCTTCTTTCGGACTGGCAGGCGTGATTTCGGACGGCAAGGACATGGCTGAACCCCGGATCGTATCGATCCGGGGTCGAGCTTAGGGGCCGATGGTTGCCAAAGTGTTTCTCAGGCCGGCTTCTTCTGATCGTCGGGCAGGGCGGCCAGGAAATCGCCAATCACCTTCTGGAAATCGATGCGCCGGCCAAGCGTCGCCATGGGGCCTGCGGTCAGGCCGCCATCGACCGCGATGGTCTGGCCGGTGACGAAGGTGGAGGCGTCGCTGGCGAGAAAGAGCGCCGTTTCGGCAATGTCGTTGGGCACACCGGAGCGCGGCGTCGGCTGGATCTTGGCGAGGTGCTCCTTCATTACTTCGGCGAGCTGGTCGGCGACCTGCGTGCCGAGGCCGAGGCCCGCGCCGAAGATGGAGGTGGCGATGCCGCCGGGGCAAATAGCGTTCGAGCGGACGAAATCCGGCGCGAGCTGGAGCGCGGCGCAGCGCGAGAAGTGATGTACGGCCGCCTTGCAGGCCGAATAGACGAGGGGGCCGAAGCCGGCCTGCAATCCGGCGACGGAGGCGGTGGAGATGATGCTGCCCGACTTCTGCTTGCGCATGTGAGGCGTTGCATATTTGTAGCCGAGCACGACGCCCTTGAGCAGAACGCCGACCGTTTCGTCGAAGCCGTTCATGTCGATCTCGTGCAGCTCGCCGCCGACACCACCGAAGCCGGCATTGTTGAACAGAACGTCGAGGCGGCCGAATTTATTGACCGTGTGATCGACGAGGTTCTTCACATCCGCTTCGACCGAGACATTGGCGCGGCAATAGGAGAAGTTCTTCCCCAGCTCGCGCTCCATGGCCTCGCCCTTGTGATCCTGCAAGTCGCCCGCGACGACCTTCGCGCCTTCCTTCAGGAACAGATCGACGGTGCCGCGGCCGATGCCGCTGGTGCCGCCGGTGATGATCGCAACCTTGCCTTCAAGCCTTCCGGTCATGACGTTCTCCCTTGTTTCGAGTTTCTGATTTCGCTGCCATCCTTCGAGACGCCGCTTCGCGGCTCCTCAGGATGAGGGTCTTTTCTGCTTTCGCTCGCAATGACGAGTGGAGGTTATTTCCCCCTGAAAACCGGCTTGCGCTTTTCCATGAATGCGGTGCGGCCTTCGGCGTAGTCAGCGCTGGCGAAGCAGCGGGCGATGAGCCGGTCGCAATAATCCACGTCGAAATTTTCCGGCGCCTTCCGCGTCTCGTCGACGATCCGCTTGGCGGTCATCACAGTGAGCGGCGCGTTCTCGGCGATGGTGGCGCAGGTGGCGCGGGTTTCGGATTCGAGGGCCTCGCGGGCGAAGACGCGGTTGATGAGGCCCATGGAAAGCGCCTCGTCATGCGTGAAGCGGCGTGCGGTGAAGAAGATTTCCTTGGCGTAAGCGGGGCCCACGACGTCGACGAGGCGGCGCGTGCCCGAGGCCGCATAGGCGAGGCCGAGCTTGGCGGCGGGAATGCCGAAGGTCGAGCCTTCCGACGCAAAGCGCAGGTCGCAGGAGAGCGCGATGCCGAGGCCGCCGCCGATGCAGTAGCCGTCGATCATGGCGATGGTCGGGCGGTCGGCGCGCGCGATGGTCTCGAAGGCGATGGTGGTCGCGTTCTCATAGGTGACGACGCTGGCAGGGTCCGCGCGCTGCGCCTCGAACTGCGAAATGTCGGCGCCGGCGACGAAGGCCTTGCCGCCCGCGCCGGTGAGCACGATGACGCGGATTTCGGGATCGGCTTCGAAGTCGGCGACGATCTTCGGGACCGCTTCCCACATGTCGAGGCTGACGGCGTTGAGGCGATCCGGGTTGTTGAAGATCATCCAGCCGATCGCGCCATCCTTGCGGGCGATCATGCGGGGCGTGGGGGAGGACATGGGGCGCGGCTCCGGCGGGTTTATGCATTCCACTTCTTCGTCATACGCGGGCTTGTCCCGCGTATCCACGTCTTCCCTGTAAGCAAAAGCGGAAAGACGTGGATGGCCCGAACAAGTCGGGCCATGACGATGAAGAAAAGCACGAAAGCTATACCGGCGCCACGTAATCAAGCTCCGGGCCTCGTCCTTCGAGACGGGCCTTCGGCCCTCCTCAGGATGAGGGTTGAAAAAATCGGGCCCTCATCCTGAGGAGCGGCGAAGCCGCGTCTCGAAGGATGGCGACAGCCTCAGACCGGCGCCACGCATTCAAGCTGCGGGTCGCGGACGGGCGGGAGGTTGTCCTTGAGGTCCGCGAGGAGGTCCGACTTCAGCGCGGCATAGGCCGGATCGTTCCAGAGGTTGCGCCATTGCTGCGGGTCGTTCTTGTGGTCGTAGAGTTCGCCCTCGGTGCCGTCGTAAAGCGTGCCGGGGAGATAGGCGGTGATGGTGTAGCCGTCGCGGTAGATGGTGCGGAGCCCGACCGTCGTGCCGTCGACGTGCTTGCAATCCCATTCGGTGAAGACGCGCTGGCGATCCTGCTTTGCGCCTTCGGCATCTGTCGCCGGGAAGGGCTTGCCCTGCATCCATTCGGGCACGGGGAGGCCCGCGATCTTGCAGAAGGTCGGCGCGAGATCGACCTGGCCGACCGGCGCCTCGACGGTGGCCGGCGCGACGGCCGCGGATTTCGCCGGACGCCAGATCATCGGCAGGCGCATCAGCGCGTCGACGTGATAGGGGCCCTTGAAGAGAAGGCCGAACTCGCCCTGGAATTCGCCATGATCGGTGGTGAAGACGACATCGACATCGTCGCCCCAGCCGCGCTTCGCAATCGCCGCCATGACTTTCGCCACGGCTTCGTCGATCAATTCGTTCTCGACATGGGTGAAGGCGTTGATCTCGCGCACCTGATCGGCGGTCATGTCGATGGCGCGGAATTCGGGCGGCGCTTCGAAGTTGGTCACGCGTTCGCCGGTGTACCATTCATGCCAGTGGCGGGGCTTGCCCTTCAGCACCTCCTCGATCTTCGCCTTCGAGCCCGGATAGAATTCCGGCATCGGCGTTTCCTTCCAGGGATGGCGGCCGAGTTCGCTCTGCGGCGGGTCCCAGGGATGGTGCGGATCGGGGAAGCTCATCCAGCAGAACCAGTCTTCCTCCGCCTTCACCGTGTCGAGCCAGGCGATGGTGCGGTCGGCAACCCAGTCTGTGTGGTAGTTCTCGCGCGCCACCGGATTGAAGTGAAGCTGGCAGCCGCCGGTTTCGCCGCCGCCTGCCGCATTCACCTGAAACTTCGCATCGAGGTTCGGATAGAACTTCACGAAGGCGTCGGGGTCGTGCGTCCTCAGCCATTCGGCGTAGTGGAGGATGAGCGGCGAGTGGCTGGCAAGCTCCATATGCTCGAAGCCGCGATGGGGGCCGTACTGGCCGAGCCGCGCCATCTGCGTTTCGTAGAATTGCTGCTTGAAATCGAGGAAGGGTTCGAAATGCGCCTTGCCGATGAGCGCGGTGCGATAGCCGCCCTTGTCGTGGAGATATTGCGCGACGCTCGGGGCATCGACGGGCAGCGGCACGCCGTTCATCCAGACGCCATGGGTCGAGACATATTGCCCGGTGATCATGGTCGAGCGGGCGGGCATGCAGACGACGTTCTGGTTATGCGCGCGGGTATAGTTGATGCCGTTGGCGGCGAGCGCGTCGATGGCCGGCGTGCGCGCGACCTTCTGCCCGTTCGCGCCGATGGCGTCGAAACGCATCTGGTCGGTGGTGATGAAGAGAATCTTCCGGCCCAATAGTGCCTCCCGTGCGGTCTCTTTCAGAATTAATGGACAGTATTAATTGATTGGGCTGTTTTATGCCAGCACGTTTGGGGGCGCATCGTTGGCAAGGCAAAGACGGGGATGGCCCGGACAAGCCGGGCCATGACGGATAAGGGGAGAGGAATAGGTTCAATCCTCGCCCTTCAGAAACGCGATCATCGCCGGGAAGGCTTCGCGGTCCTGGATCATGAAGAGGTGGCCGCCTTCGAACATGGCGAGCCTGGCGTGTTTGATGCGGGCGGCCATTTTCGTTTGGGTTTCGGGGAGTGCCTGGCCGTCATATTTGCCGCCGCAGATGAGGGTGGGGCAGCGGATGTCGCCGAGGCGGTTCCATGTGTCGTGGAGGGCGCGGGCTTCGAGCTGGCGGCGGAGGCCCATTTCGTGGCCGGGTTCATCCGCATACGGATCGGCTGAGGCGAAGGCCACGAATTGCTCGTATTCGGCCGGGTGGGCCTTGGCCCATGCGGCGTCGCGGCGGGTGTCCATGATGGGGATGAGGTGGCGGGCGCGGGCCTCGCGCGTCA
This sequence comes from Parvibaculum sp., assembly GCA_031291615.1. Taxonomy (GTDB): domain Bacteria; phylum Pseudomonadota; class Alphaproteobacteria; order Parvibaculales; family Parvibaculaceae; genus Parvibaculum. Next base: position 39,193 of record JARLIS010000030.1, read on the forward strand.
TATGCTGCAATTCGTGGAGCGGGTAGGAGGCGCCGCCTTCGCCGCCCGGCGAGGTGCAGGCGAGCACCAGCCCCTCGACGACATGCGGATGGCGGATCGCCAGTTCCTGCGCGACCATGCCGCCGAAGGAAATGCCGACGACAAGGGCCGAGCCCCAGCCGAGGGCGGCCATGAGGTTGACCGCGTCCTCGGCATAGTCGGCCATGGAATAGGGGCGGTCGGGCTTTGCCGTCTGGCCGAGGCCGCGCTGGTCATAGGCCAGCGTGTCGAAATGCTTCGGGAAGGGCCCGTCCATGACATTGGGCTTGGCGCGGAGGTCGCTGCCGGTGCCGGAAATCACCAGAAGGCGCGGGCCCTGGCCCTTGCGCTCGTAGTAGATGTCCAGATCGCCGGCTTTCACGAACGGCATGAGATTTCCCCACTATTAATTTCGATGCGGCGAACCATATCACTGTCAGGCTGGGGCGGTTTGCGGGAGGCAAGTCCGTTCCAAATGAGAACTATGCGGGAGGCCGGTTCTCATGATATTTTATCAACACGGTCTGTAGAATATTCGGGCCAAAGGGCGTCCGGCACGAGGCCGGGCAGAAGGGAGCGCAACATGTCGAAGCCGGTGGAAAGAAGCCACGCCGAGGGTCTGGCGGTCTGCGATCCCGTCTGGGAACGGTTGCGCGCGGAGACGGAGGAGATGGCGCTGAGCGAGCCGGCTCTGGCAAGCTTCCTCCATGTCACGGTCCTTCATCACAAGAATTTCAACGCTTCGCTGACCTACCAGCTCGCGCAGAAGGTCGGGAACACCGAAGTGCGGGCGATGCAGCTTCGTGAGCTCTTCGAGGAAGTGCTGGCGGACGATCCCTCGATCGGCGAAGCGGCGCGGGCCGATATCGTCGCCTATTACGATCGCGATCCGGCCTGCCACACCTATGCGCAGCCGCTGTTGTTCTTCAAGGGCTACCATTCGCTGCAAATCTATCGCGTCGCCCATTGGCTGTGGACGCATGGCCGCCGGGCGATGGCGCTCTATCTGCAGAACCGCGTGTCGGATCTTTTTGCCGTCGATATTCATCCGGCGGCGCGGATCGGGCGCGGCGTTTTCATCGACCATGCGACCGGCATCGTGATCGGCGAGACGGCGGTGGTGGAAGACGATGTGTCGATGCTGCATGGCGTGACGCTGGGCGGCACGGGCAAGGAGATCGGCGACCGGCATCCGAAGATCCGTCGCGGCGTGCTCATCAGCGTGGGCGCGAAGGTACTCGGCAATATCGAGGTCGGCGAATATAGCCGCGTGGGCGCGGGTAGCGTGGTGCTCCACGACGTGCCGCCGCATTGCACGGCGGTGGGCGTGCCGGCGAAGCTCGTCGGCTGCGCGGGCTGCGACAAGCCGAGCCACGAGATGGATCACATCATCAACGAGACCGGGTCCGGAGACGGGATCTAGGTTTCGGCCTTACCCTTCGGCCTTCACCTTTCGAGACGCCGCTTTGCGGCTCCTCAGGGTGAGGGTTTTTTGTTTTGGGTTGGGTTGGGGTTGGGGTCCGGGTGGACGCTTTACGGCAATCTGTCCTTCATCGTGTACCAGAGGACGCCCAGCATCAGGCCGGGGTAGCGCAGCCATGTGCCGCCGGGGAAGCGGGGGACCTTGATGCTGGCCATCCAGTCGAAGCGTTCGGCCTGGCCGGCGACGGCTTCGGCGATGAGTTTGCCTGCCAGCGTCGCGATGTTGATGCCCTGGCCGGAATAGCCCTGCGCATAGACGATGTTGGGCGCGAGGCGGCCGAAATTGGGGATGCGGGGCATGGTGATGGCGAGCGTGCCGCTCCAGGCGTAGTCGATGCGCGCGTCGGCCAGTTGCGGGAAGACGCGCAGCATGGGCTTGCGGACGAAGGCGGCGAGGTCGCGCGGCAGGCGGCCTGAATAATTTTCGCCGCCGCCGAAAAGCATCCGGTGGTCGGCGGAGAGGTGGTAATAGTCGATGACGAATTTCGTGTCCTGCACGCCCACATCGTCGCGGATGAGCGCGCGGGCGCGCGTCTCGCCCAGCGGCTCGGTGGCGAGGATGAAATTGTTGACCGGCATGATGCGGCCGGCGATGCGCGGCTCCAGCGCGCCGAGATAGGCGTTGCAGGCCAGTACGACATGGCTCGCCGTCACCGTGCCGCCGGCGGTACGGATGCGGGCGGGGTCGGTGTGGGCGATATCGAGGGCGCGCGAACCTTCGTGGATGCGGACGCCTTTGGCGATGGCGGCGCGGGCTAGGCCCAGACAATAATTGAGCGGGTGGAGATGCGCCGCGCCGCTGTCGAGGAGGCCCGCATGGTAGCGCGTGGTGGCGACCATCGATCCGATTTCGGCGGGCGGCACGTAACGCAGGCTGTCATAGCCATATTCGCGGGCCATGTGTTCGGCTTCCGCCTCGAACCATTCCGCCTCGCCGCGCTTCCATGCGGCATGGAGGACGCCGGGCTTCAGGTCGCAGTCGATGGCGTTTTCGGCGATGAGATGCTTGACGGTGGCGAGACCGTCCTCGGCCAGCGACCAGAGGCGGTGGGCCCATTCGCGGCCGAGTTTTTCTTCGAGCGTGCGCTGGTCTTTGCGATGGCCGGAGCCGAGCTGGCCGCCATTGCGCCCCGAGGCGCCGAAGCCGACGCGCTCGGCTTCAAGTACGATGACGGAGTAGCCGCGTTCGGCCAGGTGGATCGCCGCGGAAAGTCCCGTGTAGCCCGCGCCGATGATGCAGACATCCGCCTTCACGTCGCCCGCGAGCGGCGCGAGATCGGGCGCGTTCTTCGCGGTGGCGGCGTACCAGGAGGCGGGATAGGCGGGCATTGTTTTTCTCACGCGATGTCGAAGACCGTGTCCTCGCGGCTGTCGGCATGAATGTCGTTGAGGTCCATGCAGGCCTCCCATGGCGCGCTGTCGCGGGTGTCTTCCAGCGCAGCGGCGTCTTCCCATTCAGTATAGAAGGCGACGGACTTGCGGTCGCCGGAAACGAGAATGCGCGCGGTCTTGAAGCCGTCCGGCGGGCGGCGGTCGAGCTCGCGTTCGCGGTAGGCGCGGAGCTGCGTCAGAATGTCGTCGGGCTTTGCGGTCTTGAAGCGGATGAGAAAAGCAACGGCCATGCGGCTCCCCTGCAAGTGTGTATTTGCAGGCTCTATAGCACGGGAGCGAAGAAGTTTCCTCCCCTTGCGGAATCCGGGCCTCCGGTCACAATGACCGCAAAACATATAATGCGGGAGGCGAAGAATATGGGACGTGTATCGGGCAAGATCGCCATCGTGACGGGCGCGGGCAAGGGGCTGGGCGCCGCGACGGCGAAGGCGCTGGCGCGGGAAGGCGCCAAGGTCGTCTGCACGGATTTCGACGATGCGGCGGGCGAGGCGGTGGCCGCCGAAATCCAGCGCGCGGGCGGCGTGGCGATTTTCGCCCATCACGATGTGGTGGACGAGGCGCAATGGGAGCGCGTGGTGAAGCTTGCGGAGGATCGCTTCGGCGGGCTCCACATTCTCGTCAACAATGCCGGCATCGCGCCTGCGGGCGGACCCATCGAGGACAAGGAACTCAGCGACTGGCGGCATACGCTGGCCGTCGATCTCGACAGCGTGTTCCTGGGCTGCAAGCACGGCATCCGCACGATCAAGAAGACGACGGCGAAGGGCGCGACGGGCTCGATCATCAATATCTCGTCGATCATGGGCCTGGTGGCGACGTCCAATGCCAGCGACTACAACGCGGCCAAGGGCGGCGTGCGGCTTCTCACCAAGGCGGCGGCGCTCGAATGCGCGGAGGCGAAATACAACATCCGCGTGAACTCGGTTCATCCCGGCTATATCGACACGCCCATGGTGCGCGGCGTGATGGAGCGCGGCGCCGAGGGGCCGCTCCATCTGAGCGGCAACGAGATTGCCGAGATGCTGGTGATGCTGCATCCGATCGGGCGGCTCGGCGTCGCCGACGAGATTGCGAACATGGTGCTGTTCCTTGCCTCCGACGAGGCGTCGTTCGCGACCGGCGCGGAATTCGTGGTCGACGGCGGCTATACGGCGCGGTGAACGGGGGCGGGCGCCGGACGTTCGGCGCTGAAGGCAAAGGATGCCAGCGCGCCTGCGGTGAGCAGGATCGTGAAAACGGTCAGCCATTTCAGCGAACGCCGCGACATGCGTGAAATTCCGGGCTGTTGGAGGCTCTGAATATCAAAAGCGTGACATGGCGCGCCCGGCGCACCAACGGGACGAAGCGACGCAGGACGTTTGCGCGCAGGGCCTCTTGCGGTTAAAACCTCCCGGTGAAAGCCCGGGGGCGCAGTGCCCGCGCGGCTGCCGAACGAATGACGGGAGACGGACTTGGACAAGACCGAGATCAAGCGCGTGGAAGCCTATCTGCGTCAGAAGTTCCGCCTGCCTTCGCTGTCCGTGTTCGCGCGGCCGAACAAGGATGACTCGGCTGAGGTGAATATCGGCGACGAATTCATCGGTGTCATCTTCAAGGACGAAGAAGACGGCGAAGTGTCCTACGCCTTTCAGATGGCGATCCTCGACATCGACCTGCCGGAGTAATCCGTCAATCCGTGATCGTGCCTTCGAGATCGTTCGGGAGACCGGGCGCCTCGAATGAGGTAACGATGCGCACCATCAGCTCGTCGATGCGCTGCCATTCGGCCAGATGCGAACGCTTGTAGCGATAGGTGAGCGCGAGATTCTGCGTCAGCAGCAGCGTGCGCGTGCAGTTTGGACTTTCGACGAGCGGCGTCTTTCGCTGGCAGGTCAGCAGGACCAGCCGCCCATCGGCGTCGGTGCCGATCAGCAAATCCTGATCCTTGTAGCCGCTATCGTCGCGGAAGCTGAATTTCTTGAGGCCCGTCTCGTCCTTTTCGGGCGTCGGGGAGACGAGATATTTCGAATAGACGTCCTTCAGGCGGCGTTCCGCCGGCAGCATGGCCGGGCCGGCATGCAGCGTGAAGAAGACGACGGAGGCTTCGGGCGAGTTGTCCGCGAATTCCGCCTGATGTTCGGGCGTGTAGGGCGAGAAATCCGGCAAGAGGGCGTGCATGTCGACTTGCGGCTGCGCGCCGCCCGTACGCTGCGATGGATAGCGTGTGTAATTTTCCGGGATCAGGAAGCGCGTGCCGCCGACGACGGCCTCGACCTTGCGCGTATCGGCGCTGGCGCGCGGCGCATGACCGAGCAGCTCGCCCGGCGTCGGGCCGAAATAGTGGTAGAGAAAGAAGCTCGAAAAGGCGAGGACGGCAAGGATCACCAGGGCCGGGATGATCCAGGCCGGGCGCTCATGCACCAGTTCGCCGCCACTCTGTCTGTTACGCGCCACTAAACCTGCGCCCCCGCGCTGCCCGATCCCGCATTCACCATAGCGGCTATGTCTTGCGGAGATTTTAGCCCGGCGTCCAGCCGGATCGCGACGTTCTGTTTCGGCTTGGCACAGCGGGACGGCGCAATCCGGCACGGCGGGCGCGATTCCGCGCGCCCCGCGCGGGCGCAAATCTGACAAACCATTGAAATCATGAAGAAATATCGGCCGCCACGGGGCGGCGATCGGCTGGTACGCGGCTTGCGGACAAGGGGGCATGACATCGTTCGCCGCCAGATCGCTGATCGGTTTTCTCCTGCTTGCCTTCGTGGCGGGGCCTGCCGAAGCGTGGATCGGGCCCATGCCCGCCATGCGAGTCGCTTGCGAGCGCGACTACGCGGCCTGCCGGATCGGACGGTTCACGGTGCCGATGACGGAGACTTCCTCCGTTCTCGGACGAATTTCGGAGATGGCGCGGCGCGATGCCGCCGGTCATTTCGCGGCGTCCCTGCGCAAGGTTCTCGTCGCCGTGGCCGAAGAGACAAAGAGAAGCGCCCGAGGGGCGGCGCATGAGACAAGGTAACGGGTGGGTTGAGAGATATGTCTGAGTGGTTCAGTTTTTTCTTCGCCACGGCGACGGGCTTCGTCGCCGCCGGTCTGACGGGAAGTTTCTACAGGCTCGTGACGCGCAAGCCGCCGAGCTTTCAGGTCTGGGCGGATTCGACGGCGGGACAGCTTGGCGGCATCGCCACGCTGATTTTCGCCGGGCCCAACGTCATCCTTCGCAATGCGCTTCGCGCGCAGGTTTTCGAGAACCGGCCTCCGATGTGGATGCTGCTGTCGGCCGCCATCGCGCTGATGTGGAGCTTTCTGTCCGGCGTGTTCCTGCTGAACCTGCTGCTCGCGGCCTGACGTTTCTCAGGCTCTGGCGGGACGGCCCCTGAAGCGCCGGCCGAGCGTGCCGAGAAAGCCCGCGCCGATCGCGGCCGCAAGCGCCCAGCCCCAGCCCATCGCCCAGAGAACGAGATTGGCGACGGTCTTGAAGGCGCGGAGACTTGTCTTGCCGGTGATTTCGACGACGCCGCGGGTCTTCGTTCCGAGCTTGCCGCTCATCTTCGTGATCCGCGCCAGATCGGCTTCGCTGTCCACATATTTCAGGAGACGAACGGATTCAGCCGGGCCGACGCTTTTTTCAAGCGCGGCGACGTCGCTCAAGACCGGCGTGACGCGGGCCATGGAAACGCCGTTCGCATAATCGGCAACCGCATGGCGGGTCGCGGAGGTGTCGGCGAGATTGACGTCTTTCAGCACGCCCTTGAGCTTTTCGAAATTCACCGCTTCGCCGAGAATGCGCGCCATGTCGCGGCCGAAGCGCACGGTCACGGTGCCCGCCTTTTCGGCGACCTTCAGCAGCGAGACGCCGATGCGAGCGGGCAGCGCGCCGCCGCCGGTGGCGACGGTCGCGGTGGTGGCGGCGAGGCCGACGACCGAGAGGCCGAGGACGAGTTTCGAATAATCCTGGCCCTGAACGAGCTTCGTGCCTTCCTGGCCGATGTCGCGCACATCGCCGACGACGGTGAGGTCGGATGTGATCGCGCCCATGAAGCCCGCCGTGTCGCTGCCCTGGCCGGTGATGAAGCCTTCGAAGAAACTGCCGGTGTTGCGCGAGACTGTGCGCGTCAGGCTCTTTTCGGATTGGAGGCGGGCGGCGGTGCCGGGCTCGATGGCGACGCCCATATAGTCCGCGATTTCGGCATACATGGTCGCGTCGTCGAAGGAGCCCGCGTCGAGCGCCTTGTCGATGCGGCGGCTGAGGTCGGAGGCGCTGGTCGTCTGGGCGAGTTCGGCGCGGATGAAGGGGTCCGCCGGTATCGCATCGTCGGGCACGATGCCGTCGAGGAGGCCGTTCTGATAGGCCAGCACGAAGAGCACCGGCACCAGCAGGATGAAAATCACAGCGTCGAAAAAGAACCTCATCTCGGACACCCCCGGGAGCCGTTCGCGCCACATGCCCCTTAACCTTGCGGCATCGGAGGGCAGGGCGCAACCGGCCTCGTCTCGGCGGCTTACCCGTGGCATAGTTTGCGGCAAACGGAAGGTCTTTCGAGGGAATCCCAGCATGCCGATTTTCGCCTTGGGCGCTCGCGCGCCCGTTCTGCCGCCGGAAGGCGAGTACTGGATCGCGCCGAATGCCCAGGTCATGGGCAATGTGCGGCTGGAGCGCAATGCGAGCATCTGGTTCAACGCCGTGCTCAGGGGCGACAACGAACTCATCACCATCGGCGAGAATTCGAATGTTCAGGACGGTTCCGTTCTGCATACGGATCCCGGTTCTCCGCTCACCATCGAGCGCAACGTCACCATCGGGCACATGGTGATGCTGCACGGCTGCACCATCGGCGAGGGGAGCCTCGTCGGCATCGGCAGCATCGTCCTCAACAATACTCGGATCGGGAAAGGCTGCCTGATCGGCGCCAATACGCTGATCCCGGAGGGCAAGGAGATACCGGACAATTCGATGGTGCTGGGCGCGCCCGGCCGCGTCGTCAAGACGCTGACGGAGGAGCAGGCGGCGGCGCTGCGGCTCTCGGCCGACCATTACGTGCAGAACTGGCAGCGCTATGCGCGCGAGCTGAAGCTCGTCGACTGAACGGCGCGGCGAAACAATAAACACCAGCGGAGGACAAGATGAGCAAGCCACAGGAAGTTTCGAGCGCCGCGCCCCAGGAGGTGCTCTACGACGTGTCGGAGCATATCGCCACGATCACGCTTCATGCGCCGGACCGGATGAACACGATTTCCGGGCCCATGCTCAACCAGCTCACCGAGCGCCTGCTCGAAGCCAATGCCGACCGGAATGTGCGCTGCGTCATTCTCACCGGCAGCGGCCGCGCCTTCTGCGCGGGCCTCGATCTGCGTCCGCAATCGGGCGGCGTCGGCGGGCTTGCCGGCAGCGGCGCGACGACGTCGACGACGCTCGACCTGCGCAACACGCCGCCGACGGTTTTGTTCGAAATGGAAAAGCCCACCATCTGCGCGCTCAATGGCGGGGCGGCGGGCTATGGCATGGATACGGCGCTCGGTTGCGACATCCGCATCATGGCGAAGTCGGCGAAACTCGCCGCCGCTTTCTGCAAGCGCGGCCTTGTGCCGGAATCCGGCGGCACGTGGTTCCTGCCGCGCCTCATCGGCTGGTCGAAGGCGGCGGAGCTGATTTTCACGGGCCGCACGCTTTCGGCCGAAGAGAGCGTCGCATGGGGACTTGCCTCGGAGGTCGTGCCCGACGCCGAATTGCAGAGCCGCGCCCGCGCGCTCGCGCTGGAGATCGCCGCCAATGCGCCGCTCGCCGTGCAGGCCGCCAAGCGCATGATGCGCATGGGCCTCAACGAGCCGTTCCCGGAGCATGTTCACCACGTCTTCCTGCAATTGCTGCCGCTGATGCGGACGGACGACGTGAAGGAAGGCATGACGGCATTCATGGAAAAGCGGCAACCGAAATTCACCGGGCGCTGAGGCATTCCTGATGTCAGCGGGAAGCAGGTTCCTCTTTTGCGCCTATTTGCTTCTCGCGCTCGCCCTTGCCCCGCAGGCGAGGGCCGCGGGCTTTACCGGCAATTTCAACGGCATCGCCAATGCGGCGGGGATGACGCTCAACCTGCAAGAGGCGGGAGGGCGCGTCGTCGGGCGGCTCGCCGCCGGCGGTCAGGATTACGCGGTGGTCGGCGCGCGTTCGGACAAGGGCGCGCAGGGCTCGCTGCGCGTCGGAGGCGGCGCGGCCGACGCCGCCTTTTTCCGCATGGAAGAGCGGCCTCTCGGCGTGCAGTTTCTTTTCATTCCGGCAAAGGCCGACGGGAAGCCAGATCTCGACGCGGCGAGGGAATATTCATTTCTTGCGCAAGGGGTGGCGGTGCCGTCCCAAAGCCGCTATCTCGCCGCGCCGCCCGCGAGCGAAAAGATCGACGTGTTGCGTTTCATCGACGAATATAGGCAGTGGGACCCGCGGGATGTCGCCCGCATCTATTCGGCACTCGACGAGCGCAGCCAGGGCCTCATCCAGCTTTACGATCATGCGACGGCGGACCTCTTGTGGCGCATCTGCTCGACGAACCCGCCGAACGAAAATATCTCGCAGGCCAAGCTCGACGAGCTGCTCGACCGACAGCACATCGCCTGCGCCGACTTCATGCCGCTGGTCGCGGCTGCGCAGAAGGGCGGGCTCTTTCCCGAGTTTCTCAGGCGGGCGCGGTTCCAGTTCGAGATCGTGCGCGAGACAGTGTTGTGCAATCGCGGCCAGTCTTCGACGTCGAAATGCGCCGATGTGAGCGCGCTTGGCGCGCCGCTGATCGTGCATTGGCGCGACGCCGCCTCGATCATGCGCGAACTCGCGGGCGACGCCGCCGTGGCGGCGAACGACAACGGCAATGCCGGGCAGGGCGCGATGACGCCCTATCCGACGCCGCAAGCGCCCGCCGCGCCGGTGGCGGCGCCGGTCAGCGTGCCGCTGCGGGCGACCATTGCCGACGAGCCCACGGAGACGAGGTCCGCGGCGATCAAATGGCGCGAGGGCAGGGCCGTCGCCAAGGCGCGGCGTCGCGGCGTCAAGCTGCCGCTCGCCGATCCCCGCGCCTAGGCCGCCGTCTCGTCAGAGGACGGCGACGAGCTCGATGGCGAATGTCAGGTCTTCGCCCGCGAGCGGATGATTGGCGTCGAGACGGACGAGCTCATCGCCGAGTTCGGTGACGACGAGCGGGATTTCGCGTCCGTCGCTGCCGCTGGCGGTGAGCTGCATGCCGATGAAGAGGTCCATGTCGTCCGGCATTTCGGAGCGCGGCACGTCCTGCACGAGGCGCGGATCGTGAACGCCATAGGCTTCCGCGCTCGGAATGGTGAAGGTCTTGCTGTCGCCGATCTGCATGCCGACCACGGCATTTTCGAAACCGGGAATGACCATGCCGCCGCCGACGGTGAACTCGATCGGCGTGCCTTCGCGGCTGCTGTCGAAGACGCTGCCGTCGCTCAATGTGCCTGTGTAGTGCACCTTTACGGTGTCGCCATTTGCCGCTGCCAAGGATTTCGCCTTTCCGAAAATAAAAGGTCTTCAGGAGGTTTCCTGAAGACCCTGCGGATCGACTCCTAGCACCGCGGACGGTGTGCCGTCACCCCGGCATTGTCAGAAAGCGCGCCGCCACACGCGACGTATCTTCGCGTCCGTTTCCGGCCCGAGATTGTGCCAGGCCGTGCGGTCGCGCGTCGCGTCGACGATGAACATGCTGTCGGTTTTGCCGATATGCACGCTCAGATCGTTGAGAAGCCCGGCGGCGGTCCCGTTGGTGTTCACACACCAGACATTCGGCGCGAGCTTGTAGGCGGGTCCGAGAGACATGATCGCCTGCTCGAGCGGGCCCGCATAGCGCGCCTTGATGTCCATGATGACGACGAAATTCGCCGTTTCGGGCTGACGGCGGCGATCCACCTGGCCCTTGGCCGAACCGTAGGGCGAGCGGCCCTGGGGCGTGGCGGCGGCGGGCGCAGGTTCGCGCGCGGCGGCAGGCGAGGGCGTCGAAGCGGGCGCAGGCGTTGCGGCCGGCTTCGGGACGGCGCGGCCGAAGAATTCGGCAAAGGGGGCGGTTGCCGCCGCCGGTTGCCAGGCGTCGGCGCCGGGCAGCGTGCCTTCGGGCGCAATCAGGCTCTGCGCCACGATGCGGCCCTCCGCGATATAGCCCCTCATCGCGTCGTCGCTATAGGGCCCATAGACACGGTCGCCATATTTCAGCAGCCAGCGCTCGGTCCCCGTGCGAGTTCCCTTGCTCATCTCGCCTTCCGACCTGCCGGCTTCATGGCCTATGGATTTCTGTTCCTGCCCAGCCATCGTCATTTCACAAAATATGGCGCGGACCGTGCCTCTAATCGAATCACGCCGCTATCCCCCGATTATCGCGTGTCTCCAATCTAATAAGACGTTCTCGTTATCGCTGCGTCAACGCCAGCGTGCTTGCGGGGGCCGCTCCAAGCGGGCAGATTTCCCGGAAATACCCCCGCCGAGCATGGACGGGGGCGTCCAGAAACCGCTTAAAACACGAGGAAGGCGCCATGACCACCGAACATTGCAAGGCCGAGCGCGAAGGGCATCTGCTCGTCGTCACGATCAACCGCCCCGAGCGCATGAACGCGCTCCATCCGCCGGCCAATTTCGAGCTGGCGAAGATCTTCGACGACTTCGCCGCCGATCCCGAGCTTTGGGTCGCGATCATCACGGGCGCGGGCGACAGGGCCTTCAGCGCGGGCAACGATCTGCGCTACCAGGCGGAAGGCAACAAGATCGAAGTGCCGCCTTCGGGCTTTGCCGGCCTCACCGCGCGTTACAATCTGAACAAGCCGGTCATCGCGGCCGTCAACGGCGTGGCGATGGGCGGCGGCTTTGAAATCGCGCTCGCCTGCGATCTCATCATCGCGTCGGAGAACGCGGTCTTCGCGCTGCCGGAGCCGCGCGTCGGCCTCGCCGCGCTTGCGGGCGGTCTGCACCGTCTGCCGCGCCAGATCGGCACCAAGCAGGCGTTGGGCATGATCCTGACCGGCCGTCAGGTGAAGGCGGCGGAAGGCAAGGAACTCGGCTTCGTCAACGAGGTCGTACCAGCGGCCGATCTCATGGCGGCGGCCAAGCGCTGGGCCGGGCTCATCATGGAGTGCTCGCCGATGTCGATCCGCGCTTCGAAGGAGGCCGTCTATCAGGGGCTCGACGAGGCCAATCTCGAAAAGGCCGTGAACGGAAAATATCCGGCGGTCGCCGCGCTCTTCCGCAGCGAGGACCTGATCGAGGGCCCGCTCGCCTTCGCGCAAAAGCGCAAGCCCGTCTGGAAGGGCAAGTAGCCCAAAAAATACCGGCCCTGTCGCGTGGGGAGCGACAGGACCGGCCTCGACAGGACCGGACTCTGGGGGGAGAGTCCGGCCGGGGGGTTAGTTCGCCGCGAGAGCGGCGGTCGGCGCTTCGTCGCGGTCAGGCTCGGCTGCGAGACTCGGCCTGAACGCGGGCAGTTGCGTTATCTGCGGTTTTGCGGTTGCCGTAGCGGCCTTGTCGACCGCCGCAAGGAAGGGGATGGGCGCGCCCAGCGGCGGCACGGTGTCGTTCGACGCGGTGAGGAATGTGCGCTGGTCGAGATCGACCCAGATATAGGGGCGCTTCTGCGACTGCCGCTTGATCCAGGTGTAAGGCGCATCCGCCCAGGACACGATCGCCCAGTTCTTGTTGTCGAGCACGTACTCGCCCTTGTCGGTGGTCACGACGAGCACGGCATGGCCGTCGCCGTTCCATTCGCGCACGACCGTCATCAGCAGGTCTTCCTGCGGCCAGCCGCGCTCGATCAGCATCTTGCGCTTCAGGAGGGCGAGGTCTTCGCAGTCGCCGCCGCGCGCATTGGGATAGGCCCACCATTCCTGGACGCCGTAATTGTCGATGTCTTCGATCTGGGGAATGTTGCGGTTCACGTAGTCGTTGACCTCGTTGAGCTGGGTCCAGCGATCCGGCGTCAACGGCATGTTCTTCGGCGTGTCGGTGCCGCCTTCGCATTCGTGCCTGTCGCGCAGGCAGAAGGCGACGTAGCCATAGGGCGGAAGCACCTGCTGGCCGACCGGCATGTAGGCCGCCTTGGTGACCGCGCCGTCGGTCGGCGCTCCCGTCAGGTTTCCGAGGCTGCCTGTTGCCTGGCAGCCTCCGAGCCAAATGGCGGTCCCGGCCGCCAAGGCATAAAGAAAAATGTTTCGCACTTCACTCACCCACCACTAGTACCCGTCGAGCAGGACTTCCTGTCCTGTGCGTGGAGAGTGGCAGGCGGAGATTTTTCCCGATTTAAGTCAGGTCAGCGGTTTTAAAACGAATTGGAAATGTCTTTGAATCGAGTTTGCCTCAAATTTTAGGCAACCCGCCGCCCATCGCCGGTTGCGAAAGGGGGCCGCGAATATTGTCGAAGGAAATCAAGCGATTGCCGGCGGCGTCGAAAATCCGGACGGAGGCGGGCCATCGGGCGCGAAGGGCCGGAACGGCATGGAAACGCCGTTCCGGAAATTTTTCGCGCATGTTTACGAAAGCGTGAATTCCGCCGTCAGCTGACGATTTTCCAGCTCCCATCGGGCTGGCGGCAAGCTGTTCCGTAGCCCTTCTGGGGCTTTCCGTCGATATAGACGGTCTGCTGATATTCGCGGCAGTACTGGCCCTGATCGGAGTTATAGCTGCGGACGGGGGTGACGGTGCCGTAGTTACCGTTATCGGGGTTTTGCCAACTGACCGGCTGGCCCGAATTCAGGCTCTGCTGGGTGCTGTTGCCGAGATAGCTCTGATCCTGGCAGTTGAGCTTCGACAGCAGATTGTTGCCGATGAGACCGCCGGCCAGCGCGCCGCCGATGGTGGCGATGGTCTTGCCCGAACCGCCGCCGATGGAGGAGCCGAGCAGCCCGCCGACGACCGCGCCGCCAAGGCCGCCGATGATGCCGTTGGTGCTGGTCGGGCTGCAATCGGCGCGTGCCGCGCCGGGAAGCGCGACGAGACCCGCCGCAAGGGTCAGGACCAAGGGCATGATCCCCAGCCGCTGGAGCATCTGGATATACATGTCGATACCTCCTGAATCGGTGATGTGCGTTTAAGCGATTTTAGCCGGGTCCGAGGGGGCTTCGCTAGCTTGCGGCCCCGTCGAAGCCGCGAGAGTCCGCCTTCAATGTGTCGCGGATAAGGGCGACCGTCGCCGCGCGTTCCTTGCGCTTCGTATTGCGGAAAGCGGGCTGGGGCAGCGCGCCCAGTTCGCGGGCGCGGGCAAGCGCCGTCTCGTAAAGAGACGCGGCGGGCGCCGTGGCGTCGAGATAGCCGATCTGAGCGGCTTCATGAGGATTGTAGATGCGCGCCTGTGTGACCGCGGCTGTAAGGTGATTGCGGGCGAGGCGGTCGCGGGCGAGTTCGAGGCCGAAAATCGGCATGGTCATATGGATCGCCACTTCCGGCAGGCCGATCTTGAATTCGCCTTCCGCGCCGATGCGCGTATCGGCGGCAAGCAGCAGAAGCGCGCCTGCCGCCATGGCGTGGCCCGTGCAGCCGATGACGATGGGCAGCGGGTGCGTATAGATATCGAGCAGGAGTTCGGCGCCGGCCGTGACCAGCGGCGCGACGTTCTCGACGCCGGAGGCCATGACCTGAAGGTCGAAGCCCGCGCAGAAGCGCTTGTCGCGGCCCATCAGCAGGACGGATTTGGCTTCGCCCTCGGCGCGCAGGAGCGCCGATTTCAGGGCGTCGATCATGGCATGGCCGAGCGCATTGGCGCGGCCGTCATCCATGGCGAGCACCGCCACGCCGTCGTTCAATGTGTAGTTGAGAATCTGTCCGGTCATGCTGCCCCCGTTGTGAATGCCGGGGCAGTCTAGACGAGCTTCCGATTCAACCGAAGGGGCGAGAAAGGGCCGAGGCGCGTTCGGGAATGTCGGTGAACTCGATGGCGATGCCTTCCGCCGTATGACGGACCACACGGCCCTTCATGCGGCCGATCGAAACATGTGTGCCGATGGGGGCGCGAAGCTCCGTCGCCACGTTGGCGCCGCCCAGAGACATATCGACGATGCGGCAGGGCGCCGTCTTGCCGTCCGCAAGGGTCAGAACCGAGCCTTCCTCGATACCGGCGTCCTGGGGCGAATAGCGCGGGAAAACGCGCTTGGCGGCAGCGGCTTCGCCGCCCTTGGCATAGGCGGCCAGGCGTTCGGCCACGCGCTCGCGGCGCAGGCCCGTCAATGCGGTTTCAATGGCAAAGCCGCCGTCATAGGTGCGGGCGACCGTGCCTTCGAAGCGACCGAAATCGTCGAGATAGACGATGACATGCTCGCCGGGCTGGATCGGCGCCTCGGCGACGAGGGCGATGCCCGACAGCGACATGTCGCGAATGGAGCAGGGGTGCTCGGTGCCATCCGGCGCAAGAAAGCGGCCCTTCACGGCCACGGGGACGCGGGGGTAACGCCGACGCTCTTGTTTGTCAGTCGTCATGCAACGGGCTCTCAATTCGCGCCGCCACGAGGTGGGCGCTGCTTGAGGGCTAGGATAGGCGTGCAGGGTTAATGAAAATTTATCGCAGAAGCTCGGATGAGACGGTAATTTCAATTAATTGGTCCGTTTCAGTGGCTTCCCGCCAATTTGACGCTTGCGTCAGCTTTCGCGATTGCTGACAATCTCGGCAAAATCAGGCCAGAAAAAGATTCGGGACTGCCCGCAGCTATCCGGCGCATAAGCGCTCGCCGCTCGGGGCTGTCCGTTTCAAGTTTTCCGCGAGATGGCCGCAACAGGGAAGCGAACCGTCACATGAGTGATTTCGACTACATCATCATCGGCGCCGGCAGCGCAGGCTGCGTGCTGGCGAACCGCCTGTCGGAAAATCCGGCCAACAAAGTTCTGCTGCTCGAAGCTGGCGGCAAGGATTCGAGCATCCTCATTCACATGCCGGCCGGCGTCGGCGGGCTGATCGGGACCGAGCTCGTCAACTGGTACTACTACACCGAAGGCCAGCCGCATCTGAACAACCGCAAGCTCTTCTGGCCGCGCGGCAAGGTGCTCGGCGGCTCGTCGTCGATCAACGGCATGATCTATATTCGCGGTCACGCGCGTGACTACGACCTCTGGCGCCAGATGGGCCTCGAGGGCTGGGGCTTTGCGGACGTGCTGCCCTATTTCCGCCGCTCGGAAGGCAACGAGAACGGGTCGAGCGCCTTTCACGGCGGCGAGGGCCCGCTCGGCGTCTCCAATGCGCGCAAGACCAACGTGCTGTTCGACGCCTTCGTCGAGGCGGGCAAGCAGGCCGGCCATCCTTATACGGACGATTTCAACGGTCCGCAGCAGGAGGGCATGGGCCCCTATCAGACGACGATCAAGGACGGCAAGCGTTGCAGCGCGGCGGTCGGCTATCTCGTTCCGGCCATGTCGCGGCCGAACCTCAAGGTTGAGGTGAAGGCGCTCACGAACCGCATTCTTTTCGAGGGCAAGAAGGCCGTCGGCGTCGAATACACGCAGAACGGCGAGGTCAAGACCGCGCGCGCGAACAAGGAGGTCATCCTTTCGGGCGGCGCCGTCAACTCGCCGCAGGTTCTGCTGCTGTCGGGCATCGGCAATGGCGAATATCTGCGCAAGTTCGGCATCAATGTCGTCGCCGATCTGCCGGGCGTCGGCCAGAACCTTCAGGATCACCTCGATTGCACGGTGATCTACGAGTGCAAGCAGCCGATCACGCTGCACAGCCAGATGAATATCGTCCGCCAGCTCATGACGGGCGTTCAATACACCTTCTTCAAGACCGGCCTCGGCGCGTCGCAGGGGCTCGAATCCGGCGGCTTCCTGAAAACGCGGCCGGAGCTCGAAATTCCCGACATCCAGCTTCACTTCGTCGCCGCGATGATGCGCGACCATGCGCGCACCAAGTCGGACCGGCACGGCTTCACCATTCATGTCTGCCAGCTCCGTCCGGAAAGCCGCGGCTATGTGGCGCTGAAGTCGCTCGATCCGGCGGATCATGCGCTGATCCAGCCGAACTATCTCGCCACGGAAACCGATCGCCGCACGCTGCGCGACGGCACCCGCATCGTGCGCAACATCATGGCCCAGCGGGCGATGGACCCTTATCGCGGGCCGGAATTCTGGCCGGGCGCGGACAAGCAGAGCGACGCCGAGATCGACGCCTGGGTGCGCGAGAGCGCGGAGACGATCTATCACCCGGTCGGAACCGCCAAGATGGGCAACGATCCGATGGCGGTGGTCGACAACAAGTGCAAGGTGCGCGGGATCGAAGGTCTGCGCGTCGTCGACGCTTCCGTCATGCCGACGCTTGTCGGCGGCAACACCAATGCGCCGACGATCATGATCGCGGAAAAGATTTCCGACGATATTCTCGGCCGCGCGGCGCTTTCGCCGGAGAACGTGACCATTGCCGAAGACCGGCGCGGCGCGGCGGCGTAACCGCAGCATCGCTCAAACGACAAGGGCCGGCGTCAAGCGCCGGCCCTTTTTCTTTGTCTTGCGGCGTGGAGCTAGGACTTCTGTTCGCCGGTCTGGCCTGCCGCGACTTTCACGAGGCGCAGATATGAGCGCTCGCTGCGAAGCGGTGCGCGGCGGTTGGCGAGGCTCGCTATGCCGGCGGATACGACCGGCGGCTTTTCCCGGACGATGCGGCGGGCGGCTTCGACGGCGGGCTCGCGCTTCGGCATGCGTTCGGGATCGAGGATCTGCAAGCGGTCGATCCATTGGCGGGCGAGAAGCTGGTCGCCGATCCAGGGAAATTCTTTGACAGGCACGGCGCAGCCGAGCACGCGGGTGATGGCGCCGTTGTCCTGCGCCAGCGGCAGCAGGATCATCTCGAAGGTCGCCTCGCGCTGCTCGTTGGTGGCGGCGGTATATTCGACGATGCTGATGCTTGCATTCAACGTGACGTCACGGAGCGCGTGCTTCAGGCTCGACAGACAATCTTCCTGCCACATCGAGAGCATGTTGTGGCCGCGGAATTCCATGCTGTAGACGCTGCAAAGGCCGGTGCCTGCGAGGCGGAAACGATAGGTGTTCTCGTCCTGGCGTTCGAGGATGAAGACGTAAGGGAGAATGCGTCGGATGTCGCCCGGTTCGATTTCGCTGCGCAGCGGCGCGGGACGCCCGGCGCGGATCGCGTTCCAGTAGTCGAAAAGCGCCTGTGTCGTCTTGTGCTTCATAACAATACATCCCCTGCCACCAGCTCACCGGCGGGGGAGGCCCCCTTCGCGCCTTCCGAACCGGAAGGCTGCCCACGGCGAGAATCCTAACTCAATCAAAGCGGAACGTCCCGTTTCGGTTCGCCCTTTTTTGAAACCCTTCCGGCTTGTCGCGCGCGTTTCGTCGAGGGACGGGGCGCGAGCTCGAGCCGGGTTACAGGCGCAAGGGAGCAGAAAGCGTGCCAGCGCCGGCCCGAATGATTAACGAGCGGCGCGACGGCTTTGCGACACGGGTCGGCATGTTCTGGAATATTTAATTAAATCAACAAGTTGAACCGTGACGCACGCGGGTTGCGGAAGGTTGCGCCAGTATCCGGAGGTTAAAGCGGGCGTGTCGCGACGGGTCACACGGCGCGGCGGCGAATGGCACGAAGCGTGCGGATACGGGGCGCGCGGGCGTCGCTCGCGGACCGGTCCGCATTCCGGCACGGGTTTCGCAGCGGGAAGGTTCAGAGCGCCGGATGGGCGCACAAAGCGTCCCTTTACGGGCCGGGAGTATTAAAGATGAAACAGCGAACCCCCCTCATCTCCACCTGGACGATGGCTCTCGCGCTTGCCGCGGGCATCTACGGCATCATGGGCGCGAACGCGGCCGAAGCCGGAAACCGCGCCGGATACGGCGGCAACTGGAACAGCGGCGGCAACTTTGGCGGCGGCGGCTATGGCGGCGGTCAGTCCAATGGCGGCTGCGGCGGCACAGGCTGCGGCAGCGCGCCGTCGACGCCGACCGAAGATTGCGGCTGCGGCACCCAGACGCCTCCTCCGCCTCCGCCTCCCCAGGCCGATTGCGGTTGCGACGATCACGGCGGCGGTGGCGGCGGCGGGCACAATTCAAACAAGAACGCCAACTACAATTACAACCAGAACACCAACACCAACACGAACAACAACACGAATAACAATACCAACAACAATACGAACACCAACAACAACACGAACAATATCGACGTCACCGTCAATGTGAACGCGTCTGCGAACGCTTCGGCGACGGCGGCCGCAAACGCGATGGCCAATGCCAATGCCGCTGCAAACACAGCGTCGAATTCGCTCAGCGGCCGCAGCGCGGTTGCGATCGGCAGCGGCGCGGGATCGATCGGTGGCGGCGGCAGCGGCGGCTATTACGTCTCGGCCCCACAGTCGGCGCCGATGGGCGCTCTCGATGTGGTTGTCCGCGACGAGGTCGTCATGAAGCCGGTCAAGGGCGTCTGCGTCAGCGCCAAGGGTCTCGAAGAGGCCGCGCGCTTCTCGACGCCGGTGCGCGAGATCGCGCCGGAGGACGATGTTGAAGTGTTCCATTGCGTCGCCGGCGACATGCTGGTGGCGACCATCGGCCGGATGGTCGGCGATGGCGGCCAGAAAGCCTCCGATTATACGGGCGGCTATGTGATCGAATGCCGCGAAGGCGAAGCGCTGCGGCACGGTTCGAACGGCATGCTGGCTTGCGCGGCCTCTCAGGTCCGCTCCAGCCGGGGCGACAATGCGGGCGAGGGCCGCACGGGCTATGCGGAGGTCTTCATCCGCAAGACCGAGCGCGCCCAGCGGAGCGCCAGCACGGGCGGCGGCTTCTTCAGCGGCGGCGTCGGCTACTAGGTTTCATCGTCAGTTTACGGAAAAAGACGGGGAGGGCGCTGCTCTCCCCGTTTTAGTTTGTCCGGGCGGGCTTGCTGTGCGGACCAAATTGGCAAAGGATGGCCGCAGGGGGAGCTGAAGCCGGAGATTTCCGATGGCTGCTCTTTACGACCACGCTGCCGATCTTGTCCGGATCATTTACGACCGTCGCATCGACGGGCCGCCGGTGCTCAACACGCGCACGTCTTTTCCGAATTCCGGCAAATTTATTGCCGCCTGGCGGGAGATCCGCGCCGAGGCGCTGGGCGTTGCCGCGAATATCAGGTCCGTGCCGCGTTTTCACGAGATCATGAGAGAGCAGGCCGATATTTCGGCGAATGATGGGCGCGACTGGCGCATGTTCATTCTGAAGGCCTATGGCGTGGCGAGCCCGCGCAACATGGCGGCCTGTCCGGTGCTTGCCTCGGTCGTCGCCGCCTCGCCCGATGTGCTTTCGGCCTCGATCTCGTTTCTCGCGCCCGGCAAGCGCGTGCCGTCGCATCGCGGACCGTTCAGGGGCGTGCTCAGGTTCTATCTCGCGCTCTCCATGCCGCTGACGCCCGACGGGCGGCCGGGCGCCGTGCTGACGGTTGCCGGGCGGGAGTACCGGCTCTCGGACGGGGAGTGCCTGCTCTGGGACGACACCTATCCGCATTCCGTGCGCAACGACAGCGAGGAGGTGCGCATCGTGCTGCTGCTCGATATCTGGCGGCGCGACATGCCGCTCGACATGGTGCTCTTCTCCCGAATGCTGATGACGATCGTGAGGTGGGGCATCAGGTTTCGAGGTCTGACATAGCTTTCGCCCGGGCGCTTGATAGGGCCGCCCGCAGGTTTTATTTTCAGCTCCGGCGGGGACGACCCGGCCGGTTCCCAAAATCTGGACGAGGACGACCTCGCTGCATCTCAGATGGAGTGCGTCATGGCGTGGTTGATTCTGGCTGTCGCTGCCGTAATCGAAGTGGTCTGGGCCTGGAGCCTGAAGGCGAGCGAGGGCTTCACCAGGGGGCCGGTCATCGCGATCATGCTCGCAGCGATGCTGGCGACGACGTTCCTGCTTTCCATGACGACCAGGACGCTGCCTCTCGGAACGACTTATGCGGTCTGGACGGGAGCGGGCATCGTCGGTTCTGTTGTCGTCGGCATTCTTGTTTATGGCGAGGGGGCGAGCTTCCTGCGGCTTGGCGCCATCACGCTCATTGTTTGCGGCGTTGCGATGCTGAAGTTCGCGGAGAGTTGAGTGGCATTCCTGCATCAGCGTCTGAAATAGTCATCCGCATAGTGAATATGCATTGGCAACGACGCGACTCGGATGTAATCAAGCGCGCATGACGAACAGCACTCAAAATTGGAACAAGCGTTTCGGTACCTACTCGCCCTCGGGGCCGGGTCGTTCGCGCTTGCGCTGAGTTTGCATGCAGGAATCGACGACCAGAGCCCCATCCAACCGGTTGGGGCTCTTGTCGTTTCAGGACTCCCGCCGGTGATTTCCGCCTCGAAATCACGGAGTCCGACATGTTGCCCTTTCATCAACTGAAACGAACCGCAGAGATCGGCGGCGAACCCGCGCGCGGCGAAATCCGCGCGCCGCCCGATCGCTGAACGCACGACGCCGCAAAGAACAGATTGAGAGAGTCCGACGGACCGCAAAAACGCGCGGGAACCGAACGCAGACTCACATGCCGATAGGAGAGCCCCATGTTTGCCTTCCCGACCCGCCTGTGGCGGTTGAGTCAGGAATTTCCGCGCGTCGCCGGCGTTGCTTTCGGCCTCGCCGTTTATCTCTATGTGATTTTGTCGGCGCGCGCGGGCGGCGGCATTCTCGACCTTGCGGCTATTGTGCTGCCGGCGGTCGAGTTCTCGATGTTCGCGGCGTTCTTTGCGGTCTACAGGGACGGCGTTGCGCCGCGCGTCGACGGATCGAGGCTCGTTGCGACGATCGTGCTCTGGCTGGTGCTGGACGGTCTGGCGACGGCGGTCTGGGTTGCGTTGGCGCGTGCGGCAATCGCGTCTTACGCCAAGCTCGGAGCGCCGCCCGCCTTCGACCTCTCGATCTGAGAAGAAAAAAGGGGGAGGGCAAAAACCCTCCCCTTAGTTTCAGCTCGCCGGACCGCTTTGGGTGCCCCCCATGGGCTGTCCGGTTTCCGGCCGATCAAGCCCGGCCGGCAGCTCTCAAGACCCGGCCGCGGCTTGCGGACGGTGGCAACCTGAGAGGTGGTGCCGATGGCGACCCTTACGGTCGGAGCGCTATCGGCGAATGGAGGTGGATCAGTTCACGTTGCCGCGAAGGCCGCTATTGTCGACGTCGCTGTAGTAGGCATAGGGCGCGGGGTCGGCGGCGACCTTCTGGCTGGCCGGGCGCGCGGCCGGAGCGGCCGGGGCGTCGGCGGTGCGCGGGCCGTCGGCGGGAGCGGGCATGCTGGCCGCTTCGGGATGCGTCTGGCGGTAGTCGATGGCGCCCATCGGGTCGCCATTGCCGGCGAAGCGGACGCAGTCGGAGGGGTTCACGTGATAGAGCGGAACCAGCATCTTCAGCACGGCGCGTTCGATGACGGCGCGGACGGCGAGCTGGATCGGTTCCTGCGCGCTCTCACCGGCGCCGACATCGAAGAGATTGCCGCCGAGGAAGTCGAACACGCCCGCCTTCACTTCATGGCCGACGATCTGCTTCTGATAGGAAACGAAGTCGACGACTTCGAGCGTGCGGCTGTTCACCAGACGCAGGTCGAGGCCGATATTCATGACATAGACGTTGCCGGCCGCGCTCGCGCCCCAGCCCGTGGCGGACTGGCTCGCGACCGACGCGCTGACGCCGCCCGAGCGGATGTTGAAGTTCAGCTCGGTGATGCCGCCGACGAGGTAGTAGTCGCTGCCGCGGATTTCGCCGGCGAAGATCTTGCGATAGTCGCCGTCGGGCTGCGCATCGCCGATGAGCTTGTTGTTGGCATATTTGAGTTCGAGTTCGGTCACGGAGGTGTCGTAACGCTCGACCAGCGGCACGCCGGCCTTGCCCAGCGCCGACATGGCCATCAGGGACGCGCCTTGCGTGATCTTGCGGCCGGAACCGTCGGCTTCTTCCTTGCCGGTATAGTCGCGGATATTGCCGACGGCGATGCGCATCGTCTGCGCGCCGGTATCGACATGGGTCGCGATGCAGCGAAGGGCGTTGGAATAGGGCGTTTCATTGTTGATGACGGGCGCGTCGCCGATGGGCGTCGTGTAGCGACCGTCGGAGCCCGCATTGGCGCTGATGCAGCCCGTCAGCGCAAAGGCGATCGAGAGAGCGCCCAGCGTCCGCTTGGGCAGGCTCCTGTTGGTCAGTATCGACTTTGCGTTTGTAAACACGGGGGTCGTCTCCTGGTTGCCATTTGGCGTCGGGGCGGCGCGGGCGATCATCGTTTGAAGTCTTGTGATCGGCTCAGCGCCTGGCGACGTCGAAGTCGAAGCAGTGATTGCAACCGGTGTGCCAGCGGTTACACCTTGTTAAGACTTCCGGTCACGCCCGGGTTTCCGCGGGTTTTCGCGAAAGTCCGGATTTCCGCATGGCGCGAAACGGGCTTCAGGCCGGAAAGGGACAATCCGCACTCTGTCCCGCTTCGGCACGGCCGGCGGCGATGTGTTAATCCTGTGCTTTCCAGAGACAGGTCGCCTTGCGGCCCTGCGCCTCGCGGGCGAGACTTCCGCCGTCAAACACAAGAAGGGAAACACCCCTTGGCCACCCTCGAATTCTTCTTCGATTGTTCAAGCCCCTGGACCTATCTCGCCTTCAGTCGCATCGAAGGCGTGATCGAGCGGACGCAGGCCAAGGTCGAATGGCGGCCGATCCTTGTCGGCGGCATCTTCAATTCCGTTAACCAGACCGTTTACGAAAGCCGCGCCAATCCGCATCCGGTGAAGGGGCGCTACTACGTGAAGGATCTGCGCGACTGGGCGCGCTATTGCGGCATCGAGATCGGGCAGCCGCCGGTCTTTCCGGTGCGCGCAATCGATCCGATGCGTGCCTCCATCGTGGCGCTGGACGAGGGCAAGCTCGTGCCTTTCGCCTGGGCGACGTTCCGCGCCTATTGGGGCGAGCTCAAGGACATCAGCCAGCCGGACGTGCTGGCCGGGGTTTGCGTTAGTGTCGGGCTCGACTGGAACATGGTCAGTCGCCGCATCAAGGAAGACGACGTGAAGAACAGGTTGCGTGAAAATACCGAGGAAGTGATCGCCAGGGGCGGGTTCGGCTCGCCCACCATGTTCGTAAACAAGACGGACATGTATTTCGGAAACGACCGGCTGCCGCTCGTCGAGGCGGCGCTCGCCCATGGTTGATCCGTTCGACGCGGCTGAAACCCGCAAGCAGCAGCCCGCCTTCAATGCGCCCGGCATCGTGCTCGCCTTCATCATCGGCATTCTCGGCGCCTTCGCGATCTTCAACTATCTGCCGGAGCAGTCGCAGGAAGATTTGATGGTGCAGTTCGCGCTCTTTCCGGGGCGCTTCACGGCGGTGCCGGGACATCCCGACATGGTTTTCCCCGGCGGGATCGCGGGCGATGTGTGGTCTCTCTTCACCTACACCTTCATGCATGGAAGCTGGACGCACGCCATCGTCAACAGCATCTGGCTGCTCGCCTTCGGCAGCCCGGTGGCGCAGCGCATCGGCAGTCTGCGTTTCGTGCTCTTCTATTTTACCTGCGGCATCGTCGGCGCTTTCACGCATGTTTGGCTCAATGCGGGCTCGCTGGTGCCGGTGATCGGTGCGTCGGCCGCCATATCGGGTCTCATGGGCGGGGCGGCCCGCTTCGTCTTTCTGGCCGACGGGCCGCTCGGCGGGCTTGGCGGCGGCTATGCGTCGACCGCGCCGCGCGCGCAGGCGAGCATCGGTCGCGCGCTCACCGATCGTCGCGTGCTGATTTTCGTCGGCGTCTGGATCGGCCTCAACTTCCTCTTCGGGCCGACCGGCATCACGCTGACGGGGCAGGCGGTCAATGTCGCATGGGAAGCCCATCTCGGCGGGTTCTTGGCCGGGCTGTTGCTCTTCGGGTTTTTTGATCCCTATCGCACGTCCCCGTCCGGCGGGCCGGGCAATGTCGGCTATGGCGAATGGAGCGGGCGCAACCGGCTTCCCTGACCGTCATTGAATAGGCGCGCGCCATGCCCACATAGCGGGTAGGCTCTTTCTGCAAGTTCCAACGGTGGAGGCCATCCATGAGCGATACGTCCACGTCGGCAGCATCCCTGCCAGAGCCGCTTTGGCTCCGCTTCGTCTACATGATCGGTTTTGGAATTCTCGCGCATATCGCGTTTTCGCTGACGCTGTTTCTCGGCGTCGTGCAACTCGTCGTTCTGGTCGTCACCAAGCAGAAGAACGATGAGCTGCTGCACTTCAGCCGCAGGCTTTTTGCCTATGTGGGCGAGTGCCTTGCTTTCGTCGTCTTCGCGCGCGACGAAAAGCCGTTTCCGCTCGGACGGTTTCCCGGCGTCAGCAGCTAAGGCTCGGGTCCGGCCTGGAGCGTAGCTTCTCAAGCCCTTTCGGCGACAGGAAGCCCTTCAGGACGGCCGTGCTGGCGGAGGCAAATCGCGCTTCCGCCGTTTCGGCGCTGGCGTAGAAGCCCGCCAGTTCGAGGCTGCAATGGCCATGCGTCGTCGCCCAGAGCGCATCGGCGATGACAAGCGCGTCGGCGTCGGCCGAGAAGCTGCCTTCGGCAATGCAGGCCTCTATGGCGTCGATCAATATCTGAAAAGACGGATGGCGCGAGATGTTGCGCGCGGGCGTCTCGCCATCGGCCGGCTGGTCGTGGCGCAAGGCTGCGCTCACCGGCATGGTCACGCTGATCATCAGCGCATAATAGGAGGGATTCTCGATGGCGAAGCGCCGATAGGCCTGGCCGAGGCCGCCGAGCCAGAGGAGCGGATCAGCCGGCCTCTCCACCGCGAATTCGGCATCCGCCAGCCGGTCGAAGGCTTCCTCGAACAAGGCCGCGACGAGGCCCTCCTTGCCGCCGAAGGCGGTATAGACGGCCATGGTGGAGGTGCCGACCTTGGCGGCGATCTTCCTCAGGGAGAGCGCGTCCGGGCCGCCTCGCATCAGCATATTGCTGGCGGCGTCGAGAAGGGCTGCGCGCTGGGCGTCGCGGCGCTTGCTGGCGGTATCGTTCCTGCCGTCGAGACTCGTCATACTATCAATCTACACTTTGTCTTTGAGCGCTCTTTATCATGAGGCCTTGATCTTTAGGCCGAAATTTGTCTATAACATCGTTATAACGACGTATCCAGCGGGAGGAGAGCCGCCATGACGAAGCCGTTTCCCAACAATCCGCTTCTGCAAGAGAACTACGCGCCCGTGATGGCGGAGAGCGTGGCGCCGGATCTCGTCGTCGCCGAGGGCGAACTTCCAGAGGGTCTGGCGGGCACGCTCTACAGGAACGGCCCGAACCCCATGTTTCCGCCGCTCGGACAGCAGCATCACTGGTTTCTGGGCGAGGGCATGGTCCATGCGATCGAGGTCCAAGGCGGCAAGGCGAGCTATCGTAACCGCTGGGTTCAGACCGAAGGTTATGTGGCGCAGCGCAAGGCCGGCCGGCGTCTGATCGACACCTCCTTCGGCGGTCCGCGCGCGCCGGGCGGCGAGGAGCTTCCGGGCAATGTCGCCAACACCAATATCGTCTGGCATGGCGGCAAGCTGATGGCGCTGGACGAGGGTTCCTCGCCGGTCGCCATGGACCCGGTGACGCTCGACACGCTGGGCAAGTGGCAGTTCGAAGGCAAGTATCAGGGCCCGATGACCGCGCATCCGAAGATCGACCCGAAGACGGGCGAGATGATGTTCTTCGGCTATATGGCGGCGGGTCCGGGCTCGCCGGACATTTCCTATCAGGTCGTCGATGCGGCGGGCCGGCTCACGCGCTCGGACATGTTCAAGGCGCCCTATGCCAGCATGGTGCATGACTTCATCACCACCGACGAGCATGTGATCTTCCCGATCTTTCCGGCGACCATCGACGTTGAGCGCATCATGAAGGGCGGGCCGGTGATTGCGTGGGATCCTTCGGTGCGCTCGCGCATCGGCATCATGGCGCGCAATGCGGGCGTCGATACGATCCGCTGGTTCGAAGGCGATGCTTGCTACGTCTATCATCCGATGAACGCCTATACGTCGCATGAGGGCGGGCGCACGCGCGTCATCGCCGATGTGATGCGCTACAGCCGCGTGCCGCTGTTCCCGAATGCCGATGGCAGCAAGGCGCCGCCGGAGCTGTCCGACGAGGTGGCGCAGCTCGTGCGCTGGACTTTCGATCTCGACGGCAACACCAATAGCTATACCGAGGAACCGCTCTCCGATCTCGGCGGCGAATTTCCCCGCCTCGACGAGCGTTTCGC
Source organism: Parvibaculum sp. (assembly GCA_031291615.1). GTDB lineage: Bacteria > Pseudomonadota > Alphaproteobacteria > Parvibaculales > Parvibaculaceae > Parvibaculum. Next base: position 66,217 of record JARLIS010000030.1, read on the forward strand.
CGGCCTCGACTACCGGCACGGCTTCTATGCGGCCCGGCGTCGCGAAGCGGAGAAGGGCAGCCCCTTCGACACGCTCGTCCATATCGATCTTGCGAACGGCCGGCGCCGCTCCTACGAGCCGGGCGCCGGGAAATTCGTCATGGAGCCCGTCTTCGTTCCGCGCCATGCGCGTGCGGCGGAAGGCGACGGCTGGCTCGTCACGCTCGTCTACGACAAGGCGCGCAACCTCAGCGACTTCGTGGTGCTCGACACCGGCGATATTTCAAAGGGGCCGATCGCCCGCGTCGAATTGCCGACCCGCGTTCCCTTCGGCTTCCACGGCAACTGGCGGAACGCGGCCTAGAGCAGCGGTTCCTCGTAGACCGGTTCGCCGTCGATCCGCAGGCCCTTGATCGCCGCCTCTCCGTCGCTTGCCAAGGCGACGTCGACGGAGAGCGCGCGCGCATTGCGCTCTTCCTCCAGCGTGCGGCCCTTTCCCTCGGGCACGAAATAGCTTTCGATGCCATAGGCGACGACGGCCGTCAGGCAAGCGGAGCAGGGAATGCTTTCCATTTCGCTGGAGCCCGGCAGCGGGCGCATGCGCGGCGTTCCGCGCGCCATGTCGACGACGCGGCCGCGGATCACCTTGTTGCCTTCGGCCGGGTCGGCATGGGTGCGGCGGATTGCGGCGGCGCGCCATGTGTCGCCAACCGGCTTGATCTCGACATAGACCGTATCGCCGATGTCGATGTCCTTGTCGGCAGGCGTCGTATCGAGCGAGACGCGCGAAATGCCGTAGGCGAGCGTCACATAGTCGCCGCGAAAAATGTCGCGCGGATCGACGGGTTCGCTGGCGAGCGTCACCGTGTCCGGCGAACGCAGGATCGAGATGCGGCCCGCAACCATCCATCCGAGGATGAGCGTCTGCGCGACGGCGAGCGTGATGACGGCAGTGCCGAAACGCGAATTCATGACTGTGCTCCTCCGTCGGCGACGGCGACGACATGCCGGCGCAAGCGGGCGATGATGAAACTTCCGGCGATCAGGATGATGCCGCCCAGCGCGAAGAAAGCAGCCGTGCCGAGCAGCGTGCCCAGGGTTTCAAAATAGAGGTAGAGAACTTCCGCCGCGAAGGCGGCAAAGCCCGCATTGAGAGCGAAGCGGTTGCGCCGGCCTGTGCCGAAGGCGACGAGCCAGGCCGAGAGCGCAAGGAAGAGCGCGGCATAGATCCATGGCACGCTGGCCGGACTTGAGGCGATCAGCGGATAGAGCGCCGCGCCGAGGCCGATGGCGGCAAGGCCCGCGGCGTCGCGCATCGCCAGTCGTCCGGCTGCGATTTCCGTCCAGGCGAGCGCGCCTGCGGCGGCGAGGCCGAGGACGGCGACGATGGTCCAGACCGTACCGACATGGCTATCTGCGGGCGCCGCCTGACAGATCCAGAGCAGGGTGAAGGCGACGACGAGGCCATAGCCTTCCATCACCGAGCCGAAGCGCAAGGAGCGGTGAGAGACGCGCATGCCGGCGAGCCAGAGCACCAGAGCCGCCAGAATGTAAAGCACCGCAAGGTCGCCGCGCCCGACATCGAGGCCGCGCGTCAGCGGCTCGGCATTGAGCGCCGCCCAGACCCATGCGGTGAGTACGGACAGATGGAAGCCGGGCAGCCAGCTCATGCGCAAGGTCAGGAACAGCGCCACCGCCCAGGGCAGGAAGAAGGCCCAATGTGCCTGTCCAAGGACAAGCGCAGGCGGCGACCATGCCGACCAGAGGATTGCCAGAAGAATGCCGATGGCGAGCGCCGAGCGCGAGGGCAGCATCCATGCGGCGGCGAGCGCGACGGCGCTCCACAGCAGCACCCAGCCCGGCGCGCCGGCATCGACGTGATAGATCTGCGCGATCAGCATGATGTTCGCGCCGAAGAGCGCAATGCCGCCGATGATGGCCGCCTGCGCATAGGCCGGATGATTGCGGCGGTCGAGCATGAAGGCCGCGCCATAGGCGGCCCACATCGCGCCGAAGAGAAGAACGAGTTTCACGAGCTTCGACAGTTCGGACCAGTTCGCTGCGACAAAGCTCATCGCCGCAAAGCCGATCAGCACCGCACCGAGCAGCGAGAGGATTTGCGGGATGCGCCGCGTCGTCGCCTCGCCGCCGCTCGCGGCAAGGATGGCTTGCGCATTTTCCGGCGTCAGCCAGCCGCGCTCGATCCAGAGCTCGATGTCGCGCTTCAGGCGCTGGAGGTAGACGCGTTGCCACATGAGAAGCCTGCCGATTCGTTGGTTAAGCGCCGCGAATGATAGCGGAGACGCGCAGGGTGGGGATTTCCGCCCGGACACACCGCTTCAATAAGGTTGCACCCTGCGGCGGAATGTCGCAACATGGGCCTCGGGTTGTTGTCGGCGCGGCCAGTGCGACGCCCTCGGTCCAGGCGTTCGCGACAGGAGACCACGCGGCGGCCATCCCGTTCTGGGAGGAAAGCCATGAACGTAGCCACCATCCTGAAGGCCAAGGGGTCCGACGTCGCCACAGTCGGACCGACGATCACGCTCACGGAGGCTGCTCGCCTCCTCAGCGAGAAGCGCATCGGCGCCGTCGTCGTCATGCACGGGCAGCAATTGCTCGGCATCGTATCGGAGCGCGATATCGTCAAGGCCGTTGCGCGTATGGGCGTCGAGGCGCTCGACCGTCCCGTGCGCGAGATCATGACGGCGCGCGTCGTCACCTGCGGCCTCAACGATTCCGTCGATGAATTGATGGACTCGATGACCGAAGGGCGCTTCCGCCATTTGCCGGTGATCGAGCGCGGCGCGCTTGTCGGCATCGTTTCCATCGGCGACGTGGTGAAGCACCGCATCGCGGAAACCGTGATGGAGACCGAGGCGCTGCGTCTCTACATCACCAACAGCTGATCACTGAAGCAGCCGCATCGTTTCGCGGATGAGGGGAAGCGCGTCTTCGACGGCTTCCTCGCCGCGTCGGATGAGTTCGTCTGCCTTGTCGAATTCGAGCAGCGTCAGGTGGCCGATCTTCGGCGCGATGACGACATCGGGCGGGTCGCCCGCCAGCCGCGCACGGGCCAGCCGGTCCTGCACGATGTTGAGCGAGGCGAGCAGCACGCTCGCAAAGCCCGGCCCGCGATGGCGGGTACCGATGGCGCGTTTCACCATTTCATTTTCGGGCGTGCGCGTCTTGCCGCGCAGCCGGCTCAACGTGCCGCGAATGCCGCTCATGATGGCGGAGTTTTCATCCGTCGGTTCGGCGATCGTTTCCGGCGTGGCCTCATCGGCCTCGAACATTTCTTCGATCTGTTCGGCCAGTTCATAGGCTTCGGGCGGAGGCGGCATGGTCGAGACATAGAGCGGCGCTTGCCCTTGCTCGAAATGGCGGCGCGTCGCCGGATCGAACGGGTCGGTGTTGAGGTTGACGGCGATGACGAGGCGCGCGCCGAGCGCGCGGGCGACGGAGACGGGAACCGGGTTCACGATCGCGCCGTCGATCAGCCAGCGGCCATCAACCGCGACGGGTGCGAAGACGCCGGGCAGCGCATAGGAGGCGCGGATCGCCTGCACCAGATTTCCTTCGCGCAGCCAGACTTCGTGCCCGGTCGAAAGTTCGGTGGTGACGCCGACGAAAGTGCGGTCGAGGTCTTCGATGCGGAGATCGCCGAGATGCTCACGCATGATGGCTTCGAGCTTGGCGTCGCCGATGAGGCCCGACGAGCGGAAGCGGAAATCGACGAGGCCAAGGAGGCGGCGGCGCGTCAGCGAGCGGGCGAAGGCTTCGAGCGGGTCGAGCTTGCCCGCGAGGTGGCAACCGCCGACCAGCGCGCCGATGGATGTGCCCGACACGATGTCGGGTTCGATGCCCGCGCGGCCAAGGGCGCGCAGCACCCCGATATGGGCCCAGCCTCGGGCGACGCCGCTGCCAAGGGCTATGCCGATTTTCGGACGGGTCATGCGCTGCTGCTTCATGGAAACGGGTACTCGATACATCATGCAACCTTGGCCGCCCGCTTGTAAGCGGTGGCTTCGGCATCTATCGGGCCTAAATGTGTCGGAATTGGAACGGCTTCAAGCGGGGCGGCATTCAGCCGTGCTTGTGGCCGGGAAGTTTCTTCGCTTCAAAATGGAGCGCGAGCGGCGCGGCCGATTTGCCGAGCGGGACCGATCGGTAGAAGCAGGAGCGGTAGCCGACATGGCAGGCGCCGCCATCGCCGCCGACCTCGACCTTCATCAGAAGCGCGTCCTGATCGCAGTCGATGCGAAGCTCGACGACCTTCTGCGTCTGGCCGCTGGTCTCGCCCTTGCGCCAGAGCGCCTTGCGCGAGCGGCTCCAGTACCAGGCGTCGCCGGTCGAGATGGTCTTTTCGAGCGCTTCGGCATTCATCCAGGCGAACATCAGGACTTCGCCCGATTTCGCGTCGGTGGCGACGACGGGGATCAGCCCGTCGGCGTCGAACTTCGGCGCGAAGGCCGTTCCTTCCTCGATCTCGGCTTCGGTTCCGCGCGGGGAGAAGGGGGTGGTGGTCATGATGGTTCAATACCCTGATCGTCATGGCCCGCTTCATGCGGGCCATCCACGGCTTTCTTTGCAGTCTAAAGACGTGGATGGCCCGGACAAGCCGGGCCATGACGACGTTAACGGATATCTCTTGCGGCGAAGCCGGGTATCAGCCCCGGATCATCTGCATGAAGCGGGCTTCCATGCGGGGATCGTCGCGGAAGACGCCGGTGAACTGCGAGGTGATGGTCGCCACGTCGGGCTTCTTCACGCCGCGGGTCGTCATGCACTGATGCTTCGCCTCGATGAGGATGGCGACGCCGGCCGGTTCGAGCGCGCGATTGATCGTATCGGCGATCTGGGCGGTCATCGTTTCCTGCGTCTGGAGGCGCTTGGCGAAAATCTCGATGACGCGGGCGAGCTTCGAAATGCCGACGACGCGCGAGGTCGGGACATAGGCGATATGCGCCTTGCCGAGGATCGCGACCATGTGATGTTCGCAATGGGACTCGAGCGCGATGTCGCGGAGCATGACCATGTCGTTATAGCCTTCGACTTCCTCGAAGGTGCGCGTCAGCTCTTTGTAGGGGTCTTCCTTGTAGCCCTCGAAGAACTCCTCATAGGCGCGGGTGACGCGTCCGGGCGTGTCGATGAGGCCTTCGCGCGACGGGTCGTCGCCGGCCCAGGCGATCAGCGTGCGCACGGCGGCTTCCGCTTCTTCGCGGGTGGGTTTCTTCAGGGCGGAAAGTTCGGAATCTGTCAAGCGGGGACGCAGCCCATTCACTGCAACGTTCATGTCCATGTGACCAATCTCTCTAGGGGTTTCCCGACCGCAACCCGCCGAAACGGGGAGTGCACGCTGCCGGTTCAAGTCACGGGCGATCCCTTGCGGAACCGCTCGTTTTGCCCATCAAGCACGGGGTCTTATGCCATGCTGTTGCTGATGTGACATCGTCTCAAGGATGCATATAGCCTTGCAGAAAGGGGCTATCAAGACCGGCCGGTCAGGCGATAAGCGCAAAATCCGGCGCCTCGTGACCGGCCCATACCCTTTAGACGAAGGCCGGGCCGGATCGGTTCTCCGCGCGGTTAAGTTTATTTTTCCGGCTTGTTAAGCCTTGCCGGGCAGGATCAAGGCGATTAACAAATGCCTGTCGGCTTTTTACCGGCCGACGCATGGAGAATGGGCAATGAGCTGTCGTCGCTGCGGACACACTACCACCGCCGCCTGATCCCCTCGCGATGCTGGGGGACCGAGGCGAACGACCCCATGCCATTTCAGAGATCAGCTTCATGACAGCGCCTTACCGACTTCAACTGCATAACACGCTGACACGCCGCAAGGACGTCTTCGAGCCCGCCGATCCCGAGCGGGTGACGATGTATGTCTGCGGACCGACGGTCTACAATTTTGCCCATATCGGCAATGCGCGGCCCGCCGTCGTCTTCGACGTGCTGGCGCGGGTGCTCAGGCGGCTTTATCCGAATGTTGTCTATGCGCGGAACATCACCGACATCGAAGACAAGATCATCGCGGCGGCGAAGGAGCAGGGCGTCGAGATCGGCGTCATCACCGACAAGTACGCCCAGATCTATCGGGAGGACATGGGCACGCTCGGCGTGCTGCCGCCTGACATAGAACCGAAGGCGACGGAAACCATTCCCGGCATGATCGCGATGATGGAGCGCCTCGTCGCCGAAGGTTATGCCTATGCGGCGGAAGGCCATGTGCTTTTCAACGTGCCGGCCTATGGGGACTATGGCCGGCTGTCGGGCCGCGACCGCGACGACATGATTGCCGGCGCGCGGGTCGAAGTCGCGCCTTACAAAAAGGACGCTGCAGACTTTGTGCTGTGGAAGCCCTCGACGCCGGAACAGCCGGGCTGGGATAGCCCCTGGGGTCGGGGCCGTCCGGGCTGGCACATCGAATGCTCGGCGATGATCGAGAAGCATCTCGGCACGACCATCGACATTCATGGCGGCGGCATCGATCTCCAGTTTCCGCATCACGAGAACGAGATCGCGCAGTCGAATTGCTCGCATGGGCAAAAGCCGCTGGCGCGTTTCTGGCTGCATAACGGCTTCGTGAACATCGAAAAGGAAAAGATGTCGAAGTCGATCGGCAATGTGCTGCTGGTCCACGACCTCATCAAAGAGGCACCGGGCGAGGCGATCCGCCTTGCGCTGCTCAACGGCCATTACCGCCAGCCGCTCGACTGGACGGCGGAGGGGCTTGCGCAGGCGCGGCGGATGCTCGACCGGCTTTACGGTGCATTGCGCGCGCTCGGCGATGTGGAAGCGGCGGCGGCGAACGATGCCATGCCCGACGATTTCATGGATGCGCTGCTCGACGACCTCAACACACCGAAGGCGCTGGCGGTTCTGTTCGATCTCGCCAGGCAGGCGAATATCGCGACCGACAGGGACGAAAAGGCGAGGCTGAAGGCGGCTTTGCTAGGGTCGGGCGCGCTCATCGGGCTTCTCCAGCAAGACCCGGAAGCATGGTTTGCGGGAGCGGGCATGGCTCCCCATATAGATGCAGGTGAGATCGAGGGCCTGATCGCCGCCCGCAATGCGGCGCGCAAGGCCAAGGACTTCAAGGAGGCCGACCGCATCCGCGACGAGCTGGCCGGACGCGGTATCCTGATCGAGGACGGCCCGCAGGGCACGCAGTGGCGGGTGGCAAGCTGAGACGCAAATGCTGAACGAGATCTACAACACGCGCATTCTGAAGCTGGCGGCGGATATCCCGCTGACGGAGCGGCTTGCCGCGCCCGACGCCAGCGCGACGGCTGTGTCGAAGATGTGCGGGTCCAAGGTCACGGTGGATGTGCGGATGGAGGGCGACCGGGTCGTCGGCTATGGCGCCGAAGTAAAGGCTTGCGCGCTCGGGCAGGCTTCCTCGTCGATCATGGCGCGCCATGTCATCGGCGCGACGGCGGACGAGCTGCACCAGATCGGCGCCGCCATGCGGCGCATGTTGAAAGAGGGCGGCGAGCCGCCCCGCGAGCTCTTTGGCGGCAAATGGGCGGACCTTGAGGTTCTCGAACCCGTCCGCGACTACAAGGCCCGGCACGCATCGACGCTGCTCGTCTTCGATGCGGTGGAAGAAGCCGTGGACGAAGCCTTGTCGAGGCAGGGGAGTGGGACGCAGGCCGCGCCCCGGACTGCCACTAGCACCGGCCCGGCCTGATCCGCCGGGCCCGAAGGCGCGCGACGCCGCCGGCCCCAATTCCCTATAATGACCCGCAAGACCGCCCGCGCCGATTCCCGTGCCGGGTGCGACCCCTTGGTTCCCGCATGCGATACGACCCCTTGTCGTTCAGCCTCAGAGGATTGATCCAGCTTTACCGCTGGTTCATCTCGCCGCTGCTCGGGCCCCGGTGCCGCCATATGCCGAGCTGTTCGGAATATGCCGCCGAGGCCATCGAGCTGCATGGGCCCTGGCGGGGATCGTGGCTGGCGCTGGCGCGCATTGCGCGCTGCCACCCCTGGGGAAGCCATGGTTTCGACCCGGTGCCAGTGGCGCTTGCCTCCGAGCCTTGGTATGCACCATGGCGCTACGGACGCTGGTCTGTGCGGACCGATTTGAGAGACATGAAATGATAAAGCTGACATTGCCTGACGGTTCGGTGCGTGAGGCGGCGGAACCCCTGAGCGGGTTCGCCTTTGCCGAGAGCATCGCCAAGTCGCTCGCCAAGAAGGCCATCGGCCTCAAGATCGACGGCAAGATGATGGACCTTGCGACCGTCATAGATCGCGACGCGAAGGTCGAGGTGGTCACGCCCGCGACGCAGGATGGGCTCGAACTCCTGCGCCATGACGGCGCGCATGTGATGGCGGAAGCGGTGCAGGAGCTCTTTCCCGGCACGCAGGTGACGATCGGTCCGGTGATCGAGAACGGCTTTTTCTACGACTTCGCACGGCCCGAGCCCTTCCAGCTTTCCGATCTTGAAAAGATCGAGGCGAAGATGCGCGAGATTGTCGACCGCGACGAGAAGATCACGCGCGAAGTCTGGAACCGCGACGAGGCGGTGGCCTATTTCAAGAAGATCGGCGAGCACTACAAGGCCGAGATCATCGGCGCCATTCCGGCGGGCGAAGATGTGTCGATCTACCGGCAGGGCAATTGGCTCGACCTTTGCCGCGGGCCGCATCTCCCCTCGACGGGCAAGCTCGGCAAGGCCTTCAAGCTGACGAAGCTCGCTGGCGCCTATTGGCGCGGCGACAGCCGCAACGAGATGCTTCAGCGCATCTACGGCACGGTCTGGGCGACGGAGGCCGAGCTCAAGGCCTATCTCACCATGGTGGAAGAGGCCGAGCGCCGCGACCATCGCAAGATCGGCCGCGAGATGGACCTCTTCCATTTGCAGGAAGAGGCGCAAGGGTCGGTCTTCTGGCATCCGAAGGGCTATCACATCTGGCAGGCGCTGGAGCAATATATCCGCCGGCGCATTCACCGTGCCGGTTATGTCGAGGTGAAGACACCGCAGCTTCTCGACTCGAAGTTCTGGGAGCAGTCCGGGCATTGGGGCAAGTATCGCGAAAACATGTTCGTGGTGCCGGATGAAATTCCGTCTACGGATGACGATGCGCCGATCCTGTCGGGCAAGGCGAAGCTCATGGCGATCAAGCCGATGAACTGCCCGGCGCATGTGCAGATTTTCAAACAGGGCGTCAAATCCTATCGCGATCTGCCGCTGCGCATGGCCGAGTTCGGCTGCTGCCACCGCAACGAGCCGCATGGCGCGCTGCACGGGCTGATGCGCGTGCGCCAGATGACGCAGGACGATGCGCATATCTTCTGCACGCCCGACCAGATTCAAAGCGAGACGGAAGCCTTCGTCGCGCTGCTGGAAAGCGTCTACGAGCATATGGGCTTCACCGGCACGAAGCTCAAGCTGGCGACGCGGCCGGCGGCGCGGGCGGGCTCGGACGAAATCTGGGACAAGGCCGAGCAGGGGCTTGAGAACGCGCTGCGTTCGATGGGCCGCGAATTCGAATTCGCGCCGGGCGAAGGCGCCTTTTACGGGCCGAAGCTCGAATTCCATCTGAAGGATGCGATCGGGCGCTCATGGCAGCTTGGCACTTTGCAGCTCGACTTCGTGGTGCCGGAGCGGCTCGACGCCACTTACATCGGCGAGGACGGCGCGAAGCACACGCCGGTCATGCTGCATCGCGCGATCCTCGGATCGCTCGAACGCTTCATCGGCATTCTGATCGAGAATTACGAAGGCAAGTTTCCGCTCTGGCTTGCGCCGGTGCAGGCCGTCGTCACGACGATCACGTCGGATGCCGACGCCTATGCGGCGGAAATGGCCGGCATGCTTAAGGCGGCGGGCCTGCGCGTCGAGCTCGACATCCGCAACGAGAAGATCAACTACAAGGTGCGCGAGCATTCGGTCGGCAAGGTGCCGGCGATTTTCGTCGCCGGCAAGCGCGAGGCGGAAGAACGCACCGTCTCGATCCGCCGCCTCGGCTCGCAGGACCAGAAGGTCCAGCCGCTCGACGAAGCGATCAAGGCGCTGATCGCCGAGGCGACGCCGCCCGATTTGCGCGGCTAGGGGCTGCCTGGACGGAAAGCAAAAAAGGGGAAGCATCGGCTTCCCCTTTTTCGTTCGTCATTTTTTGAACCGTCGGCGGTATTCATCCTCGATGCCGTCGAAAGCGGTCCAGAAGGGCGTTTTCGGATTTCCCTCAATCCGCTCCTGAAGCATGGCGAGATGCGTGTGCCAGCCGCCGGAGAAGCCGACCGCATCGTCCACATTGGCGATACGCCGATGGGTGAGGATGAGGCGCACCTTGTCGCCTTCTTCCTTGAGTTCGAACTCGACCACCGAACCGGTTATGTCGAGGTCTTCGTCCCATGTGAAGGCTAGGCGATGCGGCGGCTCGTGGATCGTGACGATATGGGCGCTGTTGAAAACACCTGCATATTGTTTGAAGCGTTCGGGCGGCGCGGAAGGCTCAGGGCCGAGAGCGAAATTGTCGAAGACGATGGCGAGCTTGCCGCCGGCGAACGGCTCCATCGGCCCCGCGCCAAGCCAGGTGCCGCGTAGCTTAGCGTCGGTGAGGTATTCCCATACGCGCTCGATAGGTCCAGGTAGCAGTCGCTCGAAACGGACCGTGTCGTTTCCTATGAGCGTGCCGTATTCGTGCATCCCGTCACCTCGCAAGATTGTTGAGGTCTACGCCGTAAAGCGCGGCGTTCTTGTGCATGAAGGTCTGGCGGTCCGCCGGCGCCTCTCCTCGCGCTGCCGCTTCCACAATGTCGAGATAAGTGTGCCAGCCCATCGCCGTCTGTTTTTCGAAGGCTTCGGGTATGGGGAAATGAGTGAGGACGAGCGCGACGTCCTTTCCCTGCGATGAAAGCGTGAGTTGCAGGTAGGATTCGGGGTAGTCGGAGGATGCGCCATCGGGTGCGTTCGGTTCGAAGACGTTCCATGTATAGGCGAGCGCGTGCGGCGGCTGGAATCGTGTGACGATGCCGCGAATATGGCCGTCCATCAGGCGCACGGCGCCGCCGGGGCGCGGCTCGATGGTGCCATTGCCGTACCAGGCGGGCAGAAGTTCAGCCTCGGTGAGAAAGCGCCATACGCGCTCGATGGGCGCGGGGAGGCGGCGCTCGAACCTTACGGCTGAAACTTTGACGATCTCCCCTTTGGCGCTCATGGCTTTTTCCTGTCCTTTTTCGCGGCGGCGTGAAGCTCGCGTTCCAGCGCGTCGAGCCGCGGGTTCCAGAAGCGGCGCACCCGGGCGAGCCAGGCGTCTATCGCCTGCAAACCTTCCGGATCGAGACTGTAGATGCGCCGCTGCGCGTCGATGCGGACGCTGACGAGGCGCGCCGCCTTCAGCGCTTTCAGATGCTGGGAGATGGCGGGCGCGCTCACCTCGAAGCGGCGCGCTATGTCGCCTGCCGAAAGTTCGCCGTCGCCAAGCATCTCAACGATGCGGCGGCGTGTGGGATCGGCAAGGGCCATGAAGCTTTCCATGTATTTATATTGTAGTTTGTACTTAAATAAGTCAATACGAAATGAAATGGCAAATTTCGTCCCCGTTCCGTGCCGGACTTGCCACAGCGCGTCGTGGTTAACTTCCGGTCACACTTGAAGAATTCGAGGGAGCGGAAAACATGCGGAGGCCCTGGCGCGTCTTTGCTGCGGCGCTCGGCGCATGGGCCTTGCTTGCGACGGTGGCCTTTGCCGACGGGGCCGACGCGCCTTTGCCGCCTGGAACCATGGCGCCGATTTCCATGGCGCCGGTGGCGAGCGGGAGCGAGAGGGTGGACGCGGCAGCGGTGCCCGCGCCCCCCGGCTATCAGTGGCGCATTCTCAAATCCGAATGGAGCGCCAGCGACGAGCGGGCCTATGGCGAATTCGTTCAGGCGATCGGTAGGAGCGACTGCCGCAACGTCGATGAGTGCCTGAAAAGCCCGGCGAACATCTATCGCCACAACGATCCGGCGGGACTTTCGTTCTTCGCCGACTGCGCCGACTTTCCCTATGTGCTGCGCGCCTATTTCGCGTGGAAGAACGGCTTGCCGTTTTCCTATGTGAGCGATGTGGCCGCGAACGGCAATTCCAACGATCTGCGCTATTCGCGATTTGGAAATTACGTTTCTCAGCGTACGGATATTCTGACGCCCGCGCCGGGGCGCTTTCCGAATATCAGGATTGCGATCTGGAGCATGACGGATCATGTGTCGACGGCCATGTATCGCGTGCCGCCGGATGCGAAGCGCGGCGCGCCGGCCGATTTCTATCCGGTGAAAATCGCGCCGGGGGCGATCCGGCCCGGTACGGTCATCTACGATCCGAACGGCCATGCGGCGACCGTCTACGATATCGACGATGAGGGGCGCATCCGGTTCATCGACTCCCATCCGGACAATTCGGTGTCGCGGGGCGATTACGGGCGGCGCTTCGTGCGCGCCTCTGCCCCCATGGGCGCGGGCTTCAAGAACTGGCGGCCGCTCCGCCTCGTCGGCGCGACGCAAGGAGCGGACGGCGCCTATGTGGGCGGGCATATCGAACCCATGACAGACTACAAGCTCGCCGATTTTTCGCTTGAGCAGTATTTCGGCAATGCCGATCCGGCGACGCGCGACTGGCAGTCGGCGCTCTTCGTCTTCAACGGGGAGACGCTCGATTATTACGACTATGTGCGCCGCGCCGTGGCGGGGCATGACATCGTCTACGATCCCATCGTCGAAACGCGGAGCATGGTGAAGGGGCTTTGCGATGACCTGCACTATCGCGGCGAAGCGGTCGACATTGCGATCAAGGCGGGGCTCAATGGGCAACCGCATCCCGAGCGCCTGCCGGAAAACATTTACGGCACGTCCGGCGACTGGGAGACCTATTCGACGCCGTCGCGCGATGCACGGCTGAAAGTGTCGTTCAAGGAATTGCGCGATCAGGCCGAACGCTTTCTGGGCATGGCGCAAGCCCATAGCAAAAACATCTCCTATGCGGGTTCCGATCTTGCGGGCGATCTCGCGGCGGCCTATCGCACGGAAACGGCGGGCTGCCCCGTCAGCTATCAGGCAAGCGACGGCGCCATGCGGTCGATGAGTTTCGAGGAGGCGAGGGCGCGGCTTTTCAAGTTCGCCTTCGACCCCTATCTCTGCCCCGAAAGGCGCTGGGGCGCGAGCGAGGCGGCGGAGCTTGCGACCTGTCCAGACGATGCGCTGAAGCGCCGCTGGTATGAGGCCGAGCAGCGGCTGCGGAACCAGACAGAGCGGACCTACGATGCGCGGATGGATTTTTCGCTTTCCGATCTCGAAGCGCATGCGCCCGGCAGCGGATGGGACCAGCCGCCCGATGTCGATGTGCTGGCATTCCTCGATAAAAATCGCGGGCTTCTGCTTCCCGGCGCGGGCAAGGCGGCGGATGCCACGCCGGTAAGATTGCGGCCCGTTTCAGAAGCGATACCAGAGGCCAAGGTTCAGTGAGGTTTCGCGGAGGCTGTTGCGGCCCGAAATCGTTTTCATTCCGCCAAGCTCCAGCGAAATCGTCGGCGTGATCTCACGCACCAGAGACAGGCCGAGTTTGTTTCGCGTTACGTCTGCCGCCGTCTGGTGGCCGCCGCTGACGGTAGCGAAGTTCTCGCTCTTGAGGAGCAGCATGGTGCGCGAGAAGGGCCTGATGCCCAGCGTGATGTTGGTCTTCGCTTCATCGGCCCGGCCGCCCGGCCTCAGGCGATAGCCGATCACGGTGTCGGAGAAGCCTTCGATGCCCAGAAGGGTGAAGCTGCGGCCGAGCGTGATGTCGACTTCGCCGTCGATATCGCCGCGCCGGGAGGAGGCGGGATCGTCGCCCGAGCTTGTTCCATGCAGAGCGGCGAGCGCCTGCACCGAAAAGAGCGTGTCCTGCCAGGTGCCGATTGCATAGCGCGCGCCCAGCTCCGCCCGCGAGAGGCCCTGCTGGCGGTGGTGCTCGCCGAAAAAGTCGGTGTCGTCCTTCGTGTAGGCGATTTCGGCGAGGAGGGTGGTGTCCTTCGTCCAGCCATATTCGGCATAGGAGGCGATTTCCTGCTTGGTGTAGCGGGTCTTGGGCCGGACCTTGCCGTCGGGTCCGAAGGCCTCGTCGGCTTCGGTCGAAAAATAGGAGGTGATGATCTGGCCCTCGCCTTCGGGCTGCGGCCATGCGCCCGCCCATGCGGGCGCGGGCGATGCCCCGGAGGTCGCCGCCAGAATGCACATAACGATGCGCGCGCAGAATCCCGCCCGTCTCCGTGATGGATTCACGGATGCCCCCTCGATTGCCCCGGACGGATGGTGGGGGAGCTGCTTGCATGTGTAAAGGCCGGCGGCTTACCTTCTCCGCCTTCGCGAAAACAAGGATGGCTGCATTGTCCCGTTCCCAGGAAACACTCGACCTTCTGCTGACGCGCCGTTCGGTGAAGCCCTTCACCATGGCGGCGCCCGGACCCGACGATGCGGAGCTCGATATCATCTTGCGGGCGGGCGCGCGGGTGCCCGATCATGGCAAGCTCGCCCCCTGGCGCTTCATAACGTTTCGCGGCGACACGCGGCGCGCCTTCGGCGAGGTGCTGAGACGCGTCTATGCGAAGATCGAACCGCGCGCCGATGCGGATCGGCTGGCGCTGGAAGCCAGGCGCCTTTTGCAGGCGCCCGTTGTCGTCGCCGTCATTTCGCGCATCGTGCCGAGCAAGAAGGCGCCGGAATGGGAGCAGGTTTTGTCGGCGGGTGCGTCCTGCCAGAACATGCTCATCGCCGCGACGGCGCTTGGCTATGCCAGTTGCTGGCTCACCGAATGGTATGCCTTCGACGCCGATATCGCGCGTGCGCTCGGGCTCGGTGAAAACGAGCGGGTGGCGGGCTTCATCTATATTGGTTCCGCGACGGGGCCGAAGGATGAGCGCGAGCGGCCGGTTCTCGCCGACATCGTGACCGAGTGGAAAGCGGAATAGCCCGGATCAGTGGCCGCGGCGGGCGGCGATGTCGCCGTCCTGATGCATGGCGGTGAGGCGGCCCTGCTGCAGGGCGACGTGGCGCACGGTCGATTTCTTCTTCGGCTCGCCGGCGGGCTTGTCGGCTCCGAACAGATGATGCCGGTGATCGTAGGCGTAGCAGAGGATGACGAGGGCGAGCAGCAGGCCTGTCGATATGCCGGCGCCCTGGCTCTGGATATAGATGAGGCCGGTGAGCGCGGCGCTGCTCAGAACCAGTATCAGCGCGAAAGTGATCTTGAACGCACGCATATCTAATCCCCGCTATCGGCAGCCGCTCGCCCATGTGAGTATAACTTGCCCTCCCTTCAAAGCGGAAATGTGATGGTTCATGGCCGGGACGCGTATTGAAAACCGCAGGATCAAAGGCGTGCTGTTCGACAAGGACGGTACGCTGTTCGACTACAACCTGACCTGGGTGCCGATCATTCTGGAGGCGGCGCGGCTGACGGCGGGCGGGGACGATGCGCTTGTCGAACGGCTGATGGCGGTCGGCGGCTATGACGCCGCGAGCGGCAAGGTCAAGGCCGGCAGCGTGATCGCGGCGGGAGATACGCCCGGCCTCGCCGAAGTCTGGATGGTGCATGCCGATGGGTGGCAGGCGGACGATCTCGTGAAGCGGCTCGACGCGCTTTTCACGGCGCGGGCGGCGGACGCCTCGGTGCCGGTGACGGACCTGCCCGTGCTTTTCAGCGTATTGCGGGCGCGCGGCTACAGCCTCGGCATCGCCACGAATGACGGCAGGGCGTCGGCGCTGGCGACGATCAACCGCTTCGATCTCGGCGGGCATCTCGAATTTCATTGCGGCTATGACAGCGGTTACGGCTCGAAGCCCGGCCCCGGCATGGTGCATGCCTTTTGCGAGGCGGTGGGGCTTCAACCCGCGCATGTCGCGGTCGTCGGCGACAACAGGCATGATTTCGAGATGGGGCGTGCGGCCGGTGTCGGCTTGCGCGTCGGCGTGCTGACCGGCAATAGCGAGGCGCATGATCTCACGCCGCATACGGATTTCGTCATCGAGAGCGTCGCCGATTTGCCGGCATTGCTCGACAGCTTCGGCTGAAGCGGCCGGGACTTCCTAGAGTTTCAATTCCGGGCTGCTTTGCCCGAGGCGCGGCTCCGTTCCGGCCAGCAGCCGCCGAATATTGGCGCGATGTCGGATGATCACGTAGATGCTGCCCGCGATCACCAGCAGCCGATACGGCAAGGGTTGTTCCAGGCCGCAGACGAGGACGATGGCGGACAGGGCTCCCAGCATCGAGGCAAGGGACGCAATCCGGAAAATAGCCAATCCGAGGGCAAAAGCCGCCGCCGCGCCCAGTCCCACCGGCCATGACATTGCCAGCATTACACCGAGCCCCGCCGCGGCGGATTTGCCGCCGGTAAAATTCAGCCAGATCGAACGGGCGTGTCCCAACAGGACGGCAAGTCCGGCGACGCAAACTATCCATGGCATCCAGATTTGAAGATCGAAGTTCGGCGGCGGCGTGACGGACGGCAAAGCGCAGAGCCAGGGATAAAACCAGCGTACAAAGAGGATGGCCGCCACGCCTTTCAGCACATCCACCAGAAACACCGCCAGGGCAGGCCATTTCCCCAAGGTCCGCAGCACATTTGTCGCGCCGATGGATTTGGAGCCGCGCTGCCGGATATCGATGCCCTTGAGCAGTTTTCCCGCGAGATAACCCGTAGGCGTGGAACCGAACAGATAGGCGACCGCCAATCCGACCGCGCTCATCATCCAGAAAATCATGGCATTCGCCTCGACGCTGTAAATTCGGGCAATCGTTTCGTCGCGCGTTCGCGCCTAGGCCAGATCCCAGATCGATTTGAAGTCGCGCGTCTCGCCGAGCAGGCGCTGGGCGGGCGTCTTTTTATCGATATGTCCGATGAGGTTCATGTAGGTGCCGAAGCCGCAAAGTTCCTGCAGGCGCGGCTCGAAGTTGCGCAGCGTTTCGAGCGGCAGGCCGAGCTGCTGGTTTTCCTGCTGGCGGATATAGCCCGCGCAATAATTCATTGCGATGCCCACGCGGCGCGCCTTCGACTTGTTGGCGCCGCCGCCATGCCAGAGGCTGCCGTGCCAGATGAGCACGGAGCCTTTTTTCATTTCGGCCGGGATGCTGTCGTAATGCTGGCCGTAATTGGGGGAGGTGTCGGCCTTGTGCGTGCCGGGAATGATGCGCGTCGCACCGTTTTCCTCGGTGAAGTCGGTGAGCGCCCACATGGAGTTGCAGACGAAAGGCGCATGGGGCTTTGCGACCGGCATGACCTGATCATCGGCATGGATGGGCTGGGCGATTTCTCCCGGATCGATGGAGATCGAGGAGAGGGACGAGATGAGGCAGCCCTTGTCGAGCACGCCCTCGACCACGGGCAGCACATTGGCGTGGACGGGAATGCGCGCGAAGACGTCGCCATGCGCCAGCAGGTTGTAGATGCGGACGGTGTGGTGGCCTTCAAAGCCGTTTTTCGCCGGAACGATTTTCAGATCGCGCTCGAGCTTCAGCAGCGTGTCGTTCAATTCGTCGATAAGGCCGGGTTCGATGGCATTCTCGACGATGGTGTAGCCGCGCTCGGCGACGGCGGCGATGTGCTGTTTTGCGTCCTGTTCGTTCATCGGTGTTCCCTCCCGTCGCGGCTTTGCCGGATCAGCGCCAGCTTATCGGCTTTACGTCGAAGGCGAGACTGATCCGCTGCGCATCGCCCGTGAACGGAATCGTGCGGTGGAAAAGATAGGACGGGAAGAACAGCGCGTCGCCTTCCTTCGGCTCGTAGACGAGGGTCTGCGGCTCGAAGCCTGCCTCGAAGTCCGGCGGCGGATGGCCGAATTCGATCCAGCCGTCATTGGCCTGTTCGCCCGCGCCCATGCTCGGCGGCAGGGCGACATAATAGACGCCGCTCATCCAGCCGCCGACATGAATGTGGGAATGCTGGTGCCCGCCGTCGGAGAGCAATGTGCCCCACATGTCGAGCCGGTAGGTGCGCGGCACCTGACCGAAATAGGGGTGGAATTTTTCCGTCCTGATGCTGTCGAAATGCGCGTCGATGGCGCGGCGGAGCGCGGCTTCGAAGGCGATGAAGGGCTCGCGCGGGTCGTCGAGAAGGAGGCCGGTCTGGCCGCCCTTGCGGGTCGCCTTGCCGGCGGGTTCCCAGGTCTGCGTCCTGTCGGCGCGCAGGGCTTCGGCGAGGGCTGCGTTCATTTCGGCGATCGAGGCAAAGCCCGGCGGCGGCGTCAGCGCGACGCGCTTGATGGTGCGTGCGAGCTCGGCGCGGAAGCCGCCCGGCATCTGGCCGAGTTCCTGCGCGCGGGCATAAGGCGCCCAGGCGGCGGCGCGGCGTTCGGGCCCGAATTTCATCAAGGCGCGGTCGAACATTTCGGTCGCCTCGCGGGCCTCGCCGCGGCGGAGCTTTGTAAGCGCGAGGCTGACATAGACGAGGCCGTCATCGGGATCGAGCGCCGTCGCCCGGTCGAAGGCCGCTTCGGCGGCGGCGAGGTCGCCGCGCTTCAGTTCGGCATTGCCGAGATTTCCATAGGCCGCGCCGAGCTTCGGCTCCAGTTCGATGGCGCGGCGGAAGAGGGCGGCGGCTTCGTCGTCGCGATCCTGACGCAGCACGACCATGCCGATGTTCATGAGCGTTTGCGCGTTTTCCGGCTGCAACTTCGCCCCGGTCCGGAACGCGGCCTCGGCTTCGGCGAAGAGGCCGGCGCGCTGGCGGATCTGGCCGAGCGTCAGATGGAAGAGCGGATTGTCGGGAAAGGCTTCGGCGGCGCGTTCATAATGAGCGAGCGCTTCGCTCCAGCGGCCGTGCTGCTGGAGAAAGCGGCCGAAATTGATCCACGGGATGGGCGAGTGCGCCGCAAGCTCGAGCGCGCGGAGGAGGGAGGCTTCGGCCTCGACGACCATGCCACGCTCGATCAGCAGGGCGGCGAGCGCCGACAGCGTTTCGGCGTCGTCAGGCTGTTCGGCCAGCAGGGCGCGGGCGGCCGCTTCCGCCTCAGCCTTCTTGCCGGCCTGATAGAGATCGAGAATGTGCTTGCGGCGCTTGAGAATATCCGGCGCCGGCTGCTTCTGGTCGTCCACGATTTGCCCTCGCTTGAATTGCGCTCAAGCTGCACGGGCGGAGGGGTGGCGTCAATGCTTCTAAGCGTCCTTCGAGACGGCCGCTTGCGCGGCCTCCTCGGGATGAGGTTTGAATTTATCGCCTCATCCCGAGGAGGGCCGAAGGCCGGTCTGGAAGTCCGTCGATTACTCCGCCGCGGCTTGCGCCTTCGGCTGGCGCTGGGGCCCGCGGATCAGCTTGCCGGGCATTTCGCCGGTCGCTTCGCCGTTCTCGAAGGTGACGATGCCCGAGACGATGGTGGCGCGGTAGCCGTCGGCCTTCTGGATCATGCGGCGACCGTCGGCCGGGAGGTCGAAGACCATCTCCGGCGCGAGGATGCGGAGGTTTTCGAGGTCGATGACGTTGACGTCGGCCTTCATGCCGGGCGCGATGACGCCGCGATCGTTGAGGCCGTAGAGCCGCGCCGTGTCATGGGTCTGCATGCGCACGACCTGTTCGAGCGGCAGCGTCTGGCCGCGCGAACGGTCGCGCACCCAATGCGTGAGCATATAGGTGGGGAAGCTCGCGTCGCAGATGACGCCGCAATGCGCGCCGCCGTCCGACAGGCTGAGCACGGTTGCGGGATGCTGCATCATCTCGCGGATGTGGTCGAAGTTGAAGTTCGTGTAGTTGAGGAGCGGCAGGTAGATGTAGCCGCGGCCGTCATTCTCCATGAGCATGTCATAGACGATGGCGGCGGGGTCCTGGCCCGTTCTGGCGGCAAGCGCGGCGACACTGTCTTCCGCGCGAGGCTCGTATTCGAGCTTGCCGTTGTTCTCCAGACGGAACATGCGGTCGAAGCCCTGCGTCATGATCATGCCGAGGACACCCATGTCCTTCGGCTTGTCGGCGAGGATGCGTGCGCGGACTTCGGGGTTCTTCAGTTCGACCAGACGCTGGGCGAAGGGAAGATGCGCGATCTGCGCGTAAGTGGCGCGCGAGACGAAGGGATGGATCGTGCTCTGCCAGCCGAGCACCATGCCGGTGGGGCGGCAGGCGATCTGGGCCGTGACGTTGGCGCCCTGTTTGCGCGCTTCATCGGTCAGCGCCAGCATGTCGCGCCACTTGTCGGGCTGCACGGGCGACTGGAGAAGCGCGTAGGTGACGGGGAGGCCCGTTTCGGCGGAGAGTTCCTTCATCCACATGAATTCGTCTTCGGCGGGCGTCATGTCGGACGCCATTTCGAAAACGCCGTGACCGGCGGCGCCGAGCGCGCGGCCGATGCCCATCAATTCCGCCTTGTTGGCGAAGGTGCCGGGAACGGGTTCGCCGTCCTTCGACAGGTGGAGCATGGTGCGCGAGGTGGAGAAGCCAAGCGCGCCGGCTTCGACGCCTTCGCGGACGATCTTCGCCATGGCTTCGACGTCTTCAGGCGTCGCCGCTTCGTTGCGTGCGCCGCGTTCGCCCATCACATAGGCGCGGACGGAGCCGTGCGGCACCTGCGTCGCCACGTCGAGAACGCGGGTCTGCCGGTCGAGGCTGTCCATATATTCCGGGAAGCTCTCCCAGTTCCATTTGATGCCTTCAGCGAGTGCGGAACCGGGAATGTCTTCGACGCCTTCCATCAGCTCGATCAGCCAGTCGCGTTTGTCGGGGCGGGCGGGCGCGAAGCCGACGCCGCAATTGCCCATGACGACGGTGGTCACGCCGTGCCAGCAGGAGGGGGTGAGGAGCGGGTCCCACGTCACCTGGCCGTCATAATGGGTGTGGATGTCGACCCAGCCGGGCGTGACGAGGAGGCCGGTCGCGTCGATCTCGCGGCGCGCGGCCCCCGTGACCTTGCCGACTTCCGTGACGACGCCGTTGTCTATGGCAACGTCCGCCGTGCGGGGGGCTGCGCCGGTGCCGTCAACCAGCGTGCCGCCGCGAATGATCAGGTCGTGCATGTTCCGTTTCCTCCCAACAGATAATATTTTGGGGGAAACTATAAGGGGCCCGAACCAGTTTGCAATTTAAAATTAGACCTTGGTCTAGTTTTCTTTCATGGCGGATATGTCGGCGCTCATCGGGGCCATCTGTCCCGTGGCATGGCCGTTGGATTTGCGGGCCGATTTCGCCTTCTTGGGTTTTGCCACAGGTGCGGTGTCCCGGGCGGTCCGGCGCTCGGCAAGGCGCTGGCGGGCCGCTTCGGCCTCACCGGCGAGATGGGCTTCGTCGGCGATTTCAATCTCGTTGCAGGCGGTGGCGATGTAGCCGGCGAGCTTGTCGAGGTCCGGCATGATTTCGCGCGCGCCGAGCAGGCCGAAGTCGAGTTCGTCGGCATAGCTCGTGACCGTGATGTTGAGGGCCTGGCCGTGGACCAGCACCGACATCGGATAGTTGTGAACGAGTTCGGCGCCCATCAGATAGAGCTTCTCGCGCGGGCCGGGCACGTTGGAGATGACGAGGTTTGCGGGCGGGGCGACCATGTTGCCGAGGCCGAGCGCCTGCGACAGCAGGATGACGCCGTTCATCAGCAGCGCGTAGTTGGTCGAGGCTTCGCGCGCCAACTCGCCGAGCTTGTGCTTCGCTTCCGAGGCGGAGTCGTGAATGAGCTTCAGGCGCGCGATCGTGTCGTTCTCGTTCGTCGCCAGCGTCGTCACGATCATCGAAATCTGGTTGCCGCGCTGTTCGGCGTCCTTAGGGCGCACCGAGACGGGACACATGGCGAGGATCGGCTTGTCGGCCGGCAGTTGCCCGCGATCCTTCAGGTAGCGGCGGATCGCGCCCGAGCAGATGCCGAGCACGACGTCGTTCACCGTGAGGTCGAGATCCTTGGCGATGCCCTTGATGCGCGACAGCGGAATGGTGTGGGTCGCGAAGCGGCGATGCTGCGTGATCGACTGATTGAAGATCGTCGCCGGAGCGGTGAAGGGCATGGGCGATTTGCGCGGCGTCCCCGAGATGGCTTGCAGGCCCGATTTCAGCGCAGTGCCGGAAAGCTGCTGAACGGATCGCGCCTGACCGAGAAAGCCGGAGTAAGTGCGCGTCAGCCGGTCCATCAGCTTCGGCCGCTCCGCGCTTTCGCGATGGGCGGGCGGAACCTGCCAGAAGCCGACGACCTTTTTCGAATTGCGCGTCTTCGACATCACGCGGTCGAGGATCGACATGGCGGCGACGCCGTCGACGCAGGAGTGATGAATCTTGAAATAGAGCGCGACCTGCCGGTTTTCGAGGCCTTCGATGTAGTAGCACTCCCAGAGCGGGCGCGTGCGGTCGAGGAGCCGCGAATGCAGGCGCTCGACGAGCTTCATCAACTGGTCCATCGAGCCCGGCGCGGGCAGGGCGGAATAGCGGACGTGATAATCGAGGTCGAAATTCTTGTCCTCGACCCAGGCGGGCAGCACGTCGAGCGACAGCGAAGCGCTTTTCAGCTTCATGTTGAAGGGCGGGGCGGGGGGAACCGACTGGTCGATCCGCATCATCATTTCGCGGAAGAAATTGCCCTTGTAGTTCTTCGGCAATTTGAAAATCTGCAAGCCCGCCACATGAGCCGGGCACTCCGCCGTTTCGACCTGCAAAAAGGCCGCATCCTGCAAGTTTAGTCTCGCCATCCCCTCCGCGCCTCCCAACGCGTTGTCTCCGTCACAAGTGTTTCACGGGATTGCGTTACGGCGCTAGTGGGCGGGTGCCCGATTTGTTAGTTTTGCGCCGGACTGGCCCCCGAGCGGTCGCCGGCATGGGGCAGGAGAGGACCGCGCATTGGACATTTCAGCCGAGGGCGAAGCCGCGCAGAAAGTGACCTTCGCCGAGGCGGTGCGGGTTTTTGCGAAGATCGGGCTTCTCAGCTTTGGCGGACCGGCCGGGCAGATCGCGCTCATGCATCGCATTCTGGTCGATGAGAAGAAGTGGCTGAGCGAGCCGCAATTTCTGCACGCGCTCAATTTCTGCATGCTGCTGCCGGGGCCGGAGGCGCAACAGCTTGCGACCTATTCGGGCTGGCTGCTGCACGGGTTGAAGGGCGGGCTGGCGGCGGGGCTTCTTTTCATCCTGCCGGGCGTTTTCGTGATGCTCGGCCTCAGCATGCTTTATGCCGCCTATGCCGATCTCGGCTTCGTTGCGGCGATTTTCTTCGGCATCAAGGCGGCCGTCTTTGCCGTCGTCATCGAGGCGCTCATCCGGATCGCGCGGCGCATGTTGAAGTCGCCGGTGCTCTATGCGCTGGCGGGCGCGGCATTCGTCGCCATTTTCTTCTTCGATGTGGCGTTTCCAATTGTCGTCCTGTCGGCAGCGCTGTTCGGCTTTCTCGCCATGCGTTTTGCGCCCGAGGTTTTCGCCGGCCTCGCACAGTCGAAGGATGACGATGCGCCGATCGTCGGCGCGCCGCATACCGTGCCGTCGATCCGCCGCGCGGCGACGGCGCTCATCGTGGGGCTTGCGCTCTGGTGGGGGCCGGTCGCCGCGCTCTTTCTGACGGTCGGGCCGGCGAATGTGTTCACGCAGGAAGCGGTCTTTTTCAGCAAGATGGCGGTCGTCACATTCGGCGGGGCCTATGCGGTGCTTGCCTATGTGGCGCAGGAGGCGGTGACGCATTTCGGCTGGCTCGCGCCCGGCCAGATGCTCGACGGGCTCGGGCTTGCGGAGACGACGCCAGGGCCGCTCATTCTTGTGCTGGAGTTCGTCGGCTACATGGCTGCGTTCCGCACGGCGGGCTTCGCCGAACCGATACTGGCGGGTGTCGCGGGTGCACTCATCACGACCTGGGTGACATTCGTTCCATGCTTTTTATGGATATTCGTCGCCGCGCCCTATGTCGAGCGCGTGCGCACGGTGAAGGCGCTCAATGCGGCGCTCGCCGCCATTACGGCGGCGGTGGTCGGCGTGATCCTGAACCTCGCCGTCTGGTTCGGCCTGCATGTGCTGTTCGGCAAGGTCGACGAGTTGCATGTCATGGGCATGCGGCTCTGGACGCCGGAGCTTGCGACGCTCGATCCATGGGCGCTCGTGCTGTCCGCAGCGGCGCTGGTTGCGATGCTGCGCTTCCGCTTCGGCATGGTGCCGGTGCTCGCCACTTGCGCCGCGGCGGGGCTTCTGATCCGGCTTATATGACCGGATTGGGCAGGGGCTTGCCTGCGAAGAAGGCGTCGATATTGGCGACGACGGCATCGCTCATCGCGCCCAGCGCCTCGCGCGTGCCGCCGCCGAGATGCGGCGTCATCGCGACATTGTCGAGGGCGCGAAGGTCGGCGCGCACATCGGGCTCGCCCTCGAACACGTCAAGCCCCGCGCCTGCGATGCGGCGATCCTTCAGCGCGGCGACCAGCGCGTCCTCGTCGATGGCGGAGCCGCGCGAGATGTTGACGACGAAGCCGTCCGCACCGAGGGCCGACAGCACTTCGGCATTGACCATGTGGCGGTTCGTCTCGTCGGCGCGGTGCGCGATCATCAGCACATCGGCCCATTCGGCCATGGCTTTGAGGGAGTCGAAGTAGCGATAAAGCGAGCCGGATTTCGGCTTGCGCGAGTGATAGCCGATCTCGGTTTCGAAGGCGGCGAGGCGCTCTGCGATCTTTTCGCCAATGGCGCCGAGGCCGAGGACGCCGATGCGCCGTCCGGCGAGGCCGGGCAAAAACAGAAGCGACGACGCATTGCTGCCGCGCCATTCACCGCTGCGGACCAGACGGTCGCCCGCAACGACCTTGCGCATGGCGGCAAGGAGGAGCGCCACCGCAAGGTCGGCGACGGCGGAGGCATTGGCGCCGACGCTGTTTGCGACCTTGATGCCGCGCGCCTTTGCCGCCGCGAGGTCGATGCCTTCATAGCCCGAGCCGAAGCAGCAGATGAGGCCGAGGTCGGGGAGCGCATCCATGCGCGCGCCGCCCGTCTCGATTGCGCCGATGGTGACGAGAGCGCGGACGCCTTCGCGCGCCGAGGCGCCCGGCACGATCTCATAGCGATCGACGAGCTTCTGCTCGAAGGCCTTGCCGAGCGGGATTTCGAGGGCGACCTTCGGTTTCGTTGTCATGTCCGTTCCTCAGATTGTCTTTGCGGCGGCGGCGCGGGCGAGAAGCGCGCGGGCCTGTTTCAGATGGGGGATGTCGAGCATCACGCCGTCGAGCGCGACGACGCCGACATCGCCCGCCTTGTCGAAGGCGTCGATGACGGCGCGGGCATGGGCGAGGTCTTCCTCGCTCGGCGTGAAGATGCGGTTGATGATTTCGATCTGGGCGGGATGGATCGCCATCTTGGCGGTGAAGCCGTCGCGGGCGGCGGCGCGGGTTTCGCGCTCGAGCCCCGCCTCGTCGCGGAAGTCCTTATAGATGGTGTCGACCGGCGAGACGCCGGCCGCGACCGCGCCAAGCAGCGTCAGCGTGCGCGCCATCTGATAGGGGCCGGTATAGGCGCCGGTCTCGTCCCTGTTGTCGCGGGCGGCGAGCGCGGCGGCGAGGTCTTCCGCGCCCCAGGTGAGCGCGAAAAGGCGCGGGCTCGATCCGGCATAGGTGCCGAGATTGAACATCGACGCGGCGGTTTCGGTGGCGACGCAGAAGAGCTTGATCGTGTCGGTGCGCAGGCCCGCTTCCGCTTCGAGCAGGTCCAGCGCATGCGCGACCTTTTTCACGCAGTCGCCGGAGATGGTCTTGGGGATCAGGATGGCGTGGGGCGCGTGGGCGGCGACGGCCTTGAGATCGTCGCGCCAGAGCGGCGTGTCGAGCGCGTTCATGCGGACGCAGAGTTTGGGTCCGTTGCGGTCGGCGCTTTTCAGATAGTCGGCGGCGCCCCTGCGGGCGGCCTCCTTGTTGGACAAGGCGACCGCATCCTCAAGGTCGAGGATCAGCGCATCGGCGCCGGAGGATGCGCCCTTGGCGAGTTTCTTGTCGCTGTCGGCGGGAACGAAGAGGAAGGAGCGCAAGGGATCAGGCCTCCGCTGTCTGGGCGTGCATGAAGGCTTGCCGCGTGCAGGAAGCGACTTCCTCGCCGCGCTGGTTGAAGGCCTTGTGCTCGAAGGTGACGATGCCGGCCTTGGGCCGCGACTTCGAGCGGCGCCTTGAAATCACGCGCGTCTCGACGCGCAGCGTGTCGCCCTGAAAGACGGGCTTGGGGAAGACGACATCGGTCATGCCGAGATTGGCGATGGTGGTGCCATGGGTCGTGTCATGCACCGATATGCCGATCATCAGGCCCAGCGTGAAAAGGCTGTTCACCAGCGGCTTGCCGAACTCTGTCTCCGTCGCGGCATAGTGATGGTCGAGGTGGAGGGCGGCGGGGTTCATGGTCATGGTCGAAAAGAGCACATTGTCCGTTTCGGTCACCGTGCGGGTGATCGAATGCTTGAAGACCTGGCCGTCCTTGAATTCCTCGAAATAGAGTCCGGGCATGTTTGTTTCTCTCTCTTCCGCGAAGGGCTAGGTTATAGCCGCCGAAGCGCCAACAGACAAAGACGAGGGGCAGGATGAATTTCGCCTTCAGCGGGGAGCAGGAAGCGATCCGGGATGCGGTGGCCCGCGTCTGCGCAAAGTATGACGATGCCTATTGGCTGAAGCATGACCGGGAGGGGGGCTTCCCCGACGATTTCGTGCGCGACATAGCGGCGGGCGGCTGGCTCGGCATCGCCATGCCGGAGGCCTATGGCGGTTCGGGTCTCGGTGTCACGGAGGCGGCCATCGTCGCGCAGACCATTGCGCAGTCGGGGGCCTGCCTTTCGGGAGCCTCGGCGATTCACATCAATCTCTTCGGGCCGATGCCGGTCGTCGTCTTCGGCACGGAGGAGCAGAAGGAGCGGAACCTGCCGCCGCTTATCGCCGGCCGCGACCGCTGCTGCTTCGGCGTGACGGAACCCGATGCCGGGCTCAATACGACGGCGATCTCGACCAGGGCCGAATGGGACGGCAAGGTCTATGTGGTGCATGGGCGGAAGATGTGGACCTCGACAGCGCAGAGCGCGAACAAGATCCTGCTGCTTGCCCGCACCACGCCGAAGGAGAAATGCGCAAAGCCGACCGAAGGTCTGTCGCTCTTCTATACGGACCTTGATCGCGGTGGCGCGACGGAAGTGCGCGAGATCGAGAAGATGGGGCGGAAGGCGGTCGACTCCAATGCGGTCTTCTTCGACGGGCTGCGGGTGCCAAAGGAAAACCTGATCGGCGAAGAAGGTAAGGGGTTTCACTATCTGCTGCACGGGCTCAACCCGGAGCGCGTGCTGATCGGCGCCGAGGCGGTGGGCGTCGGGCGCATCGCACTTCAGAAGGCGACCGACTACGCGCGCGACCGCGTCGTCTTCGGGCGGCCCATCGGCCAGAACCAGGCGATCCAGCATCCGCTGGCGAAATGCTGGGCGGAGCTTGAGGCGGCGAACCTGATGGTGTTCAAGGCGGCGGCGCTTTACGACGCGGGCGAGAATTGCGGCGCGGAGGCCAATGCGGGCAAATACCTCGCCGCCGAAGCGGGCTTTCATGCCTGCGAGACGGCGGTGATGACGCATGGCGGCATGGGCTATGCCAAGGAGTTCCATGTCGAGCGCTATATGCGCGAGATCATGATCGCCCGCATCGCGCCGGTGAGCCGCGAACTGATCCTGAGTTTCATCGCCGAGCGCGTGCTCGGCCTGCCGAAGTCTTACTGACATGACCTTCGAACTGCACAGGCAACTTGCCGCCGATACGCTTCCCGTGGCCGAGTTGAAGCTCTGCCGGGTGCTGCTGATGAACGATGCGCGCTATCCCTGGACGATCCTCGTGCCCCGGCGGGAGGGATTGCGGGATTTCCACGATGTGGCGGCAGGCGACAAGGCGGCCTTCGTTGCCGAGATCGATGAGGTTTCGGCGGTGCTGAAGGGGCTGACGGGCGCGCAGAAGATGAATGTCGCCGCGCTCGGCAACATGGTGCCGCAGCTCCATGTGCATGTGATTGCCCGTTTCGAGGGCGATGCGGCCTGGCCGAAACCCGTCTGGGGGCTGGGGGAGGCTCGGCCCTATGCGCCGGACAAGGCCGGGGTACTTATCGAGAAGTTAAAAAAAGGGCTTCTCGGTTAACGATTGGTTTAAGACTCGGCCCCTAAGGTTGGCTCCTCTGATTTGGGAGCTTCAACCGTGGCGACAGCCGTTTTCGCCGATTCGTCCGCTCCGGTCCGCCGGGCCGTGCAATTCCTCCTCGAAAGCCTCGGCTTCGAGGTTGCGGGCGCGCGCGATGCGGATGAGGCGCGGGCGCTGGTCCGTGGCCTCGATCCCGATCTCCTCATTCTTGATGCCCGGCTGCCGGGGTCCGAAGGGACTTCGCTTGTCGAAGCCGTGCGGGCGCTTGCCGGCGGGGCGCGGCCCTGCCTCTTCTTCGTCACCGAGAATTGCGGTCCCGCCAGCGTGCGCGCCGCCATGGAAGCGGGCGCCGACGACTATCTCATCAAGCCGTTCGACCGGGAGCTTTTCGCCTTCAAGCTGACGCAGGCGCGCGCTCGCGGGCGGCTCGTCGAGCAGCCGCATCCGACTGTCTTCGCGCCCAGGCTGGTGCAGGACAATTCCAACTCCTGGCGCTTCCGGACTTTCGGTCAGGCCGGTTAGCCGAGTCGCTTCAAGTCATTCATGAGTCCAGCGAATCGGGACAAGCACTTTTGCTGTCATTGTTTTTCGTTCTTGTCGCTCCATGCCTGAAGATAGTCCAGGCTCACGACATAGGGCCTCACGCACAAGAAGCCGATGATTGCCGCGACGATCAGCACGACCGGCGGCACGTAGGCCAGCGAGTAACGCAGCATCTGCTCGTCTTGAAAAACGTAATCCGTCACCAGCGCGATCGAGGTCGGCCCGAGGCCGAGCCCGATAAAATTGACGATGAGGCCGGATAGGGCCGAGGCGAAGCCGCGCATCTGGTTCGGCATCATTTCCTGAAGCGCCGAGGGGCCGACGCCTGTGGTGAAGGTGGCGAAGAAGCTCGCCGGTGCGAGCAGCGCCATGGCGATCCTCGGGTCGTTCATCAGCGGAAAGGCGACGGCGAAAGGCAGCGTTACGAGGCCGGTGAGGGCCATGACGATGATGCGCCCGTTGCGATAGCCCCGGGCGCAGACGAAGTCGCCCGCCGCGCCGCCGGAGACAACGCCCAGCGTGCCGAAGACGACGATGATGAGGCCATAGGTCTGGCCTGCTTCCACCGCCGTCCAGCCATAGGTGCGGACGAAGAAGGTCGGCACCCAGGCCGATGTGCCGTAGGCCATCATGGCGAGCAGGGCGAAGCAGAGGTTCATGGTCAGGAAGGTGCGGGCATTGGCGCGGATATAGGCCAGCACCTCGCGGAAGGGCACCTCGGCGTCGCGGGTCACGCCGTCGGCGCCGGTTTCCCGGCGTATGTGCCCGCGCCGGTCCGGCTCGCGCAGGGTGCGCACCCAGAGCGCGATGGCAAGGCCGGGCAGACCGACGACGAAGAAGACGAGCTGCCACGAATAGATATGGCCGACGAGCGGGAGCGTCACATCGCCGATGCCTGTCGCGATGTTGATCGCGATCGAGCCGATCACGAGGGCGAGGCCCGCGCCGATATAGACGCCCATGCCGTAGACGCCGATGGCGACGCCGAGGCGCTTGGGCGGGAAGTAGTCGGAAATGATCGAATAGGCGGCTGGCGTGAGCGCCGCTTCGCCGACGCCGACGCCCATGCGATAGACGAAGAGCTGCCAGTAAACCTTTGCCGTGCCGCTCAATGCGGTCATCAGACTCCAGGCGAAGACGCCGATCGCGATAATGCTGACGCGGTGGCGCCGGTCGACCATGCGGCCGATGGGGAGGCCCATGATCGTGTAGAAGGCGGCGAAGGCGATGCCTTGCAGGAGGCTCACCTGCGTATCGCTGAGGCCGAGGTCGCGCTTCATCGGGCCGACCAGCAGGCTCAGGATCTGGCGGTCTATGAAGGAGAAGGTGTAGGCGACGACGAGGACGGCGACCACGTACCAGGCATAGGCGGGGTTCGGATAGGGCTTCTCGACGGCCGGGGCGCTTGCCGGATGGTGGAGGACTTCCTCGACCTCGGATGCGACATCGATTTCGGACATTCGAGACTTCCCCCATCGTCTTGCCGACTCTTTTCACGGCCGGCTGATGCGACTGTAGCCCCGAAACCCTCAGGTGCCGCAAGCGCTTATGCGTTCTTTCCGCCTGACGGAACGGGCCGGAGAAGGGCGGCCGCAGGTCTGGCACGGGCCTTGCGACCATGGACTTGAGAAACAGCACAGTCCGGAACCCATGAGCCTCGTTCAAGCCGTCACAGCCCATCCGCAAATCGCCGCTGCCTTGCAGCAGGCGAGTGCGCAGACGGGCGCCGATTTCGGCTATTTGCTGAATACGGCGATGCGCGAGTCGAGCCTCGATTGTTCTGCTAAATCAAACACTTCCAGCGCTTGCGGGCTTTTTCAGTTTACCGAGCAGACCTGGCTCGGGACGATGAAGAAGGACGGCGCGGGTCTGGGCCTCGGGCAATATTCCGACGCCATCACGCAGGATTCGAAGGGCCGTTACGTCGTGGCCGATCCTGCCGCCCGGCAGGCAATTCTTGCCCTTCGCAACGACCCCCAGACCTCCGCCCTCATGGCGGGCGCGCTGGCAAGCGACAGCAAGTCGGGCCTCGAGCAGCGGCTTGGCCGGTCGGTCAATTCGGGCGAACTCTATATCTCCCATTTCCTCGGGGTTGGCGGTGCGTCGAAGCTGATTTCGAGCGCCGAAGACACGCCCAATGCCCGGGCCGACATGCTCTTCCCGGAGGCGGCGGCCGCCAACAGGTCGATTTTCTACGACAAGTCGGGCCAGCCGAAATCGGTTTCCGAGGTCTATCAGGGCCTCGTTTCCAAGCATCAAGGCGGAACACCCAGCTTCCAGATTGCGCCGCAGCCGGTGCTTGCCGCCGCCAACGGCAATCTCGCTGCGGGCGACGGCGCTGTCGCCGATCAAGCCGCGGCTTCCGCCGCCCAGGCTCAGTCTCTCGCCGTCATAGCGGGAACGGTTTCATCCGCGCCGATGGTCATGCCGACGCGCAGCTTTTCTTCGAATGCCGCGGTGGCGTCGGGCGTGCCCAGCTCGCTCAACCGTTCGGCGCTTCAGCTTTCGCCCGCCGTCGTGCAGGTGCTGGCGTCCATGGACACATCGTCCTTCGCCAGCTCCGTGCCTGCAAGCGCCCGCGACGAAGAAGAGCGCAAGAACGACCGCCGCCTCCTGCCGCGCAACAGCAGTGCGCTCGGCTAGCGATCAGGCGATCGCTTTCGCTTCC
The DNA here is from genome assembly GCA_031291615.1 of Parvibaculum sp. Taxonomy (GTDB): domain Bacteria; phylum Pseudomonadota; class Alphaproteobacteria; order Parvibaculales; family Parvibaculaceae; genus Parvibaculum. The sequence continues at coordinate 97,426 of JARLIS010000030.1, forward strand.
CTCAGTTTTGCAATATCGCCGTCGCTGTAGCCGAGGCCGCGAAGGACTTCGAGCGTGTGCTCACCGAGTTCGGGGGCCGGGCCCTTGGGGCCGTCATCGGCGCCGGGGAAACGGATGGGCGAGGCGGGCGCGAGGTAGGTTCCGCTGCCGTCATGCTCCGGCACTTCGACGAAGGCGCCGGCGGCCTTTGCCTGCGGATCGTTGGCCACGTCGCCGGGCTTCATCAGGGGCGCCCAGATCATGTCCTCGGCGTCGAGTTTCTTGCGCCAGTATTCGAGGTCGTGCTCGCCGAAAGCCGCATCGAGAATATCGACAAGCTGCGCGGCATTGGTGCGGCGGCCCTTGGGATTGGCGAAGCGCTCGTCGGTTTCAAGCTCGGGCTTGCCGATGACGCGGCAGACCGCCTGCCAATCGACGGAGCCCTGACGCGGCACGATGACGAACCATGTATCGCCCTTCGCCTTGAAGAAGTTGCTCAAGGGGGCGACCGATTCATGGCGCGACTTGGTGGAGCCGAGCTTGCCGTATTTCAACTGCACGGCGGTGTCGGAACCCGCCGCATAGATGCCGGCGCGGATCAGCGAGGCTTCGACGAGGCGGCCCTTGCCGGTGCTCTGGCGCTCGTAAAGGGCGGCGAGGATGCCGCTCGCGGTCGCCATGCTGGTCGTGTGGTCGCCGATGCCGGTGCGCAGGATGGTGGGTTCCGAGCCCTTCACGGTTTGCAGATAGCCGACGCCGGAGCGGGCATAGAAAGCGGCGACGTCGAAGCCGGGGCGGTCGCGCTCCGGGCCTTCGAGGCCGTAGCCGGTGACGCTTGCATAGACGAGGCGCGGATTGATGGCCGAGAGCGTCTTGTAGTCGAGGCCTGAGCGTTCGAGGCCGCCGGGGCGGACATTGGTGATGAAGACGTCGGCGTCCTTGACCAGGCGCTTCACCACTTCGACGCCTTCGGGCGTTGCGGTGTTGATGGCCACGCCCTTCTTGCCGCGATTGTCCAGATCGAAGATGGGGCTGCCCTTCAGGTGGTCGGCGCCCATGTTGGCCATCGTGTAGCGCATGGGGCAGCCCGAAAGCGGCTCGACCTTGATGACCTCCGCGCCCCAGTCGGCGAGGATGCCGGCGGCGCCGGGGGCTGCGATATAGGTCGCGACTTCGACGACCTTGAGACCTTCGAGCATGGGCGGATCCTCCAATTTCCAGTTGGGCGGGATCATCCATGAAACCGGGGGGCTGTCAAAGGCGGGAAAATCCGGCCCGATTCCGCGACGAGAGCCCGGGTTCAGGCAAATTTAACCAGCAGAGCCCCGGCAAGCGCGGCAATCGCGACAAGGCGTCGGTTCTCCTGAACTCTCCCTTAAATATTCTCGATCATGCTTGGCGTCTGCGCTGTGCAGGATGCGCGCGCCTAGCGAGGCTGAGATGCGGGACCGGCTGTCTCTTACAGACGTCCAGCGGCTTCTTTCCGAACCGACGGAAGAGGCGCGCGCGGCCATTGCCGTGAAGGTTGCGGCGCAGTTCAACAATGTGCTGCTGCCGCCCAAGGAACGCGAACTCGCGCAGGAGATTCTCGGCTACCTCGTTCACGACATCGCCACGCATGTGCGCGCGACGCTTTCGCGCTGCCTGAGCGATGCCGCCGATGCGCCGCGCGAGGTCATATTGGCGCTGGCCAACGACATCGACGAGGTGGCGCAGCCCGTGCTCGAGAGCTCGACCGTGCTCACCGACGAGGACATGGTTGCGCTCGTGGTCGGCGGCAGCGCCGCCAAGCAACGCGCCATTGCCGGGCGGCCGAATATCGGGCCGAGCGTCTGCGAGGCCGTCGCCCGCACAGGCGACAGAAGCGCCGTCATTGTGCTGGTCGCCAATGAGGGCATCGTCGTCCGGCCCGACATTCTCGAAAAGATCGTCAACCGCTATCCGGCGGATGCGGATGTGTACGATCCGATGGCGCGCCGCGCCGACCTGCCGGGCGCGCTTGTCGAACGCATCGTCACGACGGTTTCAAAGAGCCTGCGCGACCAGCTCGTCGAGCGTCACGGCGTCGACAAGGCGACGGCGGCGGTTCTGGAAGACATTGCGCGCGAGCACAGCCTGGTCGCGATGATGGGCGACACCGATCCGGAGGGCATGTTCCAACTGGTCGCGCAACTCGCCGATCAGCGCAAGCTCACGCCTTCGCTGCTTCTGCGGGCACTTTGCGCGGTCGAGATGAGATTCTTCGAGACGGCGCTGGCCTATCTGACCGCTCTGCCGCATGACAGGGCGGAGCGGCTGGTCCATGACGTCGGCGCGCTCGGCTTTCGGGCCATCTATGCGCGGGCCGGGCTGCCGGAGGCGCTTTTTCTGGCTTTCCGGGCGGCTCTCGATGCGGCGCATGAGCTGGATGCGAAGGACGCCCTTGGCAACAAGGTGCTTGTCCGGCGCGTGATGCTTCAGCGCGTCAGCGCGCAATATCGCAAGATCGAGGCGAAAGACATCGACCTTCTGCTCGACCGGATGACGCGCTCCGCCCGGACCTTGCCCTGGCGCACCGGGCGCGCGGCCTGACCGCCCGTCTTCACCGCGCGCGGCCAAGCTGCTAGCTTCTCGCCTTCCCGATCTGGCGAGGACTTTCCCATGCCCCATACGACACGCGAAGCCTTCATCTGCGATGCGGTGCGCACACCGATTGGCCGTTATGCGGGATCGCTATCGAGCGTTCGCGCCGACGATCTCGGCGCTGTGCCGCTTATGGCGCTGATGGAGCGCAATCCTTCGGTGAACTGGCAGCGCGTCGACGATGTGATCTTCGGTTGCGCCAATCAGGCGGGTGAGGACAACCGCAATGTGGCGCGCATGTCGCTGCTGCTTGCGGGGCTTCCCGAAACGGTGGGCGGCTCGACGGTGAACCGGCTTTGCGGCTCGGGCATGGATGCCGTCGGCACGGCGGCGCGGGCGATCAAGTCGGGCGATGCGGATCTCATGATTGCGGGCGGCGTCGAGAGCATGTCGCGCGCGCCCTTCGTGATGGGCAAGGCGACATCCGCCTTTTCGCGCGATGCGCAGATCTATGACACGACCATCGGCTGGCGCTTCGTCAATCCGCTGATGCAGCGGCAATACGGCACGCATTCGATGCCGGAGACGGCGGAGAATGTCGCCGAGGATTTCCAGATCTCGCGCGCCGATCAGGATGCGTTTTCCGTGCGCAGCCAGCAGCGCGCGGGCGCGGCCATGAAATCGGGCCGCCTTGCGAAAGAAATCGTGCCGGTGACGATCCCGAGCAAGAAGGGCGAAACGGTCGTCGGCGAGGATGAGCATCCGCGTCCCGAGACAACGATTGAGGCGCTGGCGAAACTGCCGACGCCCTTCCGGCAGGGAGGCACGGTGACGGCGGGGAATGCGTCGGGCGTCAATGACGGCGCATGCGCGATGATCATCGCTTCCGCCGACGCGGTCGAAGCGCATGGGCTGACGCCGCGCGCGCGGATCGTCGCGATGGCGACGGCGGGCGTTCCGCCGCGCATCATGGGCATCGGTCCTGCGCCCGCGACGCGCAAGGTGCTGGAGAAGGCGGGGCTCAATATCGGCGATATCGAGGTCATCGAGCTGAACGAGGCCTTCGCTTCGCAGGGGCTCGCCGTGCTGCGCGATCTTGGACTGCCGGATGATGCGGATTTCGTCAATCCGAACGGCGGCGCCATCGCGCTTGGCCATCCGCTGGGCATGAGCGGCGCACGACTGGTGACCACGGCGACCTATGAGCTGCATGAGCGCAAGGCGCGCTACGCGCTCTGCACCATGTGCATCGGCGTCGGGCAGGGCATTGCGATGGTGATCGAGAGGGTGTGAGCCTCAGAGTCCCAAGGCGCGGGCGAGGAAGCCTTTTTTCTTCGGCTTGGGTTTGCGGACGCGCATGCGGATCGGCCGTTCGACGCCGGGCAGGCGGCGGCCGTTGCGCGGGCGGCGGCGCAGCAGGGCGACGAGCCTGCGGTCCGGGAAGAAGCAGATCGGATCGAGCGCGGCCGCGCAGACGGGTACGCCGTCAAATCCAGGAATTGCGAAATCCATCTCGGCATAGTTGAGCGAAATGTCTTGTTGCGGCTCATCCTCGTCGAAGGACGCTTCTTCCTCCGTGATGGGGTTGTCGAGGAGGAGTACGTCTTCCTCCGGCTCAACAGGCGCGAGGGCAACGGGGCGGTCGAAATTTCGCGCGAAAGACCAGCCGACAAGTTCCTTTGCGTCGACGGCGCGGCAGATATGGGCGCCTTGCGCGGAGGTGAAGCCGAGGCTCGTGAGAGCGGCGAGCGTCGTCTCATCTTCGACGCCGACGGCGGTTGCCTTCAGCCCTTGCGCGACGGCCTGCGCGACGCGCTTTCCGATGAAACCGATACCGGCCTGCTTCAGGCGCGCGGCGAACTGGATGATGGCGGCGCCCGAAATCTTGATTTCGCTGAAATAGGCAGGCGCGATGAATTCCGCCGGCACGATGACCGCGCCGCCGCCGTCGAGCGCCGTCTTGAAGCCGAGGCGGCGGAACTCGCCTATGGTGCGCGCGGCCATGTCGGCGTTGCGGGCGAAAACGCCTTCAGGCACTTCGAGCGTGAAGAGCCCGGGGTCGAAGCCGCGCTCGCCGACCAGCGCCGCCAGCGTGCCCGGGAGCGCGGGGTCGGTGAGGTCGCTGCCGGACAGGTTGACCGAGACGGGCCATGACTGACCGTGTTCGCGCCAATGCATCATTGCATCGGCGGCGGCGGCGACGACGAAACAAGTGAGGTCGACGCTGCGTCCGCGCTGTTCGAAAAAGGAAAGGAAGAGGCCGGGCGGCATCAGGCCGTAGTCGGGATGGTTCCAGCGGACATAGGCTTCGGCGCCGAGGGTGCGGCCTGAACCCAGTTCGATTTTCGGCTGAAAGACCAGGAACAGATGACGCGCTTCGAGCGCGAGATCTATGTCCCGGTTGGTCAGGCGAAAGGAACTGCTGTACATCTTGATGCCAAATTCTTTGGTCGCGCCCGGGCCGGGAGCCCGCTGGTTCGACTTTGCCCGGGCGGAGTTTCCTTTGCCTTAACTTCGCCACCGACTCGTCGCCAGCCTTGCCAGACCATTAAGAAAAAAGATCAAAACGTAAGAAAACGAAACGGGGAGAAAGTTCATGTCAAAACCGGCGAGCGACAAGCTCATACCCGCGGCCACAATCCTGCTGGTGCGCGACGGCGCGGAGGGCCTCGAGGTCTTCATGGTGGTGCGTCATCACCAGATCGACTTCGCCTCGGGCGCGCTCGTGTTTCCCGGTGGCAAGGTCGATGCGAAGGACACGGCGGAAGGCGTGCGCGGGCGCGTCGACGGCGCGGAGGGCCTCGACGATTGGGAGTTCTCGATGCGCGTCGCGGCGATCCGTGAGGCTTACGAGGAATGCGGCGTGCTGCTGGCGCGGGCGGAAGGTTCGCGCGCGCTCGTCGATGCGAAGCGGCTGAGGGCGCTTGAGCCGCAGCGCGACGCGCTCAACAAGGGCGAGATCGGCATAGGCGAGATGCTGGCGAATGAGGGCCTGCGTCTCGCGGCGGACCTGCTCACGCCCTTCGCCCACTGGATCACGCCGAAGATGATGCCGAAGCGCTTCGACACGCGCTTTTATGTAGCGGTCGCGCCGGAAGATCATCTGGCGGTGCATGACGGTTCGGAATCCGTCGACAGCGTCTGGATCCGCCCCGCCGATGCCTTGCAGGAAGCGGCGGCCGGGACGAAGACGATCATCTTCCCGACGCGGGTCAATGTGCAGAAGCTCGGACGGCACAGCCGCGTCGCCGATGCGATTGCGGCGGCGAGCGCGTCGCGCATCGTCACCGTCGAGCCGCAGATCGAACAACGGGAGAGCGGCCCGATGCTCTGCATTCCAGTGGAAGCGGATTACGACGTGACGGAAGAGCCGCTGTCGAATGTGAGGGCCTAGTAGAGGAACTGTTCCGTCAGGATGCGTTCGTCGAGGCTGTGGCCTTCGTCGAACATCATGAGCAGGTCGATGCTCATGTCTTCCTCGACGCGCACGTCGACCACGTCGCGGAATTCGCGGTGGTCGGCGACGGCGCTGACGGGACGTTTCTCGGGTTCGAGAATCTCGAAGCGCACCTTGGCGCGGTGCGAGAGCAGCGCGCCGCGCCAGCGGCGCGGGCGGAAGGCGCTGATCGGCGTCAGGGCGAGGAGCGCCGCGTCGATCGGAATGATCGGGCCCTGCGCCGAAAGGTTGTAGGCGGTGGAGCCTGCGGGCGTCGAGACAAGGACGCCGTCGCAGCTCAATTCGTTCATGCGAACCTTGCCGTCGATCGAAATGCGGATTTTCGCCGCCTGATAGGTTTCGCGCAGCAGCGAGACTTCGTTGATGGCGAGCGCCTGATGTTCGCTGCCGTTCGACAGCGTGGCGCTCATGCGCAGCGGGTGGAGGCGGGCGGTGTCGGCGGCTTCGAGCCGTTCGAGCAGCCCGTCGTCGCGATATTCGTTCATCAGGAAGCCGACCGAGCCACGGTTCATGCCGTAGATCGGGATGCCGCGATGCATATGCTTGTGCAGCGTCTGAAGCATGAGGCCGTCGCCGCCAAGCGCGACAAAGACATCCGCTTCGGCGGGCGTCGCGTCGCCATAGCGTTCGGTGAGACGCTTCAGCGCCTCCTGGGCTTCTGGCACGTCGGTTGCCACGAAAGCGATCTTGTTGAACTTCATGAGTTCCGTTCCGCCGGTGGTTGAGGGCAGACTTGCTGTACCGAGAAAGATTGGCCCTCGCCGGGGCAGGAGATAAGCATATGAGCGCCGGGAAGCAAACAGGTTCCGAATTCGTCTTTATCTATACGCCGTTGCCCTCGCGAGAGGCGGCGGAGAAACTGGCTGAAGCCCTGGTGTCGGCGCGGCTTGCGGCCTGCGTTAACATTTATGCGGACGTCACGTCCGTTTATGAATGGAAGGGCGCGGTTCAGAAGGAGGCGGAAACCGTCGCCTTCATCAAGACGCGGCGCGCGCTTGCAGAGGAAGCGATAGCGGCGGCGCGCAAAATGCACCCTTACGATGTTCCGGCGTTTCTGGTTTTGCCGATTGAAGGTGGGAACCAGGATTATCTCGACTGGGCGCGCGGGCAGGTGAAAGCCTAGCCGCCGGTCATCGACATGTGGCGCGCTACGGCGGGCTGCTTGTGGCGGCGGTCGATGATGAAATCGTGGCCCTTGGGCTTGCGCGTGATGGCTTCGTCGATTGCCGCGTTCAGCAGCTCGTCGCTCGCGCTTGCGCGAACGGGCGCGCGCAGGTCGGCGGCGTCTTCCTGACCGAGGCACATGAAAAGCGTTCCGGTGCAGGTGAGGCGGACGCGATTGCAGCTTTCGCAGAAGTTGTGCGTCAGCGGCGTGATGAAGCCGAGGCGGCCGCGGGTTTCGCGGATGCGGACATAGCGCGCGGGGCCGCCGGTCCTGTCCGGCAGATCGTCCAGCGTCCAGCGTTCCGACAGTTTCGCGCGGACAAGCGAGAGCGGCAGATATTGCTCGGTGCGGTCGCCGTCGATGTCGCCCATCGGCATGGTTTCGATCAGCGTGATGTCGTGACCGGCTCCGTGCGCCCATTCGATCAGCGCCGGAATTTCGTCTTCGTTCTCGCCGCGCAGGGCGACGGTGTTGATCTTGATCTTGATGCCAGCGCGCGTCGCGGCCTCGATGCCTTCGAGCACCTGTGCGAGTTTTCCCCAGCGCGTGATGCGGGCGAAGTTTTCAGGATCGAGCGTGTCGAGCGAAACATTGATGCGGCGGATGCCGGCTTCGGCGAGTTCGCCGGCGAAGCGGGCGAGCTGGCTGCCGTTTGTCGTCAGCGTCAGTTCGTCGAGTGCGCCGGCGCGCAGATGGCGGCCGAGCGCGCGGACGAGCGTCATCATATCGCGGCGAACCAGCGGCTCGCCGCCTGTGAGGCGCAGTTTGCGGACGCCCTTGGCAATGAAGGCCGAACAGACGCGGTCGAGCTCTTCCAGCGACAGCAGCTCCTGCTTCGGCAGGAAGTTCATGTGCTCCGACATGCAATAGGTGCAGCGGAAATCGCAGCGGTCGGTCACCGAGACGCGCAGATAGGTCACGGCCCGACCGAAGGGGTCGATCATGGCCGGCGCGGCGGTTTCGATGCGGGGCTCGATGGTCATGGTCGTATATATAGCATTGCCGGGACGGATTTCGCCCCCTCGACGTGTAGGGTTGCCCGCGCGGAAGCGGGCGGGATAGCCTCTCCCCGCCGTAACCGGGGAGAGACATATGGCGGGCGCTCACTACATTCTGTCTATCGATCAGGGCACGACGAGCACCAGGGCGCTGCTTTTCGACGAATCCGGCTCGCCGATGCGGGTCAGGCAGAAAGAGCTTCGCCAGATCTATCCGCAGGACGGCTGGGTCGAACATGACGCCAATGAAATCTGGGAGGCGGTGCTGGAAGTCTGTCGGGGGTTGCTGACGGCGGGCACCCATGCCGACAATATTGCCGCCATCGGCATCACCAATCAGCGCGAGACGACGGTGCTGTGGGAACGCGCCACCGGCAAGCCGCTTCACAACGCCATCGTCTGGCAGGACCGGCGCACGGCCGAGCTTTGCGCGAAGCTGAAGGATGAAGGCAAGGAGCCCATCGTCCAGAAGAAGACCGGGCTTCTGATCGATCCCTATTTTTCCGGCACCAAGCTCGCATGGCTACTCGATCACATTCCCGGCGCGCGGGAGCGGGCGCGGAAGGGCGAGCTTTGCTTCGGCACGATCGATTCCTGGCTCATATGGAATCTCACCGGCGGCAAGGTGCATGCGACGGACGCGACCAATGCGTCGCGCACGCTGCTGTTCAACATCGCCACGCAGAAATGGGACGACGAGATTCTCGGCTGGTTCGACATTCCGCGCGCGCTGCTGCCGGAGGTGAAGGATTGCTGCGCCGATTTCGGGCGAACGGAGAAGGCGCTGTTCGGCATCGAGATTCCGGTTGCGGGCGTTGCGGGCGACCAGCAGGCGGCGACAGTGGGGCAGGCCTGTTTCGAGCCGGGGCTGATGAAATCGACTTACGGGACGGGCTGTTTTGCCGTGGTGAATACCGGGGAGCGGCAGGTCGCGAGCACAAATCGTCTGCTGACGACGGTTGCCTATCGTCTCGGCGGCAAGACCACCTATGCGCTTGAGGGCTCGATCTTCATGGCGGGGGCGATCGTGCAATGGCTACGCGACGAGATGAGGTTGATCTCGGGCGCGGGCGAAAGCGAGGAACTGGCCATGAAGGCCGATCCGACTTCGCCGGTCGTGCTGGTGCCGGCTTTCACCGGGCTCGGCGCGCCCTATTGGGATCCGCATGCGCGGGCGGCGCTTTTCGGCATGACGCGAGACACCGGCGCGGCCGAAATCGTCAGGGCGGCGGTCGAATCCGTTTCATTCCAGACGCGCGATCTGATGGACGCGATGGGCGCGGACATGAAGGGGGCGGGGCTTCAAAGCCCGCAGGCGCTGCGCGTCGATGGCGGCATGGTGGCGAACAACTGGTTCATGCAGAACCTCACAGACATTATCGGCCGGCCCGTCGAGCGCCCCGCCGTCATCGAGACGACGGCGCTGGGCGCGGCCTATCTCGCCGGAATGCAGGTCGGCTTTTACGGGAGTCCTCAGGATGTCGCCCGCAACTGGCAGTGCGAGCGGGCCTTTGCGCCGAAAATGCCGGAGAACGAGCGCGCGACCCGCTATGCACGCTGGCAGCAGGCGGTGGGACGGGTGCTTACGAAGTAAAGTTCTGCGGGGTATCCACGCCTTCAAGCCGCGATTTCCGGCGCAACGGCAGGGATGGCCCGGGCAGGCCCGGCCATGACGAAAATGGGGAGGGAGGGCCTGGAGCGATTTCGCGCTATACTCCCCCGCAAAACAGAGCATGGGAGAACGCCGATGGACGACCTCATCGCAAAGCTCAAGGCGGCGCTCGGGCCGGCGGGTGTGCTGGAAGGCGAGGAGGCGGCCGCCAAGGCGCAGGGCGGGTGGAGCAAGCTCGGCGTCCCGCGCGCCGTGCTGCGGCCCGCATCGACCGAGGAAGTTTCAAAAGTCCTGAAGCTCTGCCATGCCGCGGGTGAGGGCGTTGTGCCCTGGGGCGGCAAGACGGGGCTTGTCGAAGGCGGCGAGGCGGACGGGCATCTGGCGCTGTCGCTGGAGCGCATGAACAAGATCGAGGAAATCGACGTCGCGGGCGGCACGGCGACCGTGCAGGCGGGCTGCGTGCTGCAAACGGTGTGTGAAGCGGTCGAAGCCAAGGGTGCGCTTTTTCCGCTCGATCTCGGGGCGCGCGGCTCGGCGACCATCGGCGGCAATATATCCACCAATGCCGGCGGCAATCGCGTCATCCGCTACGGCATGGCGCGCGACCTTGTGCTCGGGCTCGAAGCGGTTCTGGCCGACGGCACGGTCATGACGTCGATGAACCATCTCATCAAGAACAATGCGGGCTACGATCTGAAGCAGCTTTTCATCGGTTCGGAGGGCACGCTCGGCGTCGTCACGCGGGCGGTGCTGAGGCTTCGCCCGAAACCGATGAGCCAGGATACGGCTTTCGTCGCGGTCGAGGAATTCGGCCAGCTCTCGAAGTTCCTGCGCCACATGGAGCGCGCGCTGGGCGGCACGCTCTCGGCCTTCGAGGTCATGTGGGAAGATTTCTACAAGCTCGTGACGACCGAGCCCGCCAAGGGCAAGGCGCCGCTCGCCTATGGCCATCCCTATTACGTGCTGGTCGAATCCATGGGCGGCGATCAGGAAGCGGACTCTGCGCGCTTCGAGGCGGCGCTGATGGCGGCGCTCGAAGCGGGCGAAGTGTCCGACGCGATCATCGCCAAGAACCAGGCGGAGCGCGACCAGATGTGGTCCCTGCGCGACGACGTTGCGCAGGTCGCGCGCAACTGGCCGATCTTCACCTTCGATGTCAGCCTGAAGATCGCCGACATGGAAAGCTACATCGCGGAAGTGCGCGAAGGGCTGAAGGCGAAGTGGCCGGCGCACACGCTGATGGTTTTCGGCCATCTCGGCGACGGCAATCTGCATGTCATTCCGGGCACGATTTCCGATCATTCGCCGGAGAGCCGCAAGGCGGTCGAAGCGGTCGTCTATGGCGCGCTCAGGAAGCGCGGCGGGTCGGTTTCGGCCGAGCACGGCATCGGCCTTGAAAAGCGCCCCTATCTCGGCTGGTCGCGTTCGCCCGAGGAGGTGGCGCTGATGCGCGTGCTGAAGCAGGCGCTCGATCCGAAGAACATCCTCAATCCGGGAAAGGTGCTCGAGCCCGCCTCGCCGCGCGTGAAGGCTGCGGAATGAGGGAAGAATGAGAATTGCCGTCTTCGAGGCCGAAGCGCATGAGGCAATTCCCTTCGAAAGGTTCAAGCCCGATCACGACGTGAGCATCTGCGCCGAGCCGTTGCGCGCGGACAATGCCGCCTCGGCGGCCGAGGCCGACATTGTTTCCGTTTTCATCTATTCGACACTCGACGCGGCGACGCTTGCGGGCATGAAGCGGCTGAAGCTCATCGCCACGCGCTCGACCGGCTATGACCATATTGATACCGCCTATTGCCGCGCCCATGGCATCGCGATCTGCAACGTGCCGATCTATGGCGAGAATACGGTGGCGGAGCACGTCTTCGCGCTGCTGCTGGGCCTCAGCCACCGCCTGCCGGAAGCCGTGGCGCGGGCGCGGACGGGGCATTTCTCCCCCGAGGGGCTTCAAGGGTTCGATCTTGCGGGGAAGACGCTCGGCGTCGTCGGCACGGGCAATATCGGCCGCCACGTCATCCGCATCGCGAAGGGCTTTTCCATGGCGGTGATCGCGGCCGACATAGCGCCCGACGAGACGCTCGCCGGAGAACTCGGCTTTCGTTACGTCTCGTTCGATGAGCTGCTGGCGGAAGCTGACGTTATTTCGCTGCATGTGCCGGCGACGGCCCATACCCTGAATCTTATTTCCGATGCCCAGTTCGCGCGGATGAAGCGAGGGGCCGTGATCATCAATACGGCGCGCGGCAGCCTCATCGACACGAGCGCGCTCGTCCGCGCCCTGCATGACGGGAAACTTGGCGGCTCGGGGCTCGATGTTTTGCCGGAAGAGCCGCTGATCCGCGAGGAGGCGGAGCTGGTCAGCGCGGCCTTTGCAAGCCAGCACGATCTCCGCAATCTCGTCGCCAATCACGTTCTGCTGAATATGCCGAATGTCATCGTGACGCCGCACAGCGCCTTCAATACGCGCGAGGCGATCCGGCGCATCGTCGACACGACCGTCGGAAACATCGAGGGCTTTCTGATCGGCGAGCCCCGAAATCTGGTGCGCTAAGCAGGTTGGATGCGGTGGAGCCGAAGCTCCACCGCACTAGCCGTTACTGCTGGCCGGAGCCGTCCGGACCCGACTTGTCTCCGTCGCGCTGCTGGAAGCGAGCCTTGTGCTCCATGCCGCCGTGACGGTCATCGCCGCGCCAGCGGGCGAAATGGCGATGTCCTTCGCCGCCAGAGCGGTCGAGGACGGCCTTCTGGTCGGCATTGAGCGAGGCGTAAAGCGTTTCAAGCGCGGGCCGGGTGGCCTTCAGTTCCGCCAGTTTCATTTCCAGCATCTGCTGCATGCGGGCCTGACGATCGACGATGGAAGGCCGCTTGTCCCAGCTCTTCGCCTTTTCCGGGCGGGCAAGGCAATCCTGCTCGGCGGCCTTGGCGTTCGCCGTTACCGCATCGCGGTATTTGGCGAAGGGCGCTTTCTGGGCCTCGGTCAGGTTGAGCCGCGCCTCGAGATAGGCGAGGCGGCCGGTCGCGCGCGCGGCGCGATCGGCGCACATGCTCTGGTGGATTTTTGCCCGGTCGGGGCGGGCGGAGGCGGCCGTATCCGCATAGGAATTGGCGGCGAACAGCCCGGTGAGAAGGGCGGCGGCCGCGCCTGCGATTATGGTCTTGCGCATCTGGTTTCAAACCTCTGCAAGTGTGTACCCTTGCATCCCTATACGGAGGCACAACACCTTTCCGTCGCGCCGCTTCCTGAAGGTTTGGTTAGATTCGGCCCGGCGTGATAGGCTGGCCGAAATCGAAATTCCAGATCGGTGGAGGCTTCTCATGTCGGTGGCAGAAGATTTTGGCGGGCGTTCGGTCCGCGAGCAGGTTACGGCGGCCGAGTGGCAGGCGCGTGTCGATCTTGCGGCAACATACAGGCTGGTCGCCCATTACGGTTGGGACGACCTCATCTTTACCCATATCTCGATGCGCGTGCCGGGCGAGGATGAGTGCTTCCTCATCAACCCTTATGGGATGACGTTCGACGAGATCACGGCGTCGAGCCTCGTCAAGATCGACCTCGACGGCAATATAGTCATGCCGACCGACTATATGGTCAATCCGGCGGGCTTCACCATTCACAGCGCGGTCCATTCGGCGGGCGCGGATGCGCATTGCGTCATCCACACGCATTCCGATGACGGCGTCGCCGTGTCGGCGCAGGCCGACGGGCTGTTGCCCTTGAGCCAGACGGCGATGATCGTTCTCGGCGATATCGCCTATCACGGCTATGAGGGCATCGCGCTCGATCTCGACGAGCGCGAACGTCTCATCGCCGATCTCGGCACCAAGCACTGCATGATCCTGCGCAATCACGGATTGCTCACCACGGGCGCGACCTGCGCCGACGCTTTCCTGCGCCTGTTCTTCCTCGAGCGCGCCTGCACGATGCAGATCCGGGCGCTGTCGGGTGGCGTGAAGCTCAACATGCCGGATCAGGGCGTGCCGGAAAAAACGGCCGATCAGGGCAAGTTCGGGACGCATGCGGGCATCGGCAACCTCTCATGGCCGGCGCTCCTGCGCACGCTCGACCGCAAGGATCGTTCCTTCCGCGATTGAGAGCGCTCCGCGCTTTTCTGTCATCGCCAAATGCCGCGGGCGCATGCTCCCGAGGCTTCCAAAATCCATAGTGCGAGGTCGATCATGGTGAAGTTCGGTGTGGGCCAGCCGGTCAGGCGCGTCGAGGACGAGAGACTGATTTCGGGCAAGGGCCGCTATACGGACGATATTTCGTTCGAAGGCCAGGCCTATGCCTTCATGGTGCGCTCGCCTCATGCGCATGCCCGTATCGTTTCGATAGACGCGACCGACGCGCGTTCGGCGCCGGGCGTGCTTGCGGTCTTCACGGGCGAGGATGCGAAACGCGAAGGGCTGGGCATCGTTGCGAGCCCGGCGGCCGACATGCTGAAAAATCCGGACGGCACGCCGATCTTCAAGACCACGCGCCATCTGATCGCGCAGGAGCGCGTGCGCTATGCGGGCGACACGGTGGCGGTCATCGTCGGCGAAACGCTCAATCAGGCGCGCGACGCGGCCGATCTTCTGATCATCGACTATGAATCCCTGCCAGCCGTCGCCGACACGGCGGGCGCGCTGGCGAAGGACGCGCCACTCGTCTGGGAAGAGGCGGGCACCAATCTCGCCTATGACTGGAGCATCGGCGACGAAGCCGCCGTTTCCGCTGCGATGAAGGCCGCCCATCACATCACGCGGCTGAAGCTCGTCAACAACCGGATCGTCGTCAATGCCATGGAGCCGCGAGCGGCCGTCGGCGTCTACGACAAGGCCCGCGATCACTACACGCTCTACAGCCCGAGCCAGGGCGTGCATTCGATGCGCAACTTCATCGCGCAATTCTCGCTGAAAATTCCGGTCGAGAAGCTGCGCGTCGTCACCGAAGATGTCGGCGGCGGCTTCGGCATGAAGACCTTCGTCTACCCGGAATATCCGCTGGTGCTCTTCGCCTCGCGCATGCTCGGCCGCCCCGTGAAGTGGACCGCGGACCGCTCCGACAGCTTTCTCACCGACAGTCAGGGCCGCGACCATGTGACGGAAGCGGCGCTCGCCTTCGACAAGGACGGACACATTCTCGGCCTTGAAGTGCAGACCATCGCCAATCTCGGTGGTTATCAGAGCCAGTTCGGCCCCTTCATTCCATCGCTTGCGGCGCGCGGCATGCAGGTCGGCGTCTACAAGGTGCCGGCCATGTTCAACCGCGTGCGGCCCGTCTATACGAACACCGTGCCGGTCGACGCCTATCGCGGCGCGGGCAGGCCGGAGGCTTCCTATGTGATCGAACGGCTGATGGACAAGGCTGCGCGCGAGCTGAAACTTGCGCCCGATGAAATCCGCCGCCGCAATTTCATTCCCGCGTCCGCCATGCCTTACAAGGGCGGCGCCTCTCTTCCTTTCGACAGCGGCGATTTCGAGCGCAATCTCAAAGATGCGATGAAGCGGGCCGATGTGGCGGGCTTCGAGGCGCGGCGCGCGGCGGCGGCGAAGCAGGGCAAGCTGCTGGGCCTCGGCCTCAGCTATTACGTCGAGCGCACGGCAGCGGGCATGTCCGATTATGCGCGCATCGCCATCAACGGCGACACAGGCACGATCGACGTCTGGACCGGCCAGCAGACGAACGGGCAGGGCCACGAGACGGTGTGGACGCAGTTTCTGTCGAGCCGTCTCGGCGTCGAGGCGGACAAGATCAAGGTGCATCTTGGCGACAGCGACGTGCTGCCGGGCGGGGCGGGCACGGGCGGCTCCAAGGCCGTCTATCTCGTCACCGGGGCCATCGGCGATGCTTCGGACAAGATGATCGACAAGGGCCGCGAAATCGCCGCAAACGAGCTCGAGGCGGCGAAGGCCGATATCGAGTATCGCGGCGCGGATGGCGAGCCCGTCTTTGCGGTTGTCGGCACGGATAAGAAGATCGACCTATTTGCCGTGGCGAAGCTTGCCGAAGGCCAGGCCGATGTCGGCGAGCTGTCGGGCGACGGCGAATACAACCAGAAGGGCAACACCTTTCCGAACGGCGCGCATTTCTGCGAGGTCGAGATCGAAAAGGAAACCGGCGTCTTCAAGATCACGCGCTATACGGCCGTGGACGATTTCGGCCATATCCTCAATCCGCTGATCGTCGCCGGTCAGGTGCATGGCGGCATCGCGCAGGGCCTCGGCCAGGCGATGGGCGAACATGCGGTTTACGACAACGACACGGCGCAGCTCGTGACCGGTTCCTTCATGGATTACTGGATGCCGCGCGCCGACGACATGCCGTCCTTCGACATCACCTACAACGAAATCCCGTCGACATCGAATGCGCTTGGCGTCAAGGGGGCGGGCGAGGCGGGAACGGTCGGCGCGCCGGCGGCCTTCGTCAATGCCGTCATCGACGCGCTGTCGCCTCTCGGCGTCACGACCATCGACATGCCGGTGACGCCGCAGAAGCTCTGGAGCGTCATCAATTCGTCGAGGGCAGCGGCGGAATAATCAATTCGGGTTGGGGGGAACCATGCCGAACCGTTTCACCGTGGCGGCGCTTTTCGGCGTCGCCACGTTCATCGTTACCGCCTGGCTCGGCGTCGTTGGCCCGAAGCAGGTCGCGCATCCCGTCGCAGGCGACAATCGCGATCCGGTGATCGCCATGGAGATGGTGCGGACGCCCGAGCAATTGACGGCGGTGATCGGCGAGAGCCGGCAGCAATATTCCGAATTGCGCGACGCCATCGACAAGGTCAATCGCATCGACTTCATTTTCATGACCGCCTATGGCGCCTTCATCGCGTCGTTCTTTCTCGCCATCGCGCAGGCGCGGAACGACCGGCGCTGGGTGCTTTTTTCGCTGCTCGCCGTGGTCGCGGTGATGGCGGATGTGCGCGAGAACATGACGCTGCTGCAATTGACGCAGGACGGCGCGGATGTTTCGCCGCTCATCGGCTCGCTGATGGTTTCCACTTGGATCAAGTGGATGGCGCTCGGCCTTTCTGCGGGGGCTGCGGGCTATGCGATCTATGCCGATCAGCGGATGCCTTACCTGCGCATGTTCGGCGGCATCGTTGGGGTCGCGACCTTTGCCTGCACGCTCGGCGCCTATTTCGATCCCTTGCGTCTTGCGCAGATGATGGCCATCGGCATTTTCCTCACCTGGCTCATTCAGGCGATTTACGCCTATCGCCTCAGCCGGCCCTAACAATTTTGTAGATAAGGTCAGCGCGCATATTGACAAATTGTCATTCAGCGCCGACCATTTCATCATGACGACGGAGGAAACTGCCTCCGGGACAGAAAAAGCCGCAGTAATGGCTGTCCTGGAGACCGAGGAAGGGCCGATTGCCGAAACTGGCGCTGGCGGTTCAGGCAATGGCGTTTCCCGGCGCAAGCTGGAAAGCAGGCGGAAAATCATGGCTGCGGCGCGGAAGCTGTTCGTCGAGCGCGGCTATCACGACACGCGCCCGCAGGACATTTCAAAGGAAGCCGGCGTCGGCCACGGCACCTTCTATCTGCATTTCGAGGACAAGCTCGATTGCTTTCTCGCCTTCACGGATGAAGCCGCGAACGAGCTTGAGGAAGTGCTCGCCAAGCATCTTCAGAATGCGGGAACGATCACGGACGTCATCCGCGAAATTCTGAGCGGCACGCTCGAATATAGCGAGGCGCATCCGGGCGTGCTTGCCGCCGCGCTTACCGATGTGACCGTGCTTTCGAAGGGCGATACGGGCCGCAAGACCGCGTCCATGCGCTGGGCCGAAGGCTGGGCGAACCTGATCGACGGCTGGAAGCAGACGAAATCCATCGCCCTCGACATCGACAGCCGGCTTGCGGGGCAGGTGCTTGTCGGCGCCACCAAACAGGCGGGCGGCTATGCCAGCCGCAACCACCTCGACCGCGATTTCTATCTCGACAACATGACGCGCCTTTTCGTTCGCGCGCTCAAGGCTCAATGACATCGGCCCGCCAGAGGCCAACAGGGAGAAACAGAATGGCGAAACTGAACTACACGCGCGACGAGTTGATGGCGTCCCACGCCTATGCGCGCCCGCATGAGGAAGTCGGCTATACGCTGCATGGCGGTTTCGACGCGAAGGGCGAATATATCTCGCCGCGCACGCTCAACCGCTGGCCGGCGGTGAACGCCTGGCAGGAGCAGCTGACAGCGAAGGGGTGGCCGCTCATCGACGCGACGGTGCAGCTTCTGAAGCGGGGACACTATCCGAACATTCCGCAGCAGAAGCTGCTGCTGGCGAACGGCTTCGGCGAAACGCTGTGGAATTCGCTCACCATCACCGGCATCATCGAGGCGCGCGGTCAGGCGCTTTGCCAGTTCGAGGCGCCGGACTTCCAGCAGATCATCGTCGACGATATTTCGAACACCTGCACGGGCCATCTGCACAAGGGTCTGCTCTATGCGCATGGCGTCGATGAAGGCGGCGATCCGAAGCATCCGGAAGGCCCGGGCGCGCATGACCAGATGTGGTTTGCCGCGCGCGATCTCATTTTCGGCAAGGACCGCTATCCCATGCCGGTCGTGCCGGACAATATCGGCCGGCCCGATGGCGGACGGTTGATGCCGCAGCTTCCGGCCGGCTTCGAGCAGCTCATCGTTCTCCTCATGAACGTGCTGATGATCGAAGTGCGCGCGGAAGCGGGATTCAGCTTCAACTGCGAATTGATGCGCGACCCCGAGGCCTTCACCGACCGGCGCGATGCGGCGGAGCTTGCCGCGGACATGATCGAGCGCATCCGCACCGACGAGGCGATCCACGTCGCCTATCTCCAGACGACCGTTTCGGAGATGCGGAGCTTCACCTTCAAGACCGTCGACGGCGGCACCATTGCGGGCAAGGATCTGATCGACCCCGTCTGGGAGGGCATGGTGCATTGGCACGCCGTGACGCAGGCGGAGCTTGCGCTGGAGCAGTCGCGCGAGGCGATCCGGGCGCGGCTCAATGCGGCGCCCAACGGCGCGCAGCTGTTCGACGCCTTCGAATCTGTCGCCGCCATCGCAAAGGCCGCGTGATGCAGGACTTCAAGGGCAGGACCGCCTTCGTTACAGGCGGGGCGAGCGGCATCGGCTTTGCGATGGCGAAGGCCTTCGGCGCGGCGGGCATGAATGTGATGCTTGCCGACATCGAGCGCGAACCGCTGGAAAAGGCGGTCGAGGATCTGCGCCAGCGCCAGGTGCGCGTCGAGGGCGTTCATTGCGACGTTGCCGAGCGGCGCTCGGTCGAAGACGCGGCGAAGGCGACGATCGAGGCTTTCGGCAAAGTGCATGTCGTCTGCAACAATGCGGGCGTCGGCGCGGGCGGGCCCGTCGGCACGTTGAAGCCCGGCGACTGGGACTGGACCATCGCCGTCAATCTGATGGGCGTCGTCTATGGCACGGAGGCGTTCCTCCCGCATATTCGCGCGCATGGCGAGGGCGGGCATTTCGTCAACACGGCCTCGATGGCGGGCATGATTTCGCCGCCCGGCATGGAACCCTATTGCGCCACGAAATTCGCCGTCGTCGCCATGTCGGAGGGTTGGGCAGGGCAGCTCGCGCCGGAAAATATCGGCGTGTCGGTGCTCTGTCCCGGTTTCGTCAGGACGCGCATTTTCGAAAGCTCGCGCACGCGGCAGGACAAGTTCGGTAGGGCCGAAGTGGCTGCAAGCGCGGAGCCGTCGGCCGGGCAGAAGCTCGTGCAGGCGGGCATAGATCCCGATGTCGTCGGCGCCTGCGTCTTCGAAGCGGTGCGCGACAACGATCTCTATATCTTCACCCATCCGGACATGCGGCCGGCGGTGGAGCAGAGGTTCGAGCGCATCATGCGAGGCTTCGACAAGGCGTCGCGGCGCGGGGCTCTTTCCGGCGTCGATCCGAAGTCGCCGCAGCAGATCAACATGCTGAACAACTGAAAACGGGAAGGGCGCCAGACAAGCCTTCGGGCGCGTGCTTGTGCTGGGGTGCGCGCCCGTTTGCATGTAGGGTGAAGCGATGAATAGCATTTCGAAGTTTGTTTTCGTCGCTGCCGCCGTTCTTGCGCTTGCGACTTCTGCCAATGCGCTTCCCCGGGCGGAAGAAGATATTCGCACGGGCAACGATCTCATGGCCGCCTGTCAGGCCTTGACCACGTCCGACGGAACGGATGCAGGCGTGCTCGCCGCGACCGCATGCAGGCATTTCCTCGGCTCGATGGTGCTCAAGGTCTACAAGGCGACGCCCGCCGGCATGCCGACGGAGTTCAGCCGCATCGGGCCGAAGGGCGACGAGACGGCCTGTTTCCGGCTGCCCGCCTCGCTCAAATACACGGCCTTTGCCGGATATATCGCGGACTATTTCAAGCTTCATCCTGAGCTCGGCGGCAGGCCTGCCTTCGAGCTCGGCGCGCGGACGCTGGAGGCGAAGTATCCTTGTGGTGACGACGCGCCGAGACCATAGTGATTGAAGGGGCTGGAAGCGGGGGCTTTCAACCGGAGGCTTCACGTGAAATCGCTCAATCGCTTCGCCGCATTCTCCATCGCTTCCATTTTGACCTTTGCCGTTTCGCCGGCTTCGGCCGCGCCGCTTCCCTACATCTCCACGGGCGCCGATCTTGCCGCCGCATGCCGCGCAACCCTCGCCAAGGACGCGACCGAGGTGGGCAAGCTCGCGGAGACGTCCTGCAATCACTATCTCGCGGGCATGATCGGCGCGGTCTACAACGCAACGCCAGCCGGCATGCCGACAACCCTGTCGCGGCTTGGGCCGAACAAGGACCAGAGCGTCTGTTTCAAGCTTCCTCATCTTCTCAAATATGATGAGTTCGCGAAGATCGTCGTCGCCTATGAAAAAGGGCACACGGAGCTCGACGCGCGCCCGGCCATCGACCTTGCGGGGCTGGCCCTTGGCGATACATATCCCTGCAAACCCTAGTTGCAGGGCGATCGGCGCAAAAGCTGACGGATGTTCCCGCCTGTGCTTGCCGACGCCGCTTGCGGGCGCATCGCCGCGAAAGTATGTTCCGCCGCAACTTACCCAGCCCGACCGGCTGGGCCGGATGCCCTTGTAGCTCAGTTGGTAGAGCACCTGATTTGTAATCAGGGGGTCGCGGGTTCAAATCCTGCCGGGGGCACCAGTTTCCAGACAGTGCGAGGCAGAGGCTTTCCATGCCGGTGGAGGCGGGCACGGGACTTTCCCCGTGCTTGTTTGTGGCGCGGCGTAGCGTAGTCTGCCCGTGTTGTTTTGGGGGTGAAGTTGGGTAATCCGATTTATTGGGCCTTGGGCACGGCAATCGCAGCCGCGGTTGCCGGCGTGCTGGCATGGGCGGTGGCGACCAGGCGGTTCGGGCGCTATGGCCCCTTCGTCGCGGTTTTCGTCGTTTTCGCGGTGCTGTGGACGGCCTGGCCCTATTGGTACGTCTATCAATTGCAGACGGCTCTCGCCGATGGCGACAAGGTGCGCCTTGCCGTCATCGTCGACTGGCCGTCGGTGCGCGAGGGCATCCGCGAAGATCTCAAGGCGGCCTATGCCAACAAGTTCGTCAGCCCCGATCCGCGCGTTCAGGGACTTGCGCAGGCGCTCGGCGGCGCGGCGATCGACCGTATGGTCGAAGCGCAGATCAATCCGAGCACGCTCTCCCAGATGGTCCGGCAGGGCTATCAGGACGACAATCCGATGTCGGTCGTGCGCTATGCCTTTTTCGAGCGGGGGCCGTTCGTATTCCGCACCGACATAGGGCCGCCCGGCTCCTCTCCCGATCACCAGTCGATCTACATCATGGAGTGGAACTGGGGCTGGCGCCTCGAACGGATTATCGTCGCGCCTTATCTGCTCGGTCTGGGAGACGGCGCGTCTTAGCCCTTGCGGCGCGACAATTCGTAAAGCGCGACGGCGGCGGCATTCGAGACGTTGAGGCTCTTCATTTCGCCGGTGGCGGGCAGCCTCGCCAGTATGTCGCAATGCTCGCGGGTGAGGCGGCGGAGGCCGGCGCCCTCGGCTCCCAGCACCAGGGCGACTTTCGGGCCGGTCTTGAAGTCGGGGAGGGAGACCTCGCCCTCGCCGTCGAGGCCGATGACCTCGAAGCCCAGTTCCTTCAATTCCTCGATGGCGCGAACGAGGTTCGTGACCTTGGCAATCTTTACCTTTTCGAGGCCGCCCGAGGCCGCCTTGGCCAGAACGCCGCCGAGCGGCGGGCTGTTGCGGTCGGTGGTGACGAGGGCGCCCGCTCCGAAAACGGCGGCCGAGCGGAGAATCGCTCCGAAATTGTGCGGGTCCGTGACCTGATCGAGGACGATGACGGTCGAAACCTCCTCGCAAGCCTCCTCGACCGAGAGATCGGGCAGGGTGGTGGTCTTCAGCGCGATTCCCTGGTGGACGGCCCCGGGCATCAGCATGGCGGCGATCTCGTCATTGGCGAGATATTCGGGTTCGACGCTCAGGTTCTGGCCGAGGCTCAGGCCCTGGGCGGCCAGTTCCTGCTCGGCCGAGCGGTTGAGCAGCAGGCGCAGCGGCTTTCGAGCCGGATTTCGCAAAGCGGCTATAACCGCATGAAATCCATAGAGAAAACTCTCGTCGCCGCCGCCCTTCTGGCCTGTTCTCGGGCCACGGCCACGGTCGCGGCCATGGGGGCGGTCGCCCGGATGGCCGGCTCCGCCGCTGGATTTGTCGCTGTGGCGGCGGAAAGGGGGCGTCGGGTTGCGCTTGGTCATGGGGCCGCTTATATTGCGCATCTCGGGCTCATGTAAACGCCCCGCTCACAGTGTCCCTCGGCCGTTTATATCCTGGCAGGGACGCTGCGGGGCGGTTCACGCATTTGAGACCGGGATTTCTGTTGACAGTACGGCGGCAAACTTGAATAAAGCCGCGCGTGCGGTCCATGCACACCGGCGGCAGCGAACATATTGGGATTTCACAACATTTGACATCGGACACGGAGGGGTGCCCGAGTGGCTAAAGGGGACGGACTGTAAATCCGTTGGCTAAGCCTACGTTGGTTCGAATCCAACCCCCTCCACCATTCTGCCGCGAGTTTGGCAGTACGGTGCGAGCAGCGGCGCTCCGTGGGAGTTCGTGTAAGGTCAATGCAACCTAGGCGTTGCCAGGCGCGGCGTTCGCGCAATAATCGAGAAGGTTAGCTCTCTCCCGTTTCCTAGCCGCAAAAGGCTAGATGGTCTTGCTTAAGGACGGAACCATGCTGATAACCTTGGAAACATTCGCGATCGTGTGTCTCTACGTGGGGCTGGCGATTTGCTGGATGCGCTTTGAGGGCCGCCGGCGGGGCTGGTGATTGCACCGGGCCTGGCTTCTTCCTTTCGCCCTTCTCAATACGCCACGGCTAGCCGCCGGACGAACCTCCATCGCCGCCGGAGCCGCCCGAAGGAAGATGCAAGCCACTTCCCGCTGCAAAAGATAGTATAGACCGCAGCGCCAAACACTAGATAGGCGACCGGC
>JARLIS010000031.1 GCA_031291615.1 Parvibaculum sp.
GCGTTCGGCACCCTCCACCAGCGCGATCATGCGATCGAGGAAGGTCGAGCCCTGGGCCGCGGTGATGCGCACCTTGATCTGGTCGGAGAGGACGCGCGTGCCGCCGGTGACGGCCGAGCGGTCGCCGCCGCTTTCGCGGATGACGGGGGCGGATTCGCCGGTGATCGCGGATTCATCGACCGATGCGACGCCTTCGATTACTTCGCCGTCGCTCGGGATGAGATCGTTGACCTCGACCAGAACCACGTCGCCGACTTTCAGATTGGCCGCCGGAACGACTTCATACTGGCCGCCGTTTTTCGGCAGGCGCTTGGCCATGGCTTCCGAGCGCGTGCGGCGCAGCGCGTCGGCCTGCGCCTTGCCGCGGCCTTCGGCCAAGGCTTCGGCGAAGTTCGCGAAGAGGACGGTGAACCAGAGCCAGCCGACGATCTGGCCGGTAAAGCCGAGATGGCCTGCGCCGGTCGCTATGTCGCGGACGAGAATCACGGTCGTCAGCGTGGCGACGATCTCGACCACGAACATGACAGGGCTTTTGACGAGCGTGCGTGGATTGAGTTTCACGAAGGAGTCCACGATCGCCTGGCGAAGAAGGCCGCCCCTGAAAAGCGAGGAGGTCTTGATACGGTGCGGCGAAGGGCCGTCGGACGTCGATGCGGAAGCGAATGTCATGATGGTTCCTCAGTAGAGCGTGCCGTGGATCATCGAGAAATGTTCGACGATCGGGCCGAGCGAGAGGGCCGGGAAATAGGTGAGGCCGCCGACAATGACGATGACGGCGATCAGGATGGCGACGAAGAGCCCGCCATCGGTCGGAAAGGTTCCGGCGGAGGTTGCGGTGATCTTCTTGCGGGCGAGCGAGCCGGCGATGGCAAGCATCGGCACGATCATTCCAAAACGGCCGAGGATCATCGCGAGCCCCAGCGTGATGTTGTAGAAGGGCGTGTTGCCGGAAAGGCCGCCGAAAGCGCTGCCGTTATTGGCGGTCGTGGAAGAAAAGGCATAGAGAATCTCGCTGAAACCGTGAGGTCCCGGATTCGCGATGCCGGCGAGGCCCGCGGGAAGGGCGGTTGCAAGCGCGGTGAAGCCGAGCGTCGAGAAGGGGAGGATGATGATGGCGAGCGCCGTCATCTTGACGTCGTAGCCGTCGAGCTTCTTGCCGACATATTCAGGCGTGCGTCCGACCATCAGTCCGGCGATGAAGACGGTGACGATGGCGAAGAGCAGCATGCCGTAAAGGCCGGAGCCGACGCCGCCGAAAATGATCTCGCCGAGCTCCATGTTGACGAGCGGCACGAGACCCGCAAGCGGCGTGAAGCTGTCATGCCAGGAGTTGATCGCGCCGCAGGAGGCATCTGTCGTGACGGTGGCGAAGAGGGCGGAATTGGCGATGCCGAAGCGGACATCCTTGCCTTCCATATTGCCGCCGGCTTGCAGCGTACTTGCCGATTGATCGATGCCGAGCGCGGCGATGTTCGGGTTTCCCGCCGCCTCGAAGTGGTAGGCCACAAGGGCGCCGACGAGAAAGAGGATGCCCATGGCGCCGAAGAGCGCCCAGCCCTGCATCTCATTCTTCACCATGCGGCCGAAGACGTTGGTGAGCGCCGCGCCGATCAGGAAGATCAGCACGATCTGGACGAAGTTGGTCAGCGCATTCGGGTTCTCGAAGGGATGGGCCGAATTGGCGTTGAAGAAACCGCCGCCATTCGTGCCCATCATCTTGATGACTTCCTGGGAGGCGACAGGCCCGACGGCAATCGACTGATGCGCGCCTTCGACCGTCACCGCATCGACATTGGCTCCGAGTGTCTGGGGCATGCCCTGCCAGACGAAGAAGAGGCCGACGACGATGGAGATGGGGAGCAGCACATAAAGCGTGGTGCGGGTGAGATCGACCCAGAAATTGCCGATGCCGTTCGACGACGCGCGGGCGAAGCCGCGAATGAAGGCGACGGCGAGCGCGATGCCGGTCGCTGCCGAAACGAAATTGTGAACGGTGAGCCCCGCCATTTGCGTGAAGTAGCTCAACGTCGTTTCGCCGCCATAGTTCTGCCAGTTGGTATTGGTGACGAAGGAGATGGCGGTGTTGAAGGCGAGCATCGGCTCCATGGCGCCGAAGCCCTGCGGATTGAACGGCAGAAAGGCCTGAAGGCGCAGCAGGGCGTAGAGGAGAACGAAACCCGCGACGCTGAAGAGGAGCATCGAGCCGCCATAGCGAAGCCAGCTCTGGTCGCTCTTCTCGTCGACGCCGGCGAGGCGATAGAAAATCACTTCGATGGGGTGGAAGAGCGGTGTCAGGAAGACTTTTTCGCCCTGAAACACGCGCGTCATGTAGCCCCCGAGAGGCCGCGTGACGAGAATGATGACGGCGCTGAAAAGCGCGATCTGGAATAAGCCGTTGGCTGTCATGGCGCGTGCCTCAGAATTTTTCGGGTCGGGCGAGGACCACGAGCAGGTAGCCCAGGATGAAGAGGGCGGTTGCGCCGCCCAGAATGAGATCGAAATTCATGATGTCCTCACAGCCGTTCGCAGAGGTGCAGATAGGCAAGGAGCGCCGCGAATGAGGCGAATGCGATGGCGAGCATGGTGATGTCGAGCATGGTCTGCCTTGTGGGTTGCAGCGGCCGAACCGGCTCGGCCGGGCCTTCCTGGGCGGGGCAGAGGATCATCATCCGGCCATAAAAATTCGAGACGGGCTTTGATCGGCCTCAATAAAAACGGCATAAAACCGGCCGAGGAGTTCGGACGGCGCCAGCCGGGCGGTATCGCGCAAGGCGGAACACTGCCTATAATTCGATCAAGAAACGAGGTTTCAGGGGGGCAGGCATGACACGACCGGCATCGGTGGCGGACTGGAGGGCGCGGGCGCAGAAGCGGCTGCCGCGCATGATGTTCGACTATATCGACGGCGGCTCCTATGCGGAGACGACGCTCAGGCGCAACGTTTCGGCAATGGAAGCGGTGTCGCTTCGCCAGCGCGTGCTGCGCGACGTCTCCAAACTTCAGCTCTCCACGGAGCTATTCGGCCAGAAGCTCGCCATGCCCATCATTCTTTCGCCCATAGGCATGGCCGGGCTCTATGCGCGGCGCGGTGAAGTGCAGGCGGCGAGAGCGGCGGAGAAGGCGGGGCTTCCCTTCTGCCTTTCCACGGTCAGCATCTGCGCCATCGAGGAATTGCAGGCGAATGTCCGGACACCGATCTGGTTCCAGCTCTATATGATCCGCGACAGGGTTTTCATGGCGGATATTCTGGCGCAGGCAAGGGCCGCGAAGGCGCCGGTTCTCGTCTTCACCGTCGATCTGCCGGTGCCGGGCGCACGCTACCGCGACGTGCGGTCGGGCCTTTCCGGGCAGCGCTCCCTTGCCGACATGCTGCGGATCGGTTTCGACACGGCCTGCCATCCGCATTGGGTTTGGAATGTCGGCCTGCGCGGTCGGCCTCATACATTCGGCAATATCGCCAAGGCCATGCCGAATGCGCGGGGCACCAGCGATTTCGCGGCCTGGATCGGCAAGAATTTCGATCCGAGCGTGAGCTGGAACGATTTCGCCTGGGTGCGCGAGCATTGGGACGGCCCCATCGTCATCAAGGGCATTCTCGATGCGGAGGATGCGCGGCGCGCGGTCGAGGTAGGCGCCGACGGCATCGTCGTTTCCAATCATGGCGGACGGCAGCTCGACGGTGTGCCCGCGACGGTCGATGCCTTGCCGCCCATCATGGATGCGGTCGGCGACAAGCTCGACGTGCTGCTGGATAGCGGCGTGCGTTCGGGCCTCGACGTTCTGAAGGGGCTGGCGCTCGGCGCCAAGGCGGTGCTGATCGGCCGCGCCTGGGCCTATGCGCTGGGCGGCGGCGGCGAGGCTGGCGTCAGCGCCATGCTGGCGACGATGCGGGCCGAGCTCGAGGTCGCCATGACGCTGACGGGCTGCACGGATGTGCGGAATGCGGGTGCAGATCTTCTCGTGGCGAAGCGTTGAAGCTTCGCCACGAGAGTTCGTTATTGTGACGCCGTTTGACGGGGAAGCTTCCTGGTCAGGTCGGCGGTCAGGTCTCCCAACCCCTTGCCGGCGATTTTTTGCCAGTCGCTTTCTACAACGACTTGCATGTGATCCTCGGTCCGGGCGTTGGCTGTGATACCTGTCTCCAGGCCGGCGATCGGTGCTTTCACCTCGACTTCGGCGATGCAGGTGAGGGTTACCGACCAAAAGCCGGGTCGAAACCAGGACCAATATTGTTTGATTTTTACATCGACGGCAGCCGCCTGTGCGTAACCTGGATCGTTCGGCGTCAGGACGCGATAGCCCGCTTCCCGAAAGGCCGCTGCGGTAGCATCGCCCATGATAGAGGCGACGGATTGTCCTTCGGGTAGCAAGACATCGCCCAAGGCCTGACCGTAGCCGTTTCTTTTTCTTGCAATGGCGCGCGAGGTCGTCGCAGAGTTTTTGATGTCGCCGTCCGACAGCGACGGGATGAAGGGTTCTTTGGGTTTTGACTCGAACTCTCGAGCGTCCTCGACTTTAGCGATTTTGACCGCGACACCGCTGGTCGAGGTGGCTGCTGAATAAGCCGCCGGTGCGTTGACCGAAACGACGCTGCGCGAAGTCGCGCAACCGCCGAGCAGCATAATCGCCGCGGCGGTGAGTAGAATTCTGACGTGATTTGACATATGGAATGGCCCCCCCGAGCCCCAGAATTTTCAACCGAGTGAAGTTTGATCAATTCGACGCGAATTGCCAAGAGGCGCGCGAGATACTTGTAATATGCAGGGGTCGGAATAATTACGGATTACAGGCTGGATGATCTTGGATTAAAATGGAGGTATGCGGAATGGCCGACGACGTGCACGACAATCCGGAAAAGAAGCGTTTTGAGCTCACCGTCGAAGGCATCACGGCCTATGCGGAATATGTGCGCAAGCCGGGCGTGATCACCTTCACGCATACGATCGTGCCCGAGGCGCTGGGCGGTAAGGGTGTCGGCTCGCGGCTGGCCAAGGGCGCGCTCGATGCGGTGCGGGCCGAGGGGCTGAAGGTTGTGCCGCAATGCCCCTTCATCGCCGCCTACATCAAGAAGCACCCGGAATATCAGCCGCTCGTCGTCGCGGACTAATCCGTTCCGGCTCAGATTTTCCGGCGCGGCTCGCCGGGCGGCGTGTTCATCGCGGCATGGACGCGGGCGAGATAGCCGCCCATGCGGGCAAAGCCGTCTTCCGTCAGTTCGACGAAGACGCGCCTTCCGTCATTCTCGTCCTTCACGCGTGTTGCGAGGCCGGAAGTCACCAGATCGCCGATGCGGCGGAGCGCCGTCGTCGCCGGCACGCCCGCCGCGATGCAGAGGCTTGAAACCGAGACGCGCTTGCCGGCGAGACGGGCATGGGTCAGGTCGAGCAACATGTCCCAGGCCGGATCGGCGAAAAGGCCGCCGGGGAAGAAATTCGTGCGGGCCGAATAGGTATCGAGCAGCAGTTTCGCCCAATGGCGGATCAGCGCGGCGTCTTCGGCGGCCGGGCTGGTCCCGCCGGGGGCATTCTGCGCCGGCGAAGGCTGAACGGCGGGTCGCGGCCCCCCGTTGCGTGCCCCCCAGGCGGGGGGGCGGTCGCCGGCGTTGCTTGTGTGGGCCATGTCCGGCTTTGCGGCCGGGGCGGAGGCGGCTCTGTCGAGCATTTCGAATCGTTGGGTCATACAACCATAGTGACACATGAAAATATTAACACAACTATAACGGGATATTCGGCAACGAGAATGCCCGGCCTGCGTGTAGCGGGCCGGGCGAATTCGGCGGCAATCCGCCACTCGCTGTCAGGTCCGTCAGATCGCCGTGAAAGTATTGTCCACGAAGATGTGGCTGCCATTCACGAAGCTCGATTCGTCGCTGGCCAGAAAAAGCGCGGCCTGGGCGACCTCGATGGGCTCGCACATGCGGCCCTGCATCGCCTTCATCGCCGCTTCGGAGGCGTCGATGCCCTGGGCGGAGAGTTCCGTCACTTCGCGCATGCCGTGTGCAGTGCGGATGAAGCCGGGACAGACGGCGTTCACACGGATGCCCTGGTCGCGATATTCGACGGCGAGCGCGCGGGAGAGCTGGTGAACGGCGCCCTTGGTGGTGCAATAGAGGACCTCGAGCGGCGTCGCGGTGACCGCCGAGATCGAGGAGGTGTTGATGATCGAGCCCTTGCCCGCCTTCAGCATCGACGGCAGCACGGCCTTGCACATCAGGAACATGCTTTTGACGTTGACGGCCATCAGCCAGTCCCATTCATCCTCGGTCGTTTCGAGGAAGGGTTTCACGATGATGGTGCCGGCGTGGTTGAAGAGCACGTCGATGGTGCCATAGGCGGCAAGTGCGCGGGCGACGGCGGCGTCGACCGCCTTCTTGTCGGAGACATCCGCCTCGACGCCGAGCGCCGTGCCGCCCGACTTGTTGATGCTGTCCGCGACATCGCGGGCGGCGGCGCCTTGCCGATCGACAATGACGACCTTTGCGCCCTCCTCGGCGAAGAGCCGCGAGGCCGCTTCGCCGCAGCCGCCGGCCCCGCCGGAAATCAACGCCACCTTGCCGGCCAGTCGCGCCTTGACGCCGGACGCGGGTGCTTCATTTTGCGCCATCAATCAGTCCCCCCTTGAAAATCGATTTTCCATTTGAGGGGGGCGGCGGGATGCGAGTCAAATGTGCTGTCGTCGTAGCATAGAGAAAATATGCTATATAAAACGGGCATTTTTTACTGCGGTCTCGTATCGGGATGAAGCTGGCCGCCTTCAATTCACGCTCGCTCACACGGGCCTGTTCTGCATATAACGCGGTTCCGGAGCCGCAGGAATCGAGACGCCGATGACGCAACCACTTCCAAAGCCGCTTGCTTTCGCCGACGCCGCAGCAGGCGTCATTGCGATGGCGCATTTCGCGGGAGAGCGCCATTGGGTGCCCGCGACGAGCGGCAATTTCTCGGTGCGCGTCGATCAGCGTTTCGCCGCGCTGACGGCGACGGGTGCGGACAAGGCGCGGCTGACGGCAGCCGACGTTATCGAGGCGGAAATCGCCGGGCCGAAACACCCGCGCGCCTCGGCCGAGGCGCCGCTCCACCACGCGCGCTACGCGGCGGACGCCTCCGTCGGCGCCGTCGCCCATATCCACACCGTCGCCTCGACCGTGCTGTCGCGTCGGCACGAGGCGCAAGGTGTTCTGCGCATTGCGGGCTGGGAGCTTTTGAAGGCGTTTCCGGGCGTCACCACGCATGAGACGGCCATCGAAGTCCCCATCGTTCCGAACGATCAGGACACCGAGCGGCTGGCCGCGCTGGTCGAGGAAAGGCTGAAAAATTCCGCGCCGGTTCACGGTTATCTTATCGCCGGTCATGGCCTATATGTGTGGGGCGCGGGCGCGAAGGACGCGATCCGCCACATGGATGCTTTCGATTTTCTTTTGACCGCAGAGCTTCACGAGGAGCAGGCGCGATGACGCAGCTGACCGTTTATCCCGATACCGATCCGAAGGCGGTGCTGCTCGATACGCGCAATGCGGGCGAGATCGCAAACGCGCTTGCCGGGATAGGCGTCGTCTTCGAGCGCTGGGAGGCTTCGGCGGTGCTGCCCGACGATGCCGGGCAGGATGAGGTGCTTGCCGCCTATGACGCTCAGGTGAAGAGGCTGATGCGCGAGGGCGGCTACAAGACGGTCGATGTCGTGCGCGTGAAGCCCGACAATCCCGACCGCGTCGCCATGCGGCAGAAATTCTTCGCCGAGCACACGCATGACGAAGACGAGGTGCGTTTCTTCGTCGAGGGCGCGGGCGCCTTCTATCTGCGCAAGGGCGGCCGCGTCTTCCGCGTCGTCTGCGAGCGCAACGATCTTCTGAGCGTTCCCGCCGGCATTACGCATTGGTTCGATACCGGCGCCGCGCCGCATTTCTGCGCGATCCGCATCTTCACCTCGAAGGATGGCTGGGTCGGCCATTTCACCGGCGACGGCATTGCGACGCGCTTTCCGGCCTTCGGCGACTGAGCCGATGCATATTCGCGCGATCCTGACCGACATCGAAGGCACGACGACGCCCATCGCCTTCGTGCATGAGGCGCTGTTCCCCTATGCGCGGGCGAGGCTCGCCGAGTTCTGCAAGCGTCATGCGGGCGAGCCGCGCATCGCCGCCGTGCTCCGCGAAGCGCGCGAGCTGGCTGGCAAAAGAGATCTCGATCTCGACGGCACGATCGCGCTTCTCATCGGCTGGATCGACGAGGACCGCAAGGCCGGGCCCTTGAAGACCTTGCAGGGCTTCATCTGGCGCAAGGGTTACGAGGACGGCGTGCTCAAGGGGCAGGTCTATGCCGATGCGGCGGCCTCTCTTGCGCGCTGGCACGCGCTGGGGCTCAAGCTCTTCGTCTATTCGTCGGGCTCGGAAGAGGCGCAGAAGCTCATCTTCGGCCATTCCGACAAGGGCGATCTCGCGCCTTTGTTCAGCGGCTTTTTCGATACGCGCGTCGGCGCGAAGGTCGAGGCCGCTTCATATGAAGCCATTGCAAAGGCGACCGGCTTCGCGCCGGGCGAGATGCTTTTCCTGTCGGATCATGCGGGCGAGGTCGAGGCCGCGAAAAGCGCCGGACTGCGCGTCGCGCGCATCGACCGGGCGCTGGCGCCCGAGGCGTCGGCCGAGGAGGCGGGTATTCTCGTCGCCGGTTCCTTCGGGCCTGTCGAGCGCGCCTTCGGTCTCGCTCAGGCGTAGTCTTCCCGCGCCGTCACGTCGGCATGGCTTGCCTGCGACACGAGCTTGAAGACGAAAGTCAGCACGATGGCGACGGCGAGATTCAGGATCACGGTCGAGAGCGCCGCATAGGCCGGGATGGTGAGGCCGAAAAGTTTCAGCGGATAGACCGATGACTTGAAGCCGAGCGTCCAGGCCATCCATGTGCCGGTGCCGATGCCGGCCGCCCAGCCGATCAAGAGGGCGCGCGGGTCGAGCCAGCGGGTGTAGAGGCCGACGAAGACGGCGGGCAGCGTCTGGATGATCCAGATGCCGCCGAGAAGCTGAAGCTGGATCGCGAGGCTCTGCGGCAGCGCCAGCACGAAGAAGAGCGCACCCACCTTGGCGATCAGCGAGACAAGCTTCGCCATTTGCGATTCCGCTTCCGGCGTGCAGTTCGGGCGGATGTGCACCTTGTAGATATTGCGCGTGAAGAGGTTGGCGACCGCGATCGACATGATGGCGGCGGGCACCAGCGCGCCGATGCCGATGGCGGCGAAGGCGACGCCCGCGAACCAGGACGGGAACTGGTCGAGGAAGAGAGCCGGCACGGCGAAATTCGCGCCATAGCGCGCGAAGCCTTCGGCGAATTCGGGCTTCGACGCGACGCCCGACGCATAGGCCATATAGCCGAGCAGCGCGATGATGCCGAGGACGAAGGAATAGGCGGGCAGCAGCGCGGCGTTGCGGCGGATGACGTGGCCCGAGCTCGAGCTCAGCACGCCCGTCATCGAATGGGGATAGAGGAAGAGCGCGAGCGCGGAGCCGAGCGCCAGCGTCGCGTAGGCGCTCCACGCGCCGAGGCTTCCCGCCGGCGGCGTCGCCAGCATCAGCTTTTCGGGCGGGACGGCGGCGAAGATTGCGCCATAGCCGCCGAGCTTTGCCGGGATGATGATCACGGCGGCGGCGACGGTGATGTAGATCAGCAGGTCTTTCACCACCGCGATCATGGCGGGCGCGCGCAATCCGCTCGTATAGGTGAAGGCGGCGAGGATCACGAAGGCGACGATCAGCGGCAGGTGGCCGTAGATGCCATGGGTCTCGACGCCCATCGCGCCGATGACGACTTCCATGCCGACGAGCTGGAGGGCGATGTAAGGCATGGTGGCGACGATGCCGGTGATCGCGACGGCAAGCGCCAGGCCCTGATGGCCATAGCGGCCCTTGACGAAATCCGCCGCCGTGACGAAGCCGTGCTTGCGGGCGACGGTCCAGAGGCGCGGGAAGATCACGAAGACCATCGGATAGACGAGGATCGTATAGGGGACCGCGAAGAAGCCCATAGCGCCCGCGCTGAAGACGAGCGCGGGGACGGCGATGAAGGTATAGGCGGTGTAGAGGTCGCCGCCGAGCAGGAACCAGGTGACGACGGTGCCGAAGCGGCGTCCGGCAAGGCCCCATTCGTTGATCTGGGTGAGGTCGCCCCGGCGCCAGCGCGCGGCGACGAAGCCGAGTACGGTGACGAAGGCAAAGAGGGCGGAGAAAACGGTCAGTGCGGTCCAGTTCATGTCGGCGGCTCTATTCGGTGGCGAAGTAGACGATGACTGTCAGCAGGGCGCTGATCGCGATCCACATGAGCTGATACCAGTAGAAGAAGGGAACGCCCGCGAGCGCGGGCTCGATGGTGTCGTAGAAGGGCACCCAGAGCGTCGCGACGAAGGGAATGAAAATGAGCGGGATCAGCCAGCGCCGTTTCGCGCGGCCCACGCCTTTTGAATCACCTTCGGTGCTTGCCATCGGTCTCCCCCCTTGTCGCCCGCCGGAACTCTAATTGGCGGGCCGGGGGCTGTCACGCGCTCTCTCGAGGCGCGCGTGGGCGGGCGTTCCGGGCTACTCGCCCGCGGCCATGGGCAGGTCGAGATCGACCGGGCGCTTTTCACCGCCGACCCTCGTGCCGAGGCGGTCGAGGTAAACGTAAAGCACCGGCGTGATGTAGAGCGTCAGGAGCTGGGAGAGGATGAGGCCGCCGACCACGGCGAGGCCGAGGGGCTGGCGCACTTCGCCGCCTTCGCCCATGCCGATGGCGATCGGGAGCGTGCCCATGAGGGCGGCCATGGTCGTCATCATGATCGGGCGGAAGCGGATGATGGCGGCGCGGAAGATCGCTTCCTCGGGCGCCATGCCTTCGGTCCTTTCGCGTTCCAGCGCGAAGTCGATCATCATGATGGCGTTCTTCTTGACGATGCCGATCAGCATGATCATGCCGACAAAGGCGTAGAGCGTCAGCGGTAGGCTGAAGATGTAGAGCGTCAGCAGCGCGCCGACGGCGGCCGACGGCAGGCCCGACAGGATCGTCAGCGGATGGATGAAGCTCTCATAGAGGATGCCGAGCACGATATAGACGACGAGGATGGCGAGGCCGAGCAGCAGGCCGAGGCCGGCGGTCGAGCTCTGGAACGCCTGGGCCGTGCCCTGGAAGCTCGTCGTCACCGTGTCGGGCAGGTGGATCTGCTTCTGGACTTTGGCGATGGTCGAGACGGCGTCGCTCAGCGCGACGCCGGGCGCGAGGTTGAACGAGATCGTCACGGCAGGAAGCTGGCCCAGATGGTTCTGGGTCTGGGCGGTCGCGATGTGGCTGATGCGCGTCACGGCGGTCAGCGGCACGAGGTTGCCGGTCGATGAGCGCAGATAGAGGCGCTGGAGCGCGCTTTCATCCTGCTGATATTTCTTTTGCAGTTCGAGGATCACTTCGTACTGATCGGCCGCGCCGTAGATGGTCGAAATCTGGATGCCGCCGAAGGCCGAGCCGAGCGCGCTCTGGATCTGCTGCGGCGTGATGCCGAGCGTCGCGGCGCGGTCGCGGTCGATCTTGACGTCGAGCGTGGGGGCGGACAGGTCGAGATCGCTCGTCACGTCCTGAAAGCCGGGCGCGGTGGCAAGCGCGGCCTGAAGTTTCGTCGCGCTGTCCTGGAGGATCTGCGGGTCGATGTCCTGTAGCGTGTACTGGTAGGACGCCTTGGAAAGCTGGCCGCCGACGCGGATCGAGGGCGGGTTCTGGAGATAGACCTTGAAGCCGGGAATGCCCGCGAGCTTCGGCCGCAATTCCTGAATGATCTGGTCGGCGGAGAGCGCGCGTTCCGAACGCGGCTTCAGGCTCATGAAGATCGTGCCGTTGCTCAAGGTCGCGCGCGACCCGCCGGCGCCGACCGCCGACATGACGAAGGCGACGTTGGGGTCCTGCATGATGATGCGGGCGGCTTCGTTCTGGTGGCGCGCCATGTCGTCGAAGGAAATGCCGTCCGGGCCTTCCGTCATGGCGATGATTTGGCCCGTGTCGCCGCTCGGCAGGAAGTCCTTGGGCATGATCTCGAAGAGGAAGACGGTGGCGACGAGGCTTGCCAGGAAGACCGCGAAGACGATCCTGCCATGCTCCATCGCCCGGCGCAGCGTGCGCTCATAGGCGGCTTCGAGCGCGTTGAAGCTCCGTTCGCTCCAGCGCAGGATGGCGAGCTGATGTTCCTCGGCGCCGTGGCCGGGCTTCGCGCGGATGATGCGGCTGCACAGCATCGGCGTCAGCGTGACGGAGACGATGCCCGAGACGACGATTGCGAGCACGATGGTGACAGCGAATTCGTGCAACAGGCGGCCGACGATGCCGCCCATGAAGAGCACCGGAATGAAGACGGCGGCGAGCGAGACCGTCATCGAGAGAATGGTGAAGGCGATTTCCTTCGAGCCCTTCAGCGCCGCCTCGTAGGGGCGTTCGCCCTTTTCGATGTGGCGCATGATGTTTTCGAGCATCACGATCGCGTCGTCGACGACGAAGCCGACGGAAAGCGTGAGCGCCATCAAAGAGAGATTGTCGAGGCTGTAGCCCATGAAGGCCATGCCGGCGAAGGTGCCGACGACGGCGATGGGAAGCGCCAGCGAAGGAATGAAGGTCGCCGACACCGTGCGCAGGAAGAGGAAGATCACCATGATGACGAGGGCGGCGGCGAGGATGAGCGTGAACTGCACGTCGTCCACCGAGGCGCGGATCGTCTGGCTGCGGTCGTAGAGCACGTTGAGCGACACGGAGGCGGGAAGCTGCTCCTCGAAGCCCGGCAGCACTTTCTTGATCGCATCGACGACCTGGATCGTATTCGCGCCCGGCTGGCGCTGGACGGCGAGCACGATGGCGCGCGTGTCGTTGAGCCAGCTTGCGGCCTGATCGTTCTCGACGCTGTTGACGATGGTGCCGACATCGCCGAAGCGGACGGGCGCGCCGTCGCGCCAGGTGACGATCTGGCGGGCAAAGTCCTCGGCCGTCGTCAACTGGCCTTGCGCGCGGATGACGGTGGCGCGCGTCGGACCGTTCAGCGAGCCGGTCGGGTTGTTGACGTTGGCGGATTGGGCGGCGGCCGCCACCTCGTCGATGCCGATGCCGCGCGCCGCCAGCGCGTCGGGGTTCATCTGGAGGCGGATGGCGAATTTCTGCGAGCCGTAGACATTGACCTGCGCGACGCCGTCGATGGTCGAGATGCGGCGCGCGAGAAGCGTCTCGGCGTAGCGGTCGACTTCGGAAAGCGGCAGGCTCGGCGAACTGAGATAGAGATAGATGATCGGTGCGTCGGCCGGGTTCACCTTCTTCATCGTGGGCGGGCTCGGCATGCCCTCGGGCAACTGGTTGGCGGCGGCGGCGATGGCCGACTGCACGTCCTGCGCGGCGCCGTCGATGTCGCGGTCGAGCGCGAATTGCAGGGTGACGCGGGTCGAGCCGAGGCTTGAGGTCGACGTCATCTGGGTGACGCCGGCAATGGTCGAGAACTGGCTTTCGAGCGGCGTCGCGACGGCGGAGGCCATGGTTTCAGGCGAGGCGCCCGGAAGCGAGGCGGAGACCGAGATCGTCGGGAAGTCGACCTTGGGAAGCTCGCTCACCGAAAGGGTCGTGTAACCGAAGAGGCCGAACAACACGAAGGCCGCCATGACGAGCGTCGTCATGACCGGCCTTCTGATAAAGGGCTCGGAAATGTTCATGCGGGTCCGCTCACGACGTGACGGGCGCGCGCGTCACCACATTGACGGGCTTTCCGGGAGACACGCGCAATTGCCCGTCGGTGACGATCTGATCGCCGGCCTTCACCTCGCCGTTGACGGCGGCGAGCGTGTCGCTTTGATAGAGCAGCGTGACGGCGCGCATCTCGGCCTTCTTCTCAGGCGTCACGACATAGACATAGAGCCCGTTCTGACCGGTGTTCACGGCGTCGCGCGGAACGGTGACGACGTTCTTCAGATTGTCGAGCTGAACGCGCACGTCGACGAATTCGCCGGGCACGAGGCGGGCGTCCGGATTGTCATAGGTGGCGCGGAGTTCGATCGTGCCGGCGGTCGGGTTGACGATGTTGCCGATAAAGTCGACGGGCGCGGTCACTTCGGCCCCGTCGTCGCCATGCGCCTTGAGCGCGACGAAGAGCGCGTTCTCTCTGGCGCGCGCCTGAAGCATCGGCAGGTTCTGCTGGGCAAGGGCGAAGGAAATCTTCACCGGCTGGATCTGGGTGATGGTGACGAGGGCGCCGGTGTCGTTCGCCTTGATGAGGTTGCCGACGTCGACGAGGATCGCGCCGGTCTTGCCGTCGATGGGCGAGCGGATTTCGGTGTAGTCGAGCTGGAGTTTTGCTTGATCGACGGCGGCCTGATCCGCGGCGACCGTGCCGATCAGACCTTTCGACTGGGCCATGGCGGCGTCGCGCGTCTGCACGGAGACGTAGCCCTTTTTCACCAGCGCATTGGCGCGGGCGAGGTCGAGGCGCGCATTGGCGAGCTGCGCCTGATCGCGCTGGAGATTGCCCTCGGCGGCGCGCAAGGCGGCTTCGTAGGGCGCGCGGTCGATCTGGAAGAGGAGGTCGCCTTTGCGGACGAGCTGCCCCTCGCGGAAATTCGCCGCGACGATCTGCCCGTCGATGCGCGATTTCACCTGCACGGTGGCATTCGCCATAACAGTGCCGATCGCCTGAACGAGGACAGGCATGTCGCGCGCTTCCGCCGTGGCCACGGTGACCGGCGGAATGTCGGCATGGGCGGCCGGGTTTTGCGCGCCTGCGGGCTCAAGAAAGCTGCGAAGGGCGAAGACGGCAACAAGGACCAGTCCCGCCAATACAAGAAGAGTGCGAGGAGAAGCCTTGCGCATGTCGAGTTTCTGAAAAATGGTCATGGTTTCCTGCGAGGCCGACAGGCGCCGCCTCCTTTCCCAACGGTGAGGCCGCGCGTTTCCGTCGCACAGATCGGCGCTCCCCGTGTAGCGGTCGAATGTGTCGGTTCCGCGACAAACCCGGCTGATATGGGGCGTCCGACGACGGCGCACAGGGGATGAGGCGGTTGAATTTTGCGAGGTCTATGTTACAATATAACACTTGCAATTAATTATCAGATTTAATATTGAAAATGCGAAACCTGAATTTTGATCGAGGGGAACGATATGAAGGCGAATGGGGCAGCCGGGCGGCTTGCAGGGGCGTCGTTGCTGGCGGCCGTGGCGGTCTTTACCGGCGCGCAGGCGGCGATGGCCGACGATCAGGGGCTTTGGAGCCGGGACACGCTGCTCGGCGATTTCGGCGGGCTGCGGTCGCAATGGTCGGCCAGCGGGTTCGATGTGGGCTTCAACTACACGGCCGAGACGCTTGGCACCGTGTCCGGCGGCATGAAGCAGGGCTGGATCTATGAAGGGCGGGCGACGCTCTCGCTCGATTTCGATCTCGCCAAACTCGCCAACTGGTCGGGCGCGACTGCGCATGCGAGCGCGTTCCAGATCCACCACCTCAACGGCATGCCGGCGGCCGACTATACGGGCAGCATCGGCGATCCGAGCAATATCGAGGCGCGCCATTCGACGCGGCTCTTTACGGCATGGATTCAGCAGAACCTGTTCGACGACGCCCTGTCGATCCGCGCCGGACAGCTCGCCGCCGACGACGAATTTCTCGGCAGCGCGACGGCTGGCAACCTCATCAACGGAACTTTCGGCTGGGCGCCCGTCGTCGCGGCCAACCTGACGCAAGGCGGGCCCGCCTATCCGGTGGCGACGCCCGGCATTCGCATCGAGGTGAAGCCTGCCTCGAACCTCGCCATTCTCGCCGCCGCCTTCAGCGGAAATCCCGGCGGCCGGGACTGCACCGACGAAGCGCAGATCTGCGACCCGCACGGCACGAAGTTCAGCATGAGCGGCGGCACGTTGTGGATGGGCGAGTTGCAGTATTCGATCAATCAGGGTGAAAACGCCTCCGGGCTTCCGGGCGTCTACAAGATCGGCGGCTTCATCGAGAACGGAGCCTTCGCCGACCAGCGTTACGGACTTGACGGTCTCGGCGCGGTCGTGCCGCTTGCACTCGCCGTCGATCCGCTCGAGCATCGCGGCAATCACGGTATTTATGCCGTCGCCGATCAAACCGTCTGGAAGAACGGCGCAGGTGCGCAGAGCGTCAATCTGTTTCTCCGCGCAGGCGGCGCACCCGACAACCGCAACCTCGTTTCTTTCTACGTCGACGGCGGCGTCGGCATTACCGGCCTCGTTCCGGGACGCGACAAGGATGTGCTGACCTTCGGCGTCGCCCATACGAAGATCAGCAGCGATGCGGCGAAGGCCGACGAGGATACACGGATCGTCAATGCCGATCCGAGCTTTCCGATCCGCGACCAGGAAACCATCCTCGAAGTGAACTATCTCGCCGAAATCGCGCCATGGTGGAACGTGCAGCCGGACGTGCAGTACATCGTTCATCCCGGCGGGAATGTTCAGAACGCAAGCGCGACCGGCACGGTCGGCAATGCCTGGGTCGTCGGCGTTCGCACGTCGATCAATTTCTGACCGGCCTCGCCGAAGCGACCGCAAAACAGGAAGGCCCGCGCATCAGGCGGGCCTTCTTCATTTCAGATCGACGGCTTCGCTTCAGAAAGATGGCGTCAGTTGCACTTGCCGTCTTTCTGGCAGTTCGTATAGGCGCCTGCCGCCGCGCCGACCGCGCCGCCGACAATGGCGCCGGTGACGAGGCTCGTGCCCGCAATCGCGGTCGCCGCAATGCCGACCGCGCCGCCGATGGCCGCGCCCGACAGCGCGCCTTGCGTCGTGTTGTCGAGATTGGAACAGGCGCTGGTGCCGAGCAGTGCCGCCACCGTCAGAATCGCCGCTGCTTTCCTCATAACAAACTCCATTCGCTGTGGCTTCATGATCCGGCGGGCAAAGCGCCGATGCGGCGCTGCCCGAGCTCAGACATAAAGACTCGCGTCGCAACGGGGCGAAAACGGGGCGAAAATCGGGCGAGCGGTGGGCTTGTGCGTGAGCCTCTGCTCGCGGATGATCGCGCCTGTGAAACCGACAAGAAGAACATCGCGGGATTCGGGGCGTAAGCGGACAGGTGCTGCGGAGCGAGGCGGATTCCGGCCGCCATGGCGCGGACGGCCGCGTATCCGCCGCAAGGGTCTCTATCGCTGGCTGGGAAATCTGGTGCTGATCGCATTCGTCGCGCCGGCGCTTCTCATTCTTCTCTATCGGGTCGTACCGCCGCCGGCGACGCCGCTGATGCTCATCCGCGCAGTGGAAGGGCGCGGCATCGACAAGCAATGGGTTCCGCTCGACGAGATATCGCCCTACCTCCAGCGTGCGGTCATTGCGTCGGAGGATGCGAAGTTCTGCACGCATCACGGCTTCGACTGGGACGCCGTCGACAATGCGATCGAGAGGCTTCAGAAGAAGCATCGCCGCGTGCTCGGGGCGAGCACGATCAGCATGCAGACATCGAAGAATCTCTTTCTCTGGCCGAGCCGGACCTTCATCCGCAAGGGGCTCGAAGCCTATCTGACGGTATGGCTCGAAGCGCTGCTGCCGAAGCGCCGCATTCTGGAGCTCTATCTGAACGAGATCGAGTGGGGTCCGGGCATCTATGGCGCGGAGGCGGCGTCGCAACGATATTTCGGCATCGGCGCGGCGCGGCTGTCGCCTCATCAGGCGGCACTGCTCGCCGCGGTGCTGCCCAATCCCATCGACTGGCGTCCGGATCGTCCGGGGCCCTGGACGCAGGATCGCGCTTTCACCATCGAGGCGCGGCTCGGCGGCGTAACGCTCGGCAAGGGCACGCCCTGCCCGTGAACCGCGCCGATCAGGCGGGAAGCGAAGCGCGGTTGGCGGCGGCGAGGGCGCAAAGCTCGGCGCTGGTGCGCGAGATCTGCCATCCCGACACATCGACCATGTCGCCATGCTCGAAATCGTGGCGGATGCGGGCGGCGAGCGCGGCCCGCATTTCCTCCGGCGCGGCGCCCGGGTGCCAGCCATGGGCGCGCAGGCGCTTTGCGATCTTGTGGGCGAGGGCCTGTGTGTTGGGTTCGCGGCCGGCGGCTTCGACCCAGCGCTGGCCGATTTCGGCGGCGCCTTGCGGGTCGGACAGCATGGAAATCAGGTCATCGGCGACGGTGCCGCTTTCATGTTCGATGAAGGCGAGCGAGCCTGGCAGCGCGGCTGCGGCCGCGGCGACGCCGCCGAGGATCAGCATATGGCGGCGTGAGATCGAGCGCGGAAGGGCCATGCTCAGACTCCCTTCACGAAATGCTGCTGCACATGGTCGGCGAGGCGCAGCGCCAGCGCGACGATGGTGAGCGTCGGATTGACGGTCGTCGACGTGGTGAAGACAGAGCTTCCGGCCACATAGAGGTTCGATATGCCGTGGACCTTGCAATTGGCGTCGACCACGCCCTTGCGCGGGTCGGCCGCCATGCGCGTCGTACCCATGTGGTGGTTGCCCCAGCCTTCGGCCTCGTCCCACTTGTCGCGGTCCTGGAAGAGGATGCGGACGCTGCCGTTGCCCCAGGCGCCGAAGGCGCGGGCGAGCGCCTCCATGTTGAGGCGCAGATTGGCGCGGTCGGCGGAGGAAAGGCGCCAGTCGAGCTTCGTCTGGTTGAGGCCGAGCGCGTCCTTGGCCGACGACAGGGTGACGCGGCTGTCGGGATTGGGCGATTGCTCGGTGGCGCAGCCCGAACCGTAGCGCATGCCGAGGAGCGGGCCGTCGGCGGCATCCGCGGTCGTCGAGTGAATGAGCTGGAGCAGGCCGGGTTCCATCGCGCGGGCGGGATCGGGATCCTTTTCCTCGACATCCTTGTCGGTGCGGATTTCCTTGACCTGATACCAGGTCATGACCGTACCGAGGCGGCGGTTCTTGCGCAGATAGTCGTCGGAGAACATGAAGACGGCGCGGATATTGGTGCCGTTGAGCTTGGTGTAGGTCTTGTAATAGGGCGCGACGAGATCGGGCTTGGTCATCAGGATCTCGACCGGCCGGTCGATATGGGGATGCTCCATGAAGAAGCGCCCGACAAGGCCGCGGCCGTTGCCGAGGCCTTCCTTCTGGACGCTGTTCGACAGGAGCAGCATGCGCGCATTTTCGATACCGCCGGCGGCGAGGATGACGAGTTTCGGGCGGATTTCGAAGCGGCGGCCGGACAGTGTTCCGACACGAAGGCTTTCGACCGACGAGGCGTCTTCCGTCGGCACGATCTCCATCACGTTCGAATGGAGATAGGTCTTCACATTCGGCGCCTTGGCGATTTCCTCGCGGTAGGTGACGCCGAAACGCAAGGGGGGGCTGTATTCGAAGAAGCGCGTCACCACCTCGCCGCCGGGCAGGTCGAGCGGCTTGTTCTTGCCGCCGTCCGACCAGGCATCGGCGTCGTTATAGGCGAAGGGGCCGACATGGGCGACGTCGTTGGCGCGGATGTAATAGGGATCGAGATCGGCGCGCGTGATCGGCCAGCCGGAATAGGGTACCCAGTCGCGCTGTTCGAAGTCGATGGGTTCGAAGGGGCGGCACCATCCGCCCCAGTGATTGGTGGAGCCGCCGAAATAGCGCAGGCGCGACGTGTCGAGCGTATAGGGCACGCCGATGCTCTCGCCGTTGTAAAGCTCCTGGGTGTCGGGCTCGAAATCGAGGCCGCCGCTTTCGATGAGCGCGACGCTGGCGTCCGAACCCTTGAGGGCGCGCGCGATCGTGATGCCGGCCGCGCCCGCACCTATGATCGCGATATCGGTCTCGATGACCGTTCCTTCGGGAACCTTGCGCCCGTCGATAAACATCCGCTTCCTACTCCCAGACAGGTCGTCGGCCGGCCTTGGTAAAGTCTAAGTTCCAGTAAAACAGCATCACTGTCATAATTTTTTAAAAGCACGTCAATTTTACGGCTGGAAGGGGGATTTCCGGCGGCGGGCCGCGAGGTGGTTTCCCTCGGACGGCGCGGCTGCAATGTGCGGAATTATGGCCGAGTTTAGGGCTGGACCGGACCGAAGCCTATGTGTCAGGTTCTCCCCAAAGAAAATTCCTCCCGATCAACGGGCAAACCTTTCGGCTAGGTACCTTGCAGGGCGCTTCGCCTCGAATCGGCAGATTACGAGGCGGCTCCGGTGCGCGGGC
The DNA here is from genome assembly GCA_031291615.1 of Parvibaculum sp. Taxonomy (GTDB): domain Bacteria; phylum Pseudomonadota; class Alphaproteobacteria; order Parvibaculales; family Parvibaculaceae; genus Parvibaculum. The sequence continues at coordinate 20,095 of JARLIS010000031.1, forward strand.
CTTGTCGGCACAGGCGGATGCTTGGCGAAGGGGGAGGACGCAATCTCACGGAGGACTGGCATGACCGACTATCTGAAATTCTACATCGACGGCAAATGGGTCGACCCGGCGGAGCCCAAGACGCTCGACGTCATCAATCCGGCGACGGAAGAATCCATCGGCAAGATCAGCCTCGGCAGCAAGAAGGACGTCGACAAGGCCGTCGCCGCCGCCAAGGCCGCCTTCCCGAAATATTCGACGACGACCCGCCAGGAGCGCATCGAGCTTCTCCAGTCGATCATGGCCGTCTACCAGAAGCGCTATCCGGAAATCGCCGCGGCGATCACCGCCGAAATGGGCGCGCCGACGAAGCTCTCCATGCAGGCGCAGGCCGCGATGGGCATCGCGCACTTCAACACCAATCTCGAAATCCTCAAGACCTATGAGTTCGAGTACGACAAGGGCAATACGCATATCGTGCGCGAGCCGGTCGGCGTCTGCGCCTTCATCACGCCCTGGAACTGGCCGATCAACCAGATCGCCTGCAAGGTTGCGCCGGCGCTTGCCGTCGGTTGCACCATGGTGCTGAAGCCGTCGGAAGTCGCGCCGATCAACGCGATCCTCTTTGCCGAAGTGCTGCATGAGGCGGGCGTGCCGGCCGGCGTGTTCAACCTCGTGAACGGCGACGGCGTCGGCGTGGGTTCGCCGCTTTCGGCGCATCCCGATGTCGACATGGTGTCCTTCACCGGCTCGACGCGCGCGGCCGTTCTCGTTAGGAAGGCGGCCGCCGACACCGTCAAGCGCGTTGCGCTCGAACTCGGCGGCAAGTCGGCCAACATCGTTCTCGACGATGCCGACTTCAACAAGGCGATTGCCGGCGGCGTGGTCGGCATGATGTCGAATTCGGGCCAGTCCTGCAACGCGCCGACGCGCATGCTCGTGCCGGCCAAGCGCCAGGACGAAGCCATCGCCATCGCCAAGGCCGCCATCGCGACCGTGAAGGCGGGCGATCCGACGGCGGAAGGCACGACCATCGGTCCGGTCGTTTCCGACGTGCAGTACAACAAGATCCAGGCGCTCATCCAGAAGGGCATCGACGAAGGCGCGACGCTCGTCGCCGGCGGCGTCGGTCGTCCGGACGGCCTCAACAAGGGCTACTTTGTCCGTCCGACCGTCTTTGCCAATGTCAGCAATGACAAGACCATCGCGCGCGAGGAAATCTTCGGGCCGGTCCTCTCGATCCTTCCCTACAAGGACGAAGAAGACGCGATCCGCATCGCCAACGACACGGTCTACGGACTTTCCGGCTATGTGCAGTCGGGCAATATCGACCATGCCCGCAAGGTCGCCTCGCGACTCCGCACCGGCAATGTGCACCTCAACGGCGCGGGCCCGGACCTCAACGCGCCCTTCGGCGGCTACAAGCAGTCGGGCAACGGACGCGAATGGGGCGAGTTCGGTTTCGAGGAATTCCTCGAAGTGAAGGCCGTGCTCGGCTTCAACGCCGCCTGATCCGCCTAATACAATCGACGACAGAACCGGCGCCTCGAAAGGGCGCCGGTTTTTCTTTGCCTGCTATTTGCGGCGGCGTTCTAGCGGAAGATGTTCCGCGCGCGGGGTTCCTCGACGAAGGCGAGCACGATCGCGAAGGAGGTTGCGAGCGTCAGCGCCGAAATCCAGAAGACGGCGGTGAAGTTGAAGGAATGCGCGATGAAGCCGCCGAGGAGCGGGCCCAGCGCATTCATGAAGGAGATCGCCGTGTTCATCATGGCGATCCGCATCGGCAGGTCTTCGCGGGTGCCGAATTCGAGGATCATGTTCTGCGTGCTGTTCTGGAAGCCGCCCTGGCCCGCGCCCAGTCCGGCGAAGACGGCGGCGAGCGCCCAGAGCGAACTCGTGTCGAGCAGCAGCACGGTCGACAGCGCCCAGGTGCCGATCGAGAGCAGGAAGACGATACGGTTGCCGACGCGGTCGGCAAGCGAACCCCAGATGAGGTTTGTGCCGGTCTGCGAAAGCAGGAAGGCGGTCGAGAGAATGCCGAGGTGGGAGCCCGACAGGCCGATCGCATGGCCCGCATAGATGACATAGAAGGGCACGGCGAGCGTGCCGAGCGCGGCGGCGGCCGAGGCGACGAAGAACCAGGAGAGTTCGCGGTCGGCGCGCAGGAGGCCCGGAATTTCGCGCATGCGCAGCGCGAAGCTCGTCCGCGCGCGCACTTCCGGCGGTTCCGGCTCACGCACCATCATCAGCATGGAGAGGCCGATGGAGGTGAGGATGAAGGCGGCGAGGAAGGTCGTCGCATAGCCGTTGCCCCAGGCATGGGCCTCGACGAAATATTTGCCGCCGATATAGGCGACGCCCGATGCGGTAAGACCGGCGGCGAAGTTGCGGAAGCCGGTGAGGCGGCCGCGCAGGCGCAGCGGGATCACCTTGGCCATCAGATAGTTGAAGATGACCGACTGGATGCCGTTGAAGAGGCCGAACATCAGCAGGAAGACGCAGGCGAAAATGAGCGCCCAATGCGGCGGCAGGAAATAGGCGCTGAGCGAAAGGCCGAGCACGCCGCCGCGCATGCCCCAGCCGATGAGAAGCCCCATCGGCAGAACGCGCTTTCTGTGTTCGACAAGCGTGGCGCCGAGCGTCGATGAAAGCGCATTGCCCAGCCATTGCGAGGCGAGCGCGAGGCCGACGGCGAATTCAGAACCCGTCAGCAGATAGATATAGGCCGGAACGAAAGTCGGCGCGGTGACGAGGCGGAAGCCCGTCTGGCCGAGCAGGCCGTGAGCGAGATTGGCGGCGAAGTTTCGGCGAAGGTTCTTCTCGACCTCGGCATGGTAGGCCTCTTCGGCCGCGATGCGCTCGGGCGTCCAGTTCGTCGCCGCTTCTCCAAGCCCCCGTTCCACGTTTCGTTCCCTCGATGTCCGGGGACTCGTTCCTGCGGTCCGGCCGGGGCGTCTTTATAGACCCGAAAATTGCATTGGGTGAGTGTGCAATTTTGAACAGTCAGGCTTTCAGCCATTCGACGCGGGCCCGCGCGCCGGGGCCTTGCGCGAGAAGGACGGCGAGCCAGGCGTAAAGCTCCTTCAGCGCGGCTTCGAGCGTCCAGGGCGGGTTGACGATGACGAGGCCCGCGCCCGAGAGGCGTGCGGCGTCTTCCGCGCCACGGATATGAAGCTCGGCCATCAGGGTTTTCGGCGGGCCGTCGCGTTCGAGCCGGTCGAGGAAGGCGCCCGACACGCTCGGGTCTTTCACCGGATACCAGACGAGATATGTGCCGCCCGCCCAGCGCGCCGTCGCTTCCATGAGGCCGTCGAAGACGCGGTCGAATTCGTCGCGGGCTTCGAAGGGCGGGTCGATGAGGACGAGGCCGCGGCGCTCTTTCGGCGGCAGCATGGATTTCAGCGCCGTGTAGCCGTCCATTTCATGGACCTTCACCTGCGGATCGCGGCGGAAGAGCGCGGAGAGGGCGGCGGCGTCTTCCGGGTGGAGTTCGCAGAAGGCGAGGCGGTCGCCGGGGCGGGCGAGCGTGCGGGCGATGAGCGGCGAGCCCGGATAGCGCATGGCGGCCGCGCCGTCGAAGCCGAGCGTCTTCAGCGCGGCGAGATAGGGCGCGAGCGCAGGATGGGGCGTTTCTTGCGCGAGCACGCGGGCGATGCCGTCGCGATACTCGCCGGTCTTCTGCGCTTCCTCGCCCGAAAGATCGGTTGCGCCCGTGCCCGCATGGGTGTCGAGAATGAAGAAGGGCTTTTCCTTCTGCTTCAGATATTCGACGGCGAGCGCGAGTGCCGCATGTTTCATCACATCGGCGAAGTTGCCGGCGTGGTAGGCGTGGCGATAGTTCATAGGCGTCCGAGCATGAAGAGGACGGAGAGCACGCCGCCCGCCGCCAGAAGGAAAAGCGCAAGCGCCGGCTTCAGGCCGACCTGCCGCCCGGCGAAGGCGAGCGTGTAGCTTCCCTTCAGGATGTTGTTCGAGGCGGCGGCGAGAAGGATGGCGGCGGCGGCGACGTCGAGATGGGTGGCATGCGCGGTGCCTTGCGCCATGGACAGCACGAAGGGGTCGACATCGGTGAAGCCCGACAGCACACCGAGCGCGAAGACGCCACTTTCGCCGAAATGCGCGCGCGCCCAGGCGACGGCAATCGAGAGCGCAATGAAAAGCGAGGCGAAGACGATCGCGGTCGAGATTTCGAGCGGATTGGTCGGCTCCTCTTTTTTCTCCGGCTGCCCGTCGGCCGAGGGGTCGCCCCTCCAGGCCAGATAGGCGCTGATCGCAAGGCCGAGAAGGCAGAGGACAGCGACGGAGGGCAGCAGCGCGAGCGCGAGCGGCAGGTTGAAGACCGCGACCACGGCCATGATGCGCAGGAACATCACGGCGGTCGAAAGGACGATGGCGGCCTGCATGCGCGCGGGCGAGGCCGTGCCGCGGGCGCGGCGCGACAGCACGACAGTCGTTGCCGTCGAGGAATAGAGGCCGCCAAGCGCCGCTGAGATGAGAACGCCATGGCTCGGCGCAATGAAACGCTGCACGAGATAGCTCGCATAGGAAAGCGTCGAGACGGCGACGACGGCAAGCCAGACTTCATAGGGCGTGATGTCGGTGAGGGAGGTGACGGGCTCGTTCGGCACCAGCGGCAGCACGATGCCGATGATGATGAGGAACTTGCCGAGGGTGACAAGCTCGCTCGAGCCGAGGCTTGCGGCCAGCGCATGAAGGCTTTCGCGGGCGCCGGTGAAGAGGACGGCGGCGACGGCGACGCTGACGGCGACCCAGAGCGGTTCGGCGAGCGTAATGGGACCGATGAGGAAGGCGAGAATGTTGCCGACCGGCGCCATGATGCCGGCGTCGAAGCGGGCATCGGCGGCTTCGGGCGCGCCCTCGCCGATCGGTTCGTTATGGCGGGTCGCCAGACGCTCGCGATAATAGAGCGAAAGCCATGCGCCGAGAATGGCAAGGCCGCCGAGGAGGAGAACCCCGTTCTCAGGTTCGAGCGCATAAAGCAGCGCGCCGGTGAGCGCGAGCAGCGGAAAGGTCCGCACGCCGCCCGGCGGCTTCATCTTGCTGCGCGCGAAATATTCCTCGAAGGCGAGGCCGAGGAAAAAGCCCAGCGCGAGAAGCACCGCGAGCCGCTCCGGCGAAAGGGCGAGCGCGGCGCTCACGATGCGATGAGCCCGCTCTTGTAATGAGCGGCGTCGAAGGGAAAGACGATCTCGGGGTCCGGTACGGTGAGCTTCTGCTTGCGGCCGTCATAGTCGACGCGGTTCAGAATGTCGCGGATGATGTTGAGGCGCGCCTCGCGCTTGTCGTTGGCGCGAACGATGTGCCATGGCGAATGCAGCGTGTGGGTGCGGGCGAACATGGCGTCGCGGGCCTTCGAATAGTCGTTCCAGTGTTTCAGCGCCGCGTCGTCCACCGGCGAGATCTTCCATTGCTTCAGCGGGTCCTTGCGCCGTGCGGCCAGGCGCTTCTTCTGCTCGGACTTCGAGATGTCGAGATAATATTTGAGGAGCGTGATGTTGGCCCCGATCAGCATTTCCTCGTAGGCGGTAACGGTCGACATGAAGCGCTCATATTCGTCCGCCGTGCAGAAGCCCATGACGCGCTCGACGCCGGCGCGGTTGTACCAGCTGCGGTTGAAGAGGACGATTTCGGCGGCAGCGGGCAGGTAGCGGCTGTAGCGCTGGAAATACCATTGCGAGGATTCGCGGTCGGACGGCTTGCTGAGGGCGACGACGCGCGTTTCGCGGGGGCTCATATGCTCGGTGATGCGCTTGATGGTGCCGTCCTTGCCGGCGCCGTCGCGGCCTTCGATGACGATCAGAAGCTTGCGGTTGTTGGCGATGACGTCCTTCTGGAGTTTCACCAGCTCGACCTGGAGGTCGTAGAGCGCCGTGCCATAGCCCTCGTCGCGTTCGTCTTCGAGAACGCGCTTTGCATTCTTGTTCGGCTTTTTCTTCTTTGCCATATCGTCCTCGTCTCGCCGCGCCCCACTTTGGAGACTAGCGCGTCTGCGGGGCGGGCGCGAGGTCAGAGGCCGATGAAGGGCTGCATCAGACGGGCAATCCAGCCCTCGAAGCGGATCGGGCCTTTCGTGAGTGCGAGGCAGATGCACTCGTCTTCCGTGCCGATGGTCAGGCTGTGCATGTCGGCGTCGTCCGCCTCCTCCACGTCGCCAACGCGGAACGTTCCGCTCGGGTCGGTGAAGCTGCCTTTCAGCACCAGAACGAGCTCGATGCCGCTATGGCCATGGGCCGGAATGCGCGCGCCGGGTTTTGCCCGCAGCATCCAGAGCCGTTCGTCATTGGGCCCGCGCCAGAGCTTCACCTTGCGCATGCCCGGCCCGAGGAAGCTCCAGCCGAGTTCGTCGACATCGCGGCCGAGCCAGCGGCGGAGCGGGGCGGGGAGGACGGAGCTTGCGGGCGTCGCATCGCGCGCGGGTTCGGCGGCATCTGCTTCGGCGCCGCCGAGCTTCGCCATCAGGCGGGCGAAGGCGTCGGGCGCGACGGCATCGGGTTCGAGCCCGTCGAGCAGCGCGCCGCCGATGGCCTCGGCGGCGGCGAGGTCCGCGCGCGCCTCGGGCACAAAGCTCAGATGCGAGGCGACCATCAGCGCCGCGCCTTCCGACAGCGTGCCGGCCGCGTAGTCCATGATCCATTCCTCGCCGAGGCGATGCACGACGCTCATCGCAGATCCTCCAGCGCGGTGCGCAGGCGCACGAAGGCGAGACGGAGCCGCGACTTCACGGTGCCGAGCGGAATCGAAAGCCGGTCGGCGATTTCAGAATGGGGAATGCCTTCAAGGAAAGACAAGGTGACGACCTCGGCCTGATCGGCGGGAAGGGTGGCCATGGCATTGCGGACGCGCTGGCCGATCTGGCGGCTGGCAAGTCCGACATCGGCGGGCACCGGCGCTTCGGGGGCGAGCGAAGGATCTTCGGGATCGAGCTCGGGACGGTTCTGGCGGCGCATCGCGTCGATGAAACGGTTGCGCGCGATGGTGAAGACCCAGGTTCCGACCGAGGCTTTGGTAGGGTCGAAGAGGTCCGCCTTGCGCCAGACGGTCAGCATGACCTCCTGCATCAGATCTTCGGCTATGCGCTCATCGGCGCGCTGGCGGCGCAAATAGGATTTCACGCGCGGCGCGTAATAGGAAAAGAAGCTGGCAAAGGCCGCTCGGTCGCGACCGGCGATCGACACCATCAGCGCGGCCATGCTTTCGGCACGGTCTCGCGCTTCGCTGCCGCCTGCACCGCCCGGCTCTTGAGCCATCGACCCTCGTAAATTCCAGCGCCGCCCTTCGGGGCGAACGGTCGGGGCGCGTCGGGGTGTGGGAGCGAGTTTTGCCGGCATGAAGGGAGATACGCCGGCAAAGCGCGCACGGATCACCGCAACTCCGCCACTTTCGCGTGTTAATGTAGATTAGCCGCAGAGGCAAAAGGCAAGCGCCTTATCTGCGCTTTCGCGCCGCAGGCGGCTCAAGCCTTCGTGATCCGCCGGAGTTACCACAGCGTAAACAAGTCAGTTTCCAGACTGACAGAGGTTTCGATGGCTCCTTTTGAAGATGCGCGCTCCGCTTCCACCAAGTCCGGGGCGGCTTCCGGCGAGGGGCTTCGCATCGCCGTGATCGGCACGGGCATTTCGGGCCTTGCCGCCGCATGGCTGCTTTCGAGCCGGCACGACGTCACCGTCTATGAGCAGAACGACAAGCCGGGCGGACATTCGAACACACTGACGGCCGACTGCCCGGAAGGCGAGGTGGCGGTCGATACGGGTTTCATCGTCTACAACGAGCTCAACTATCCGAACCTGACTGCGCTCTTTTCCCATCTCGGCGTCGAGACGCGGGCGAGCGACATGTCATTTGCGGCCTCGCTTGCCGATGGCGAGGCGGGACAGCGCTTCGAATATTCAGGCACGAGCCTCAACGGACTTTTCGGCGACAGGCGCAACATCTTTCGCCCGCGCATGTGGCGCATGCTGGGCGAGATCGCGCGGCTCTACCGCTTCGCGCCGGGGCTCATGAAGCTGCCGGGGCTCGATGAAAAGCCGCTCGGCGAATTCCTGCGCGAGCAGGGCTATTCGGCGGCGCTCAGGGAAGATCATCTGTTGCCGATGTGCGCGGCGATCTGGTCGCTGCCGCTTGCGCAGGTCGAGGAATTTCCGGCGCTCGCCTTTCTGCGCTTCTTCGACAATCACGGCCTGATGCGGATCAGCGGGCGGCCGCAATGGCGCACGGTCGCGGGCGGCTCGCGCGAATATGTGCGCCGCCTTGCCGAACCTCTCGGAGAAAGGCTGCGCCTCGCCACGCGCGTCGAGGCGATCCGGCGGACGGAAACGGGCGTCGCCGTGGCCGATGCGCGCGGCGGGCTCGCGCATTACGATCATGTCGTCATCGCTTCCCATAGCGATCAGGCGCTGTCCATGCTCGCCGATGCGGACGGACGCGAGAGGCAGCTTCTCGGCGCGATCCCCTATCAGCGCAACATCGCCTGGCTGCATTCGGACGCGGCCTTCATGCCGAAGGAAAAACGCGTCTGGTCGAGCTGGAACTATATGGGCGGCGGTGCGGCGCAGGCAGGCGAGGGCGCGCCCGTCTGCGTCACCTACTGGATGAACCAGCTGCAAAGCCTGCCGACGCGCCGTCCGCTCTTCGTCACGCTCAATCCCTCGCGCGATCCCGATCCGGCGACCGTTGTGAGCCGCATCGAATACGATCACCCGGTCTTCAATGCGGCCGCGCTCGCCGCGCAGCGCGCGCTGTGGCAGTTGCAGGGCGCGCGCCGGACATGGTTCTGCGGCGCCTATTTCGGTTCGGGCTTTCATGAGGACGGATTGCAGGCGGGACTTCATGTCGCCGAAGCGCTGGGCGGCGTCAAACGGCCTTGGACGGTGAGCAATCCTTCGGGCCGCATATCGCTTGGCGCCGTGGGCGGTGCGATGGGCGGCGCGGCGCTGCTGCCGCAGCCCGCATGAGCGCGCTCGCCGCCTCCGGCATCTATGCAGGCCGCGTCTTTCACCGGCGGCTCAGGCCGAAGGTCCATGCGCTTTCCTACCGCGTTTTCTATCTGCTGCTCGATCTCGACGAGGTGGCGGCGCTGGCGAAGCGTTCGCGGGTTTTTTCCTATAACGGTTTCGGGCTTTTCGGCTTTTGCGACCGCGATCACGGGCCCGGCGAGGACGCGCCGCTCCGGCCCTGGATCGAAACGCAGCTTGCGCGCGCCGATGTATCCATTGCGGGCGGGCGCATTCTCGCGCTCACGCTGCCGCGCGTGCTCGGCTATGTGTTCAATCCGCTGACCGTCTATTTTTGCCATGACGCGGCAGGCGGGCTTGCGGCCATGATTTACGAAGTCTCGAACACGTTCGGCGAGCGCCACAGCTATGTCATTGCGGTGGAAGACAGGGCCGCGCCCATGGTCGCGCAGGGCTGCGACAAGGCCTTCTACGTCTCGCCCTTCATGGGTGTCGAGGGGCGCTACCATTTCAAGGTGCAACGCCCCGCCGACCGGCTCGCCATGACCATCCGGGAGAGCGATGCGGAGGGCGCGCTGCTGACCGCGTCCTTCGCCGGCGAGGCGCTGCCCTTTTCGGACGGCGCGCTCATCCGCATGTTCCTTACCCATCCGTTACTGACGCTGAAGGTGGTCGGGGCGATTCACTGGGAAGCCCTGAAATTATGGCTCAAGGGTGTGCCGTTACGGGACCGTCCGGCGCCGCCCGCTTCGCCCGCGACCGTCTGCGCGCGGGTCGGCAGCCCGTGAAACGCATGAGTTTCCCCGTAACCTATTCTTAGGTCCGGCGTCTTTATAACTGACCTTGTTCAGACATCAGCGTTCGCCCGGAGTCTCGCTTTTCCGGACGGGCATGCAGCGCAAGGTTGTTGAGTTCAGTTATGCGAGCGGCCACACGAGGCACCTCGGAAAGCGTCGTTTCGGGCGCGCCCGCCAAGCCGGACGGAGCCCCGGCTTCCGGACGGACGGGCCCCGCTGGCTTTTTTCCGGTGCGCAGAAAAGTTCTGGTGTTGCTGTCGTTTGTCGGCGCGACGATGGTCGTGCTGAGCGCTTTTTTCGTTCTGCATCTCTACAACACCCAGGTCAAGGACCGCTCCCGCTCGCGGGCGGAATCCTTCACCGAAGTTCTCGCCTATGCGGCGAAGCAGGCAAAGTCGCCCACCGATCTCGAAGCGATCGTGAGGGCGCTTGCCGCCACTTCGCGCATCGAGCTCGTTGCCGTCGCCGATAGCGGCGGCACGATCGTCGCGACCTCGCAGCAGGACTGGCGCGGGCTCGGCATTCGCCGTCTGCTTGAGCGGCGTCCGCTCGATGTTCTCGCCTCGACGCCCGACGGCCTCGTCGATGGGGCAAATCCCGACGGGCGCTATTCCGATTTTGCTCGCCAGATCGCGCTGCCCTTTTCCAAGGCGCCGGGCATCGCCTTCATTCGCCTCAAGACCTCGGCATCGGTATCGGCGCAACGGGCCGCGGCCTGGAGTCTGCTCGTCTGGCTGACGGCCGGCGTCATCATTTCCGTGCTGACGATCTCGCTGGTGATGCAGCGCATCCTCGTTGCGCCCATCGAGGCCTTGCGCGTCTTTGCCGATCAGCGCGGCGCGTCGCGGCTGCTCACGCCGCTGGGGCCGCCCGACGAGGTGTCGATCGTCGCGGAGGCGCTGTCGGACGCATTCTTCGCCACGAGCCAGGGAGAGGCGTTGCTGGCCGATCTTGCCGAGACGGACGGGCTGACCGGCCTCGGCAACCGCAGTCACTTCAAGGCGAAGCTCGACCGGGAGATTGCAAAGGCGACCCGCCGCGGCGGCATGGTCGGGGTGATGGTTCTCAATCTCGACAAGTTCAAGGACATCAACGACACGCTCGGCCACAGTTCCGGCGATCTCATCCTGCAACGCACGGCGGAGATATTGAAGATCTGCCAGCGCAAGGGCGATACGGTGGCGCGGCTCGGCGCGGACGAATTCGGCGTCATTCTCGCCAACATCGAGACGCCCGAAGACTCCGTCGAATTCGCCAACCGTTTCATCCGCGCGGTCGGCGCGCCGTTCCGCGTCGGGGCGCATGAACTTCACCAGACGGCCTGCGTCGGGCTGACGATCTTCCCGCAGGACGGGCGCGACGGCGAGGTGCTGCTGAAGAATGCCGATCTCGCTTTGTCGCGGGCGAAGCAGGAAGGCTCGGGCGCCTCGGTTCTCTATCGCCACGAGCTGCACCTGCGGGCGATGGAGCGCAATTCGATCGAACGCGACCTGCGGACGGCGCTCGCACAGAAGCAGCTTGTGCTTTTCTATCAGCCGAAGGTCGACATCCATACGGGCCGCATCAGCGGCGCGGAAGCGCTGATCCGCTGGCGGCATCCGGAACGCGGGCTCATTCCGCCCGATCTCTTCATTCCGGTCGCCGAGCAATGTGGCTTCATCACCGAGGTCACCCAATGGGTTCTCGGCGAGGCCTGCCGGCAGAACCGCGCCTGGCAGCAGGCGGGGCTGACGAAAATCGGCGTCGCCGTCAACGTCTCGGCAGTCGATCTGCGCAGGCCCGATCTCAGCGACATCGTGGCCGGCACGCTCATCGCTCATTCGCTGTCGCCGCAATATCTCGATCTCGAAGTGACCGAGAGCATGGTGATGCGCGACGTCGATGTCGTCATCGGCACGCTCAGGCGGCTGCGCAGCCTCGGCGTCGGCATCGGCATCGACGATTTCGGGACCGGCTATTCGTCGCTCGCCTATCTCAAGCGCTTTCCGGTGAAGCAGCTCAAGATCGACCGCAGTTTCGTGCGCGACATAGCGGATACCCGCGACGGGCAGATCATTCCCAAGGTCATCGTCGACCTTGCCCATGCGCTCGGCGTCTCGGTGCTGGCCGAGGGCGTGGAGGATGCGAACCAGCTCGAAATCCTGCGCTCGCTCGGTTGCGACGAGGCGCAGGGCTATTTCCTTGGCAAGCCCATGGAGGCCGACGAGTTCGAAGCCTTCCTGCGCCGGGCCGCCGACGGCATGCATCCCGACGCGACGGTGCGCGAGATCATGGCGGTCGCGCCCAGCAAGGCGAAAGTCGTCCCGAAACGGCCCGTGCGCATGCCGGGCTCGGCTGCCTGATCCAGCCACGGCGACGTTGACGCAGCGGGACGCTGGCGCTCCTCTTTCGTCGCCCTCTTTGCTGGACGTGCCGCCGCCGGGCGCTAAACTCCCTCCCCAACAGACAACAAGACACGGGCCGCCAAAGGCGCGCGGGTCACGGGAGACAGCGATGGATCTTGCTTACAGTCCGGAGTATCAGGCGTTTCGCGATGAGGTTCGCGCCTTCATCGCCAAGCACGGGAAGGATGCGCCGCGCCGCTTCGGCGTGTCGCGGCCGTCGGGCGACTTCCTCGCCTGGCAGAAGCTCTTGATGGCGAACGGCTATGCGGCGCGCACCATTCCGAAGGAATATGGCGGCTATGGCGCGGAGCCCGACATTCTGAAGTCGCGGATCATTGCCGAGGAATTCGCCAATGCGGGGCTGCCGACCGGGCTTTCGGGGCAGGGCATTTCGATGTTCGTGCCGACGCTGCTTGAGCTCGGCACCGAGGAGCAGAAGAAAAAGTGGATCGAGCCGACGCTCAAAGGCGAGGTGATCTGGTGTCAGGGCTATTCGGAGCCGGGTTCGGGTTCCGACCTCGCCTCGCTGCAAACGAAGGCGCATGAAGACGGCGACGATTTCGTCATCAACGGCCAGAAGATCTGGACCTCGACGGCGCATGCCGCCGACATGATCTTCTGCCTCGTCCGCACGGAGCCGGACAAGCCGAAGCATGAGGGCATTTCCTATCTCATTTTCTCGATGAAGACGCCCGGCATCGAAGTGCGGCCGCTCACCACCATGACGGGGCACGCCGAGTTCAACGAAGTCTTCTTCACCGATGTGCGCGTGCCGAAGACGCAGATCGTCGGCGGACGGGGCCAGGGCTGGTTCGTCGCCAATGCGACGCTGAAGCATGAGCGCGGGATGCTGGGCGATCCCAATCAGGCCGGCACGCGATTGAAGGAAATCGTCGCGCTGATGAACAAGGAGACGCTGGACGGGCAGCGCCTCATCGACAATCCGCTGTTCCGCGATCGGCTGCTGCAATTGCAGGCGCGCGTGCTCGCCATGCAGTTTCACGGGCTCAGGCTGCTGACGGCTGCGACCAAGGGCGAGGATGCGGGGCTGGCGCGTCTCATCGTCAAGTTGCAGGGCTGCGAGCTCAACCACCAGCTTGCCGCTCTCGCCATCGACGCGCTGGGCGAGCTTGGCGTTCTTTACGGCGACAGCCCGCATCTGCGCGCCGACGGCTCGTGGCAGCATCGCTATATGTTCGACCTCGGCCTCATCATCGGCGGCGGTACGGCGCAGATTCAGAAGAACATCATTTCGGAGCGGGGCCTCAACATGCCGCGCGAACCGAAGCCCGCGAAAGTGTGAGGGGACGGACATGGAATTCGGTTTGTCGGAAGACCAGAGGCTGATGCAGGACAGCGTCGGCCGGACGCTTGAAAAAGTTTCCTCGCTCGATCGCGTGCGCAAGGCCGCCGATGCGCGGGAAGCCAATGCGCAGGACATCTGGCATGCGTTGATCGAGCTCGGCGTGCCGGGGATGCTGATCGACGAGGCGCATGGCGGCATGGGGCTGAAGCTCCTCGACGCGGCGCTCATCGCCGAGGCGCTTGGCCGCCACGTCGCGCCGGTGCCCTTCATCGCCAGCGCCGTCATGGCGCCGATCGCGCTTCAGGGCGCAGGCTCGGCGGCGCAGCAGGAAGCCTGGCTGCCGAAACTTGCAAACGGCGAGGCGGTGGCGGGCGTCGCCATTTCCGAACGCGCGGCGGGCGCGCGCGAAGGCGGCGGCGTCACCGCGGCGGGGGGCAAGCTCAACGGCAAGGCGCTTTTCGTCATCGACTTCGCGGCGGCGGATATTTTCATCGTCGCCGACAAGACAGGCGGGCTTCATCTCGTCAAGGCGAGCGCCAAGGGGCTCACCAAGGTTCAACTCACGACCATCGACCTCACGCGCTCGGTCGGCGAGCTGCAATTCGACAATGTGGAGGCGGAGCCGCTTTCCTCGGGCGATGCAAAGCGCGCGCTGCGGCGGATGCTCGATGCGGGCCGGGTGATGGTCGCCGCCGATACGCTGGGCGCCGGCTGGATGATGATCGACAAGGCGGTCGCCTATGCGAAGGAGCGCAAGCAGTTCGGCCGGGTCATCGGTTCGTTCCAGGCGGTGAAGCATATGTGCGCCGAAATGGCGGCGGAGCTTGAGCCCGGCCGGTCGCTCATCTGGTATGCAGCGCATGCTTTCGACGAATTGCCGGAGGAGGCGTCGCTGATGGCGGCTCATGCCAAGGCGCATCTTTCGGAGGTCGGCCGCTTCGTTGCGCGGACGGCAACCGAAGTGCATGGCGGCATGGGCTTCACGGATCTGCTCGGGCTTCACTATTGGTTCAAGCGGATCGGCCTCGACAGGCAGTTGCTCGGCGGGCCCGAGCGGGTGCGGCACGAGGCGGCGGTGTTGCAGGGCTGGGCGGCGGACTGAGGTGTCCGCCTGCCATTCCTTTCCGCGCCGTCCCCTCGCCATTCGGAGACGTTCATGACCATCGGATATATTGCCGCGCTGCTGACGACGATTTCGTTCATACCGCAGGCGATCATGACGATCCGGACGCATGATACCGAGGGCATATCGGTGTCGATGTATGTGATCTTCGTCACCGGCGTGTTCTTCTGGTTCGTCTATGGCGTGATCCAGCGGGACTTCGCAATCATCGCGGCGAACTTCCTGACCTTCGTTCTGGCGCTGCCGATCCTGGTGATCGCGGCGCGCAACGAATTGAAGCGCAGGCGGAGCGAAAATCCTTCCTGACGTTGCGTCCGAACGGAAGGCTTGCGCCGGGGCGTTTCGCCTGATTGCATAGGGCCATCAACATTCAAACGCGCGGTACAGGCGCGTATTCCGGGAGATTTTTTCATGCGCGCTGCCATTTTCCGCAACGGCGATCTCGTTGCCGGGACCATCGAGGAGCCCAAACCTGCCGACGGGCAGGTTCTGGTCAAGACGCTTGCCTGCGGCATTTGTGGGTCCGACCTGCATACGTTCCATCACGCGGACAAGATGAACGACGCGGCGAAGCGGTCCGGTTCCGAATTTGTCATGGACCTGAAGCGTGACATCGTTTTCGGCCATGAATTCTGCGCCGAAATTCTCGACCATGGGCCGAACACGCAAAAGACGCTGAAGGCGGGTACGCGGGTCTGCTCGGTGCCGGTCGCCATCGGTCTCAACGGCGAGAAGGCGGACATGCAGCCGCTCGGCTTTTCAAACAAGCTGCCCGGCGGCTTCGCCGAGCGCATGGTGCTGAACGAGATGATGCTGCTCGAAGTGCCGAACGGCTTGCCGACCGATCAGGCCGCGCTCACCGAGCCGATGGCAGTCGGCTGGCATGCGGTGGAAAAGGCGCATCTGACGCCCGAAGACATTCCGCTGGTCATTGGCTGCGGGCCGGTCGGCCTTGCCGTCATCGCCGGTCTCAAGATCAAGGGCGTGCATCCGATTATCGCGGCCGATTTCAGCCCGGCGCGGCGCAAGCTCGCCGAGACGATGGGCGCGGACATCGTGCTCGATCCGGGCAAGGATTCGCCCTACAAGCGCTGGACCGACGAGGCGACGCCGGAAGGCTATGATCCGAAGAACATCATGGCGCTTCTCGGCATGGGCCCGAAAATCCGCCCCGGCGTCATCTTCGAATGCGTCGGCGTGCCCGGCATCATCCAGCAGATTCTCGAAGGCGCGCCGCGTTCCGCGCGCATCGTCGTTGTCGGCGTCTGCATGGAGCAGGACAAGTTCGAGCCTTTCTTCGCCATCAACAAGGAACTCAACCTGCAATTCGTGCTCGGCTATACGCCGGAGGAATTCGCGCTGACGCTGCATCATCTGGCCGAAGGCAAGATCGACGGCGCGCCGCTCGTCACCGGCAAGGTCGGCGTCGAGGGCGTGAAGCAGGCCTTCACCGATCTCGCGAACCCGGAAAAGCACGCCAAGATTCTCGTCGAACCCTGGCACTGAGCTCATCGGACGGTAGTCAGGCCGGCGCGGTCTCCTTGAAGGCCGGCCGGCCTGATGCTTTTTCATAGGCCGCAGCGAGGGCGGGGTGTCCGTCGCGCCAGGCGAGATCGCCGTGGCGGAAGTCCAGATAGCCGAGCGCCGCAAAGACGGCGATGCCGCCGAGGTGCAACGGACCCTCGAGGCTTGCCGCTTCCTTTTCCAGCAGATCGACCGCGCGTGCGATGGCGCGGCGCCAGCGGCCCATCCACATGGCCGAGCGTTCCGCTTCGGGGCGGTTCTTCTCGAAGATCAGGGAGACGGCAGCATCCGAAATGCCGTCGCCGATGGCATGGAGGCGCCGGTCGCGCCAGCAGGCCGCCTCGGCTGCCGGCAGGAGCTTCGGCCCCGGCAAGACCGCATCGAGATATTCGCAGATGAGCGGGCTGTCGAAGAGCGTCGTGCCGTCATCGAGCAGCAGGGCCGGAACCTTGCCGAGCGGGTTTGCCGCATGGAGCGCCTCGGGGTCGGCGAGGGCCGACACCACTTCCTCGGCGACGAGGTTCGCCGCCCCTTTTTCGCGGATGAGGATGCGCACCTTGCGGACGAAGGGGGAGGTCGGGGAGGAATAAAGCTTCATCGGGGTCTCCTGAAATCGGTGGCGGCACCTTATCTCACTGAGAGCGCGAGCGAAATCGGGCCGGTGTGGGGCAAGGAGGGGATAGTTGCAAGATTTCCCCGGGTTCCCTCCGGTGATGTAGACTTCGTCCGCATGCAAACAGGAGGCGGCTCATGCTCGGCGGTACATATTTCGTCATAGCGATTCTGGCGCTTGCGGTGATCTTCCTCATGAAGGCGGTCAAGGTTGTGCCGCAGGGCCATGTCTATACGGTCGAGCGCTTCGGGCGGTACACGCATAGCCTGATGCCGGGCCTCGGCATCATCACGCCTTTCATCGACAGCATCGGCTCCAAGGTCAACATGATGGAGACCGTGCTCGACGTGCCGAGCCAGGAAGTCATCACGCGGGACAATGCGATGGTGAAGGTCGACGGCGTCGTCTTCTATCAGGTGCTGGACGCGGCCAAGGCCTCCTATGAAGTCAACAATCTGAAGATCGCCGTATTGAACCTCGTCATGACCAATGTGCGAACGGTGATGGGCGGCATGGACCTCGACCAGTTGCTGTCGCAGCGCGATTCGATCAATGCGCGGCTGCTCACGGTGGTGGACGAGGCGACGCATCCCTGGGGCCTCAAGGTTACGCGCATCGAGATCAAGGATATTGCGCCGCCGCGCGACATCATCGACAGCATGGCGCGCCAGATGAAGGCCGAGCGCGAAAAGCGCGCCGCCATTCTCGAGGCGGAAGGCCAGCGCCAGTCGGCCATTCTTTCGGCCGAAGGCAAGAAGCAGGCGGCGATCCTCGAAGCCGAGGGCAGGCGCGAGGCTGCCTATCGCGACGCCGAGGCGCGCGAGCGTCAGGCGGAAGCCGAAGCCAAGGCGACGCAGGTGGTGAGCGACGCGATTGCCGGCGGCAACGTGCAGGCGCTCAACTATTTCGTCGCCACGCGCTATGTCGATGCGCTGAAGGCGGTGGCGACGGCGCCGAACCAGAAGCTGGTGCTCATGCCGCTTGAAGCGGCGAATGTGATCGGCGCGCTTGGCGGCATCAGCGAGCTGGCGCGGGATGCCTTCGGGGGCGGCGGAGACGGGACGAAGCGCGCGGCGGCCCCGCGCGGCTCCGTTCCGCCGGTGAGCGGGGACTAGGCCAGCATCATGGACGGATTTTCGTTTTCCGCACTCGGACCCTGGACATGGTGGATCGCGGCCGCCGTGCTCGCCATTCTCGAGCTTGTCGTGCCCGGCATCTTCTTCATCTGGCTTGCGGGCGCGGCGGCGGTCGTCGGCGCGATCATTCTCGCGGTCGACCTGCCGGTCACGGTTCAGGTGGCGCTTTTTGCCGTTTTCTCGGTCGTGGCGGTCTGGGGGTCCCGGCGCTATCTCGGGCGGCATCCCATCGAAAGCGACCAACCGCTGCTAAACCAACGGGCGGCGACTTATGTCGGACGGGTGGTGACGCTGGAGCAGCCCATCGAGAACGGGCGCGGCAAGGTGCGCATCGGCGATACGCTTTGGCTTGCCGAAGGGCCCGACCTGCCGGCGGGCGCAACGGTGCGCGTGGTGCGCGGCGATGGCGCTGTGCTGGTCGTCGAAGCCGCGTAAGGCAAGCCGCATTCCGCATCGTGCGCGCGCTCGATGCCGGGATCTATTTTCCTCTGCGATAGAGCGCAACGCTGACGATCACGATCACAATCACAAGCGCACCCGATGCGAGCAGCATCAGGATGTTGCGCAGATCGAACATCACCAGAGTGTCGAGGCCGACGGTGCCTGCGTGCCAGAAAGTCCATTCGCCGCCGATTTCTCTCGCGAGCGTGGGATTGCCGGTTTCAAGGACCAGGATGCCGTCGCCGGTCGCGGGATCGATCCGCGCCGTGGTGTTGATCGCCGGGTAGTTGTTGCCGTCGTGACCGATCACATAACTGCCGGCCCCGTTGGGAACGTAGAGCGTTTCGCCCAATCCCCAGACCGGGATGCCAAGGAGGAAGGCTTGCGGGCGCCGCATCGCTTCGAGCGTCGCGGGGCTCAATACGCCGCGGCCGGGCGGCGCACCCTTTTCTCCGGGAATTTGCGCGGTGAGGAAGCGCGTCATATCGGCGGCCGACGTATAAAGCGACGCCGCGGAAAGAGCGGTGAACCTGTAGTGGATCGCCTTCGATCCGTCGGCATCGTAGAAGTCGACGAGATGCGCGGGATCGGGATCGACAAAGGTCGATTGCGTCATTCCAAGCGGCAGAAACACCAGACGGCGCATGGCATCGTTGAACGGTTCGTGCGTCACCTCTTCGACAAGAAGTTGCAGCAACAGATATCCGCCGCCGGAATAGCGCCAGCTTGTACCGGGCGGCGCGCCGACGCGCGTGATGCCGCTCGCGCCCGGCAGGGTGTCCGTCGCGCGCGTCAGTTCCTGTTCGACCGAGGGCAAGGCCTGGCCCGGAGCAAATCCACGGAAGCCCAGACCGTCTGTCAGGCCCGCCGTGTGGCCAAGCAATCTGCGCACGGTCACGGCGTCGTTGTCGAATTCACTCGGCGGCAAATGCCATCGGGTCAGATATTTCGAGACCGGTGCGTCGAGATCGATGCGATGCTGCTCGACCAGAGCCATGACGCCCCAGGCGGTGATCCACTTGCTCATCGAAGCGACCTGAAAAAGGGAATTGCCGTCGACCGGTCGGCCATGCGAGGCGCAAAAGATTTCCGCAACCTGACCGCGATCGAGCAACATGATCGCAATGTTGCCTTTCGATTCCGCGGCGTATCGGCCTTGGGCCCAGCGGAGAAAGCCCGCCGTGTCGCCCTTTGCCGCGGGCATTGAGCGCCACCACCCCTCGCGCGCGCCGCCGGCGACGAAAGCTGCCCAGATGGCGAGCGAGACAATCGCGACAAGGACGGTCCTTCCCAGTCTTCTCATGCGCCGACCCCCTGTTGCCGCGTACCGCATAGCCACTCGCCCGCAAGCGGCAGGGGCAAAAGCTATCCGATGCTTTTTCCGAATCCAAATCGCATCGGCGCATATGAAGAAATTTCGACATCGCGGGAGGCCGCTTCGGGCCCATCGATGCTCAATTCCGGCTGCGGAGGAACGCCGCGCCTATCCCGCCAAGCAGGCCAGCCCTGTATATTGGCCATGCGAGGCGCGGACGATGCGCGTTTCGCTGTAGTCGCGGCAACGCTCGCCCGCCTTGTTGCGGAATTCGCGCGTCGGCGTGATCGTGCCGGACGCCTGATCGACGGGCGTGCGCCAGCGGATTTCCTCGCCGAGCGGCACATCCATGATGCGGCCCATGGCGCGGCGCTGCTCGGATTCCGGTATGCCGCTCAAGGTCGGCCCGTTCGATCCGTGAACGACGTAACCGATGACGACGCCCGCCAGGATCGAATATTTCGTGACGTTGCCGCCGCCGAAGGTGTCGCCGAGCATGGCGAAGCCGCCCGGACCGACGATGCCGGTGCTGTCGTTGATGGGCAGCTTGACGAGCGGCGTCGGCGGGGTTTCGGTCACTTTGGGCCGGGGCGTCGTATCTTGCGCGCAGGCGGCGAGCAGGGCGCTCAATGCCAATACGGGAAGCAGCGATTTCATCGGCTACTCCTTTTTCAGGATCGGCATGATGATGCGGCGGAGCGAGGGGCTGACGGCGGCAAGAAGGCCGAGCACCAGAGTGACGATGGGCAGGGTGCCGGCCGAGCCTTTCAGCAGGCCAAGCAGGCCGAAACTCAGGTCGTCGACGCGCTTCTCGAAGGCGGCGAGATCGCGCTGAAGCTCGCGCCTTGCGTCCTCGACATTGCGGTTGATGAGATCGGCCTCAAGGAGCGCCGCGCGGCTCGGCTTGCGCTGCGCGAAGAGGATCGAGGCAAGCGCCAGCAGAGCGAGCGCGCCGCCGACGATGAGGGCGGCGAGCGTGTTGCCATAGGCGTTTGCCAGCGCGAAGAAGACGGCGAGTGCGAGCATCGCGAGGGCGAGGAAGCCGATGAGGATCGAAATCGCGGTCCAGGCGAAGCGCTGCGTCAGTTTGCGCGCTTCGGTCTCGATGCGGAGATATTCCGCTTCCGCCAGCCGGCGCATGTTGGGTGTGGGTTCGAGCATCGGGTGGCTCCTAGCGCGAGATGACGCGGCCGATGAGAAGGCCGATGGCGAAGGCGATGATGGCGCTGGGGAGCGGGTGGGCGTCGATCTGCTTTTGCAGGTCGACAAGGCCGTCCTGAACGCGCTCGCCGATTTCCTCCGCTTTTTCCCGCGCGGTGCCCGCGCCCTCGGCGGTGCTGTCCTCGATGAAGGCTTTCGCCTCCTCAAGGGCGGCTGTCAGGCGCTCGACCTCGGCGCGCAGTTCGTCGAGTTCATCGGCGGTTTTGGTGCTTTTCTCGGCCATGCGGTTTTCTCCCGGTCCTTGCGAGACCCTATTTCTAGGGTCGAAGCCTAGACCCGGCATTGCGTTGACGCAAAGCCGGGCGCGGCATTTCGAGCCTCCGTCGGGGATGTGTCAAAGATAGGGCGAGGCGAGGCGGATGGCGGCGTCGCGCAGCTTGGCGGGCAGGGAGCGCCGGGCGATCTCCTCATAGGTGACGGCATGGGCGTCCAGGATCTTGCCGTCGATGATGCGGTCGAGGCGGGCGGCGAAGGCGGCGCCGTAGCATTCGAGGTCGAGTTCGAAATTGAGACGCAGGCTGCGGCCGTCCCAGTTGGCCGAGCCGACTTTCGACCAGAGGCCGTCGACCGTCATCAGCTTGGTGTGTTCGAAGGGGCCGCTCGTTTTCCAGACGCGGCAGCCCGCCTCGATGAGCCAGGCGAGCTGGGGCGTCGCCGCCCAGTCGACGAAGGGCAGGTTGTTGGTCGCCGGAAGAACGATGTCGACATGGACGCCGCGCATGGCCGCGAGCGACAGCGTGGTGGCGAGCGTGGTGTCGGGCAGGAAATAGGGCGTGACGATGCGCACGCTTTCGCGCGCCTGGGTGAGCGCGCCCATATTGGTCCAGCGGATCGGGTTCACGCCCTGATCGGGACCGGCGGGCAGGCCACGGGCGACGATGTGGCCCTTGTGCTCGTAGCGCGCGTTTTCGGGAAACCAGTCGGGCCCGTCCAGGATTTCGCCGGTGGTGAAGCTCCATTCATGGGCGAAGGTGTGCATGAGCTGGGCGACGACCGGGCCTTCGACGCGGAAGTGATAGTCGCGGATCGGCTTTGCCGGATTCTGGCGGACGAGATTTCCTTCAGAAATATTCATGCCGCCGGTGAAGCCGATGGAGCCGTCGGCCACCAGAATCTTCTGATGGCTGCGCATGTTGAGATAGGGCATCTGCCAGGGCATGAACGAATGCAGGAAGCGCGCATAGTTGATGCCGCGCTCGCGCAGGAGCGGCACGAGCGAGGGCCGCGAATACCAGGAGCCGACGCCGTCGATCAGCACGCGCACGCGCACGCCGCGGCCGACCGCGCGGGCGAGGGCATCGACGAAGAGGCGGCCCGCCTTGTCGTTGTTGAAGATGTAGGTCGAAAGGGCGAGGGATTTGGTCGCGCCGTCGATCGCCGCGATCATGGCGGGATAGGCCTCGTCGCCGTTTTCGAGCACGTCGATGGCATTGCCGGGCTCGAAACGCTCCGGCAGGACCTTCTGTCCGAAGCGCGCGAGGCTTTCGAGTTCGTGATGGCGCTCGCCCTGTTCGGCGGGAAGGCCGCCCATGGGCGAGACGGCGGGAAGCGGCAACGCACGGCCGCTGCGGATGCCGCGCAATTCCCGGGCGCGGCGCTGGATGCGGTTGACGCCGAAGAGGAGATAGATGATCCAGCCCGCGAAAGGCACAAGCAGGATGAAGCCGACCCAGCCCGTGGCCGAGCGGACGTCGCTCTTGGTCAGCATGGCGTGACCCGCCGCGAGAACCATGGCGGCGGCCTGAAGGGCGGCGGCCAGAAGGGGCCAGATATCCGAAAAGCTCTGCATGGGGCAGGAGGTTAGCGCAAGGCGGGCGCTCCTCCTACCACCTATCCCGGTCCTAGAAGCTCAGCGAGGTGCCGACGTAAAGGCCCCTGCCGTCGCCGGGGAAGAAGCGCGCCTGGTTCTGGAAGTAGTCGGCGCGGTCGGCATATCGCTTGTCGAATATGTTTTCGAGCCGCCCGAAGACGGTGACGTTTCCCGTCAGGGCATATTCCGTCCGCAGGTTGAAGAGGTCGTGGCCGGGATATTGTTCCGTGTGCGCGGAATCCATCCAGTATGAACCGAGATGGACCCATTCGAGTTCGGCGCGGCCGAGCCCCTCGTTGAAGGCGTAGCCGAGGCGGAGATTTGCGATCGTGCGCGGGGCGGTGTCCATGTCCGCGCCCTTGACGAAGGATTCGAACGAGGTCGAGGAATGGGTGAATTCGTAGGTGTGGCGGGCATAGGTCGCCGAGGCCGCGAGATCGAAGTTCCAGACGAGCGGCGTTGAAAGCTCGCCCTCGATGCCGACATGCTGCGTCCTGCCGTTGGTCACGTTGTCGCCGTTCGAATCGCGGAAGGCGTAGTTGCGCTTCTTCATGAAGTAGGTCGAAAGCTCGTAGTTGGCGCGGCCGATTTTTCCGCGCGCGCCGACTTCGATGCTGTCGAGGACTTCGGATTTGATCGTCGAAGGATCGGGGCCGTCGGTGCCGCCCGGAAGTTTCTGGAGCCTGTAGAGGTCTTGCGTCTGCGGCGCGCGGGCAGCGTGGGCTAGATTCACAAAACCCGTCACCTCGTCGTTGAAGACGTGCGTGAGGCCGATCTTCGGCGTTGGGTTTGAATATGTGTCGACGCGGTTTCCGGGGCGGGCGAAACGGTCGACGCTGCGCGACACGGAGGTGTCGGTCGGCCCGGCGTAATTCGTGTAGTCGTAGCGCGTGAATTCGTAGCGGATGCCGGCGGTGAGCTGCGTCGCGTCGCCGAGCTGCCAGATCGTGTGCAGGTAGGGCGCGAGCACGGTCGATTTCACGTCGTAATTATAGTGGACGCCGGTGATGTAGCCGCCGGGCTTTGCCGCGCCCGACTGGATTTCGCGCAGATAGCCGTCGGTATATTCGCTGTCGAAGCCGAGAATGATCTTGTGGCCGCCCTTGAGCGTGAGTTCGTAGCTTGAGAGAAGCCCGCCGGACCAGTGGCCGTTTTCCTCGACCGGCTCGCCGGGCTGGAAGTGCATCAGGAAGTTCATGCCGTTGGTGCGGCCATAGGGCGTGATGGCGATCTTCTGGCCATTGCCCAGATCGTGCTCGATGCGCATGGCGCCGCGGATCGCCCAGGCGTCGCGATAGGCTTCGGGATTCGGATTGTATTTGCGCAGGCTGTCGATCTTGTAGGCGTCGATATTCTGGGGATTGCTCGGATCGACGAGATAGCCCGCCGTCTCCTGATTGATGTTGACGGTGTCGAGGGTCGTTTTCACCGTGGTGTCGGGCTGGCTGTAGTCGTAGCGAAGCTGGAGCTTCTGCTGCCCGTAGCCGGAGTGATCGCGGAAGCCGCCGTCATTGTTGAGCGCGAAGCTGCCGCGAAAGCCTTGCGTCACGGGGCCGGACGTCACGGAGGTCGATGCGGTGCCGTCGAGATCGGCGACGCCGTGGGGCCCGAGCCAGCCGGTGAGCGAGCCTTCGGGCGTGAGCGAGGGCGCGCGGGTGAGAATGTTGACGAGGCCGTGTTCGGCGTTCGAACCGTAAAGCGCGCTGCCGGGCCCGCGGATGACTTCGATGCCGCCCGCCTCTTCGGTCATGGCGTCCATCAGCTCGTTCACATTGGCAAAGCCCGCCGCGCGCATCGGCACGCCGTCCTCGAGATAGAGGAAGGAGCCGGCGCCGGCCGTGCCCGTCAGCACGGGCGAGCGGATCGCCGTCAGATGCTCGACGCCGCTTCCCTGCTGGATGTCGACGCCGGGAATGCGGTTCAGAAGTTCCGCCGGCTGCTGGGCCTTCACGAAGTCGATTTCGTCGGCGTCGATTTTCGAGATGTTGCCCGGATGGGTGGCGCGGGGCTCGCCGAAGCCGGTCGAGGTCACGACGAGTTCGTTGAGGTCGATGGTGTCGCCCGTGGTCGCCGCCGGATCGGCGCTTGCGGAGGCGGCGCATAGCATCGCCGCCAGAAGGACAAGCGCCCCCGTCTCTGCCGATTTCACCACGGACGCCCCCTCAATAGCGCCAGGCGGCGCGCGCCGTGGCGTTATCCCCCCAAATGCGGCCCGCTGTTTCCGCAGGCGCGCCTCAAAGGGCAGAATGACGCCAAAAGCCGCGCAACCCAAGCGGGAAGTCGGCGCATTTCCGCCGTGGCAATCCGCCACGCGAGCGAGGATGGCTCCGCCCTTGCGACAAGGGGGAGGTGGACCTAGGTTTTGGCCATGAAATCCTGGATTTTGTCGAAGAAGATGCCCGCCGTCCTGATGTCGCTCGCCATGCTGGCGGTGATGACGACGGCCGTTTCCTATTCGCCGACGCTTTATCGCTGGTTCTGCGCGGCGACGGGCTATGGCGGCTCGGTCACCGTGAAGCGCGCGCTTGAGGCGAATGGGGCGAGCGAGGATGCGACGGTGACCAACGGCATCGGGCCGGAGATCACGGTGCGTTTCGACACCAATGTCGCGCCGGGGCTCGACTGGCAGTTCAGGCCGGAACACCCTTTCGTCAAGACCCATATCGGTCTGCCGACGACCGTGTTCTTCATCGCCAAGAACATGTCCAAGGAAACGGTGGTCGGTCGCGCCACCTATAATGTGACGCCCGATCCGGCCGGTTACTATTTCACGAAAACGCAGTGTTTCTGCTTCACGCAGGAGAAGCTCGCTCCCGGCGAGGAAGCGCGGATGCCGGTCGTTTTCTACGTCGATCCCGACATGCTGAAGGATGAGGAGTCGAGCAGCATCCGGACGATCACGCTCTCCTATTCCTTCTTCCCGCAGGGCGCGGAGGCGGAGGCTGCCGCGCGTCCTTTGAAGAATGGTTCCGAGGCCGAAACGCAGAAGCTCCAGACGACCAAGGAAGCCGAGTTCGAGCCGGTCGAGATCAGGCGGCGCTGAGGCGCCCGTCCGGAGGGCCGCGCTTTCGCTTTCCCGGCATAGGTAATTTCCACCGTATGCTCTTTCGGGCGCCGCCGCCTATGATGGCGGTGACGGGGCGGCCATGACGCCGCCTCCGAAACAATTCTGACCGGGAGAGAAGCAGCATGCGGACACGAAAGTGGTACGGCCTGGCGTTCGGCACCGGATTGATCGCCATGTCCACATCGGCATTCGCCACTACGGCGGCCCTGGCGGCCGCACCCGACAATGGCCGGATACAGCTTGCCGACAATAACGATCAGCAGCAATGGCGGCACGATCAGGGCAAGAACAACCAGCCCCAGCATCCGCAGCAGAAACCACAGCCGCAGCAGCGCCCGCAACAGCCGCCGCCCCAGCATCAGCAGTCGCCGCAGCACATGCAGTCGGAGCAGCACCAACAGTCACAGCAGCATCAGCAGTGGGACCAGCATCAGCAGTCCGACCAACATCAGCAGTCGCAGCAGCACCAGCAGACGCAAGGCAAGCAGCGTTACGACTGGAACCAGTACCGTCCGGGCAGCAAGCCGCCGCAGTGGCAGCAGCATCAGCAGAACTTCGATCCGCATCCCTATGAGCGCAACTACCGCTCCGAACAGCGCTATCACTGGCGCCCCTATCAGCCGCCGCAGGGCTGGTATTACCGGCGCTGGGTTTATGGCGAGTCTTTGCCGTTCCTCTTTTTCCAGGATCGCAATTACTGGATCCAGGACTACTGGGATTTCGGACTGATGGACCCGCCCTACGGCTTCATCTGGGTCCGCTCCGGTCAGGACGCTTTGCTCGTCTCCGTCGACAGCGGCTACATCCTCAGCGTCGCCTACGGACTGTTCTACTGAAACAGCCGCGAAAGCGGACAGCTATCGAAAGAGAGGCGCCGATCCATAAGGGTCGGCGCCTCTGGCTTTTGGAGACCGGAAACCTGTAACGTCGGTAAAATTTTCGAGGGCGCCGATGTTTCCGATCTCCGACGACAATCCGCGAACGGGCACACCCGTCGTCACCTGGGCGATAATTGCGGCCTGCGTCGCGGTTTTCCTCTGGCAGATTTCGCTGCCCGAGGCCGAGGGCGACCGCGCCGTCTTTCTTTACGGCATGGTGCCTGCGCATCTCTTCGGAACGGGCGCGGGCGGGAGCGCGGCGATTCCGGCCTGGGCGACGATCTTCACCTCGATGTTCATGCATGGCGGCGTCGCGCATATTTTCGGCAACATGCTCTATCTCTGGATTTTCGGCGACAATGTCGAGCTGGCGATGGGGCGGGCGCGCTTCGTCGTCTTCTATCTCGTCTGCGGCGTCGTTGCGGCGCTGGCTCAGGGGCTGGAATCGCCGACATCGACCATTCCGCTGATCGGCGCGAGCGGCGCGATTTCCGGCGTGCTCGGCGGCTATCTCGTGCTTCAGCCTTTCGGGCGGGTGCGCGTTCTCTTCATGCCGATACCCTTCTTTGTCCGGATACTGAGCGTTCCGGCGGTCGTCGTTCTCGGGCTCTGGTTCGTCATCCAGTTTGTCAGCGGTCTTGCAAGCGACCCGGCGACGGGCGGCGTCGCCTTCTGGGCCCATGTCGGCGGCTTCATTGCGGGCCTGGTGCTGATGCCGTTCTTCCGGGGCCGGGACGTTGCGCTGTGGCAGCCCGGCCCGCGCCGCTATTTCGATGGGCGGCGCGAGGAAGATGTGCCCGAAGCGGATAGCCGGCTCGGCCCCTGGGGACGCAGGCGCGGACCCTGGGACCGGGAGTGACCGCCTAGCGCGGATAAACGACGAAGCGGCAGGCGAGCGTCATCGTTTCGCCCGGCGCGAGCAGGCGGAGGCCGGTGGCGGCCGCGTCTTCGCTTCTGTTCACCGCATCGGGCACATGGCTTGCGGGTTCGACGCAGAAATAGTCCCGCTCCTGCGGCGTATAGACGATCGTGTGGTCCGAGCCCGGCCTTTCGATGCGCAGCGCAAGCGGGCGATCTTCCCATTCGATTTCAATGGCGGCGTCGCTGCCCGAGAAGTCGTGATCGAGGGTCAGAGGCGCGACCCGGCGGCCCCGGCTGAAATTGTTGACCGCCTGCACCGGAGCGCGCCGCGTCGGGATGCGGTCGGGCGTCGCTTCCCAGATGAAGGGAAGGGAGGCCTTCAGCCGCGCGGTGAGCCGGCTCGGGAAATAGGGATGCAGGCCGAGGCCCGCCGGCATGGGCTCGTCCGAACGGTTTTCGAGTTCGAGCCGGATCGACAGCGACGTCTCGTCAATGTCGAGGCGTTGGCGGGCGGCGAAGCTCCATGGCCATTCGGCGGCGTCGTATTCGAAGGCGAGCATGGCGGATGTTTCAGCCGCCTCCTCAACCCGCCACGGGCGTCTCCAGCCGAAGCCGTGGATCGCATGCGGTTCAGCGATCGGATCGGGGGTAAGCGCGACGGCGCGGCCCTCGACGGCGAAGCGCCCCCGGGCGATGCGGCCTGAAAAGGGAACCATCGGGAAGCAGGCCGCCGCGAGCGGATCGGCATGGTTCGCCGCTTCGCGCATCATCTCCTGACCCTGGGCGCGAAAGCTCAGCAGGCTGCCGCCCGCGCCGGGCGCGATGGCGGCTTCAAGCGCGCCGCTTGCGAGGCGGAGCCGGCGGGAAGTTTCGGCCGGAGTTTCGTTCATCCGCAATATTCTCCTCGTTTCGAAAGTCTATCTTTGTCCCCGGATTATTGCCAACATGCCCCATTGCAGCAGCGCCCAGGCAGGCGGACGGTCTTATGATTTCTCTTATTTGCACGACGGAGCCGTCGAGGAGCGAATGGCTCCCGCAATTCGTTCGGCACTATCGGAATCTCGGCGTGGAGAAATTCCTTCTCAGCCTTCAGACCGAGCCGGACCTCGATCCGGCCTTGCGGGAAGGCTATCGCGCACAATTCCAGGCGGTGTTGGCGGCGCTCGGCATTCCGCAGGCCTTCTTCCTCGAAAAGAGCTTCGACGCCTTTGCGATCCGCGATCATCACGATGCGATTCAGGACGCGCATGTCTCTCCGGACGACTGGATCGTGTGGTGCGACAGCGATGAATACCAGCGCTATCCGCTGCCGCTCCGGCAGATGATCGAGAGATGGAGAGCCAGCGGATATTCCTATGCCAACGGCGTCATGCTGGACAGAATCGCGCGCGACGGCAGCTTGCCGCGTTTCGATCCGTCGATCAGCGTGTCGGAACAGTATCCGCTTATCTGTCTCTTCGCGGTCGAAGTGGGCAAATCGCTGACCAGAAAAGTGGCCGTCGCCCGCGGCGACGTCTATCTATCCCGCGGCAATCATTTTCTGGCCAGCGAGGCGCCGGCGATGCTGACGGACGCTGCAAAAGTCAGACTTGCCGCCCGGCCGCAGGACGGGCTGACCTGTCCGGATTCATGGGTGCAGATTCATCATTTCAAATGGGACGCGAGCGTGCTCGACCGGCTGCGGTTCCGGCTCACGCCGCAATGGCGGGCCAAATGTTCGTGGTGGCAGGAATCGGACAAGATGCTGAGCTATTTCGAGGCGCATGGCGGGCGCTTCAATCTGGCCGACCTGAAGATTATCGACGTTCCGGAAAATCTTCTGATGATTTTGGAAGACGAAGAATCTGAGGCCGAGAGGGCGTCATCGCGTGCGACGGAAGCCGTGCCGCTGTAAGATGCAATTTGCCGCTGACGGGCATCGCAGCATTTCGCGCTCCATCGGGTATTTGCAGAATCATGAAAATAAATCTGATGGATCCGGGGCTGAAAGGCGCGGGAGGTCATCACTACGATTGGGATCGGCGGATCGCGAACCTGCTTGCGGCGTCCGGGCATGAGGTGCGCGTCTATGCATTCGCGCGCGCCGACATAGACAAGCTCGACGGCTTCGCTCGGGACGTGCAGGTCGAAAAGCTGTTCCGCATGGACCCCTATGTGCGTCCCCTGCAATTCGATCCGATCAGCGGCACCATCGAGCGCATGCTCGTCGGACGGCAATTGATCGGCGAGGATTTGCAGAAGGTCGCGGAAGCCGATCTCTGGCTCTGGCCGACCTTGTTCTGCCATCAATTGCTCGGCTGCGCGGCGGCGAAACCGGTGGCGGCGATCAGCGGCTGCATCGACATGCCGCCCGCCGGCGATCTTCCCTTGCCCCATGCCGAGCCCGGGCCGTGGTGGCGGTTTGCCGCAAACAGCCTGCGCCAGCGCGGGCATGTCATTCGCGCTCTTGGCTCGGGCGAGGCCGAAGAAGTGTCCGCCTTTTTGCCGTTCATCGGAGACCTCGACCCCTGTCGCTTGCCGGTGCCGGTCGACGGGACGCCAAGGGAGCGGCGCGAGCTCAAGACGGTCGGCTTCTTCGGTTCCAAACCACGTGACGAACATGGCAGCCATGTCGTCGGCGCTTTGATCGAGCTGTGCCTGCGCGACGGGCTCGATGTCGTCACGCAAGCGGGCGACCTTGTGCCGGCGGCGATGCGGAGCCACCCGCAGCTCAAGCATCTCGATAATGCGGGCGAATTTCCGGGCAAACTTGAAAGCTGCGATCTTGTCGTCGCTCCCTATCGCTGGGAGATGTATGTGGCGCGCGGCTCGGGCACGTTGTGGCAGGCCATGGCGTCCGGCGTGCCTTGCGTGGCGCCGGCGGGCGCCAGCATCAGCCGCACCATGGCGCGGGCAGGGTCCGTTTCGCTGTTTTCCGAACTCTCGCCGCGCGCCGTTTTCGCCGCGATCCAGCATGCAAAGCAAAACTATGCCGCGCTTGCGGCGGCGGCGCTTCGCAGCGCGCTGGAATGGCCGGAGCAAAACGGCCTTGCCAGGTATGTCGATGTGATGACCAATGGTCGTCGAAGCATGTAGGCGTCAAGCCGCAGCCCGGCGCGGGCGACGAGGAACTTGCAATGGAGTCGACCGGCGGAGAGGGACGTTCCGTGCCGCTGATGAGCCTGCCGCCCAGGCAGCGCATCGAGCATCTCTTCTATGCCAGTCACGGCAGGCTGCCCGACCTCGATCATCCACGGACGTTCAACGAGAAGATCCAGTGGCGCAAGCTGAACTGGACCGACCGGAGATTTGTGCGCCTGTCGGACAAGGTCGAGGCCAAGCGTTACGTCGCGGAGCGGATTGGCGAGAGGTATGTCAATCCGACGTTTTTTTCGGGCGTGGAATTGCCGCCGCTCGGCGAGCGCAGATGGCCGACGCCCTTCGTGATAAAATCCAATCATGCGTCCGGCTGGAACGTCTTCCTGACGTCGAATGCGGATATCGACTGGCCCGCCATCGAGGACAAGGTGCGGCGATGGATGAACAGCCCGTGGGACCCCGCGCTGTGCGAGGATTGGTACAACCAGATTCCGCGGCAGATTCTCGTGGAGCCGATGCTGGGTGCCGGCGGCGCGCCGCCGCCCGATTACAAGTGTCTCGTCTTTCACGGGCGCACCGAACTCATCCAGATCAATATCGACAGATTCGGCGACCATAGAAGAGTGCTGTTCGACCGGGACTGGCGACGGCTTCGCGTGCAGTGGAACGAAGCTCCGGCAGCGGGGGAGATTCCGAAGCCGATCCATTTCACGGAAATGATCGCCGCGGCCGAGGCGCTGGCGGACGATCTCGATTTTGTGCGCGTCGATTTCTATGACCTGCCCGAGGGATTGAAGTTCGGCGAAATGACATTTGCGCCCGGCAGCGGGTTGCAGCGCTTCACCCCGGCGGCGTTCGACGAGGTTCTCGGAAGATATTGGCGGATCGCGCGCTGACGGCTCCTCTTTGCGATGTTCCCTTGCGGCGAATTGTTTGGCATCCTTACCTCGTCGAGCCATCGACGAAGGACCGGATTTTCCGCCCCAGAGGTAGAATGATTTCGCTTATTTCCACGATGGAGCCGGGACGGATCAACTGGCTTCCGCAATTCGTCCGCCATTATCGCGCGCGCGGCGTCGAGCGATTTTTCCTCAGCCTTCAGATCGAACCGGGCACCGACCCCGTCTTGCAGCGAGGCTATCGCGCGCAGTTCGGGAAGACGCTGGCGGCGCTGGGGATCGGGGAAGCGTTCTTTCTGGAGAAAAGTTTCGACGCCTATGTCATTCGCGACCATCACGACGCGATTCAGGATGCCTATCTCACATCCGACGACTGGATCGTCTGGTGCGACAGCGATGAATTCCAGGTCTATCCCCTTCCGCTCGGCGAGTTGACGCAGAAGTGGCGGGCGGCCGGATTGGACTATGTCAACGGCGTGATGATCGATCGCGTGGCGGGCGATGGAAGCCTTCCGCGTTTCGATCCGATGACGCCGGCCTGGGAGCAGTTTCCGATTGCCTGCGCCTTCGCGCTCGAGGTGGGGAGCGTGCTGACGCGGAAGGTCGCGATCAGCCGCGGCAAGGTCTATCTCAGCACCGGCAATCATTTTCTGGCCAAGGACGCTCCGCGGATGCTGACGCCGACGGCGGAGCGGCGGCTTGCGGCGGCGGCGGCTTTCGAGCCGAAGTCGCCGGACGCATGGGTGCAGATTCATCACTTCAAATGGGATGCGACGGTGCTTGAGCGGCTTCGTTTCCGCCTCAGTCCGCAATGGAAGGCGAAATGCCCGTGGTGGGTCGAGTCCGACAGGCTGCTGAATTATTTCGACGGGAATGGCGGCCGGTTCAAACTCTCCGATCTGAAGATCGTCGATTTTCCGCCCGACAAGCTCATTCTTTTCAAGCCGGACGACGTGATTGCGGCTGAGGCGGTTCAGCGGAACGCCTGATCTTCCCTCTTCAATCGGGCGCCGATCCGCTTCGGAGAGGCGCGGTCAGGGCCAGGCGACGTCGTATCCGAACTGCATCGAAACCCAGCCCAGCATCGGTTGAATGTCCGGCAGGATCGCCCCTATGTGATCCCGGTCGGCCGGATCGTTCCTCCAGCGCCCAACCGAATTCACATCCGGTTGCCGCAGGCCATGCATCGCTTCTTTCGCATCGTCGGGCGGCCGGAACACACGCTGATATTCGCGGGCCGATATCCTGATGCCAAGACCGAAGAAATCCGCGATGGATTTCTGGACCCGATCGGGATCGACGACGAGATCCTCGTAGCGGACGATCATCGTCTTCGGGCGGCGCGTCTCCATCAACCATCGCAGCGCCTCCATCTCTCCCAGCCAGCGCCTCGGCAAGATGTGATATTTGGTCTCGAAGGCGGGATGATGGCTCGTCAGGACGTCGAAGGGATGGCGTATGATCGCCAGAATGCCGATCTCCGGCGGGATGACGTCGGCTTGCCGAAAAGCGGCGAAATGGCGCTTGGCGACGTGAACCGATTGTTCGCCTTTGATCTCGGCAAATTGCTGGACGGGCCCTTCCCGCGCGAGCAGAAACACGTCGTTGAACGTTGCCATGATACCGGTGAGCAGCCATGTGCCGGACCGGCCGCAACCCATGATGAAAATCCTGGTCCGTGGGCGGCCGCCATCCTGCTCGCGCAGCAAGGTGCTCAGATCTTTCGCCGCGGTGTCCAATTGCCCCCCATGCCGCGTCTTACCCATTGCCCGGAATGCTAGCGGGCAGTCGCCGAAAATGTTAGCGCATTTTTCGCCGGCTTCGCCTATTGCAGGTTGAGAGAGCGAACCGCAATTTTACTTTGCAATGTTGGCCTCGATGCAGGCGGCGTCGAGAATCACGACCGTCCGTCCACTGTAGGTTGCGCAGCTCTCCGCGAAGCCGGACAAAGCCGGAATCGACCACCATTCGTCATTGTGGGGCGTGGCGTCGCCCAGGATCGACTGGAAGTCGGCCGGGAGGGGCCCGCCCATCAGGATCGATCGATTGACGACGAGGGTGGTGATTCCGTTTTTCTCGAGCAGCGACTTCAGCTCTTTTCCGTCGGGCGTCACCACGATCCTGGCGGAAATCAGGAGCCTCTCCCTGATCACGCGGAAATAGCCGAGCTGGTAGGGGATAGCATGTTTGACGGTTGCAAAGACCTTGCGGCCGGTGAGGGCCGGCACGTAGTCGAGGACGCCGGAGGCGCCTGCGATCAGGGATTGGGGCGGCAGGGCCGCGATCTGGCGGATCGCGCCGAGATCCTGCGGGCGCCACAATGGCGGCGACAGGCTGAAGACGGCAATGGACAGAAGCGCGACCAGCGTAACGGCGGCGTCGTGAAGAAAGGTCTGTCCCGCTTCCCGGAATTTGCCGAGCCAGTCCGCGATGAAACCGCCTGCGAGCTGTCCGGTCGCCAGCGCGCCCGTCAGCACCAGTATCTTCTGGCTGTACCGGCTCGGCAGATGGAGGTCGAAGGCCACGGATGCGGCTATGACGAACCAGATGGCGGATGCGAGCAGCGTATAGCCATAGATCAATTCGCCGGAGGAGGCGGCTTCGCCGCGCCTTATGCGGCGGACGGCGCGCAGAAAGAGATAGGTTCCCGGCACCAGTGTGAGCAGCAGATTGAGCGCCCGGCCGAAGCCGCCGCCCACTTCGCAATCGATAAAGCGGGGCAGGAAGCCGAGGCGCTGCGAGCACAGCCAGCCGAAGCTGCCGTCTGGTTGCACGATGCTGCTTTTCCCCCAGGGGACCATGAAATTGGGCTGGGTGATCGCATCCGCCCATTGCACGGTCGGGCCCCATTCGGCCGTCGCCAGTCGGAAGGGCAATGCCGCCAGGCCGACAGCGACAACGGCCGCCGCCATCGTCAGGAAGGAGCGGCGCGATATTTCCAGATGAAACGGCCGCTGCCAGCGAAGGTGCCACAGGCCGAGAATGGTCAGCGCCGGCAGGGCGGGCGCCGGATAGACGGCCGCCAGTGAGGCAAGCGCGACGATGGCCAGGAGCATGTTCTCGTAGAGGAGGCCGGCGAAGAACAGCAGCAGCAGCGGCGCGGCGAAGCCCCGGGGGGTCGGCGAGAAAATATCGGTCTGATAGATGACGACGGCGGTCGTCAAAGCGGAAATCACAAAGGCGGCGGCCGGCCTGGCGTCGAGCTTCAGTGCAATCTTCCAGGCGATGGCGGCGGTCGCCAATACGAGGGCGATGGGCAGAATCTTGCCGATGAATATCGGGTCGAGGCCGAAGAAGGCGGGGACCGCGAAGACCGCGCGATATAGAAGCGGCGACATTGCGTGCCAGTAGTCGGCGATCAGGTCGCCGTTCAGGAGCGTCGGATCGAGCAATCGGGGCATCCAGGACTGGAACTGGCGCGCATCGTTCTGCATGGCGTAGGGCAGGAGTTCGAAGCTTGCCGGTCTGAAGAAGGCCTGATGGGTGAAGACGGCCAGGTTCAATCCGGCGAGGGCGAACAGAAAGCTTCGCCAGCCGTTCCGGAATAAATTCCCGATGCCTCTCATGCGGAATTTTCCTGTTTGCGGTTCCAGTAGTCGGAGATGAACGGCAGGCCGAAAAGAGCCGGTATCAGGTAGCGGCTGGTGGCCAGAACGCCGAGTGCCGCGCCCTGCGCGGGCGAAACCCAGGCGCGATAGAAATAGACGATGGCGGCATCCCGCGTGCCGATGCCAGCCATGGTGAAAGGAAGCAGGCCGACCTCGATGGACAAGGTGGCGAAAGCCATGTTGTCGACCATGCCGATGCCAGACCCGAGCGCCTTTGCAAAAAACCAGAACTGCGCAAGATGGGCGGCCCAAAGCGCCAACGACACGGCGAGGGTGCCGATCGCCCGTCCCGGCTCGGACCAGAACCATCGGCTGACCTCCAGCCACTTATCGGCGAAGTCGGCTGCCTTGGCGCGGTATCTGCGGGGCAGGAGCTTCGCCGCTTTCAGCATGATCGTGGATGCAAGGGACGAGGGCGCGATCATCAGCAGAATGACGGCGACGACGGCGCTATTGGCGAGGGCGGCGAGGATCAGCGTCGTCTCGCCATGCGCCATCCATATCAGGGCCGCCGTGCCCCAGACCAGAAGCGCGCCGAGGTCGAGCAGCTTTTCGAAGATCACGATCGTCAGGGCGTGACGCCAGTCGAAATCGTATCGCTTCGTCAGCACCCAGGATTTCGCCACGTCGCCCATCTTCGAGGGCAGCAGCATGTTCAGCGTCGAGGCGGACAGGATGAGGCGGGTCGCGGCCGCAAAGCCAAGGCCGGAGCGCGTCAGCAGCAGGAATCTCCAGGCGGTGATCAAGGTCAAGGGAACGATTGCGGCAAGCCCGCAGGTCAGCCAGAAGAAATCGCATGTCCGGAACGCCGCGAGAATGGCGTCGATGTCGATCTTCCACCACAAGAGCGCCAGGATCGCGGCGCTGACGAAGAGGCTGATCAATCTGCGCATCAGGAGCTGCGCCCGCTGAAGCGTCGCTCGACGCTCAGGGCCTTGTTTTCGCGCAGGGCCTTCAGTTCGGGGCCAAGGTCGGTCCAGGTCTGAAACTGGCCCTGTTGCCAGACGCGCGCCATGACGGTGGCGACCGAGGTCTGGAAGCCGCCGATGCCGGCGGCGGCGACGTCGCCCCAGCCGTCGTCCGCCTCGATTTCGTCCCGCACCGTCCAGCCCGCCATTTCCCAGCGCAGCACACGGCGAAACCGGAACGGCGCGTCCTTCCGTCCGGTGACGAGAATGCGTTGCAGCAATCGCCGGACGAGATCGGGGAAGAACCGGCCGACCGTCAGCATCGTCGTCCGCAGCAGGATTGATTTTGCCGGCGTCAACAGTTGCGATTTCGCCCAGGCCATGCGGCCCGCGATTTCGATTTCGTTCTCTGCGAGCGAGAAGCGGACGGGGCCGTGCAGATGCGTGACGGCGACCTTGCCGTTTTTCATGCGCAAGGCCGGTCCGGTGTCGGAGTGAACGAGACTGCCGCCGTCGAAGAGCTTGAAGGCGCCGCCTCTCGAATAGCCGAGATAGAGGCGATGGCCTGCGCGCGCATCGACCAGAAGACCGGCTTTCGGGAAGTGCCGCCGGCCGTCCGGCAAGAGCGCGGGCTTGCGCCTGTCGGCTCGCCATTCGCGCCAGGCGAGCATCCAGCTCCAGAGATGATGGCCGACAATGCGATCGTCCGAAAAGCAGGGTTGGGAGTCGGCGGCCAGCGGTTGCAATGCGCGTTCGTTGAGGGCCGTCGCTTCGGGCATCCAGCGCGCCGCGATTTCGAGGCCGTGCGGAAAGTAGTTGAGCGTCGCCCGGCTCGTATATTCGCCGCCGACCGTTCCGTCGGGATGAATCATGGCGCCGAGAAATTCGATGGCGCGACGGCAAGGTTCGCGCAGTCCGAGGTCCGGCCTCAGCCTATCGGCATCGGCGATGAGGCCGATCGTCAGCGAGAGATAGCCGGGATCGGCGCCTTCATATTCAGCAAACCATCCTTCGGGCGATTGCCAGGACAGAAGCCGACTCGCCCGCTCGCGCAATGCGCCTTCCCAGTCGCCGCCGAAGCGTTCGACCATGCGCGCAAGGCAGGCGACGATCAGCGCTTCATGGTTGGAGAGGCGTCCGCTTTCGCGATGCCGCGCGAGCCAGCCGGCGCGCAGCCGCAGGAAGCGGTCGATCTCGGCGTCCTCTCCGATCCCGAGGATGCGGATGGCCTCCAGACAGGCAAATAGCGAGAATGCGGCCGCGCCGGCGGCGCGCTCGAAGGGATAGTAGTCGTCACAGGAACCGTCGGCATGCGCCGAGCGTGCGGCAAAGCGAATGCCCGCTTCGGTCCAGGCGCGCAGTACGGGTTGGCCCTTATAAATATTTCCCGGCATGTCGAGCGACCAGGCGAGCGCCAGCGGCAGCACGAATTCCTGGCTCATTCCGCAGGGAAAATCCATGACGCGATAGTGCCAATGGTTCCGGTCGAAGCAGCCATAGGTCGGGCTGACCGGCGTGCGGTCGAGAAGGGTCAGGAGTTTCGGGATTTCGGCCAGCGCGTGTCTGGCCAGCGCATCCCGAAGCATGCCGCTAGGGCTCAATTCGGTCATGCTTCACATCTGCCTTTTCGACACCTGAAGAGAGCCGCCTGTCGGCATGGGCAAGGCGCAGCGCATACTGAATATCCTGAAGCAAATGGCGGTTGATCGCCAGTTGTTCGCCGAGAAGCCCCGCGATCCAGAGCATCACGGCCACGAGTATCAGGATGGCGGCGGCGACAAGGCTCGGAACATGCGAGCGCTCGCTATTGTCGAGAAAGAGCCAGACCCAGCGCGCGGAGAGAAACGCGCCCAGAAGGAAGGGCGGTATTCCCAGGAGAAAGAACGTCTTCCCCGGCCGGTAGACGAAGAAGGTGCGCAATATCGAGATGATCGACCGGCTCACATAATCGGGAATCGATCGGATCAGCCGCGACGGCCGCGTTTCGCCGTTCACCCGTATCGGCACCGACAGAACGGGGATGTTCGACAGGCCGGTCTGGATCACGGATTCGAGCGTGTAAGTATAGCCGTCGAAGATGTTGATGCGCAGGGCCGCGTCGCGGGCGATGGCGCGGAAGCCGCTCGGCGCATCGTTGATGCTGGTGCCGGACACGAAGCGGACGGTGCCGCTGCCGATGCGTTGCAGCAGACGCTTGATCCGCGAGAAATGTTCGATGGTTGCAATCGGCCGGTCTCCGATCACGAATTGGGCGCGCCGGGCGATGATGGGCTCGATCAGAGCGACAATGTCATCGGCATTGTACTGGTTGTCCGCATCGGTATTGACGATGATGTCGGCGCCTTCGAGCAGCGCGCGTTGCAGTCCGGCCATGAAGCCGCGCGCCAACCCCATGTTGAAAGGCAGGTCGACGATATGATCGACGCCTTCGGCGCGCGCGATCTCGAGCGTGCGGTCGGTGCTGCCGTCGTTGACGACAAGCCATTCGATGATGTCGATCCCGTCGAGCTTGCGCGGCAGCGCGCGCAGCGTTTCGGCAAGCTGCGCTTCCTCGTTGAAGCAGGGTATTTGGATGATCAGCTTCAAGGCGGTCCGGGACAGTCTGTTGGGGGTTAAAGCGATCCTCAAGACAGGCCGATAGACGTTCGTATAGAAGGATTGAGAGGGTGTCCATAAGGGTCGCCTCCGGCCTGGGCCTCATCTCGCCGGGGCCGGAATTTTCCTCGCCCCCGTGTTGGCGCTCGGCCAAACTTGCGGCATGGGCAAGGCGAAGCGGGCCTGCCGACCGGGATGCCGTTTCGGGTTGATTGGGGAATTGAGGACGCGTCGATGATGCAGAGCCGCAGCCTGCCGCAATTCATGCAGCGATTTCGCGCCCTGCCCATGCTTGGCTATTGGGCCATAGGTCCCGCCGCCCTGATTCTCGGATTGCTCGGCCTCTGGATCGTGTTCAGCGGTGTCGCCCAGGTGCGCGGCGCCGACTTGCAGCCCGTCTTCACCTTGCAAAAGGCGCTTCGGGGCCTGCCCATCTACACCGATCCGGCGGCGGCCCCCTTCGACATCGTGCAATACAGCCCCGTCTATTATCTGGTCGTCGTCGGGCTTGCCGAGGCGCTGCGCATCGATCCGGCGAACGGTGCCGGTCTCGCCTCGCTTGCGCGCGGCGTATCTTTTCTATGCGCGCTGGCGCTCGTGGCGGGGTTTTACCGGACAAGCCGCCGCGCTCTGGAGCTTTCGCGCGACGCCGCTCTCGTGATCGCGAGCCTTGGTTTCATTCTGACCACGCCATGGTTCTTCCTCGCGCGCCCCGACGCCATGGCGACCCTGTTCGCCATGGCGAGCCTCGCCGCCGTCGCCGGCGCAAGGCCGGCCAGCAACCGGCAGATCGTCGCGAGCGCCGGGCTCGCCGTGCTCGCGATCTTCACCAAGCAGAATGAAATTCAGATGGCGCCCGTGCTGTTTGTCTTTCTGGTCCTGACGCAGGGCTGGCGACAGGCGGCTGTCGGCGCGGGCGCCGGCCTCGTCTTCGGGGCGTTGGCGCTCGGCCTATGCCTGCTCCATTGGCCGCACTTCCTGTCCAACGTAATCGGCGGCGTCGAGAATGGCGTGAGCTTCGACTATTTCATCTACAAGACGCTGCCGAATTTTCTCTATCCGAAGGCGGTGCTGGTCGGGCTTGCGGGTTTCGCCGTGCTGAGCTGGGCGCGGGATCGCGACGATCCGCGGCGCATGATGTTCGTCGTCGCTTTGCCGATCTTCTTGCTGTTTGCGCTGGCGACGGGATTGAAGATCGGCTCGGCCGAGAACTACTTCAATGAATTCACGCTGCTGGCGCTGGCCGCCGTTGCTTTTCTGCTGTCGCCGCTCGGGCGCGACCGGCCGGGATCCGGCGCCGAAACGGTAACCGACCTGGGCGCCGCGGGTCTTGCGGCACTTGCCGGGCTCGTCCTTCTCGTCGGTCTGCCTTTCTGGACCAAGTATCAGCTGGAGCGATATTGGTGGCATGCCATCGAGCCGTCCAGCTCGCTGATCCTGCCCCGCGATGCACTGGGAGGAGAGAGGTATCGGATACTCGAAAGCCGGCTCGACCGGGCGGTGCTCGGCGACGACGGATATGTTCTTGCCGTGCCCATGTCGGTGAACATCGCGGTGAACGCGCCGATGCTGGTGCCGCAGAAGGACGTCGCCAGCCAGTCCTATCGACGCGGCATAGTGAACTATGGGGCGTTCAAGCGCCTGATGGAGTCCGGCCGGATTCGCTATCTGATCGTCGACGGAATCGATACGGACAACGCAAGGCTGGGCAGCAAATTCCTGGGCGCGAGCCTTGGCGGGTTTGTGCGTCAGGAGAATATCGCGGGCTTTACGATCTTCGTCTGGACCGGCCGCTAGATCGGCGGAAGAATCGCATTCATCGCTGCGGCTTCCGATACGCGGCCGCGTTTTGCAAGGAGCTCGGACACGACCGAGTATCTCGACAGATCGGGGTTCATGGCGATGGCGAGATTGACGAGCGAACTGCCTTCGTCGGGATGGGTCGCCATGACGCCATTGCCGAGCATGGCCATGTAGACTGGACCGAACCTGTCCTTGTATTTGCGATAGAGGTTGAGCGCGGCCTTGGGCCGCCGTGCGGCGAGCCTGAGCGCGATCGTCACGATGCGAAGGTCGGTATCTTCTCTCCGTTCACGGATGAAGCGCCGGATGGCCGCGTCGTCGCCCGCCCTGCAAAGGTTCACGAGGTCGAGGAACCCGTCCTTCTTGGCAAATACGGTGATGGCCTCGTGTCCGGTAAAGGGAACGGCGAACATGTGGATGCTGTCGAGGCCCATGCGCGCATAGGCGTCGAACTGGGGCCGGCCCGAATGGCCGAAGTCGCAGAGAATGTAGATCTGGCCCGAGAGTTCTTCCGGCTTCGGCTCCATGCCCTTGTGGAGCGCTGGGTTGTAATAGGGAATGACCGGCCGTGTGTCGTTCGGCAGCGACCGGCGGTCGAGCGTGTATTGCGGGACCGTCGCGACGACGTGGGAAGCGCCGAAAAGGCCGCTATGCTTGATCGCGGCATAGCCGCCCATGCTGTGGCCCGCCAGCACGATGCGGCCCTTGTAGCGTTCGAGGAGGGGCCGGTTGGCGGCGACGAAGGCGTCGATGTCGGCTCTTGGATACCAGTTCGCCGTGCGCGCCGAAATTCCGATCGCGGTGATCTCGTTGCGCTCGATCATGGGTTTGCCCCAGTAGCGCTTGCCGTCGGCGAGAAACGCCAGCTCGCCGAAAGTCACGAGGAGATAATCCGACCGGCCGTCGTTGAAGAAGAACTCCATATCCTTGCCGGCGTGGATCAGCATGTACTTGTCGTCCTGAAGCTCGGGTAACGTTCGGGTGGCGTGCCCGCATTCGGTCAGATTAAGGGGAAACGGCCCGTCGTTCCACCGCTGCGCCCGATTTTCGGTTCAGGACGGAGGAAGCGCCGGTGCGCCGAGGCGGACGTTTTCGATGAAGTCGATCAGGCGGGCGCGCATGGCGGCGGCGTTGAAACGCGCTGCGGTCGCTCTGCCTTCGGCAATCATCGCCGCGATCAGCGCGTCGCCGGTCTCTATGCCACGGGTCGCCCTGTAGAGGTCGTCCACAACCTCTTCGATTTCATCGTTGAAGTGCCAGAAGCCGTTGCGCGGCGTCGCATATTCGAGGCCGCCATAGCCGTGATAGCCGACGACGGCGCAGCCCGACGACATGGCTTCGAGCGCCATCAGGGGACAGGATTCGAACTGGCCGGTGGCGAGGTAGACATGCGATTGCCCCATGATCTCGGCGGCCCTGGCTTCGGACACGCCGTCGATGGCGACCCAGGGAATGGCGCGCATTTCAGGGAATTTGGCGACGAAAACCTTGCGGACCAGATCGGCATGCCAGCGCAGCTTTCGCGGAGCATAGGCAATCTGGAGAATCTTGCGGCGCGGCCGGAATATCGCCGGATCGATGGCGATCGGCATGACCGCTATGTCGTCGTAGTGGAATGTGCGGGCGAGAAACTGCTTGGAAATTTCGCTGACGCAGAGAATGCGGGAAAAGCCGAGTTCGCGCGGCGTCTGGCGCGGAACAACGCCGGTGCTGAAGAGGTTGTAGGGGTTCTGGCAAAAGAGCAGCTTCGTCGCGGCAGGCTGCTGTTTCAGGATTTCCACGAAAGGCGGGTTCAGCGCCTCGGGGAAAATCAGAATGTCGTCGGGGGTGATCTTCACGCCGCGGTCGGAGATGACGGTGGCGGAGGTCTCCAGCCAGACCGGCGCGCCGTCGGGCTGCCAGACGGCGGCGTCATAACCGCTTTCCTTCAGCAGCTCGGCGCAGCGATAGGCGATCTTGATGCCGCCGGTGATTTCCTGCCGAGAAAAGAGATTGAGATAGATCACCCGCATGGGATGGCGCGCTTTCCGCTATTCGTGCGCCCGTGCCGGCCGGGCTTTCCCGGCCTAGCGAAGCCGCGGCTGCGGCTCGACGCCGTAATAGCTTCGGAGATGCACAAGCATGATGATCGTGACGAACACGCAGAGGAATATCAACGGCGTCGGCGTGATGAAACGGACGCGGCCGAATTCTCTCGGCCTGCGTTCCAGCCAGGCAAAGAACCCGATTCCGACGATGCTCGCCGCGAGAATGGCCAGCGTCGCCCACAGAGGCAGGATGTCTTCCATCGTTCGGAACACTTCTCAAAGCGAAGGGGTCAGATGATGGGCGGAGACTAGCGCCTCCTCGCCGGTCCGCAAGAGGGCGGCGGCAGGTTATTTCGTCCTTTCGGGAGGGGCGCTTATTACATCAGTATACTGACTGGAAATGGGCGTTTTAGTTCTTCGCTGGGCGGACAATGCGATTCGCCCTGACCTTCGAGCCTTCAGAGGGGCGTTCTGGGGGTGCGCCGAGGGGAGGTCGGCAAATAAAAATTTGCATGCCGGCCCACGCAAGTCTCCCGATAATTATCGTTCATAATATTTATCTCTACTATTTCACTGTACTACTCATGCGGTCATGACAGGTGTGGCCGGCGATCCGAAATCCGCCTCGTCGATCTCGTCGGATGGAGTCTACGGGTTGCTGTAAAAGCCCTATAGAAATTGATGAAATCTGTATTTATCTCAACTTGATTAGAGCCTTTTATGTAGGTCTTTCGGATAGTTGTGGCGGATGTTTGGCGAAACCGAGGCGAGGCT
The DNA here is from genome assembly GCA_031291615.1 of Parvibaculum sp. Taxonomy (GTDB): domain Bacteria; phylum Pseudomonadota; class Alphaproteobacteria; order Parvibaculales; family Parvibaculaceae; genus Parvibaculum. The sequence continues at coordinate 63,214 of JARLIS010000031.1, forward strand.
CCGGACTCGTTAACCCTATTGATTCTCTCGACATTGCGCCGGTCCCGAAAGGCGACAAGTCCATGAAATCGCGTGTTTTTTAGTCCGCTGTGGCGCGGAAACCCATTGCGTGGACCGGGTTGGTTAATTCAGACTACGGAAGAGTGACCATGGCTGCCGACAAGGGCGGGCCGTGTCTTGCGCTATCGATGCCTTAGGGGGGCCAATCATGGAAGCCAAAACCAATATCCGCCGTCTTCTTGCGGGGTCCTCTTTCGTTGCACTCCTGGCGGCCTCAAACCCGGCCAACGCAGCCGGGTACGTCTATGGCGGCTTTAACCCTGGGCCGATCACGGTCAACACGAATTACGACTTCGTGGAAGTGACGGGGATCATCGATGGCGACCTGACGCTCAACTCGATCATTAACAATACGCTGGGCGATGCGGGCTTCGAGCTCAACGGCGGCTCGATCTACGGCAACGTCACCAATACGAACAAGATTACAGTGAGTTCGGCGACGACCACGCCCGCCGTCGGCATGCTGGCCCACCCCAACGGTTTCGATTTCATCACCGGCGACCTGTCGAATTCGGGTCACATGACGATCACCGGCAAGGAAGCGGCTGCCGGCATTCTCGTCTATGGCACCGGCGTTTCGATCGGCGGCGACATTTCGAATTCCGGCGGCGGCAACGGCTTCGGTATGAAGGTCAAGGCGAGCCATTCCGCGCAGTCGGGCACGGCGGTCGCGGCCGGCATTTTCGTCGATGTGCCGACGGTCTATGGCGACGTCACCAATTCGGGCTCGGTCAAGGTCAATGCTTCCGAGCTCTCTCATGTGCATCAGGCGGCCACGACGGACGCGTTTGCGCGGGGCAATGCGCTTGCCTACGCGACGGGCGTCGGCGTCGGCGGCCATAGCAGCTTCCAGGGCCTGACCACGCTCAGCCAGCCGAACATCATCGAAGGCTCGGTCGTCAATGAAGAAGGCGGTGTGATGCTCATCAAGGCGCTCGCCGCCTCGACGCATACCGCTATCGCCAATGGCAGCGCGGCGGGATTCGGATTTGCGACTGCTTTTGCAGGCGGGACGGTCGATCATAAGAATGCAGAGGCATTTGCCTATGGCGTTTATGCGTCGGCGAACACCATTGTCGGAAGCGTCGGCAATAGCGGGACGATCGGCGTCATAGCGCTCGCGGACTCTTTCAACTCTGCGCAGGCGCATGGCCGCCACGGCACGTTCCCCAGCATCAATAACGGCAATGCCGTTGCGACGGCCAGCGGCCACGCCTATGCGACGGCGGCCGGCGCAGGCGCGAGCGCCGATCTTCTGGTCGGCGACGGTTTCGGCGGGATTTTCAACACCGGCATTCTCGGCGCCAAGGCCGGGGCGACGACCACCAACATTGCCAAGGCGGACACGAAGGCGGGAACCAACGCCTATGCGCGGGCATATGGTGCAGCGACCGCGCAGGCGACGGGCCTTTATGACGAGGTCAACACGCTTCTCGGCAGCTTCGTCAACGGCCCGAATGGTGAAATTACCTCCTTCGCCACGGCGATCTCGCATAACACGGCGACGGTGACCGATCCGACACGCAGCTATCAGCACGCGACGGCGATTGCCTCCGGCGGAGCGAATGCGGAAGCCTTCGGTATGCGCGCGGGCTATGGCCCGTACCAGACCATCTTGGGCGGCATCGTCAGCAACGGCAGCATTCATGCCAGCGCGATGGGCAACAGCTACAACACGGCGACGGTCGATGTGAATGGCCCCGCCACGGCCAGGGCGCTTGGTACGGAAGACGGCTCCTATGCGACGGCGGTCGGCGTCGGCTTCGATGAATATGTCATCGGCGGAAACGGCGGCACGGGCATCAGCTATAGCGGCACGATCGACGCGCAAGCCATCGCCAATTCCGACAATCATGCAAAGGCGACGGGCACTTCGCTGGCGACGGCGGATGCGCGCGGTTACGCGGCAGCCTATGCGGCCGGCACTTCGGGATATGTCGAATATCTCCATGGCGGCTACCTGAACAAGGCGAATGTCGCGGTCACCGCTCTTGCGCAAGTCCATAACCAGGCGACGGCGATGGCGGGCACTTCGCTTGCTCATGCCAATGCACTCGAATACGGCTCGGCCTATGCGGGCGCCGTCGGGCTCAACCCGAACATCGAATTTATGATTGGCGATTTGGTCAACGGGACGGGCGGCAGCATCGCCGTGCACGCGACCGCGCATGTGGCCAACACCGCCAAGGCGACAGGCGGCACGGCAGGCGACGCCTATGCCGTCGCCTATGGCACGGCGCAGGCGCGCGCGGCGGGCATCCGCCTCGGTTCCTACGGCGCTCTGTCGGTTTCCGGCCTTATCTCCAATGAAGGCAATATCGACGTTACCGCGTATGCGGGTGTGACGAACGCCGTCACCGCCACGGGCGGCCATGCGGCGACGGCCCTTGCCTATGACGGTATCAGAGCCTCCTATGCGACGGCCGTCGGCTTTGGGGCCGCGATCGACTCCCTGGGCGGCGGTTTCTCGAATTCGGGCGACATCAGGGCGGTCGCCTCGGTAAACCCGGTCGACCATGCCGAGGCTTACGGCGGCACCAAGGCGCATGCCTTGGCCGAAGGCGCAGGCTTCGCGAATGCGAGCGGCATCAGCCTCGCTTTCAATCCGAGCCACACCGTCTACGGCAATATCGAGAATAGCGGCCACATCGACGCGGCGGCGTTTGCGAGCGGCGGAAACTACGCCCAGGCCAGCGCGACAAATGGTTACGCGGGGGCCAGCGTTGCCGGCCATGTGGTGGCGAATGCCGCCGGCATGAACATCGGCGGCGGCATCTTCCTCGATGGCGTCAACAATCACGGATCCATCACGGCGGTCGCCGTGGCCGGCAGCTTCAACGGCGGCGTGCTGGGCGATCTTTTCCAGCCGGCTTCGATCAGTTCGCTGGACGCCAATTCGTTCTCGTCGCTCACGGGCCTGTCGTTCGCGCATGCAGGCCAGGGCGGCGCTTTTGCGACGGGCACGTCGCTCGCCGGCGCCTATGCGCAGGGTTATGCAGGCGCGCATGCCGAGGGCGTCAGCGTTAGCGCCAATTCGGTCAGCGGCGGCATCGGCAATGACGGGAATGTCAGCGTGCTCGCAGCCGCGATCACAACCAATCAGGCGCACGCCCTGGATTCGGGTTATGGCCTTGCCTATGCCTATGCTGGCGGCGTCGGCGCCTACGCACATGGAACCGGAATCTCGGTCGGCGTTTCGACGGTCAGCGGCGGCATCAGCAACAGCTCCTATGTCGGCGTCGCGGCCCTTGCCGGTTCGATCAATGTCGCGAATGCGGCGGGCACCTCGCTCGGCCTTCACGGCACGATCAACGCGCGTGCTTTCGCCCTTGGCAATGCCTATGCCGATGGCGTCGGAATCGGCGCGGCGGGAAGCACGCTGGGCGGTGGCTTCACGAATAGCGGCAATATCGGCGTGATCGCAGGGGCTTTGGCCTATAACAGTGCCGAGGCGCTGTCGTCGAACGGCTATGCGGGTGCCTATGCAGGCAATCCCAATGGCGTCTATGCAAGTGGCTCGGGCATCAGCCTCGGCTACAGCACAGTCAATGGGTCCGTCCAGAACAGCGGCGATATTTTCACGATCGGCGCGGCGCTGTCCTTCAACAAGGCCGTTGCATCCGGAACGTCTATCGGTGCGGCGCATTCCGGCCTTGCCCGCGCCTTCGGCAATGTCAACGCCAACGCCTCCGGCCTTTACGTATCCGTGCATAGCGCGACGGGCGAAATCAGCAACACGGGCAGCATCACCGCCATCGGTGTGGCGCTCGCGCATAACAGCGCCAGCGCGAATGCCGATTATGCCTCGGCCTATGCCAACCTGTGGAATGCCCAAGCTCAGGCCATCGGGTTCGATGTCGATGCCGGCACTGCCGATAGCGGCATTTCCAACAGCAACGACATCAATGCCTATGCGGTCGCCGGTACTGTTGACGCCGGTCTGGCGGGCATTCTGGGCGTCGCCGTTCCCAATTTCGGCAACACGGCGTCGGCCTATGGCTATACATACGCCTATGCCTATGCGAACGGCCATGCGCATGCCAATGCGAAGGGCATCGACATTTACGGGAATACGATCGGATATCTCCCGGCCTCGAGCTACAGCGTCGATAACAGCGGCGACATTCACGCAGGCGCTGTCGCCGGGCTTCACAACATCGCCAATGCGACCGCGCAGTACAACGTCGCCTATGCCTATGCGGTCGGCTACGGCGTCGACGCGCAGGCTGTTGGCATCGACGTCAATGGTCTGACGATCGCTGGCGGCATCCACAATAGCGGGCAGATTTCGGTCAGTGCAGCGGGTAACACGGTGAACACCGCGAATGCGATCGCCACGGGCGGCGGGTTCGCGACTGCGGTCGGTTCGGCCGTCGCGGCCGCTTACGGCATCCGGATCGGCGAAAACAACGCGCCATCGGTCGGCGGCAGCATCGTCAATGACGGTTCGCTGATCAATGTGGGCGCGACCGCGAAAACGACCAATGTGGCGACGGCCCAGGCGGGCTACGCCACGGCCTATGCAGGCGATATCTGGCGCAACGACCATGACTACAAGGCCGTTTACGCGGGCGCCTATGCGAATGCGACGGGCATCAGCGCGCATGTCTCGACGCTGGGCGGCAGCTTCACCAATAACGGCGCCATCCAGGCGCTCGCTTCGGCGAACTCGGTCAACAGCGCGCATGCGACGGGCGACACCTACGCCTATGGCTATGCTTACGCCATCGCCCAGGCAACGGCGCTGGGCATTCGCCTCAACGCGACCTCCATCGGCGGCGGCGTAACCAATAACGGCTCTCTCTACATAAAGTCGACCGTCGACAGCACCGCGAACGTCACGTCGAAGGCGACCGGAGACAGCTACGGATTCGGCTACGCTTCTGCGGATGCCCAAGGAGGTCAGGCGGAGGCTTCGGCGATCGGCTACGATCTCAACGTCGGTACGCTCGCCGGCGGCTTCATGAACACGACGGGCGGCAGCATGTCCGTCCATGCGACGGCCCTGCAGCACGTCAAGGCGCAGTCGACGGGCGAGACCTTCGCCTTTGCCAGCGCCTCGGGCGCGGCAAGGGCCGATGCTTACGGCCTCGACCTCTGGGCGACCACTCTTGTCGGCAATTTCGTCAACGACGGCGCCATCACGGCCGTTGCGCATGGTTCGGCGGTCGCTTCGGCGCTGGCGCATAGCAACAGCGGTTATGCAGGCGCCTATGCCGAGGTGGAAACGGCCGAGGCCTATGCGTCGGGCATCTATGTCAACTTCAATTCGCTGATGGGCGGCTATACGAATAACGGCACCATCATCGCGAAGGCGACCGCCGACGCCAAGGTGGTCAGTTCCGCCGTCGGCGCAGGCGCGCTGGCATCGGCGGAAGGTGTTGCCGAGGCCGGAGCCGTCGGCATCGGCTTCTACACGGACTCGATGGCGGGCAGCTTCGTCAACAATGCGACGGTCTGGGCAACCGGGCTGGCCCATGCGGACAATCAGGCGATCGCCAAGGGCTCGACCGGTTACGGCTATGCCTATGCGTCCGAAGGCGAGCCGTCCGAGACCCAGGCCAGCGCCTATGCCACCGGCATCACCGCCTATATCAACGGCACGCTCAAGGGCGATTTCTCCAATAACGGCGCAATCCATGCGAACGCTCGGGCGACGTCACTGGTGAAAGCCACCGCGACGGGCATCAGCAGCTATGGAACGGCCTATAGCAACGCCTATGCCCGCGCCATCGGCGTCGATCTCGACGGCAATGGGAACGCCCAGGTGTCGAGCTATGGCGGGCATGTCAGCAACAGCTCGTCGATCCATGCTCTTGCAGTCGCCCTTGCCTCAGCAACGGTTGCCGCGATGAGCGGCTTTGCCGCGGCGTCGGCGAATGCGCGCGCCACGGGCTTCAAGATCCACGGTATCGAGAATGTCTACGGCGATGTGTTGAACACAGGCGTCAGCCTCACGCCGGCGATCATCTCGGCCGAGGCCTATGCGACGGCCAAGGCGCATAGCGCAAATGCGGGGGTCGATCTGACCGCATATGCGAATGCCGAGGCTGTCGGCCTAGCCGTCTCGCTTTCGGGCTCGCTTGCCGGGTCGTTCCAGAATTCCGGCACGATCAGAGGCCATGCGGTCGCCAACGCCGTCGGCACCTATGCGGATGCTCACGCCTATGCGACGGGTGTTTCGATCAGCACCGCCCAGAGCATCGGCGGCGGTATCCTGAACAGCGGTACCATCGAGGGTACGGCCGCCGCGCATGCCGTGGCCACAAGTCACGGCAATGGCTATGGCTATGCTTACGCCCTCGGCCTGACCGTCGATGTCGGCGCCACCGGCATCAAGGGCGGCATTTCGAACACGGGCTCGATCCTCGCCAATGCGATTGTCGATGTGACCGCCGACTTCCATACGGATCCGGGTATGGCCTTCGCGACGGCCCTGCTTGTACGGGTTAACGGGGATGTGATCGGCAGCGGCTCGACGAGCCTCTACAACAGCGGCGTCATCAAGGCCGTCGCCAGCGATCCGGCCCATGCCTATGCAAAGGGCGTCGTTCTCCAGAGCGGTTCCTATGCCGGAAATCTCTCCAACGTCGGCACCTTCAGCACCGAAGACGGCGTCTTCCGCTCCTGGACGCGCGGCGTCATCGAGGCGGATGCCCATGCAACGGTTGCGGGCGACGCCGCGGCGACGGCGCTGCTGCTCGAGAACTTCTCGAGCGGCGCGGCGAGCTTCAGCGGCGCACTTGAGAATAGCGGCCTGATCAAGGCGAGGGCCGTCTCCGAAGAAGGCGAGGCGAACGCAACCGCGATCAAACTCGCCAATGGCGCCTATTTCAACGGCGGCATCGTCAATACGGGCGTGATCTCGGCTCAGGCGACGGGCACCAGCAGCTCAACAGCCGTGGCCATCAACGCCGACCAGGCCGGCAAGGGCATGGTCATCCAGCAGATCGGCCAGCTCGATCCGTCGGACAAGGTCGTCGGCGGCATCTTCGGCGAGATCAGGACGAATAACGGCTACAACGACCAGATCGAGTGGAGCGGCGGCCAGATCGTCGGCGACATTCACGGCGACACCGGCGACTCGCTGACGGTCTTCGGCGGCCTCGGCTACAAGACGCATGGCGACTACCACTTCGTCTACAACAACAACATCAACGCTACGTCGAGCGACGTATTCGACGGACAGCGGTTCGGCGTGGTGAATGTCAACGACACCCTGCATGCCGGCACCGCCGTTTCTCTTGAGGTCAGCGGGAACCTTTATCTCGGCGCCCTCAACGTGAACCATAACGGCACGCTGGTCGTCGACTCGCTCACGACGAAGATCGATACGACCACGCTGGATGTGGCGGGCGGCAGCAATGTCGGCGGCATCACCTGGAACCTGAACAACGTCCTCGTGGCCAATCAGGGTCAACCGATCATCGCGGCCGGGACGGTGGATATCGGCGCCTCGGCGAAGACCGTCGCGCATATGGCGTCGAACGGTCTCTACAAGAAGAACAACGACTACTATGCGATCGGCGTCGGCAATTACGGAACCGATTTCACCGGAACGTTCGGCACCTTGCAGAACGATTTCAGCACCCTCTACACGGTCACCGATCAGTATGTGACCTCGGGTTCGGAGCAGGGCTATCACATCAACGTCACCCGAATTTCCTTCTCGGATATTCCGGGCATCACGACGGACGGCACCAACTTCGGCAATTATCTCGACCAGATCGTCGATTATCTGAGCGAGAACGATCCGAACGGACCTCTTGCGACGCTTCTCAGCCAGATCCTGACCGGCAACCCGGCGGATTATGCGCACGGCGTCAACGAGCTGTCCGGGCATCAGAATGCCGACATGCTGCTGGCGGCGCTGGGCAATCCGAGTCAGTTGATGGATATCATCTTCGGACAGCTTGGCGGCACGGGCTTCGGCGGCTCGGTCTTCACGGACCTCGGCACGTCTATTCAGGTTGCCAACAACTCGGTATCGGCCGCGGCAACCGATGGAGGCACGCCGTCCTCGCTGGTCGGTGCGAACGCAGGTTCGTCGCCGGTTGAGAAGCAGATTTCCGTCTGGGCACGCGCCTTCGGAAACTGGGCATCGCTCGACCGTAATGCCGGCATCGGCGCCGCGGGCTTCACCAGCAATGGCGGCGGCGCGGTCATCGGCGGCGACTACAAGGTCAACGACAACTTCAAGGCCGGTCTTGCGGGCGGTTACCAGAGAGACAATGTGGACTTCCATGGTGCCGGTAAATCCGACATCACGACATGGAGCCTCAGCGCCTATGCAAGGGGTGAGCAGGGTCCGCTCTATGTGAACGGCCTCCTTGGCTATGCCTACCAGGATTACAGCCTGGATCGGTATTACCAGCCGATCGTTCCCGGCACGGTCTACACCGCCCATCGCAGCCCGAGCGGCGGCGCCTATTATGCCGGCGCCGAAGTGGGCTACGACTACGATCTCGGCAGCCAAGCCAAGCTCGAGCCCTTCCTCGGCTTCCTCTACAGCCACACGAAGGTGGATGGGTCGACCGAAACCGGCTCCGGCCCGGCCAATCTCACGGTCTCGGATCAGTCGGCGAACAGTGCGTCGTCGCGGCTCGGATTGCGGTGGAGCCAGACCTTCGGTTCGGCCGGATCGTCCACCTGGACGCCGATGCTGGAACTGGGCTGGAAGCATGAGTTCGCGGACTCGAACCCGTCCACGACGGCGGCGCTTGCGGGCATCCCGGGAGCCAGCTTCACGGTTCAGGGAGCCGGCGTGCCGAAAGACTCGGCCATTGTCGGGGCTGGCCTGACGATGAAGTTGTCGGACGCGCTTGACGGCACGGTCCAGTACAATGGCGACTTCAGCGACAAGTACACGGACAGCACGGCATCGCTGATGTTGCGCCTGAAGTTCTGAACAGGCGGCTGATGCCCCTGATCGAGCAAATGTGGAGCGGCAGAGAAAATCTGCCGCTCCTTTTTGTAAGCGGCTATACTTTCCCGAGTTGACAGAGAGTGAGCGAATGGCGGAGACGGGGGGACGGGTTCAGCCGCAGTCGGCAGGTCCGGACGCGCGGCAAAAGCGCTGGATGTCAGTCGAGGACGCACTCAAACTTGCACGGGAGATGTTGCAGGCCGGGCGTCTCGATGCGGCGGAGAAGATCGCCCAGGATGTGGCCGAGGCCCGCGCCAACAATGCGGATGCCGTTCATCTTCTCGGCGTGATCGCCTATAGGCGCAACAAGCTCGAACGCGCGATAAAACTCGTCGAGCGGGCGATCGAGCTGGCGCCGGGCGCCGCTTCATTCCACGCCAATCTCGCGGAAATGTACCGCCTGCGCGGGAGGCCCGAGCTCGGCCTGGCCGCGGGCGAGCGGGCCGTCTCGCTGGACCCCTCGAATGTTCAGGCCTGGAACAATCTCGGCATCATTCAATTCGACCGCGGCGATTTCGCACGCTCGGAAATCTGCTACCGCAAGGCGATTGCGGGGCAGGAAGATTTTGCGCATGCGTGGAACAATCTCGGCAATGTGCTGGTAAGGCTCGACCGCGAGGAGGAGGCGCATGAGGCCTTCGCGCGGGCGATCTCGCTGCTGCCGTCCTATTCCGAAGCGATGGTCAATGACGGCCTCAGCTTTCGCGAGGAAGGGCGGCTCGATCTCGCGGAAGAGCGGCTGCGTCAGGCGATACAAGCCAATCCGAACAACGCCAATGCGCGCGTATCTCTGGCCATGCTCAGAATGTTGCAGGGCGATATTCGATACGGCCTTCCCGAATATGAGTGGCGGCTCGCCCTGCCGGAAATTCATCGCGCCAACCTGCCGGGGCAGCCCTGGCGCGGCGAGCAGATCGAGGGCAAGCGCGTTTTCGTCTATGCCGAGCAGGGGCTCGGCGACGTTCTCCACTATCTGCGTTTCCTGAGACCGCTTTCGATGCGCCGGCCGGCGTCGATCGTTCTGCAAGTCCAGCCCGGGCTCCAGCGCCTGGCGGAGTTGAATTTCCCCTTCGTGAACGTTGTCCGCAACGCGCCGGCCGCCGAGACGATCGATGTGCATTGCGCCTTGATGAGCTTGCCGCTGCTGCTCGGCTTTCCGGTTGCGACCGCAGAAGCGCCTGCGGCCTATATCAGCGCGCCGGCCGATCAGGTCGCCGAGTTCAGGGAGAAGTTTGCGGCCTATCCGGAGCTCAAGGTCGGGCTCGTCTGGGCAGGGAACGCCAGCCATAAGTACGATCACAACCGGTCGATGTCGGCCGAGTATCTGCTGCCGCTTCTTAAATTACCGGGTTGCCGGTTTTTCAGCCTGCAAATCGGCAGCAAGGCGGCGGATGCCCAGCTTCTTAAAGAGGGCGTGATCGACCTGTCGAAGGACGTGTCGAACATGATGGCGACGGCGGGCGCCATCGCGGCGCTCGACCTTGTGATCGCGGTCGATACCTCGCTTGCGCATCTGGCCGGCGCGCTCGGCACGCCGGTATGGACGCTGCTGTCCTATGTGCCCGACTGGCGGTGGGGGCTTGCGGAGGAAACGACGCGGCTCTATCGCTCGATGCGGCTTTTCCGGCAGCCGCATCGGCGCGACTGGCCGGCGGTCATTGCCGCCGTATCGGACGCCCTTGCGGAGAAGGCGGCCGCCCATTCGCGGGTCTGAAGTGCGGTGCAGGGGGCAGGCCGATGCGGGCAGTGATTTTATCGATGCCTTGCGCATGCAGTCTGCCCGGGACGGGTGCAACATAAGCCATGACGATGACTGAGCAGGGCAAACAGCCTGGTGTCGGCGAGATGATGGCTCTGGCCTGGGAGCATTTCCGTGCGCGCCGGCTCCGCCTTGCCGAAGAACTCGGCCGGCAGGTGATCGCCGCACAGCCCGACAATCACAATGCGGCCTGTCTTCTCGGGATCGTCTGCTTCCGGAACCGTCAGGCCAAAGAGGCGATCGCGTGGATGGAGCGCGCGGTCGAGGGCAATCCGGACATAGCCGGCTATCACAGCAATCTCTGCGAAATGTATCGGCAGGTCGGCGAGGTGGACCGCGCGGTTGCGGCCGGGCGGCGCGCCGTCGAGCTCGATCCGGCCTATCCGCAGGGGCTCAACAATCTCGGCACCGCCCTTTACGAGAAGCAGGACTTCAACGGCGCCGAGGAATATTACCGCCGCGCGATCGGGTGCGATCCGAAATTCGCTGAGGTGCACGACAATCTGGCCAATGCTCTCCGGTCCCAGCGGCGTTACGACGAGGCGATCGCGGAGCACCGTCAGGCGATTGCCCTCCGGCCCGGCTATGCCGAAGCGCTGAACAATCTCGGCAACACTTTGCGCGAGGCGGGACGCCCCGACGAGGCGGAGCAGGCGCTGCACATGGCAATCGGCGCAAGGCCGAATTATGTGGAGGCCTATAACAACCTCGCCTTGATCCTCTGGGACCGCAAGCAGCATGACGAGGCTCTCGTCGTCATTGCGAAGGCCATGGCCATTCAGCCGGTTCGCGCCTCGAGCCTGATGATTGCCGGGCGCTTTTACAATGAGCGCGAGGAATTCGGCCGCGCCGTCGAATGCTACAGGAAGGCCCTGTCGCTCCGGCCGCGCTCGCTTGAAATTCTCAACACTTTGAGCGCCATTTTTCTCGATATCGGAGACCTTGCGGGTGCCGATGAAATGCTTCAGCGGATGGTTGCGCTCAATCCCGGTCATGCCGCTACCCGTGTCCGGCGCTCGATGCTTCGTATGCTGAGAGGCGACATGGATGGCGGCCTGGCGGAATATGATTGGCGCCTCGCCATGCCGAATGTGCGTCCAAAAGACCTTCCGCCCTTGCGGCCCGTCAATCTGCCGGGGCGGCTCTGGAACGGAGAGCCGATCGAGGGCAAGCGGCTTTTCATCTGGAGCGAGCAGGGGCTCGGCGACGCCATTCACTGCATGCGCTATCTGCCGAACCTCGCCGCCCGCGGCCCGGCCGTTCTATCGGGGTATTTTCCGCCGAAACTGCACCAGCTCTCGGCACTGAACTTTCCCTTCTTCCGCATCGTGCCGACGGGCGCGGAGCCGCCGGACGCGGATTTTCACTGCGAGATGATGACGCTGTTGCGCCTTGTCGGCCGCAGCCCGGAATGGGTGGAAACCGGAAAGCCCTACTTCAAGGCGCCGCCGGGCCTCGTTCAGGAGTTCCGGCAGCGGTTTTCCGCTTATCCCGGCCTCAAGGTCGGGCTTGTCTGGGCCGGTAACGGCAACCACAAGGACGACCGCAATCGCTCAATGCCTGCCAGCGCGTTGAAGCCGCTTGCAGGCATTGCGGGCTGCCATTTTTTCAGTCTCCAGGTGGGGGACAAGGCAGCCGATGCCGACCTCATCAATTCCGGCGTTATCGACATTTCCAAGGATGTCTCGAACATCACTTCGACGGCGGCGGCCATTGCGGCGCTCGACCTCGTGATCGCGGTCGATACCTCGCTTGCGCATCTCGCGGGCGCCATCGGGACGCCGGTCTGGACGCTGCTCTCGCATGTGCCGGACTGGCGCTGGGGCCTGACCGGCGATACGACGCCGCTCTACAGGTCGATGCGGCTGGTCCGTCAGCCCCGGCGGCGGAGCTGGCCGGCGGTCATTGCCGCCGTCTCGGATGCACTTCGGCGGGTCGTCGAGCAAAGAATCGGGCAACAGAGCGGTAAAATCTCGTAGGGATGCGGATTGGCCGGATAGAATGCTTCCTTATAATGACAATAGCCGCTCGGTTCCGGCCGGTGCGCCGATAGAGCGATAATTTTATTCTCAGGGATGGTTGGGCCGATCATGGCTATGACGGAGCAGGGGAAGCGGCCCGGTGTCGGCGAGATGATGGGGCTGGCATGGGAACATTACCGTGCGCAGCGCCTTCGTCTGGCGGAGCAGCTCGGCCGGCAGGTGATCGGGGAGCAGCCCGGCAATTACGATGCGGCCAGCCTTCTGGGGATCGTGGCCTATCGGAACGGCCAGACGAAGGAAGCGATCTCCTGGATGGAGCGCGCCATCGAGGGGAACCCGAACGCGGCCGGCTATCACAGCAATCTCTGCGAGATGTACCGGCAGGTCGGCGAAGCCGACCGCGCGGTCGAGGCCGGACGGCGGGCGGTCGAGATCGACCCGACCTACCAGCAAGGGCTCAACAATCTCGGCATCGCGCTGTTCGAGAAGCACGATTTCAAGGGCGCCGAGGAGCATTATCGCCGGGCGATCCAGTGCGATCCGAAATTCCCCGAAGCGCATAACAACCTCGCCAACGCGCTCCGGGCGCAGCGGCGCTACGACGAGGCGATTGAGGAATATCGCCGCGCAATCGAGATCAGGTCCGCCTATCCGGAGGCCTTGAGCAATCTCGGCAGCACGCTGCGCGAGACGGGACGTCTCGAAGAGGCCGAGCAGGCCCAGCGCATGGCGATCGGCGCAAGGCCGAACTACATCGAGGCCTACAACAACCTCGCCCTGATCCTTTGGGACCGCAAGCAGCCGGAAGAAGCTCTCGGCATCCTGGCGAGGTCCATGGCCATACAGCCCGATCGCCCGGAAGCCATGATCATCATGGCCTCCTATCTGCTTGATCTCGGCCGCACCAAGGGCGCGCTTTATGCCTGCCAGCGCGCGCTCAAAAACAAACCGGACCATGTCGGCGCGCTCAATCTCATGGGGCGCATCTGCCGCGATCTCGAAGATTTCACGGGCTCGATCGACTATTGCCGCAAGGCGCTGGCGCTGCGGCCCGACGCGCCGGACATTCTGAACAATCTCGGCATTTCGCTGCTCGAAGTCGGCGATCTTGCCGGCGCGACGCAGGCGCTGTCGCGGGCCGCGGAGCTCGATCCGACCTCCATTCCGACCTATATCAATCTGGCGTCGGCGAAGAAGTTCAAGCCGGGCGATCCGGAAATCGGGGTTCTCGAAGACGCATTGCTGCGCGAGCGGATCAGCGAGGAGCAGCGCATGTCGCTGCATTATGCGCTCGGCAAGGCCTATGACGACGTCAAGGAGCATCGCCGCGCCTTCGAGCAATTCATGGCGGGCGCTTCGATAAAGCGCAAGACCCTCGTCTATGATGAAATGCCCACGCTTCGGCTATTCGACCGCATCAAGCATGTCTTCACGCCGAAACTTCTGACGGAGAGAGCCGGCTTCGGCGATCCCGACCTCAAGCCGATTTTCATCGTCGGCATGCCGAGATCCGGCAGCACGCTGGTCGAGCAGATATTGGCCAGCCATCCCCAGATCTATGGCGCGGGCGAAGTGAAATATCTGCACCAGGGCGTGCTCGAGGTGGATCGGGAATTCGGGTCGGCGGTCCGCTATCCGGAACTCATGCATCTCATCGAGCATTCGCAGCTCCAGGCGATCGTCAATTACTACCGCGAGAATTTGCCGGTTTTGCCCGAAGGCAAGACGCGGGTCACCGACAAGATGCTGACCAACTACTACTATGTCGGCCTCATATATCTGCTGTTTCCCAATGCGCGCATCATTCATTGCAAGAGGAACGCAGTCGACACCTGCATTTCGTGCTATTCGAAGATGTTCCGCGAAGATATGCCGTATACGTATGACTTCAAGGAAATCGCGCATTACTACCACAGATACAACGATCTCATGGAGCATTGGAAAGCGGTTCTGCCGAAGCATTACATCCTCGAAGTCAAATACGAGGAGGTTGTCGGCAATCTCGAGACGGAGGCCCGGCGCATCATCGCCCATTGCGATCTCGAATGGAGCGCCGCCTGCCTCGACTTCCACAAGACCGAACGGCCGGTGAAAACGGCGAGCGTGACGCAGGTGCGTCAGCCGCTCTACGCATCGTCCGTCGAACGCTGGCGCAACTATGGCGATCTCGTGCAGCCGCTCATCGACGAGCTCGGCCCTCTCGCCTACCTGTAGGGATTTTCCATGAACAAGATCATGCGGGCCTATTCCGCCCTTAAAAAGGAAGAGAAGATAATGATACGGCGCGGACTATTGGTGGCGGTCAGCCTGTGCGTGATCCTCGGCGCGATGGCATGGAAGATCGGCACCATGCGAGGTCAAGCCGCCAGCGCCGCGGAAATCAGCGATACGACGGGCCCGGCAGCGCAAGGGCAGGGACAGACCTATGCGGCGATTGCCGGTTTCCGAAGCGCGAAATTCGGCGAGACGGAAGATGCGGTGCGGGCGGCGATCTCGACCGATTTCGGCAAATCGGGCGACGACGTGAAAGTCGTCGAGAATCCCGTCGAGAGGACCAAGGCGCTTATCGTGGAAGTGAGCGACCTCGTGCCTGAAACCGGCAAGGCGCGAGTGACCTATGTTCTGGGCTATAAGTCGAAGGCGCTGATCCAGGTCAACGTGCTTTGGGGGACGCCGATCGTTCCCGATACGACGGCAGTCGGCATCGGCAGAACGGGCCTTGTGCTCAAGAGCTATTTCGCCCGGCAGAACTTCGATCCGAAATTTACGATTCGCGATCGGAAGCTGAAGAATGGCGTTCTTGTCTTTCAGTCGCGCGATGCGCAGGGGCATCTTGTCCGGCTCGTCTATATCCAGGCGCCCATCGGCAAGCCGAAGCCGGCAAGTGCGGATGAAGCGGCCGCGGCTGAAAAGAAATCCATCTATCTTCTCAATCTCAGCTATGTCGCAAATCCTGCCGCGCCGGATATTCTGACGATCAAGGAAGGCGACTTCTAGGCGGAGAGCCTCGACGGCGGGGCCTTGAACGGCGCGTTCCGCCGATTTCCCGTTTCAGTCGATGTCGGCGGCGAGGCTCCGCGCCGCCTGCCGGGCTTCGGCGAGAAATGGAATATTCCCGGCATGCGCCGGCCGATAGGCGTCGAAAGCGCGACCGGCCTTGCGAAACGCCCGATAGGCTTCCGGCGAAGCCAGGAAGGCGATGACGTCGGTTCCGGTGCCGGGTTCATGCGTCCGCTTTTGCCAGGCCTTGTAGGCCGCGCCGAGATCGGGCGTCAGAGAGCAGTATGACGTCATGAAGGGGTGCGGCGCGCCTCTCTCTCCGTCCGCCTCGTGCAATTTGAAGAGAATGTCCCCTATGTGCTTTTGCGAGGGGTCCTCCTGCGCGTAATAGACCTCGGCTATGTTGCAAAGATCCATCATGCCCGAGCACATGGAGCAGGATTCGAGGGACGTGTAGATCTTGTGGTTGCGGAAAATCGCCGGAAAGGGAAGCCGCTCCCCGGCATCGCCATTGTTGAGGGCGACAACCTTTCGCAACACCCGGGCTTCCGCGTGCTCAAGAGGGCTGTTCAGCGCCACATTGCGGTTCATGGCGAAGGCCACGGGCTTGCCGTGTTCATCGACCGCCAGGGCGCCGATATTGTGCCCGGCATAGGGGCGGAATGCGCGGTCGGGCTCGATCGAGGCAAAGGCGGCGACCAGATCCCGATTGCCCAGAGGAAGGGTCCAGCCCTCATAGACGAGTTTTGCCGTCAGGAGCATCAGAATATCGTGCCGCTCGGTCTTGGCGGGGTCGGCGGCTTCCAGCGGTTTGGGGCGCGGCTTGGCCTGGGCCGAGCCGATGCCGAGGGACGCGCCGCATAGGGAGCAGGCCGCCATGCCGAACAGCAATCTGCGTCTGTCGATGCCGTCCTGGATCACGGAAACCTCATACCAAGCAGTCCGGAAAATCGGCTGTCATATCTCCAGAGTATCTCCGGTGATTTCCTTGTGGATTCGCGCCGCGTCGACGCGGACCTGCTGGAGATTGCCGGCGCCAAGATCCCTGATGAGCTTGACCGTCCGCGCCGCGTAATTTTCAGGCCGGTGCGGCAAGGTCATGATGATCTTGGTCGCGCCCTTGTCGATGATCGGATAGCGGCGGTTTGCGGCGAACAGCATGAGCGTCCATGCGGCAACCGCGCGGGAATAGAGGCCGGCGACATAAGGCAGTTCGTCGGGCGAGCGCACTTTGGCGGCGTGCATGACGGAGAGAGCCGATTCGACCTTGAAGGTCTGAATCATCCGCTTTTGCAGCTCGACGGGATAGGGGTGAGCGCGTTCGATCAATCGGACGAGATGCCCCTGAGGGTCCCAGACTATCCGGCCGTAAGTCACATAGCTGATGAGCACGGTCGACAGGTAACCGGCCGCGTGAAGCGCATGCGGCCATCGGCGGAACTGTCCGTTCCTTGCCGCTTCGATTTCCTCGGCGATCAGGTTGAGCCGGCGGAAGAAGAGCTCCACCTTGCGGCCGCCGAGTTCAAACTCCGCGAGGGCGAGCTTTGCCGTCATTTTCGGCCGCGAACCCGACAATCTTTCAAGCGCGGCTTCCAGCGCAGGCACGTCTATATCGCCTGCCTTCTCCTGAAATACGGCCATGTCGTAATCCGACTGCGGGCTCGCGGTGCCGAGCGACCGCGAGCCGCCGAGGGCGACGGCGCAAACGCCTCTAACCTGGCTCAGAGCGGCAACGACGTCGTCGATGACCTGGTCGCGCGTCGCAGTCAGCACTTCGATGTCCCCCTATCGCTCAATACGCCGTTCTACCTTCGGGAGATTGTTTTCTCGCGTCAATTGGATAGCGCCCCGCAACCCGCTCTCCGGCGGCGGCGTCTTCGACTCAGGCTCTCGCCGCCATGTGATCATGCTTCAAGACAGAGCCTTCCGCATTTCAATCCGGTATGGCGTCGAAGTTGAAGCCGGCCGGGGGGCCGGAAGACGGATCCGGGAAAGGCGGCGGAACTGGCAGCCGCCAGGAGGTTGTTTCTCTCTCGGAATTTAGTATAGTAAATTGATAGAGAAATAGCTGATTGTCCGATGAATGCGATCAGGAGGAGCGGCGGCATGGACAACTTACCGACAAGCTTCGGCGTCGCACCGACAAAATCCGGCAAGGGGGGCGCGCGGTTTGCGCTGGTGCGCGGGGCGGGCGGCGCGCTCGATCCGGCGGCGGCGGGCGTTCTCGCGCGTCTTGCGCATGCGGGGCCGCGGTCCGAGCTCACTGCGATCGAGGCGCGCAAGCGCTATGCCCTCAGCCGCAAGCCGCTCGTTGCGCCCAATGAGGCGGTTGCGAGCGTCATGGAATTGCGGCCGGCGACGCCTGGCGTGCCGAAGCTGACGATTTTCCGTCCGGCGAGCGCAGGCGCGACGGAACAAATTCCCGGATTGATCTTCTTTCACGGCGGCGGCTGGATGCTCGGCGATCTCGACATCTACGAACCCTTCGCCCGGTCGCTTGCCAATGCGTCGGGCGCGGCCGTCATCTGGGTTCACTACCGTCTTGCGCCCGAGCATCCCTTTCCGGCGGGGCTCGACGACGCCTGGGCGGCGGCGCAATGGGTACAGCGCAATGCAGACGGGCTTGCGCTCGATGCCAGACGCATAGGCATCGGCGGAGACAGCGCGGGAGGAAATTTCGCCGCGGTGACAGCGATCGCGGCGAGAGAAGGTCGCGTCGATTTCAGGCCCGCATTTCAGCTTCTCCTTTATCCCTGTCTCGATCTGACCGCGAGCCTGCCTTCGCATCAGCACTTTGCCGACGGCTATCTTCTGACCGGCGATCTTTATGCCTGGTATCGCCAAAACTATATGGGCCAGCGTGCAAATCCCGCCGACTGGCGCGTTTCGCCGATTTTCGCATCTTCCTTTGCGAATCTGGCGCCGACGATTTTGCTCGATGCGGGCTTCGATATTTTGCGCGACGAGACGGTGGCCTATGCATCGCGGCTCGAGCGGGCGGGCGTCGCCGTCAAGCGGCTGCATTTTCCCGGCCAGATTCACGGCTTTCTCACCATGGGCGGGGCGATCCCGGCCGCCGGAATCGCCATTGGCCGCATCGGTGCGATGATCCGCGAGATTGTCGCCGCCGCGTGACGCGGCGGCGTGGTCCGTCGGGCTTCAGTGCGCCCCGACTTGCGTTCGCTTCAACATGCGCGCAGCGAGCTCGGCCTTCGATGGGGAGGCGAAGGCCGATCCTTCGAGCGCCGCATAGCGCGGATGCGAAGCGTAGAAGAGATAGTCGCGGCCGCTTTTCACAATGATTCCGGCTGCTTCGTCGTTGACTTCAATTACAAATGCGTCGGTCATGATGGCTCCTTCGGCCCTGCCGCATATAAAGCGCAAGGACGGTTCGCGCTTCTCAGGCGCAAGAATCTTCAGTGAAGGATTTTTGTCGGCGTGCGGCGCGCGCGCTCGGGCGGGCTGCCTTCGCCTCAGGTCAGGCGCGACAACACATGCGCCCGGCGGTGCGCATTCGCGCAAGGCCGGGGCGAGAGGAGATTTCTTCAGTGTCGGCGATGAAAGCGGGCATGAGCTCCGTTCCCGTACAGCTTCGGGCCTTTCCGAACCGGATGCGCCATCGGGGCATCCAGCGGTCTTTTTATACACTACTAAATTAGTATAGAAAAGTCATTTTTCGCTGCGGCGGCAAAATTACGAGTGAGCCGGGCCCCCGCCCGGAGCCATCCCGTTCACTCTTCTTAATAAGTTTTTGACTCAAGATGGCCCCGCATCCCTGGACGGAGCGGGCCCAAGTGACAGCGATACGGCAAAGAGCGGCGGCGGAAGCGGTTTCAGTGCAGCCGCGCGCGCTTGCCGTCGATCTCGACGGCACGCTTTGCCGTTCGGATACGCTGGTCGAGGCGCTGCTGACGCTCGTTAAAAGGCGTCCGCTGGCGCTTCTCAGCGCGCCCCTCTGGCTCGTCCGAGGCAAGGCGCATTTCAAGGCCGAAGTGGCCCGCCGCGCCGACCTCAATGTCGAGACGCTTCCCTTTAATTCCGATCTTGTTTCCTGGCTGCGCGAGGAGCAGGCGGCGGGACGCAGGCTCGTTTTGGCGACAGGCGCCGACAGCCGGATCGCCGATGCGGTCGCGGCGCATCTCGGCATTTTCGACGCCGTGGTGGCGAGCGACGGCGCGACCAACATGACCGGCAGTCGGAAGGCCGAAGCGCTGACGGCGCGCTTCGGGGATTTCGATTATGTGGGCGACGGCCGCGTCGATGTTCCGGTGTGGGAGGAAGCCAAGGCCGCGATGCTGAGCGCGAGCCTTCCCGATATCGAACGGGTTCTGTCGCGCCAGATCGCCTTTACCCGCGTGTTCAGGGCGGAGACGCCTCGGGCGCCGCGGTTGAAGCTCTGGCTGAAGGCGCTGCGCGTTCATCAATGGGTGAAGAACACGCTGATGTTCGTGCCGCTGGTTCTTGCGCATCAGATGTTCGATGCGGGCAAGCTTGGCACGCTTGTCGCCGGTTTCATGGCGTTCAACATCTGCGCCTCAAGCGTCTATCTGCTGAATGACCTTCTCGATCTCGCCGCCGACCGGAAACATCCGCGCAAGCGGTCGAGGCCCTTTGCCGCCGCCGATCTGCCGCTGGCGCAAGGGCTTGCGGTAATCCCGCTCTTGCTCGCGGCGAGTTTTGCGCTTGCGGCCGCCACGAGCCTTCCCTTCGCCGCCGTTCTTGCCGGCTATTATGCGCTGACGCTCGCCTATTCCTTCGATCTCAAGCGGCGGCCGCTTCTCGACGTGTTCACGCTCGCCTCCCTTTATACGCTTCGCATCATTGCGGGCGGGATCGCGGCCAGCGTCGTTCTTTCGCCCTGGCTGCTCGGCTTCTCGGTCTTCATCTTTCTCAGCCTTGGCGTCGTGAAGCGCGTCGCCGAGATCGGCGCGAGCCGTGGGCAAGGCACGGCGGTGCTCAACGGACGTGGCTACAGGATCGACGATCTGCCCATCCTCGAAATTCTCGGCGTCGCCGCGGGTTATGCGAGCGTCGTGGTGCTTGCGCTCTATATCAGCGCGCCTGCGAGCCAGGTGCTCTATCCGCATCATCAGTTTCTCTGGCTTTTCGCGCCGCTGATGCTTTACTGGATCAGCCGCGTCTGGCTCATCACGCATCGCGGCGAGATGCATGACGATCCGATCGTCTTTGCGCTCAAGGACCCGGTGAGCCGCGCGATTGCGGTCATCGCGGCCATTGTCATTCTACTCGCGACGGTCTGAGCGATGACGCAAGGCGAAAGCTGGGGCGGCTATCCGAAAGCGGCGCAGACGTTTCGCAATGTCCGCGACCGGCATGCGGCTTTGTCCTTGCCGCCAGACGGGACGGCGCTCGCCTTCGGCAACGGCCGCAGCTATGGCGATGTATGCCTCAACGATGGCGGCACGCTTCTCGGCATGAGAGGGCTCGACCGTTTCATCTCCTTCGATGCGGAGACGGGCGTCCTCGAATGCGAGGCGGGTGTTCTTCTTGCCGACATTATCGACATTGCCTTGCCGAAAGGCTGGTTTCTGCCGGTGACGCCGGGAACGAAATTCGTGACGGTCGGCGGCGCCATCGCCAACGACGTTCACGGCAAGAACCATCACCGGGAGGGAACGTTCGGCCGCCATGTCCTGGCGTTCGAGCTTTTGCGTTCGGATGGCGGACGACGAGTCTGTTCGGCCGGCGAGAATGCCGATCTCTTTGCCACGACCATCGGCGGGCTCGGCCTTACCGGCGTCGTCACATGGGCGCGGCTGCAACTCAAGCGGATGGGCTCTGCCTTTCTTGCGGGCGAGCAGATCAAGTTCGGTGGGCTCAACGAATTCTTCGCGCTGAGCGAGGCGTCGGCGGCGACGCATGAATATGTCGTCTCATGGATCGACTGTCTGGCGCGGGGCGCATCGCTCGGGCGCGGGCTTTTCATGAGGGCGAATGCCTTGAGCGCCGATGAGGCGGCGGCGCGGGGCGCGAAGGCGCCGATAGTGCTGCCGCTTGCCATGCCTTTGACGCCGCCCATCTCGCTCGTCAACGGATTGACGCTGCGCGCTTTCAATGCCGCCTATTTTTACCGTCAGCGCACGCGCGAGGCCGCCAGGCTCTGGCACTACGGTGCGTTCCACTATCCGCTCGATGCGATTTCGAACTGGAACCGCATCTATGGGCCGAAAGGCTTCCTGCAATATCAATGCGTCGTGCCGGCGCGAGACCAGCGCGCCGTATCGGAAGCGCTGCTCAAGGAGATCAGCCGCTCGGGTCAGGGTTCCTTTCTCGTGGTCTTCAAGGTTTTCGGCGAGACGACCTCGCCCGGACTTCTCTCCTTTCCGATGGCGGGGACGACGCTTGCGCTCGATTTTCCGATCAAGGGCGCGACCACCTTCGCGCTTCTCGACAGGCTCGACGCCATCGTCTGCGAGGCGGGCGGGCGCATTTATCCGGCCAAGGACGCGCGCATGTCGGTGGAGACATTTCGGCGCGGCTATCCGAGGCTTGAGGAATTCAGGAAATTTGTCGATCCGCGCCTCGGTTCGAGCTTTGCGCGGCGCGTGATGGGGACAGCGTGATGCTCAGGATCGCCATATTCGGCGCGACATCGGGAATTGCGGAAGCGACGGCGCGCGTTTTTGCGGGCGAGGGCGCGCGGTTCTTTCTCGTCGCGCGCAATGCGGTTGCGCTTTCCGACATTGCCGCCGATCTCAAGGTGCGCGGCGCTTCGGAGGTTCTGACGCGCGCCGCCGATCTCGGCGAGCTTGATGCGCTTCAAGGCATTTGCGACGAGGCGAAGGCCGGTCTCGGCGAGATCGACGTTGCGCTCATCGCACATGGGGTTCTTCCCGATCAGGCGGCTTGCGAAAATTCCGTCGAGGCGACGCGCGACGTTCTTGCGATCAATACGGTGAGCCCGGCGCTGCTGATGACGCGGCTCGGTGAGATTCTTGCCAGGCAGGGTGCGGGCTCGCTTATTGTACTGTCTTCGGTGGCGGGCGACCGGGGCCGGCCGAGCAATTATGTCTATGGCGCCTCGAAGGCAGCGCTGTCGGCGCTTGGCGAGGGCATGGCGCTGAAACTCGCTCCGCAGGGCGTCAATGTGCTCGTTGTGAAGCCCGGTTTCGTCGATACCAAGATGACGGCGGATTTCAGCAAGGGCCCGCTCTGGGCGTCGGCGCGGGATGTGGGCGAGGTCATTGCGGCGGCAGTGAAGGCGGGCAAGCGCGGCACGCTCTACACGCCTTTCTGGTGGCGCTACATCATGCTCGTCATCCGCTTCGCGCCGGGCGCGCTCGTGCGGCGGATGTGACGCTTCAGGCCTTGGCGGATTTCAGGAAGGTGTCGACTTCGGCGCGGGCCTCGGGCAGTGGTTCGCCGGTGAGGCTTTCGAGCTTTTCAAGCGAGAGCTCGTAGCGCACCGTCGGGGCATTCGCCTGAAAGACCGAGGCCGAGCCGAGGCTCTTGTGCAGCTCACCGAGATTGACGGGCCCCTTGGCGCCGAGATTGACGATTTCGCCCGAGACGCCTTTTTCGACCAGCCGCCAGACGAGGGCGGCCGCGCGGTCGGTCGAGATGAATTGCAGTTCCGACGCGGGCGAGAGCCAGACGGGCGCGCCGGTCTGCATGTCATAGATGGCATTCTTCTTGAGGCCCGGCCCGACGAAGCCGCCCATGCGCATCACGATCCAGCGCGGCTGCGTGCCCTGCACGAGCTGTTCGGCGAGCCTTTTGTGGAGGCCGTAGCGGCTCTGGCGCGCGGGGTCGATCGCCTGGTCCTCGCGGGTGACGGCGGGCGCGTGCTGTTCGGGATAGACGTCGCCCGTCGAGAGCAGGACATAGGCGCCGCAGCGGAAATCCTCGATCGATTGCGCGACGCTCCGCACCGACTGGTCGAAGTCGGTCATCGGCTCGCGCGTCGAGAGAAACTTCTTCGAATTGCCATTGGCGTTGACGAGTATGTCGCAACTCGTGCCGCGATAGCGGTCGTAGTTTTCGCGCGTGATGACGGTGAAGGCGAGACCGCGCGCCTCGAAGAGCCGCGCATAGGCGGAACCGACAAAGCCGTTGCCGCCGATCAGATAGATCATAGGCGCAGGCCGTCGCTTCTGGCGGCGTAGTTCCGGATGAGCCTGTCGGCGGTGCGCTTCAGCCCTTCGGTGAGCGGCGTCGTGCAGGCGGCGCCGAGGCCCTTCAGCTTGGTCACGTCGAAAATCTTGACCATCTGCCCGTCGGGCTTCGTCGTGTCCCAGCGGATTTCGCCTTCGAAGCCGGTGACCTTTGCAATGGTTTCGGCAAGATCGCGGATCGGCGTCGTCGTTCCCGTCGAGATATTGACCGGGCCCACCTCGTCGTAGCTGTCGATGAAGAAGGGAATGAGTTTGGCGACGTCGGCTGCATAGACGAAGTCGCGCTGCGGCTTGCCGGTGCCCCACATCTCGACCGTGTTCGAGCCGTTGAGCCGGGCCTCGTAATAGCGGCGGATCATGGCGGGGACGACATGGCTGTCGAGCGGATGGAAGTTGTCGTATTCGCCATACATGTTGCCGGGAATGATGACGGTGGCGTTCAGCCCGTATTGCTGCCGGTAGGAGCGGGCGGCGACAACGCCCATCATCTTGGCGGTCGAATAGCCCGCGCTCTCGGCCTGCGGATAGCCGGTGAAAAGCTGGGTCTCGTCGATGGGGCTTTTCGCGGTTGCCGGATAGGAACATCCGCCCATCGGGTAGACGAGCTTTTCGACCTTGTGCCGGGCGGCGGCGTCGAAGGTCAGCGCCGTCAGCAGGGTGTTCTTGTAATAGAAGTCGGCGGGATAGGTCTTGTTGGCGCCGATGCCGCCCGAATAGGCCGCATAGTGGACGACCACATCGGGGCGCACGTCGCTGAACATGCGTTCCACGGCGGCGGGGTCCATGAGGTCGTAATCGGAGGAGGAGACCGCGACGATGTTCTCCGCACCATAGTGCCGTTCGAGGACCGGCCGGGTATGGCGCCCGAGAAAGCCGCTCGCGCCGGTGAGCAGAATTTTCCGCCCCATACTGATAAGTCTCCCACAGAAGCAGCCGATGCCGCGGGGCAAGGCCCGATGGCCTGCCGCGGCCGCCGGCCAAAGGCCCGGCTTTCAGGCATTTTCTCGCACAAATCGGCCCGTTTGCACAGCATGTCGCAGGGGGCTCGATAGGCCTATGGAATTTGCTATGGTGCCCCCCGAAAAGCGGGCGGCCGGGGTGGAACCGACGCTCACAACCGGATAATCGAGGAAGACAGAAGATGGCTCAGCAGCGCGTATTGGTGACCGGCGGCGCCGGCTATATCGGCTCCATGCTTGTGCCGAAGCTGCTGGGCGAGGGCTATGAGGTCACCGTGCTCGACACTTTTGCGCGCGGAGACACGGAGCTCGCGGCCTCCTGCGCCGATCCGAAGTTCACGCCCGTTCAGGGCAATGTGCGCGACGAGGCGCTGATGAAGAAGCTGCTCGCCAAGGCGGATATCGTCATTCCGCTGGCGGCGCTTGTCGGCGCGCCGCTTTGCAAGCGCGAGCCGCATACGGCGACCGCGGTCAATCGCGAGGCGGTCCTCTGGCTGGTCAAGAATCTGAGCCGGGAGCAGAAGATTCTCTATCCGACGACGAATTCGGGCTACGGCATCGGCGAAGCGGGCAAGGAATGCACCGAGGAGACGCCGCTGCGCCCGATTTCGCTTTACGGCGTCGACAAGGTCGAAGCCGAGCGCGCGATCCTCGACAGCGGCAACGGCGTCACCTTCCGGCTCGCAACCGT
The DNA here is from genome assembly GCA_031291615.1 of Parvibaculum sp. GTDB lineage: Bacteria > Pseudomonadota > Alphaproteobacteria > Parvibaculales > Parvibaculaceae > Parvibaculum. The sequence goes on from JARLIS010000031.1 coordinate 88,726, forward strand.
CTTCGGCATGGCGCCCAGGATGCGGATCGACCTTCTCGTCAACGATTTCACGCTTCGCGCGGTGCGCGACCGCGCCGTGCTGATTTTCGAGGGCCATTTCAAGCGCAACTACATTCACGTCCGTGACGTTGCCCGCGCCTTCCTGCACGGGATCGAGAATTACGAGCGTATGAACAATCAGCCCTATAATGTCGGCCTTTCCGACGCCAACCTGTCGAAGCTCGAACTCTGCGAACGCATCAAGAGGCACGTTCCGAACTTCGTCTATGTCGAAGCGCCGATCGGCGAAGATCCGGACAAGCGCGACTACATCGTCTCGAATTCGAAGATCGAAGGCACGGGCTGGGTGCCTGCGCATTCGCTCGATGCCGGCATTGCCGAACTCATTAAGGGCTACACGATGCTCAATCCGCAGCGGTTCGCGAATGTCTGAGCATCGCTCTCTCCACAAGGGTCGCTGAGCGAGATGGCGTTTTCCCGCGCGCTTACCGGGGTCGTGCTTGCGGGCGGCAAGGGAACGCGGATCGCGGAGCTTTATCCCGATCTGCCGAAGCCGCTCATCCCGGCGCGGGGCGAGCCCTTCCTCTACTGGGTGACGGCCTGGCTTGCGACGCAGGGTGTCCGCGACATCGTCTACTCGACGGGCTATCTCGGAGAGAAAATCGAAAGCTGGGTGGGGACGCTTGAGGAAAGCGCCGAGCTGAGACTGCGCTGCCGCCGCGAGGCGAAGCCGCTCGGCACGGGCGGCGGCATCATCAACTGTCTCGATCTCTGCGCCGACGCGGTTCTCGCGCTCAATGGCGATTCCATGCTCGTCACAAATCTCGGGCCCTGCTTTGCCAAATTCGAGGAAGCGGGCGTCGATGGCGTATTGCTCGGCCTCCATGTCGACGACGCCTCGCGCTACGGGACGATGGAATGCGATGGATCAGGGTTCCTGCGGCGCTTCGCCGAGAAGCGGCCGGGCCCCGGCATCATCAATGCGGGCATTTACCTTATGCGTCGCGATCTCTTCGACCGGTTTCCGAGGGGAGAGGCGGTCAGCATGGAGTATGACGTATTGCCAAAGCTGGTGGAGGCGGGCTTCCGTCTTGCCGTTCACGTCGTTGCGGAGGCGCCCTTTCTCGACATCGGAACGCCCGAAAGCGTGACGCTGGCCGAGGGCTTCATCGGCGCGCATTCCGACCGGTTCGCCTTTCGTTTGCAGCACAAGATGTGACATGTCAGAGTCGAGCGAAGGTCGGCGCTTTAGGCGGCACAAGGGTTAAACATGATCATTACGCGAGCCCCTTTGCGCGTGAGTTTTTTCGGCGGCGGCACGGATTATCCGTCGCATTTCCTTGCGAATGGCGGCGCCGTGCTCGGCAGCGCCATCGACCAGTATGCCTTCATGACCGCGTCGCGCCTCAAGAGCGAAGGCCTTCTCGATTACAGCATCCGGTGCAGCTATCGCGAGATCGAGCATGTGAAGACGCTCGACGAGCTGAAGCATGTGCCGCTCCGCGAGGCCTTGCGCTATTGCGGGTTCGACAGGGACGTCGAGCTTCACCACATCGCCGACCTGCCGGCAAAAACGGGTCTCGGTTCGTCGTCGAGCTTCGTCGTCTCGCTGTTGCAGGCGCTGCACAAGCTCGCCGGGCGCGATGTGGGCGGGCTTGAACTTGCCTATCAGGCGATCAATTTCGAGCGGAACATTCTGGGCGAAAGCGTCGGCTGCCAGGACCAGACATTCGCCGCGCTGGGCGGCTTCAACGTCATCGAGTTCCGCCGCGAGGACGATATTTCGGTGACGCCGCTTCCGGTGACGCCGGCGCGGATGGCCGAGCTTGAAGGCCAGTTGATGATGTTCTATTCCGGCGTCACGCGGAAAGCGGAAGACGTCGTCAGGACGCAATTGACGAGGGTCGACGACAACAAGGAGCGCTATCTGCGCATGCGCCGTCAGGTCGACAAGGCTTACGACATTCTGACGGGCGGCGGGTCGCTTGCGGCTTTCGGCGCGCTTCTCGACGAGGCGTGGACGGAGAAGAAGGCGCTTCACAGCGTCATCTCGGTGCCTGCGATCGACGACATGTATGAGCGCGCGAAGGCGGCGGGCGCCATCGGCGGCAAGCTGCTGGGTGCGGGCGGCGGCGGGTTTCTGATGCTCTTCGTGCCGCCCGAGCGGCAGGCGGAGGTCGAAGCCGCCTTGCGGGATCATCGGCTCGTGCGGCCGCAGCTTGCGGCGCCGGGTTCGTCGGTCATCTTCGACGGAATGAAATTGCGCGCCCCGGTGGCGGAATTGCGGAAAGTGGCCGGGTAACGGGCGTTCGTGCCCGGGCCCGGCGATCAGGGAGAACGATCTTGAGTTTCAAATCCTACGTGCTTGCCGCGTCGCGCCTGATGGAAGAGACGTCGCGTCATGTGCAGGACGCGCATGTCGAAAAAGCCGTCGCCACGGTCGCAACCGCGCTTACCGCGAAGAAGGCGTTTCTCGTCTGCGGCAATGGCGGCTCGGCGTCGGACGCCATGCACATTACGGGCGAACTCGTCGGACGCTTCTTGAAGGAACGCCGCGCGCTCAAGGCGATCTGCCTGAGCTCGAACCCGGCGGTGCTGACCGCCTGGGCGAACGACTACAGCTACGACACTATTTTCTCGCGTCAGGTGGAAGCCTTCGGCGAGCCGGGCGGCGTCATTCTCGGGCTCAGCACCAGCGGCAATTCGAAGAACGTCATTCTCGCTTTCGAGGAAGCGAAGAAGCTCGGCATGACGACCATCGCCATGACGGGCGCGGGCGGCGGCAAGCTCGCGGCCCTCTCCGACATTCTGCTCGACGTGCCGTCGCGCTCGACGCCGGACATTCAGCAGGTTCACATCTGCCTCTATCACTATCTTTGCCAGGAAGTCGAAGCGCGCTGCGCGGTCTGACGGTCGGCTGGCAGGAAGTGGAGCGGTCGGGCAATGCCGGCAAGCGATGAACGGGATCAGGAGCGGGTAGGGGCCGGGCGGCGCTGCCTCTTTCTTGACCGGGACGGCGTCATCAACGTCGATATCGACTATCTCCATCGCATAGAAGACTGCCGCTTCATCGACGGCATCTTCGAGACGGTTGCGGGATTTGTCGCGCGAGGTTTTCTCCCGGTCATCGTCACCAATCAGGCAGGCATTGGCCGAGGCTATTACGGCGAAGAGGATTTCGCGCGACTGATGAGCTGGATGCGGGGCGAGTTCGCCCGGCGCGGGATCACGATCGCCGCCGTCTATCATTGTCCGGACCATCCGACCGAAGGGATCGGTTCATATCGGAGAGAAAATGCCTGGCGAAAGCCGGGGCCGGGCATGTTCCTGCAAGCGGCCGCCGATCTTGCGCTCGACCTCGCGCGCTCCTGGTGCATCGGCGACAAGCCGACCGATATCGAAGCGGGGCGGGCGGCTGGCGTCGGAACGCTGGTGCGTTTCGATCCGGCGGCGTCGAGCGTCACGCGCGAAAGCGATTTCTGGATCGTGCCCCGGCTCGGCGATGCGCTCGCGCTGCTGCATGACAGCGAGCGGACGGCGCAAGGTTAGACCTCAGGCGACGCCCGCGCGCAGGAAGTCGTGAATGTGAACGACGCCGACGGGCTTGCCGTTCTCGACCACGAAGAGGCTCGTGATCTTCTTTTCGTTGAGAAGGTTCAACGCCTCGGAAACCAGCATGGTCGGGGCAACCGTTTTCGGCGTGCGGTTCATGATGTCGCTGACGCGCTTTTGCAGCAGGCCGTCGCCCATGTTCCGGCGGATGTCGCCATCGGTGATGATACCGACAAGCGCGCCCTTGTCGTCGACGATACCGAGGCAGCCGAGGCTCTTACGGGAAATTTCGATGAGGGCCTGCGACATCGGCGTGTCGGGCCGGGTCAGCGGCAGGGCATCGCCGCCATGCATGATTTCGGAGACATGGCGCAGCATCGCGCCGAGCTTGCCGCCGGGATGGAAGACGCGGAAGTCGCTGGCAGTAAAGCCTCTCGCTTCGAGGAGCGCGACGGCCAGCGCATCGCCGAGCGCGAGCTGCATGGTCGTCGAGGTGGTCGGCGCGGAGGTCGACTGACAGGCCTCCTCGGCCTTCGGGAGCACCAGCGGAATGTCGGCGGCCTGCGCCAGGGCGCTCTTTGCATCCGCCGTCATGGCGATCAGCGGAATCGAAAAGCGCTTGGCATAGGCGATGATGTTCCGGAGTTCCGCCGATTCACCCGACCAGGAGAGGGCGAGGATCGCATCTTCCTTTGTGATCATGCCGAGGTCGCCGTGACCGGCTTCCGCCGGGTGAACGAATTGCGACGGCGCACCGGTCGAAGCGAGCGTGGCGGCGATCTTGCGGGCGATATGGCCGCTCTTTCCCATGCCGGTGACGACGATCCGGCCCTTCGTCGCCCGGAGGCGTTCGACCGCTTCGGAAAATGGCGCGCCGAGCGAGGCCATGAGGGCTTGGAGGCCGACAATCTCAAGACCGAGCGTCCGGCGTGCGGAGGCGAGGTGATCCTTTGAGGCAGGGCCTGCGGGACTGGACTGCGACGGCAAGGGCGATGCTCCGGGGCGAGGGTGAATCGCGGACGAGTGATTACGTCAGAATTCTATCAGGATTAGCGGACTTTTTGGGGGCGATTTGGAATCGGCAGCTTTAACTTTATCCTTCCCGGATATTGAGGCCATCTCGATCCTGCCTCTATTTGCCATTTTCAGAATCATTGTCGATGCTGCATTTCTACCGTTGGATCTGCCTGCCGGGAGACGAGATGAAAAGGCTGGATACAATCGAGGCGGCTCGCGCCGTCGCGGCTATTTCAGTCGTATGCTTTCATGCGAACGCAGCCATGGGCATCACTACGGGGCAGCGTACCAGACTCAGCTGTTTTTCTGGGGCGATAGGGGCGTCGATTTTTTCTTCGTTCTCTCAGGCTTCATCATCGGGCATGTTCATGGCAGCGACATAGGCCAGCCGGAAAGATTTCGCGACTATGTGTTGAAGCGCATCATCCGGATATTCCCGATACTCTGGTTCGTGGCCGGAAGCTGGATCGCGTTGAAGTATTTTGCCGGCGCCGGAACCACCAGTGTGTCAGTCGCCGCTACATCTCTATTTCTCATCCCGAGTCTTGAGCATCCCGTGCCGCTCGTTGTCTGGACGCTGCGTCACGAAATGCTGTTCTACCTTATGTTTGGCCTGCTCATCGCTTCCCGGACCGTCGGGACGGTCGTGGGGCTGTTCTGGCTCGGCGGCTGTCTTCTGCAACTCGTGCTGCTGGCCGCCGGGCGCGGCTTTGGCGGGCTGGCGGCGATGATACTGAGCGCATTCCAGCTTCAGTTCGCAATGGGGATGCTGGCGGCTTGGATGTACCGGCGCCACGCCGCGCGATACCCGTTGGCATTGCTCATCTGTGCGATGCTATCGGTCGTCATAGTAATCGCCTTGACTCAGTGGCTGGGCGCCAGCCGGCGAGATACGCTTGATTATGTTTCCGCGGGGGCAACGATCTGGGTGCTGGTTTATGGGGTCGCACTGGCAGCGCTCGTCTATGGGCTCGCCGTCTGTAGCGATTTTGTGACCGTTCCGCGCTGGGCGACCTTTCTCGGAGCGGCGAGCTACGCGATCTATCTTGTGCATGTGCCGGCGATCTCGCTTGCACAGCGTGCGTTCAAAGTCTTGCTTCCTGCGCCGCCTATCCCTTTCTTCGCTGCAGTCCTGTTCGGCCTGATTGTCGCCGGCATTGGCGCGGGTTGCGCGTTGCATATTGCATTCGAGCGTCCGGTGACGCGGCTGTTGCGCAAACGATTGCTGAATGGAAGCCGTGGTTTGGCGGATCTGGCGCCAGCTCGTCGCGAGTGAGGCGCAGGTCTGAATGTCTAGCAGCCGGCGATGCCCCCTAGCGCCTACCGGGTTACAGTCTCCGTCAAGTTAATTCAGATTTGCATCATCCTGTTGATTAAATTTGGCTTTTGGCTTGAAATGAAAAGGTATCCAGGGCGGTCCAGTCTAAAAGCATTGCCCCAAAATGCATAAATGGTTGCTTTACACTGGAAGTGTGAAATCGCTCCATCGGGTGGCTTTCGCGCCGGATCTACTGAAATATGTCGGGTACCACTGTGAGCGGTCTTTTCAGCGGGATGGTGACGCGTCTTCGCGGGGCGATGGGGACGGCTGATCGCCGTCCACCCGAAGTGCCCGAGGGTGTGCGCCTTTACGCCATCGGCGATATTCACGGTCGTGACGACCTCCTCGCCGATCTGCTGGCTCGTATCGAGGACGATGCGCGCGGCCGGGAACCCGGTCGCAACATCCTTGTCTATCTCGGCGATTATGTGGACCGGGGGCTGACATCGAAGCAGGTGCTGGACCGTCTTGTTTCAGGTCCGCCGCCGGGCTTCGAAGCCGTCTACCTCAAGGGCAATCACGAAGCGGCGATGCTCGAATTCCTGAGCGACGCGAATTTCGGCCGGACGTGGAAATATTACGGCGGGCTTGAGACGCTTCATTCCTACGGCATCAACGAGTTGACGCAGTCCGACAATCCGGACGATTTCGCCCGTGCGCGGGACCATCTGGAGAAGGTCTTGCCGGCCAGCCATAGACGGTTTCTGGAGAATCTGGTTCTCTCGGCCGAATTCGGGGACTATTTTTTTGCGCATGCCGGGGTGTGCCCCGGAATCGAATTGTCGCGCCAGGTGGAAGACGATCTGTTGTGGATCAGGGACGCCTTCCTCAACTCGGATCAATGGTTCGGAAAGGTCGTCGTTCACGGGCATACGCCACGGGAAAAGCCGGTATTCCGGGCCAACCGTATCGGAATAGATACGGGAGCTTATATGACGAATGTGCTGACCTGTCTGGCCTTGGAAGCGGACGGCCGCCGGGTTATCCAGAATGCAGACCTTGTGCTGCCTGCGACGACGGCCGCAAATGGATGATCGGTTGCCGGTTGGGCCGGCATATCGGTTGAGTTTAACATCCGCGTCCAACTCGGCGGCGGGCCGGGGGAGGCGGATCGTGTCGGTTCAGAGGTGGAAGATGATAGGCAATGTCGCATTTCGCTTGCGGCGTCTCGCAACCGCGGCGATGGCTGCCGGTTTGATTGCCCTTACGGGCTGTGCTGGAACCGGGCCTGCGTCCGCGCCCCAGGCGGCAGCCGTCGCCCCGGCGTCGAACGGGGCAGAGGTTGCGGCCTATAAGCTTGGCGCGGGCGACAAGCTTCGGATCATCGTTTATGGCGAGCAGGACCTCAGCGGCGAATTCGATGTGACCGGAACCGGGCGCGTCTCCCTGCCGCTTATCGGGCAGGTGCAGGCCGCCGGATTGACGCTGGAGGAGTTCGAGCACGAAATCGCCGGGAAGCTCGAACAGGGCTATCTGACGAACCCGAAGGTCAGCGCTGAGGTGCTCAATTACCGGCCATTCTACATTATCGGGGAAGTCGATAAGCCGGGCCAATATCCGTATACCAGCGACATGACCGTTCTGAATGCCGTGGCGGTCGCCGGCGGATTTACCTACCGGGCCAATACGGACAGCGTCTTTATCACGCGCGGCGGCGGCAGCGAGGTGCAGTATCAGGCCTCCCAGCAGGTCAAGGTGCTGCCTGGGGACGTTGTTCGCGTGCCGGAGCGCTTTTTCTAGAAATGTCCTGATACAGAACACAGAGTGTGTCTGAAGCAAAAAACTGCGTGTGACAGGTAACTAATTGTGACCTTTTTCAGGGGTTACGGGTCCGTCTCGCGTGAGTTGCGAGTCGATTTTAATGTCGGATTTTAATGTCGGACTGATGCCTAGATGGCACAGGGGGCTAAAAAGCGGAGCTTGCGAGCGGTCAAGAGCGGGAGTCTTGTGGTTAAAGCCGGGTTACCAACTTTGTCGACGTTACTTTGCGTGTTAATGTGGAGGTGAGTAATCAGGGCCCATGAGTTCTGGCGTAGGGGACTATTTCATGATCAGGAAGTTTTTGCTCACAACCATGTTGGCAATTTCGGTTGCCGGCGGTGTTGTGGTTTCCGTAGCGCCTGTTGAGGCCGCGGATGCCCAGACGCCGAGCATCGGCCAGCAGGTCGCCGCGCTTCTCGCGCAGTACCCCAATGGTGGCGCAGGGCTGGAGGGAGCGATCAGCCTACTGATTTCCGGATCCGCGGATCCGTCCGCAGCGGCCGCTCAGGTCATTCTTGCGATGCCCGCCACAGCGCCCAGCTCTCAGCTCGCGTCGGTGGGCGACGCGATCAACGGCGTGACGAGCATCACCGCTTCCAATCTTGAAGCGGCGCTCGCGTCGGCGATCGAAGGTTCGATCGATCCGGTCTCAGCCACGCAGTCGGCGCTGGCGGAAGCGCCTTATCTTGGCAACGAGTACCAGGCAGCGCTCGGTCGCGCGCTCGCGACGGCGGTGGCCAATATCGGCGTGTTGAACCCGACCGCGGCGGCGGCGATGCAGTCACTTGTGGCGAGTTCAAATGTTGATGGCGTGAAGACAGCTTTTGCCGAGCAGCAATCGATTGTCGGGTCGATCAACAATCCGGGTGGCACGCAGCAGAACAGCAATACCCAGGAGAGTGGACGGCCTGCTGTCAGCCCGAACTGAGTTCTGGCGACAGGGCCTTCAGCTGCCACTTCGCATTTGGGCCGTCGCCGGCCCCGAAGTTCACGATTGGGCAATTTGGATATTGATCCGAGACTTTTGGAGATGGGACTATGAAGGGCGCCGCTCATTTCAGCCTGCTTGCTGCGGTCATTTCTCTTGTGGGCATGGGGGGTGTCGCGCTTGCCGATGACATCACGCCGTCGGCACAGGCCGATTTGCAGGACGCGCGCGGCCAGGGTGTCGCGACGCGGCCGCGGCCGGGCTATGACGCGGTCGGCATTCGCGCCGGGAGCTTTATGGTCTATCCGAAGATGGATGTGACCGAGAATTACAACGACAATATCTACGCGACCAATACACAGACGAAGAGCGACTTCATCACCACGGTTTCGCCGGACATAACGGTGAATTCGCTGTGGTCGAGGCATGCCCTGAACCTGGACGCCGGCGTCGACAAGTACTGGTACAATTCCAATACTGGCGAGGACCGGCTCGACTGGCATGTTGAGGGCGATGGCCGCCTCGATATCCTGCGCGACACCAACCTGACCGGTCAGGCGTCCTATGCGCAGCTTCATGAAGACCGCGGCCTGCCGACCTCTCCCAGTTCGGCGGCGGAACCCACCGAGTACAAGCTTTTCGCCAGCAATCTTGCCTTCAATCAGGCTTTCAACCGGATCACGACGAGCCTGATCGGCACTTTCAACAATTACGACTATGATAATGTCGCCAAGATCGGCGGCGGCACGATCGACCAGAGCTTCCGCAACCGCAATGAATATACCGGTTCGTTGAAGGTCGGCTATCTGGTGTCGCCGGACACCAGCGTCTACGGGCAGGGCACGCTCAACAAGCGCGACTACACAGACAATCCGATCGGCGGTCCGAACCGCACGTCGGACGGCTATTCGGCCGTTATCGGCAGCGACTTCAAATTGTCCCGCCTTGCCCAGGGCGGCGTCTTCATCGGCTATCAGAGCCAGTCTTACGACGATCCCCTGTTCAAGAGCGTTTCGGGTCTCGACTACGGCGCAAACGTCAACTGGTTCGTGACAGCGCTGACGACCGTGCGCCTCAACGCTTCGTCGACGATCCAGGAATCGACGATCGTGGGCAACTCCGGTTACAAGGCTCAGGTCGTCGACCTCGGCGCCGACCACGAATTGATGCGCAACATAATCCTCAGTGGCGACATCGGTTACGAGAACGACAATTTCAGCGGTATCGGCCGTACGGACAATATTTACTCGGGCAAGGTCGGGGTGAATTATCTGCTGAATAATTTCTTCGCCATCGGCCTGCATTACGGCATTACCGACCGGAATTCGAATACGTCCGTTAACAGTTACACCCAGAACATCATCGGGTTGACGCTGCGCGGTCAGTTGTAATCGGGCGTGTACGTCGGGGTTGTCTGCTTGCTTAACCAATCCCGGTGTACGCTGTTTCCGGTTTATTCTGTCGCGCCTTGTTCAATCGATTGGATAGCTTCCGGCCGCTGCGCGCGATGAGTGCGCTCCGGCCGGTTGCTGCGTTGTGATGGGGAGCGCATGACGGGCTGTTCGGCGTCGTGTATCGTCTGCAAGATCGGGAAAACGAGTTGTTACCGGTCTCTTGTCGATAGTGGCGATGAAGCGGACGTGAAACATTGTTTTATATTCGGGTGAGGCCATGAACGCTCCGCTCCATACACCATCCGCGCCGGAGCGCGACGGTGCGCATCCGGCTCCGTCTCAGGAGTTTGAGGCGCCGGCGATCGACATCACGACCATCTTCCGTTTCCTGCGCAGGCGCTGGACCCTGATCGCGGGTGTGGCTGTGGCGCTTACCCTTGTTGCGGGGCTGGTCGTGCTTCAGCTTACGCCGCGATATACGGCGACGGCCCTTCTGCTTCTCAATCCGCCGAAGCAGAACGTCGTGGATTTCGAAGCCGTTCTCGCCGGGACCGGCAACGATGCGGCGTCGATCGCGAGCGAAATCGAAATCATTCAATCGAGGGCTCTGGCCGAACAGGTCATAAACAGCCTTGGCCTGATGAACGATCCCGAAATCGCGCCGGTCGATGAAACGGCGCTCGGCTCGGGCTTCAATCCGAGAAACTGGATTGCATCGCTCTTCGGCAGCAAGCCCGTCATGTCGAAGGAAGAACTCGACGCGCGGCGCCTCAACGGCGCGATCGACCAGTTGATCAAGATGGAGACCGTCGATCAGAAATCCCTGACGCGCATTCTCGAAGTTTCCATCACTTCGGAAGATCCCAAGAAGGCGGCGAGGATCGCCAACGCTCTCGCCGACGCCTATGTCACCGGCCAGATCGAGGCGAAGTTCGAAGCGACCCGCCAGGCCAATGAGTGGCTGGCCAAGAGGCTCGATGAACTCGGAAAGCAGCTTCAGGAATCGGATCGCGCGGTCGAAATCTACCGCACCGCGAACGGGCTCCAGGCCTCGTCCGGCGTCACGATCAACGATCAGCAGCTTTCGGAGTTGAATGCCCAGCTCATTCTCGCGCGCGCCGACAGCGCCGAGAAGCAGGCCAAATACGACCGCGCGCGGCAGATTCTGACGGGACACGGGAATATCGAATCCGTCACGGATGTCGTGCAATCGGGAACCATCGGCGCGCTGCGCGGCCAGGAAGCCGAGCTTGCGCGGAGGCAAGCCGACCTTTCCACCAAATACGGACCCCGCCATCCCGCCATCCTGAATATCGACGCGCAGCGGCGCGACATTCAGCGCCAGATCGGCGCCGAGGTTCAGCGTATCGTCGGCAGCATCTCGAATGAACTCGCTGTCTCGAAAAGCCGCGTGAAGGCGCTGGAAGACAGCCTTAACCAGCTTCAGGACAAGGCCGGCCAGAACAATCAGGCGGCCGTGCGGCTGCGCGAGCTTGAGCGGCAATCGGCGGCGAACCGGACGGTCTATGAATCGTTTCTCAATCGCTTCAAGGAAACGGGTCAGCAGCAGGATCTGCAGACGGCCGACTCGCGTGTCATCGGGCATGCCATCGAACCTCAGACGGCCTCTTATCCCAAGACGGCCAAGCTTTTGCTTGGAGCGGCCTTCGTGTCGCTGGCGATCGGCGCAGGGCTCGCCTTCCTTCTCGAGCTTCTCGACAACGGCATTACGACCGCTTCCCGCATCGAGGGGGTGCTGGGCCTGCCGCTTCTGACCTCGATCCCGCTCATTCCGATGGAGAAGGGCGCCAACGGCAAACCGATGACGCCTCAGGACTATATTCTGCAAAAGCCGCTCTCGGCCTATTCCGAGGCGCTGAGAAGCCTGAGGAGTTCGCTGGCGCTTTCGAATGTCGACAATCCGCCCAAGGTCATTCTCTTCACCTCGGCGCTGCCGGACGAAGGCAAGACGACGACTTCGGTCAGTTTCGCGCGTGCCGCGGCGCATAGCGGATTGAAGGTGCTGTTGCTGGACGGCGATCTGCGGCATCCCTCCGTGCACAAGGCGCTGACGGGCGCGAAGTCGGTCGAGCACGGCCTCGTCGAAATTCTTGCGGGTCATTGCAGCCTTGCCGACGCCACCGAGCAGGACAGCGCAACCAGCCTCTATTATCTCTCGGTCGCCAAGGGCACGGTCAATCCGCCCGATCTCCTCGGCTCGGCGCAGATGCGCCGGCTGGTCGCGCAGTGCCGGGATGCCTATGATCTCGTCATCATCGACAGTCCGCCGGTGCTGCCGGTCGTGGATGCGCGCGTCCTGGCGCAGCTCGTCGACAAGACCATCTTCGTCGTCCGCTGGGACAAGACGCCTCGCGAGGCGGCGCGCAATGCGATGAAGGAGCTTCGGCAGTTCAACGCAGACGTGGCGGGCGCCGTGCTGACGCTTGTCGATACGACGAAGCAGTCGAAATACGGCTACGGGGATTCGAGCTATTATTACGGCCGCTACAGCCGCTACTACTCGAACTAGACCCATGATCGCGGGGCGCGCCACAGCTCTTGCCCGCGCGCTGCCTCTGCTGGTGCTGGGGCTTGGCCTGATGGCGGCCGCCTTGCCCCGGATTGCCGCCTATGGCTCGCTTCTCGGCCCCGGCGATCTGGCGGATGCCTGGATGGATGCGCAGCCGCGTCCCGCCGCAGACATCGCGCAATCCTATCGTTTCGCGCTCGCGGTTCTGCCGGGTGAGGCGGCGCTTGGCGAGCGGATGGGGCAGAAGCTGCTTCGGGCAGGAGACGCGGAAGGCGCCGCTGCGGCGCTTGGCGCGGCGGCTGGCGATGCGCCCAACCGGACCGAGATCTGGTGCGCCCTTGCGCTTGCCGAGGGGGCGGCCGGCGAGAGCGCCGAAAAGGTCGCGGCGGCCATCCGGCTTTCCTATCTCACAGGGCCTTATTCCGGCGATTGTGCGCCCCGCCGGACGCGGGCGGCGCTTGCCGGCTGGCCGAACATGCCCGATGACGTGCGCGCGCGTGTGGGCGACGAACTTAGGCTCATGTGGCAGACAGGTTCCACGCGCCTCGCCCTCATCGACGAATATCTGGCCGTCGGGTTCGAGGCGCGCATTCTTATCCGGCGCTATGCATTGACCTCGCCGGAGGACATTCAGAGTTTCAACCGGATGACGCTTGCCACGCTTCGCGCCCGCCGGGGCGGCAGCTAGTTCCGTTCGCTCGACCAGGACTGGCTGACCCCGAAGCCGAGGATGACGGCGTAGAGCAATGCCACCGCCGGCATTTGCAGGCTGAAATCGACAAGCGAATGAAGCCCCACCAGAACGCTTGCCGCGACCGCCGTTGCGGGGAAGCCTGCATCGCGCCGGCGCGTCCGCATGCCCTCGACGCATCGCCAGACGAGAAGGCCGATGGCGAGGTTGAGGGCGAGGACGGCGGGCAATCCGAGCTCCAGTGCATTTTCGAGATAGGTGCTGTGCGCCTTGTCCCAGATCAGCGAATGCAGCCGGTCGGCATTGCGATAGGCGGGAAAAACATCGGCGAAAGTACCGAAGCCGGTGCCGCTCCAGGGGTCGGAGCGGATGGCTTCGACCACATTGCCGTAGATGACGCTGCGTGCGTCCTCGTCGATGGAGGCGCCCTGCGCGGCGAAGCGGTCGGCCAGTCGGCCGCCGCCGATGAAGAGGCCGAGCGCGAGGAAGGCCCCGAGCGCGGCGATCGCGACAAGCCTGTATTTCGCGCCGCTGCTACGCCCGCCCTGCGGCGCCAGCGCAAGGACGAGAAGCCCCACGCCGGTGACGGCGACGCCTGCGCGCGAGGCGGTGAGGAGGAGCGCCAGCAGCAGGAGGGCGGCGCAGATCAGGTTGAGCCTCAGCCCTGCATAGGACTGATCGAATATCCGGTTGATGCGGCGGCCGAGCGAGCCGCCCGCATTGATCACCTGATGGACGCGTTCAAGTATCGGCCTCACGGCGCAGAGAAGCGAAACGCCCGCGAAAGTCGCGAAGGAGTTGCGGTTGACGAAGGTTCCCGTCAAAGAATCCTGATAGGCCCATTTATGGTACAGGAGCACCCAATTGTTGCCGCTGAGGAATACGAAAAGCCCATAGGCCGCATAGACGCCGCCGATCATCGCGACGGCGTTGCAAGCGGCTCTCGCCCGTTCGGGCATCCGCGTGAGCTGCATCGCGAGCCAGAAGGCGGCGCCATAGGCAAGAAGCCGCATCAGGCCGTTTACCGTCTCGCCCGGGTTCACCGAAATGCTTCCGTGAAGCGGGCGGCCGAGCGCTTCCGCCGCGAGCGGCCAGATCGGGTCGGCCAGCGATGCCGGAACGGGCAGGGCCTGAATGCCGATCCAGGCGCATACTGCGGCGAAGAGAATGAAGGGCCATCTCACCCGCGCCAGGGACAGGGGAGGCAAGGTTCCGGAATAAAACACGCGCAGCGCGTATAGCGTCGTCAGCGCGCCGATTCCGAAGGCGAGGAGGGCGGCCGGAAGGGGCCGGTTGCTGGCAAGGGGCAGGGGGGCAAGCGCGACGATGAGGATCAGCCCGCGAAAGAGCCACCGGTCGGCCGAGGCGCCCGGTGTCACATGTGCGTTGGTGGCGTCCGCTGCGCCTTCTGTCATTCTTCCCTGCATCCGCGGCTCCGACTCCCGTTAATCGCCCGGTTCCCAACTCGGGCAGTCTACAATAATAATACTCAGCGTCCGAACAGGCGGTTTGCCCATGGCTCCGCTTTGCGTCGGGTCGTCGTTGCCGCGTATTGGGAAGCCGGGCCTCAGATGATCGGACGTCATGCGATTTCAGGAACGGCCCGCGCCTGCGAGGTGCTGCCATGACGCCGATACGGGGCCGGCGCATGTTCCGTTGGCCGCGCAAGCCCGATTGGCGAGGCGTCGCACAATTCGGCGCGGCGTGGATCGGCGTTGCCTATACCGCCTTCGTCCTGATCTGGATCGCGTTTCGCACGACCACGGGCGAGGAGATCGGCATCGTTCGCTATGCGACCGTGTTCCAGCCATGGATCGCGCTTGGGTGCTTTGCTGTCGCGGGTTTCTATTTCTGGCGCCGGGCCTGGTGGGCCGGTCCCCTGCCGCTACTTCTCGCGCTGGTGCTCGGCGGGCCCTATTTCCATCTCTTCTGGCCGTCGAGGGCCGATGCCCGCGGGCCCGTCGCTTTCACCGCGATGACCTTCAACACATATGGGCTCAACAAGACGCCGGAGGGCGTCGTCCGGATCGTTCTGGCGCAGAAGCCGGACATCGCCTTCCTGCAAGAAGTGTCGGCGCCGGATGACGTTGTCGCCGGGCTTCGGGGGCTTTACGGCGGCGCCCAGGTATATTTCGCGCGTGAGCCGTCGCTCGAACTTCTCGTCGCCAGCCGCTTTCCGCTGACTGCGCTTCCGCCTGTCGAGGGCATACAGAAAGTCGTCGTGCATCTGCCGCAGGGCGATCTCACGACCTGGAACCTTCACGGGCCCAAGACCTATTACGGCACGGATTTGCAGTATCGCGTCATCCGCAAGCTCGCCGCCGATGTCGACGCCACCTCCGGCGCGGCGCTTGCCGCGGGCGACTTCAACGCGACGGAACAGAGCGCCGTCTATTCATATCTCATCGACAGATTGCATGACGCACATGCAGATGCCGGCTTCGGTCTCGGCGCGACTTTCCCGGCGAGAGGAAGGCGGCTCGGCATATTTCCGGCCATGATCCGCATCGATCACCTCTTCTTCACGCCGCCGCTTGCCGTCCTCGAGACTCATGTCGTCGGCGATTCCGGTGGTTCGGATCATTATCCTGTCTATGCGCGGTTCGCCTGGGGGCCAAGTCAATGAGCGCCGAAGCCGGTCTGGGGTCCGTGCCCAAGCTTTCCATCATCATCATCAGCTACAATACGCGCGAGATGACGCTTGCCTGTCTGCGCTCCGTATTCGCGGAGACGCGTGACGTGCCGTTTGAAATCATCGTGGTGGACAATAATTCCCCCGACGGATCGGCCAAGGCGATCGCGGAGGCGTTCCCGAATATCCGCCTCATGGCGGAGCGCGACAACCATGGTTTTGCGCTGGGAAACAACATCGCCGCGCGCGAGGCGAAAGGCGAGTTCCTGCTTCTGCTCAATCCCGACACAGTCGTTCTCGACCGCGCCATCGACAGGCTGATGGGTTTTGCCGCCGAAAGGCCGCAGGCGGGCATCTGGGGGGGACGGACGGTCTTCGCTGACGGGTCCCTGAACCCCGCCTCCTGCTGGCAGCGCATAACGCTCTGGAATCTCGTCTGCCGCGCTTCGGGGCTCGCCGCCATCTTTTCCGGCAGTGAATTTTTCAATCCCGAGGCCTTTGGCGGGTGGCAGCGCGACAGCGTGCGGCAGGTCGATATCGTCTCGGGATGTTTTTTCCTGCTGCGCCGCGAGCTATGGGAACGGCTCGGCGGCTTCTCGCCGGAATTTTTCATGTATGGCGAAGAAGCCGATCTCTGCCTGCGGGCGCGCGCCTTCGGCGTCAGGCCGCACATCACGCCTGAAGCGACGATCATTCATTATGGCGGAGCATCCGAAACGGTGCGTGCCGACAAGACGGTCCGGCTTCTCAAGGCGAAGGTGCATCTGATCCGCCGCCACTGGTCTCATTTTGCGAGCCGCTTCGGCGTTTTGCTGTTGGCGGCATGGCCACTTTCTCGCCTGATCGCGCTATCCGTTCTCTCCCGCCTTCGCCCCACCGCGCCCCGCACCGAGAGCCTCGAGACATGGAAGAAGGTCTGGGCCTCTCGCGATGAGTGGCTCAGGGGATACGCCTGAGGTAGCAGATACTGGTTGCTTCTCTACTTTCGAGATAGAAGCAACGTCTTCAGCTCACGGATGTCACCTCGTTGCCAGATCGATATGAGAGGCACATATAGCGCCAAGCCCAATCCGACCGTGTAGAGAGTCTGGCGCAGAGCGCTCGGCGCACCCGAAAAATCGAACTGCCACAAGACAGCCCACATCAGTGCGCTGACGCAAGCAGCCGGCAAAATGTCGAGAAGTTGGTCAATCGGTCCGTAGTCAAGGTATTTCCGGGTGTAGTAGGAGTTGATTCCGAAAGCTGCGACGCCGAAAACGACTTGGCCCCACGCGATGCCCATAACACCGAAAAAGACGCTGGCGGAAAGTACGGTCAAACCGAGCACACGCTTAACGATTTCGATGCGAAAGAACAGCTGTGAATGACCTTGGGCCATGAGGACAGTCAAGTTGATGATATGAAGCGGCCAAATGGCGCCTGCGAGGCACAACACCTGCAGGATCGGCGCGGCTGGCGACCAGATAGGTCCTAGGAGGACCACTGTCAGAGGCTTTGCGACCGCGCTGAGGCCGATCAGCGCGGGAACATTTATGAGCATTGTGGTTCTGACGATTTGTCGCGTTGCGCGGCGCAGCCTATCTTTGTCGTTCGAGACCGAGGACAGAATCGGAAAGCTGACGCTCGACAACACGCTTGTCAGAAAGTCTGCGGGCTGATGCATCATCGTGTCGGCACGACTGTAGAAGCCCAGCGCGCTGGTGCCGTAAATCCTGCCGATCAGCAGCGTGTAGGCGCGATCATAAACAATTCCCAACAGCGTTGCGCCCATCATGTAGCCGCCAAAGCCAAAGAGTTTTCGGGCCGAAGCCACTTTAAAGGTCCAGGTTGGTCTCCAAGGGTTCAAAAACCAAATGAACAGTGTAGCCAAGACGGTGGCGGAAAGTGCCTGAAAAGCTAGGGCCCATACACCATAGCCGTCCCAAGCCAGGAGAATCGCAAAGCCGCTTGACAGAATACCTGCGAGGGCGCCGACTTGTGTTAGCGTGCGGAAGTCGAGCCGTTTCGTCAAAAGCGCGCCGTGAATACTGCCCAAGGAACCCACGAAAATATTCAATGCCATCACCACGGTCAGCGGGCGCAGAATTGGCACTTGGTAGAAGTCCGCAATGTGCGGCGCCGCGAGGAAGAGCAAAAGGCTTGCGACTGCGCCCATCGACAGGTTGAACCAGAAGACGGTGGATTCATCCTCGCGGGTGACGTCCTGCCGCTGAATTAGTGCCGAAGAAAAGCCCGTATCTACGAAGGCGCTGGCCAATCCCGTGAAAAGATAGAGCAGCGCGATCGTTCCGAATTCTTCGGGTGCAAGGAGCCGCGCAAGCACAACAGAGACGATGAATTGCACGCCGCGTCGCATGAAATTATCGACGCTGCTCCAGATCAGGGCATTGCCGGCTAGCTTTCTAGACATGGCCGCTGTCGGTTACTGCATCAGACATTAATTTCTCTTCGTCGCGCCTATCCATGGCGGGCTTTCTTTGCACAGTCATCGAGGACGTATTCGACGCTGAATGGATTGGGAGCGGGAATGTCACATTCGGAATTCACAGGCAACATCTCGATGTGGTTGCGGTCAATAAGAATAATTTCTAATTTGTCTATTTAGACAGGCTTGTTTCCGATTCCTTAAAGTTGTGTGTTCGGTCGGTTGACGCCTGCCCTTGCAGCGGTTGATGTTCGAGAACCATGACTAGGCTGGCATGCGTTCGACTGGGTAAAGAGTGAGTTGCTGACTGTGCCATGCGTGGTGGTCGAAATAGAAGGATGTGCTCACGAGGGCTGTCGAAGTGAGCTCCGGCGATTGTTTCCCACCGAGTGATGCAATCGGATTGTTGGTGCAAGGGTTAGGCTGGTGCCGGCCCCGGATGCGTTGTTGTTAGGCAGGTGGCGGCCTTCAAACAACGCACACCAACGGATCGTGTCGTGACGCCAACGCCGCGCCTCAATCACGATCTGTACCTCTTCGAGCCCGTGGAAGATATCAACATTGAAGCTCTGATAAGCTGTTCCGACCGGCCCCATTCAGACCGGTTTGGCGCTAACGGCGGTGATCGAGCCGCCGAGTGCCAGAAAATTGGCCCAAGACATTGCCGGAACGCAGGACGCCGGCAAATATCGCAACATGAATGACTTACGGAGAGTTGGCTCTGATGCCCGAGCAGGCTCAGTTGCCGGATCGAATGTAGTATTGCAAAGCAAGGAACCGCTCGAACAGACCGACGGTAAGCTTGTTTGCCCACCAGCGTTTGGAGTGTCGGGGAAGACCACCTAAACTGATTGCTTGGAGGTGCAGGCCCGAGCACGTCATCAACTCGATGGCAGTTTTCTTCACAAAGAAGCGCAGATGTGTCCGATCCAGAATGCCGGCATCAACAAGTTTCCATTCTCCACGCAGAAGCAAGGGTAGAGATGCCGATATGTGGTTCACATTCGGGATGCTCGCGAGGACGACGCCGCCCGGCGCTAAGCGCTCATGAAGACGTTCGACGACACGCCAAGGGTCGACGAGATGTTCCAAAACGTCAAGGCAGAGTATCAGGTCGAAATCCCGCCAGTGGTCCGGTAGGCCACTTTTCTCAATATCCGCCACCAACACCTCGTCAACCCGCCCGCGGGCGCGTGCGCCCGCCACTTCGGATAACTCTACGCCGGCAGTAAATTCGACCTTTCGTACATCTTTAAGCGCCACGATGGTTGCGCCGGTTCCGACGCCGATTTCCAACACCCTTGAGCATTTGCTCGGGAGCATGTTGAAAATGTCGATGCGCGCGTTATCGTGATATGTGATGTCGTGTGCCATTTTGCTCATCGGTTCGATAGCGCTCTCGCGCCGCTCATTCGCGGCCTCGCTCTCGCGTCCCGCCTCACTAAGGACCCCCAGAGCCCAATTAGAAAGAAGAAGTAGACGAGGCCGTGCGCCCAAAAATGGACGGTGAAGCCCGCGGTGATCAGCGAAGTCAATGAAACAATCCACCAAAAGCCGGGATCCACATTCAGCAATCCCGTTGTCTGGGCAGTACTTCGTTCAACTTCGCGGATGGCCATGATAATGCCGCCCACAAGCGGTCCGGCACCCGCCAACCCATAACGTAGTAGAATGACAAGCCAGAAGGCGTCTATGCTTGGGGGCATCCATATGGGCCGCGCCCAATCGTTGAAGCCGATGCCGACAAGGGGAGAGGCAAGGAAGTCTTGCCAGCCGTATTGCCAGATCAACGTGCGATAATAGCCAGTCCAGGAATTGAGCGCGGTGTAGTCGAACAGAACTTGAATGGCCGAACGGTTCGACAACAGATCGACGAAGATGTAGGCCATCAAACACCCAACCATGAAATATGTCCATCTGTTCCTGAGTTGCTGCGTGGAGATGATCCATGCGAGCAGCATGATCTGGATGAAGACGACGCCGAAGGCCGCCGACGACGCCGATGTGAAAACCGCCAGTAGAACCAGCAACACGATGGTGGCGCGCATCGGCAGATTTCCGCCACCGACCGCGCCCATGCTTGCAAAGCAAAATGCGTCCGCCGCAAAAAGACCCCACAGAATGGCATGAGGGAAGGGGCCCGCCGCGCGATGAATGCCGAGGCGCATACCTTCGACGTCGACGTTGTTGCGCTGGGTGAAAACGGAGAAACCGGTGGTGGCCTCGATCAGCGTGCCTGCACCGACGCAAATGACAAAAAGCACGAGTAATCGGCAGACGGCCACGAACTGAGTCTGGTCCCTGATGTAGACACGGGCAATGAGATAGGGTCCGGCGGTCTCGACTAGAGTAGAACCTGCATTGAGGAGCGCGATTGTCGTCGAAACGTTGTCCCGTGTGATGACGATGATGTTTTCCGTTAGACCGTGATGGAACACCATCACCGCACCTTGGATGAGAGAAAATGCGAAGATAAGGAAATCCGGTAGCCGAAATCTGATCGGTCTTTTCGTCAGTTCAAAAATGGCGACGGGGATGAGCGCGAGCAGAACAATCCTGTAGACCGGTAGGAAGATGCCACCTGCCGTAATGGCAATGCTTGCGGGCCAAACCAAAGACAGAATGAAAAGCAGCACGGGAATAGGCACACGCGTTCTCCACCTCGTTGCGAGCGGTGAGGAGAAGTGAGGCGCCGCAACGGCGTTCAGGCTCGGCTCGACCATTGTTCCGACTTTGTGTTTGGCACCGATTTCCTGTGGAAGCGGCTCGCCCGTTATTGGTAGCACTTTTATAAAATACAGTAACTCTTGCGGGAACAGGGCGTGAGGCCCGCGGATTGCAATACTGCAATGTCTTTAGGCTGACATGCAAAGCGATGCATGTCATGCAAGATGATGGATGACCCGTTTGACGAACACTCTTGGATCATAGCGTTCCACGTCGATCACGCGGTCTTCGGGGAGGTCGCCGAGGCAGCGTGCCAGCCATGAGAATGTCGAGCCGCGCGGATAGATGAATTGGTTCGTGCGGGCGAGTAGATAGATGTCGACCAACGCGTCAGCGGCCGCTTCCACCATATTCTTGTTCTTATCATTGTAGTGGATGGCCTCGCCGGGCGGCGGCAGCCATTTCGGCGCGACGACGACATTGGCATAGCGTCGTCTGAATTCATCCTCGACGGCGCTGTTGTCGGTAGCCAGGAAGATGGTTGCGTGGCGGTGATCCACCAATGCGTTCTCGACATGACTATATATTTTCTCAAGCGGGCTCAACCGATCCGAATGCCGCACATGGACACCGATGGTCCATCGGCTGAAATTATAGGCGGCAAAATTAGCGACCCTTTCCTCTATTGCCGGGAGCGGCCGCAAGAAGCGTGGCATCAGATCGGTGATGATCGCCTGCGAGGTAGCGTGCCGCAGATGGGCGAGTGAGCCCGAGAAATGTCGGCGTATCTTCTGAAATTTCGGTAAGTAAGACCAGTAGATGAGCAATTGTTCTCGCTGGTCGATGCGCGTGAGGTCGCAGCAATATTTTCGATAAATGAATGGGTCACGGAACCTGTGCCGGTCATAAGTGGCGATCATCGAGGACACCGTCCAGTCGAGATGTCCGTTCCATATTTTTGGCGAGACGTCATTCGTTTCCGGAAAGGCGAGCGACGTGTCCACCAGTGGCGAGCGGAACAACAGCGGAAAGGCGTTCACGCTCGGTGGCGCATAGACGCCGTCGCGCCAGTCGACTATGGCCTGGCGATTTGTTATGGCCGCATAGGTGATGCCGGTCAGTGTGCTGAGCACACGATTGCCGAGGCCTGCTTTACCTTTTATCAGCAATCGCCGTGTGTCTCGCCGCGCAGTTTCAGGAAGTTCGGTCACTCCGCCACGATTCTCCTCAGAGGCTTTAAATATCTACCCTAGTCTTGCTTGTCGTAAGATAAACCAAGCATCGCACGTCAACATATTCCGCTTGCATAGGGGTTTCCTTGCGCGTCGAGCCCTACCTTGCGGCATTATTCCAAGTCGCTCACGCAATAATCGAAAGGGTGGCGCCTTTCTCTGCGTGCGCCGCCTGCGCTCAACTATGGCCTGGCAATGAACGCTTGAGCAAGTCTTTCGGGCTCCGGTTGACGAACTCTAACTCAAATCAGGAGGAACTTCAGGGGGCTCAGATCACCATTTATACTTCTCTATGGAATTGCACGCGTTCAACGAAGAAGTGCTGCGACGGGGAGATCGCGTGTTATATGCGTGTTGTATAAATGTCATCTGATATCCAAATTCTATGGCTGAAATCATAGCCTAAGTTCATCATGTATTTTCGCAGTTCTTCCTGTTTCTTATTTAATCCAAAATTCTCTATCACTATTACTCTCGGACGAGATACCTCCCAGTCATTCGACTCCAGAACCTTCAGTTCATGGCCTTCTACGTCGACGAATAGAATGTCTGGTCGCTTTCCTAATCTGCTGATCAGCTTTGCGAGTGAGATAGTTTCTATTTCGTATTTCGATACGATCAACGACTTGCCGCCTAGATCGAGCGTATTTTCGGGGCCTGAGAGTTGATCTTCCCACCCGGCGGGACCACTAACCCGGCAGAAAACCACAGGATTGTGTTCGGAACTAACAACCGCGTTTATAAAGTTGCTCTTGGGTCGGCATTCGATCCACTCTTTGGAATAGTCGATTCCGTCAACCGAAATGCCGGAATATCCGGCCTCCGTCTCAAAGTACCAAGAGTTGGAATTTGCACTCGGAAGATTGGCGCCAACTTCGACGAAGCTACCGCCAAATTTTGGGACCAAACCTTCAGACAGAAGAATTTTATCTTGTCCATATTGCGAGTGGAACCCAGCATTTCGATCATTACCGTCTAACTTTAGACGTGGATGTATTTTTACTCGAGGGTGTCGCCATCGAATATTGACCCACTCCCAGGTAAATATAAGAAGGTGATATATATTTCCCGCGAGAGCGTAGGTTTTCGGAGATCGAGATAGAAGACGCCTCGTCAGCCTAACTAATTCGCGTGACCGTGACATCGGTTCCATCCACGAGGTTCTGCGCTATGACTTGCCATCGACGCCTTCCCTATGGGGATTGGAGTCTCAATAAGAGTACGCCTTCTCGGGTGAGCTGAGCAACAGGTCAACGCGGAGCCACGAGGGCGCTATGCGTGCTTGCCTGTTGCGAGAGTTTTGCGGCAGAGTCCATATTAGTCAGAAAACGGATCATCTGGTCTCCCGTGCGGGGCTTGCCCTCAAGATGATCTTCTTCATCCCCCAAAGCGGCTACCCCCGTGGCCACCCTTCATCGGGCGACAACCCTGCGAAGATACTCGCTGTAGCCGCTCTTGCCTTGAGTCTTGGCAATTGCCATGACCTGTTCGGCGTTGATGAAGCCCATACGCCACGCGATTTCCTCAGGGCAGCCGATTTTCAGATTTTGGCGATCCTCTATGGTCTGAACGAACTGGGCTGCTTGGAGCAGAGACTCATACGTGCCGGTATCGAGCCAGGCATAGCCACGTCCGAGTACCTCGACAGCGAGGTCATCTTGTTTCAGATACATGTTATTCAACGTCGTGATCTCGAGTTCACCTCGAGCCGAGGGGCGGACATTAGTCACCATGTCGCTCACCTGAGCGTCGTAGAAATAGAGGCCGGTGACGGCGTAGTTCGACTTCGGTCTATCCGGCTTTTCCTCAATCGAGATTGCTTTGCCTGCCGCATCGAATTCGACAACGCCATAACGCGAGGGGTCCTTCACCCAATAGCCGAAGATGGTGGCGCCCTTTTCGACGCGGGCGGTGGCTTGCAGACGCTGAGAGAGTCCCGCGCCGTAAAAGATGTTGTCTCCGAGGATGAGGGCGCAAGCGCCACCGCCGACGAAGGTTCGACCGATGATGAAAGCTTGCGCAAGGCCTTCTGGCTTTGGCTGAACGGCATAAGAAATCGAAATGCCCCACTGTCCGCCATCGCCGAGGAGATGTTCAAAAGCTGCGGCGTCATGCGGCGTTGTGATGACAAGGACGTCCACGATACCCGCAAGCATTAGTGTCGTCAGTGGATAGTAGATCATCGGTTTGTCATAGATCGGCAGGAGCTGCTTAGAGACGGCCCGTGTTACTGGATAGAGGCGTGTGCCACTGCCGCCAGCAAGAATGATACCCTTCATAGCCTATATTCTTTCATTCTGTTTCAGTGAGGCCTAGGCGCTCACCCCGATAGATGCCTGAATGAATCCGCTCCCACCAGCTGCGGTTGTCGAGATACCACTGCAATGTCTTGCGCAATCCGGACTCGAAATCCTCGACCGGCTTCCAGCCCAATTCGCGCTCGACCTTGGTGGCGTTGATCGCATAGCGCGCGTCATGCCCGGGACGGTCTTTCACGAACGTAATGAGCTGATCGTGAGGTCGGTGGGAAGAATTCGGGACGATGTCGTCGAGAATGCGACAGATCGACCGGACGACATCAATGTTGGTCCGCTCCTCATTGCCGCCGATATTGTAGGTCTCTCCGATTGCGCCTCTGGTCGCCACCAGAAGGAGTGCGCGGGCGTGATCATCCACATAGAGCCAGTCGCGGATATTTTCTCCCTTGCCGTAAACCGGGAGCTGCTTGCCGGCCAGCGCGTTGAGCGTAACCAGCGGAATGAGCTTCTCGGGAAACTGGTAGGGGCCATAGTTGTTCGAACAATTGCTCGTGACGACGGGCAGGCCGTAGGTGTGATGCCAGGCGCGCACCAGATGGTCGGACGAGGCCTTGCTCGCGGAGTAGGGCGAATTGGGCGCATAGGCCGTTGTTTCGTCGAACGATCCTTCAGATCCGAGGCTGCCGAAGACTTCGTCGGTCGAAATGTGATGCAAGCGAAAGCACTTGCGCGCTTCATGATCGAGGCCGAGCCAATAGCTGCGCACCGTCTCGAGCAGCGTATAGGTGCCGACAATATTGGTACGGATAAAATCGCCGGCGCCGTTGATCGAACGGTCGACATGCGACTCGGCGGCAAGGTGCATTACGATGTCCGGGCGGAATTCCGCCATTGCTCGTTCAAGGGCCGGCTGGTCGCAAATATCGATGCGCGCGAAACGATACCGGGGGCTATTTGCTACGCTCGATAAAGAGTCGAGGTTTCCAGCATAGGTCAGGCAGTCGAGATTGAGAACGTCATGTTGCGTCTCTCTTATGAGCAAACGAATGATCGCTGAGCCAATAAATCCGGCTCCACCTGTGACCATGATTCTCATTCGTTTACCCTCTAGCTCTTTTGGCGCTGCCCGCCTGAGGTATGAAGCACCCGGCTGACTCTCCGATTCCCTTCAAACGGATCTACAACCAGCATCGCGGCTGATCAAATAATTAAGAATCCATATTAGTTGTCTGTACTTATCGGATAAATTTCCAAAGCCCCGGCGTGCATGACGATATCAGCGATGGCCAACGATTATGAATCCGCAATGAAGTCTCTGAGCGCTTGGAGCAATTCTTGAGACGCAATGGTCGGTATCGGGGCGCCGCCTGTCAGTTCCAAAAGTCTGCTCAGAATGGAGCGAAGCGCGTCCGCATCGTGAACCACATAGACGCCGGGGCGACTACGGAACCGCTCGGCCGTCGCCAACTGATGATCGTTGCGATGCTCTCCGAGGGCGACCTGCCGGGGCATGACGATGATCGGCTTGGCCATGCTCAGAGCACCGATGATTGACCCCATGCCTGCATGCGCGATGATGATGTCGGCCTCGGACAAATGTCTGTCGAATGTCGCTGGTTTCATAAAGGGTGAGTTGATCAACGTTTTTGGTACGTATTTAGAAGGGCCGGTCTGGGCGACAATATCGTTACGACCGCATTCGGTTGCCCAAGTATCGACCGTGCGAACTAGGCGATCAAAGGGCAATTGCGTGCCGACGGTGACAAAGATCAAAGTACCGCTCCACGAAAGTGAGGCCCCTCGTCCCGCGCCAGGTCCGGCCATTGGGTTAGCCAAAGATCTGCGCGCCTTGCGACGATGCGGCCCGATAGCGACATTTCGTCGGCGTTGGCGATGCTGTCGAGCCACACCGTGCGGGCTCCGAGAAACTTGCCAATGAAAATGGAGGCGACGCCAGGGGCAGCGCCCGTGGTAATGACGATGTCGGGTCGTAGGTGCAGGAGAAGCCAGAATAACTGCGCCAGCATTATCGCCAAACCGATAGGATCTGAGCGTGAGGCATCGCGGATGGTGTGAACCGGTATGCCAATCAACTTGTATTCTAAGCCCTTCACGGTTGTAGCAAGGTGCAGTCGATGATTTTCAAAGGCTGGCAGAAGACGGAGCAATTGAGTCCAATGCCCGCCGCCGGATGCGATAGCGAAAATCTTCTTATTGCCTTTAGGCATAAACATCGTACCCGCAACTGGCCGCAGACTCGGTCCGGGAGAAATAATAAGACAAAAATGCGATATACAGTGTTGAGACCTACGATACTTGTCCCATGACGCCTCCTTTCATTCCTGCAAAAGGATCACACCATCAAATCGTGGGATCAAACACATAGTACGCGATACGCGGCTATATAGTTTGAGAGGGGCCGTATTTGCTGAAAACCCTTAACAATCTGATTGCAAACCATCGAAGAAATCGTATGTGGAAAGCAGGTCCGAGGAATACTAAGTCACAAGTTGTTTGGATGATTCCGAATCTCAACAACTTTGCGTATTTTCTCTCCAATGCGTCGCGGCACTCGTAATATGATGGCGATTTCGTTCCGCTGCCGTGATGATGTAGGTGGAAATCGATCACATAAGCATTGCATCCCTTGATCTTCGACTGGAGGCAGAGGTCGAGTCCGTAGAAATGAAAACCTGAAAGATCGGCAGAGGGAGCTACCAACGCCGATTTTTTCAGTATCAGCGTATTTTCGTCCAAACTATCGACTTTGCAGGGGAATTCTCCAATCCTTGCGTTTTCAAAAAACCGATCCGTGATCCGCATAACCCAATCTCCCGGACCGCAAAGGCCGGCATTGCCGGCTATGGCCCATAACGGGTCAATGCGATCAAGCTCGGCCAGTTTCTCCACCAGCACGTTGAAACCATCATCTATGAGCTCGACGTCTTGATGGCACACAATGATGTATTTTGCAGAGGACCGTTTGAGAAATTCCGCAATGCCTGAATAACCATCAAAAAAATTCTTGTGCGTGTTATCTATGTAAAGGAATTCGGAATTTTTAGTATTGAAACCACGCGCTTCGAAGCTTTCGATCGCACAACGATACTGCACAAAATCTGTTATTAGCGTGCAGATTGAAAACGTTCTGTCGCTCTCGATGTGATCTGGTGAGATCTCACGTAAATTCGACATCGTTACCCGATTTCTCATATGACAGGCATGAAATTGGTCTGTCGGTGTCGGTGTCGGTGTCGCAGACGTGGCGGCTGTGCCGGAAATTCAACTCTGGTGTGGTACTCGGCGTTCCGTGCTGGCATTTGGTGGATCGAGTTGAGGATGAATCGTTTTGGTTCTGAGGTCCAGACCTTGCAAATGTGTTCTTAGGGCGTCAGGCCCCCGAGAGTTTTGAGCCTACGGGCGAAGTTGTAGGCTGCCAGGAAGTCCGTGAGGTGCCTGCGCAGCTGTATGTGGTCGTGACCGTCCCCCACCGAGTGGTCCGGTTGGAATGTTAGTTCAGGGTCTGTTGTAGCGCCAGCGTGCGCGCGCCCGACGGAGCTGGCCCAGGTTGCGCAGGCGGGCGCGCGTGGATGAGGGCCTCAGGAGCCGGCGGGCGGTATCAGACCTGACGCTCGACAAGCTGATCCTTGCCGAGGCCGCCCGGGGAAACTTCTAAGCCCCGCACGCCGTCGTGCCTGTGTGGAGCATGTGGCCGAAGAACTGGGCGTGTCCGAGAGACGGGCCTGCCGGGTTCTCGGCCAGCATCGATCCACGCAGCGCAAAGTTCCGATGAGACCCGATGACGAAGCGGCTCTGACGGCCGACATCATCGAGCTCACCCGCAAGTATGGCCGCTACGGCTATCGCCGGATCACGGCCCTGCTTCGCCATGCGGGCTGGGTTGTGAACCGGAAGCGGGTCGAGCGAATCTGGCGGCGTGAGGGGCTGAAGGTTCCGACAAAGCAACCCAAGCGGAGCCGGCTCTGGTTCAACGACGGGTCCTGCATCCGCCTGAGGCCGGAACGGCCGAACCACGTCTGGTCCTACGACTTTGTCGCGGACCGGACCTACCCCGACGGAAAGGCCTTCCGGATGCTCTGCATCATCGACGAGTTCACCCGCGAGGCTCTGGCGATCCGGGTCGCGAGACGGCTCAGAGCGACGGATGTCATCGACGCGCTCAGCGATCTGTTCATCCTGCGGGGCGTACCGGCTTACATACGTTCCGACAACGGCCCTGAGTTTGTTGCCCAGGCTCTCCGTGACTGGATTGCAACCGTTGGTGCAAAGACGGCTTACATCGAACCCGGCAGCCCTTGGGAGAACGGATATTGTGAGAGCTTCAACGGCAAACTGCGAGACGAGCTGCTCAACGGCGAGATCTTCTACACACTGAAGGAGGCACAGATCATGATCGAGGCATGGCGGCGGCACTACAACACGATCCGTCCGCACTCGTCGCTCGGATACCGCCCGCCCGCACCCGAGGCCGTCATCCACGCGCGCCCGCCTGCGCAACCTGGGCCGGCTCCGTCGGGCGCGCGCACGCTGGCGCTACAGCACACCCGGAACTAACATTCCAACCGGACCACTCGCTGGGGGACGGTCAGAGTCGTCCACTCCATCAGGGCACAACCAGCCACATTTTGGCTGTGAAGCTATTGAAGTGCTATAATGATTTATAGGTATTTTATAAAGATAGACACATGTTGGACGTTCAATGCACTCAGCGCATCGCTTGCCCGATTTTCTCAAATTTACATGGTGACGGAGTCGGCCAATGCTTGAGATAACGGTTTTGCAGATAACCGATGTTAAGATTTTGCGTCCGCGACATTTCGGTGACAATCGCGGCCTGTTTTTTGAGAGCTACAATGCAGAGCGGTGGCAGGCTGCGGGCATCGACGCCGCATTCGTCCAGGACAATGACTCCTATTCGAAGGACAAGGGAACGGTCCGTGGACTGCACTTCCAGACCCCGCCCTTTGCGCAGTCGAAGCTTGTGAGGGTCATTCGGGGTGCGGTCCTCGACGTCGTCGTCGATATTCGCAAGGGCTCGCCGACCTACGGCCAGCATGTTGCGGTCGAGCTTTCGGCCGAGGGCGGAGAGCAGCTGTTTGTGCCGCACGGCTTCGCGCATGGCTTCTGCACGCTCGAGCCGGAGACTTATGTGATTTACAAAGTCGATGCGCATTATTCGCCAGCGCACGACGCCGGCATACGGTGGAACGATCCCGCGCTCGGGATCGACTGGCCTGTGAAGCCCGAGGCGGCGGTCCTGTCTGCAAAGGATCTCGTGCATCCGCCCTTTGCAGACATCGTTTCTCCCTTCGAATTCTGAGCAGGCAGCGGCAATGGACGCCATTCTCGTCTTCGGCAGATACGGCCAAGTCGGTTCGGAACTGATGGCGCAGGCGCGCAGCTTCGGTTTCGAGGCCGTGAACATCGGGTCGAAGGATGCCGACATCACTTCGCTGCCATCGATCGAGGGGCTCGTTCGCGCATATCGACCACGCTTTATATTCAACGCGGCCGCCTATACGGCGGTCGACAAGGCCGAAAGCGACGCGGATACAGCCTTCTCGGTCAATGCGACCGCGCCTGGACTGATGGCGAAGGCGGCCGAGGATGCCAGCATTCCGTTCTTCCATATTTCGACCGACTATGTCTTTGACGGTCGCAAGGCAGGCCCCTATGTCGAGAGTGATAGCATCGCTCCGCTTGGGGTCTATGGCAGGTCCAAGGCCGAGGGCGATTTGGCGGTCGCGGCGGCTACGGCACGGCACATCATATTGCGAACGTCCTGGGTCTTCGGTTCGCATGGCGCGAATTTCGTCAGGACGATGATCCGTCTTGCCTCGGAGCGGCCGGAACTGCGCGTGGTCGACGATCAGCTTGGGCGGCCGACCGGCGCCAGCGACATTGCGGGCAGCCTTTTGCGGATGGCCCAGATTGCCGGGGTGGCCCGGAAGGGCGAGGGAAGCGGGTTTCCCTGGGGCATTTACCACTTTGCCAATGCAGGTGAGGTCACCTGGTGCGGTTTTGCGCGCGCCATCATGGGTGAGCTTGAGCGGCGCGGGCGTCCGGCCGCCAGGGTTGTGGCGATTCGCAGTGAAGACTATCCGACTGCCGCCGTTCGGCCCCGAAATTCAGTTCTCGACTGTTCGAAGATCGAGAAGAACTTTGGCATATCCCCCGAGCCTTGGCATACTCCGCTCCGACGAGTTATGGACGATTTACTTTCTGATCCGGCGGACTGATCGGCTTCACGTCCGTTCGGCATATGGACAACCGATATTTCGAGGCAGGGATGAAGCGCGCGCTGATCACCGGAATTACAGGCCAGGACGGGGCTTATCTCGCGCGGCTTCTTCTCGACAAGGGATATGTCGTTCATGGAATCAAGCGCCGCTCTTCCTCGTTCAACACCGCGCGGATAGACGATCTCTATCAAGACCCTCATGTGGAGAGCGCGAGGCTGTTTCTCCATTATGGCGATCTTACGGACGCGACCAATCTCATCCGTGTCATTCAAGAGACGCAGCCCGACGAGATCTACAACCTCGCCGCGCAAAGCCATGTGCAGGTGAGTTTCGAGACGCCGGAATATACGGCGAATTCCGATGCGATGGGAACGCTGCGGTTGCTGGAGGCCATGCGCATAGTCGGTCTCGCCTCGACAAGTCGCTTCTATCAGGCATCGACTTCCGAGCTTTACGGCAAGGTTCAGGAAACGCCGCAAAACGAGCAGACGCCTTTCTATCCAAGATCGCCCTATGCCGTCGCCAAGCTCTATGCCTATTGGATTACCGTGAATTACCGCGAAGCCTATAATATGCACGCGTCGAACGGGATCTTGTTCAATCACGAGGGGCCGACGCGGGGCGAAACATTCGTCACAAGGAAAATAACGCGCGCCGTTGCCGCAATAGAGCTGGGGCTCCAGGAAACTCTTTATCTTGGCAACATAGACGCCAAGCGCGATTGGGGTCATGCACGCGACTATGTCGAGGGAATGTGGCGCATCGTGCAGCAGGATGAGGCCGACGATTACGTGCTGGCGACCGGCGAAACGCATACCGTGCGCGAATTCGTCGAACTTGCCTTTGCCGAACTGGGCCGCACCATCGTCTGGAAAGGCGCAGGCGTCGACGAGCAGGGGATCTGCGAGCGAAGCGGCAAGACACTGGTCAAGATTGACCCGCGCTATTTCAGACCCACCGAAGTCGATCTTCTGCTCGGCGATCCGCGCAAGGCGCATCGGAAGCTCGGATGGAAGCATAAGACGACGTTCCGGGAACTCGTTGCCGAGATGGTGGCGTCCGATTTGAAGGCGGTCTCGCGGGAGCATGATCGGCGCGCGCGTCATGACTGAAGGACTGGCTTATTCGCTCAAGGGGAAACGGGTATTCGTCGCCGGTCACCGGGGCATGGTGGGGTCGGCGCTGGTGCGCAGGCTCGCTTCGGAAGACTGTGAAATCGTCACCGTCGGCCGCGATCGCGTCGACTTGCGCCGGCAGGCCGATGTCGAAGCCTGGATGGATGCGCATCGTCCGCATGCGGTATTTGTGCCGGCGGCGACCGTCGGCGGCATCCTCGCCAATGACAGCCGTCCGGCGGAATTCATCTACGACAATCTGATGATCGAGGCGAACCTCATTCAAGCGGCACGGCGTGCGGGCGCCGAGAAACTGCTTTTTCTGGGTTCTTCCTGCATCTATCCCCGCGACACGCCGCAGCCGATGGTCGAGGAGGCGTTGCTCACCGGACCGCTGGAGGCGACGAACCAGTGGTATGCAGTCGCCAAGATCGCCGGCATCAAGCTCTGCCAGGCCTATCGCCGGCAGTATGGATGCGATTTCATTTCCGCCATGCCGACCAATCTCTATGGCCCCGGCGACAATTTCGATCTGCAATCCTCCCACGTTCTTCCGGCGCTGATCGCCAAGACCCATGCCGCGAAAATCTCGAAGTCACCGTCGGTAACGGTTTGGGGCTCCGGAAAGCCGCGCCGGGAATTTCTCCATGTTGACGACTGTGCCGATGCTCTGGTCTTTCTCATGCAGCAGTATTCGGAGGAAATGCATGTCAATGTCGGTACGGGCAAGGATGTCAGCATTCTCGAGCTTGCCGAGCTTGTGAAGGATGTCGTCGGCTTCGGGGGCGAATTTGTTATGGATACTTCCAAGCCGGACGGAACCCCGCGCAAGCTCATGGATGTATCGCGGTTGACGAAGCGAGGCTGGCAGGCCCGCACGGAACTCGCCGATGGAGTTCGGGGCGTGTATCGCTGGTATTGCGAGCAGTTGCTTCAGGTTACCTGATCTTGATACCAGGACCGGCGTCGCGCCGGCCGGCACCTTCCGAGGTGGAGTTTGGAACACGAGATCGCCATCAGCATCCTGATCCCGACATTTCGCCGGGCGGTGCTGCTCACGCGTGCGGTCGAAAGCTGCCTTGCCCAGGATGTTCCCGAAAGCTTGCCGTTCGAAATCGTGGTCATCGACAACGATCCGGAACGCTCTGCCGAGGCAACCGTTGCGGCGCTCGCTATCCGTGCCTCGCGTCCGCTGCGCTACGTTCATCAACCGGAGCCGGGCGTTTCCATGGCTCGCAATGCAGGCGTCGCGGCGGCAAGGGGGCAGTATGCCGCCTTTCTCGACGATGACGAGCGGGCTTCGCCGCAATGGCTGCGCCAGCTCCGGGGAGCTCTCGATCATGGTGGGGACGCCGCCTTCGGCCTCATAGAGGAGGAATTCGAAGAAGAGCCGAAACTGATGGAGGATATTGCGCGGCGCTGTTTCTCGCGCGATCTCGAGGTTCCGCAAGGTACGGACATTACCAGCCGCTTCAACTATGTCGGCACCGGCAATTCGATGTTCCATATTCAATCCTGTTTCGGCGGAAAGAAAGAGCCGTTCAAGCGCGCATTGAGTGCGACTGGGGGCGAAGACACCGTTTTCATCGCCGAACTTGTCGCGGAGGGCAAAAGGCTCGTCTGGGCGGCGGACGCGAAAGCCTGGGAGTTCGTGCCGAAAGACCGGACGCAGCCAGCCTATCTGATGCGGCGGAGATATTTCTCGGGACGCAATCGCACCGTGTCCGTTGCGCAGCCGACCGTAAAAGGCTTGATGCTTTCCACGCTCTGGATGGGCGTCGGCGCCGCGCAGGCGATTCTGTTTGGATTTCCCGGATTATTGCTTGCGCCGGTAAGCAAGAGGATTTCTTACCCGCTTCTTGCTGTCGCGGCGGGCGGAATGGGCAAGCTTCTCTGGTGGCTGCCGAGCGGCGCAAAGCGATACGTCGTCGACTGACGAGCGCATTCCGTCAAACACTTGCCACTTTTCTGCCTTCATATGTTATTTGAACAGGTACGGTCGTGGTGGGCGCGTCCACATTCCGGAACGGCGCTGCCCATGTTTCCACTTCGGGGACTTTTGTGACAACAGAGCTTCTGTCCGAACGGCTTGATGTTGTTCGGAGGACGACATGTGCGGCATAGCCGGATGGGTATTACCCATGCGCAACGCATTAGGCGAAGA
The DNA here is from genome assembly GCA_031291615.1 of Parvibaculum sp. GTDB lineage: Bacteria > Pseudomonadota > Alphaproteobacteria > Parvibaculales > Parvibaculaceae > Parvibaculum. Next base: position 122,676 of record JARLIS010000031.1, read on the forward strand.
CGATCTGGTCCGCATGACCGATTCAATTCGTCACCGTGGCCCGGATGGAGAAGGGCAAGATCTCTTCAATCTCGGTGAGTGGCAATTCGCGCTCGGGCATCGTCGGCTTGCTATCATTGACCCTGTGGGAAGCCGTCAACCCATGTCGTCGGCAGACGGACGCTATTCGATCACCTTCAATGGCGAGATTTACAATTACCGCGCGCTGCGCGCGGAGCTTGCCGAACTGGGTTGGCAATTTCGAACACAGGGCGACACCGAGGTTCTTCTCACGGCTTATGCGCAATGGGGAGCGGAGGCCGTTTCAAAACTCGACGGCATGTTCGCTTTCGCGATATTCGATGCCCTGAAGGGATCGATCTTTCTTGCAAGGGACGCGTTCGGCGAAAAGCCGCTGTTCATTACCGAGTACCGGGGCGGCGTTGTCTTCGCCTCCGAAATAAAGGCGCTGCTGCAATTGCCGGGAATGGTCACGCCGCTCGATAGCGAAGGACTGGCGCTGCATGAGATTTATCGCTACACGCCCGGGCCGCGGACGCTTTTCAGCGGTATCCGCAAATTGCAGTCGGGAACTTCCGGGTTCATAGAAAACGGCGCTCTGAGCGTATCGACCTATTTTCGCACTCCGGATGCGAGCCCTCAACCGCAGCGAAATTTGACGGACGATGATGCCATCGGCGAATTTGGCTCATTGCTCTCGGCTGCCGTGCGGACACGGATGATGTCCGATGTGCCTTTCGGAGCATTTCTCTCGGGCGGAATAGACAGCTCCACGATCGTCGCGCTCATGCAGCGCGAAAGCGGAACTCCGATCAAGACGTTCTCGGTCGGATTCACGGATGTCTCGAACGATGAGCTTCCTTATGCAGATATGGTGGCGAAGGCCGTCGGTACCGATCATCATCCTGTTCGCATTTCCGCCTCGGACATTATCGACGATCTGCCGAAGATCACGATGTTCCGCGAAGCGCCCATTTCGGAAACGGCCGATATCGCCATCTTCCGCATGAGTATCGTGGCGAAACAGCATGTCAGCATGGTGCTGAGTGGCGAGGGCGCCGACGAGATCCTGGGCGGCTATCCAAAGCATTCTGCCGAGCGATATGTAAATCTCTATCAGTCCGTCATGCCCGGTGGCGCGCATCGGGTCTTTGAAGGTGCGCTCGATCGTCTGCCTTTTGCTTTCTCCCGGCTTCGCATCGCGTTCAGCGCGATGGGCGAGCGCGACGAAGACGAACGCATGGCAAACTGGTTCGGCGCATTTTCGGCCGAGGAGCGCAAGCGTCTGTTCGGAAACAGCATGGCGGCGCCGGCCGGACTCGCAGCTACTTCCGGCGTATCGGCGCTTCGTCGCGCGCTGGTCTTCGATCAGGAAGTCTGGTTGCCCGACAATCTGCTTGAGCGCGGAGACCGGATGACGATGGCCGCGTCGGTCGAATCCCGCGTTCCCTTTCTCAGCGTTTCTCTTGTTCAGTTTCTCTCCGAACTCGACGACCGCATGCGCATTCGCGGATTGACCTCGAAATGGATATTGCGCCAGGTCGCGAAGAGTCTGGTTCCGGATCGGATCATCAAGCGCCCGAAAGTCGCCTTCAAGATCCCGGTTTCCGAATGGTTCAAGACCTCCCTGCGAAACATGCTCGGGGACCGTCTGCTCGGTCCCAACTCGCATATTTCGATGCTGGTTTCCCGGAAGGAAATCGAGCGTGTACTGGTCGATCATTGGTCGGGAAAGCGCGACTACGGCAAGCTCATCTGGTGGCTGCTGACGCTTGAAATATTTCTGTCCGAGTATAACTTCACCGATTTTGTGTGACCGCTAAAAATCCTTATACGGATATATATCGAGGGGCGGCGCGGAGATCGCCGCGACGGCGGGCGGCCTGAATCTCCGGAAGAGCGCCGACTTGTTCGGCCGGGGGTGTTTTGCGCGGCGGGCGACGATCCGCGCCATGCCTATTTACAATTGTGTATTTTGTGGGAATTGTGCTTAAAATCCGCCCGCCCGGAAGGCGGGCGGCCGCACACCGGAACTATTCATTGTCTGTTTTCCCGCTTCGAGATCAACCCCGCTCACCCGTCGCACTTATAACGGGCATCACCGGGCAGGACGGGGGCTATCTTGCCGAGTTGCTTCTCGAGCGAGGCTATGTCGTGCATGGGATGGCGCGCGACGTTTCGCGGCTCGAGCGCGAGCGTTTTGCGGGCGTGGCCGATATCAACCACCGTTTGATCCTGCATAGCTGCGACATGACCGATGGCGACCAGGTGCATCGGCTCGTCAGGGAAGTGACGCCGGACGAGGTGTACAATCTCGCCGCCCAAACCCATATCCAGACGAGCTTCGACGATCCGGCCTACACGGCCGACGTCAATGCGACCGGGCCCATGCGGCTTCTCAACGCGATCATCAAGCTCGATCCGGAGCGCCGGACGCGCTTCTATCAAGCCTCCAGCTCGGAGATGTTCGGCGATGCGCGCGGTCGCGTGCAGAACGAGGAGACGCCGCTCCATCCGCTCAATCCCTACGCCGTATCCAAGCATGCCGCCTTCGAGGCGACGGTAAATTTCCGAGAGGCCTATGGCCTGCACGCCTCGAACGGCATTCTCTTCAATCACGAAAGCCCCTATCGCAATCCGAGTTTCGTCACGCGCAAGATTTCCCTCGCGGTTGCCGCTTGGCATGTCGGGGAGGGCGCCTGCCTCAAACTCGGCAATCTCGATACGCGGCGCGATTGGGGGCATGCGGCCGACTATGTTCACGGCATGTGGCTCATGCTTCAGCAGCCGCAGCCCGGCGACTATGTGCTGGCGACGGGCGAGAACCATTCGGTGCGCGAATTTGTGGAACTCGCATTTAAACAAGTTGGACGGAATATAGTCTGGCGCGGCGCCGGTCTCGAAGAGACGGGCATCGATGCACAAAGCGGCGACAGCCTGGTTGCCGTCGATCCGAAGTTCTTCCGGCCGACCGAGCTGAGTGGCACTCTCGGCGACGCGACGAGGGCGCGCAGCGTGCTCGGCTGGAAGACGCGCGTGAGCTTCCCATCGCTCGTCAACGAAATGGTCGAGGCGGATATTCTTCGCCTGGAGAGTGGCCGTCTTATCCAGTCGACTGCCAGCGACTGACAATCCGGTCGATAGCCGGCTACTGCCCATAGAAATAATCGGTGTGTGACTACAAGTAATGGACGACAATCCAATACTTGTCGTTGCGGTTCTGCCGGGGCAATATTTTTCAGCCGACATGATTGTATGCGCGAACGGCGGGAAGCGTCCGCTCGCCACTCGGAGGGCGCGCTTCGCCGGCTTGGTGGGTCCGGCTGCGATTTAACCAATTCGTGATTTGGAGCGTGCGGCGACGGAGAGCCAGTTTATAGTTCTAGCGCATTGCCTGGTGTCAGGGGCTGATCCGGAAGCGTGAAAGAGGGAGCGATGCAAAATCCGGGGGGTGGAATTCAAGGCGGGGAGAATGGCGCGGCCGAGTCGGGCTCCGTTGCATCGCCCGACCATGCGCCCTCCGCGCATCTTCCCGGTGCGGAAGAACATTCCCGGTCGCGTGCCGATGGATTTGTGCATGGCGGACGGCCGGGCCAACCCTCGAAACGCGTGATATCGGACACGGTCGCCGTTATCGATTTTTGCATTGTCGCCTTGATGTCGATCGTCGCCGAATGGGCTTATCTCGCCGCCTATCTCGACGCAAATTACAGCTACGAACCCTATATCGTGGCCGGCGCCTTGGGCGGGCTTGTTATTGTGTCGGCGCTTCGCAATCAGGGCGCCTATTCGTTCGAGCGGCTTGTTACTTTCCGGGGGCAGAGCCGCCGGATTCTGCTCGCGCTCGCAATGGCCGTTCTCGTTCTTCTGAGCGTCGGCTACATGCTCAAGCAATCCGCCTTCTACTCTCGCGGCTGGATGATCACCTGGTTCGCGCTGGCCTTCGCCTCGCTGTTTGTGAATCATTATCTGGCGTCGCGCATATTGCGCCGCTGGTCTTCATTCGGCCTCTTTGCCCGCAACATTGCGATTTACGGCAGCGGCGAGGTTGCCGCAAAGTTGATCGAGCATCTCAGTCTCAATGCCGAGCTCACCCGCATTCACGGCGTTTTCGACGATCTGCTGCGCGGCATGACCCCGCGCGTCGTCGTCGCCGGCGGTTTGTCCGATCTGATCCGCGTCGGCCAGTCGACCCGTCTCGACGAGGTGCTGATCGCGCTGCCACTTTCGGAGGAGGGCAGGATCGCATCTCTCCTGACCAATCTGTCCGTGCTGCCGATCGATATCCGGCTTTGTCCGGATATTGCGGCCTTCGAACTGCGGCCGGTCGGCGTGGTGAATTATGACGGCGTCGCCGTGCTTGAGCTTGCCCGCCGCCCGCTCGACGATTGGGGGCCGATCGTGAAGGCGGTCGAGGACCGCGCGCTGGCGAGTCTCATGTTGCTTGTCGCATTGCCTCTGATGCTCATCGTGTCGCTTGCGATCAAGCTCGACAGCAAGGGGCCGGTCTTCTTTCGCCAGCGGCGGCACGGGTTCAATCATCATGTGATCTCGGTCTGGAAGTTCCGGACCATGCGCGTCAGCGAAGACGGCATTCATGTTCCGCAGGCGACGCGGGATGATCCAAGGGTCACGCGCGTTGGGCGGTTATTGAGACGCACAAGCATTGACGAGCTGCCGCAGCTCTTCAATGTCATTCGCGGAGACATGTCGCTGGTGGGACCGCGCCCCCATGCCATCGCGCATAATGAACATTATTCCGCCCTGCTGGAGCGCTATGCGAGCCGGCACAAGGTGAAGCCCGGCATTACCGGCTGGGCGCAGGTCAACGGCTATCGCGGCGAAACGGATACGCCCGAGAAGATGCGCAAGCGCGTCGAGCACGATCTTTACTACATCGAAAACTGGTCGTTGTGGCTCGATGTGAAGATATTGCTGCTCACCCCGGTCTTCGGTCTTTTCGGCAGGAACGCATTCTAGTTCGCCCTTCCGCGATCTCAGGCGGGATTGCGTTAATAATCCGCATAGCTCTGTGCCCTATTCTTTCCGATCATACGCGGGTGGGGCGAAGCATGATGACCTTCATGGACGGCAATCTGGTCAATGCGCGGGACAGCTGGTCCGGTGTTCCCGGCCCTGCCTCAGCCGACGAAATCGAACATCCCGAACTCCGGCGTCTTTATTCGATCTGGGAAGAAAAGAGAGGCGGGCGCCGCTTTCCCGCCCAACGCGACATCGGGCCTCGCGATCTCGCCTTCATGCTGTCCCGCATCGCCCTTGTCGAAATCCGGCGCGACCCGCTCCATTTCTTCTGGCGCGTCGTCGGCGGCTGGTGGCGGGATCAGTTCGGCGTCGAGGGCACCGGCATGCGGGTCGATGAATGGCCGTCGCCCACTCAGCGCGCGATGCTGCTGCAATCCTATCGGGCCGTCACCGTCAGCGAGTCGCCGTGCCGGCATGTCCGCAACCAGTCGGCCGACGGCAAGCTCCTCAGATACGAGGCGCTCCTGCTGCCGCTCGGCGAAGACGACGCCATGAAGATGTTTCTGGTCGGCGTCGGCGCGGGCTGAGCTGCGTCCTGTTATCGCTTGCGCGGCGAGGCAACCTCGCGCCCGACCGAGTGATAGGTGAAGCCGGCATCCGCCATTTCGGCGGGTGCGTAGACGTTGCGCAGATCAATAACGAGCGGCGCCTTCAACAGGCTCCTGATGCGGTCGAAATCGAGAACGCGGAACTCGTTCCATTCGGTCAGGATCAGCAGCGCGTCGGCGCCCGGCATGACGCCGTAGGCATCCTTCGCCCATTCGATGCCGGAGAGATATTTGCGCGCTTCCTCCATGCCTTCGGGATCGTAGGCGCGGATTTTTGCGCCGGCTTCCTGAAGCAGCGGCACGATGTCGAGGCTCGGCGCGTCGCGCATGTCGTCGGTGTTCGGCTTGAAGGTCACGCCGAGTACGCCGAGGGTCTTGCCCTTGAGGTCGCCGCCGCAGGCCGCAATGATCTTCTTCGCCATGCGGCGCTTGCGTTCGGTGTTGGCTTCCATCACGGCCTCGACGATCAGCGTCGGGCTGCCGACTTTCCGCGCCGTGCCGGTCAAGGCCAGCGTGTCCTTCGGAAAACAGGAGCCGCCGAAGCCCGCACCCGCCTGGAGAAATTTCGATCCGATGCGGCTGTCGAGGCCGATGCCGCGCGACACGTCCTGCACATCGGCGCCGACGCGTTCGCAAATGTCGGCGATCTCGTTGATGAAGGTGACCTTGGTGGCGAGGAAGGCGTTGGCCGCATATTTGGTGAGTTCGGCCGTCGCCCGGCTCGTATAGATCATCGGCGTTTCATGCATGGTGAGCGGGCGGTAGAGCGCCTGCATCACCGCGCGGGGGCGTTCGGCATCGGCGCCGATGACGACGCGATCGGGCTTCATGAAGTCGTCAAGCGCGGAGCCTTCGCGCAGGAATTCCGGGTTCGAGGCGACGTCGAAATCGGCCTTGGGGTTTTCCTTGCGGATGATCGCCTCAACCTCGTCGCCGGTGCCGACCGGCACGGTCGATTTGTCGACGACGACGGTGTAGCCCGTCAGGTGGCGGGCGAGTTCACGGGCGACCGCGTAGACGGCGGAAAGGTCGGCGCTGCCGTCGGTTTCCTTGGTCGGCGTTCCCACCGCGATGAAGACCGCGTCGCGGCCCGGAATGGCGTCCGCATAGGAGGTGGTGAAGCTCAGGCGCTTTGCCCGCACATTGTGCTGGACCATGTCCTCAAGGCCCGGCTCGAAGATCGGAATCTCGCCCTTTTTCAGCCGCTCGACTTTTTTTGCGTCGTTGTCGAGGCAGATGACCTCATGGCCCAGATCCGCAAAACAGGTGCCGGTCACGAGGCCCACATAGCCCGTTCCGATCATCGTGACTTTCATGTCGAGCCTCTATGTCAGGGAGCGCCGGCTTCAGCGGCCGAGGATCTTGTCGAGAACGGGTTTGAACTTCGGCGCAATGTCCGGGCGGTCGAGTGCATAGACGACGTTGGCGGCCAGATAGCCGATCTTGTCGCCGCAGTCGTAGGTCGTGCCCGCGAAGCGATAGGAGAAGAAGTCCTGCTCGGCCAGCAGCGCGATCATGCTGTCCGTCAGCTGGATTTCGCCGCCCGCGCCCGGCTTCTGCGTCGCGAGCTTCTGGAATATTTCGGGCTGAAGGATGTAGCGGCCGGAGATGATCAGGTTCGAGGGCGCTTCCTCGATCTTCGGCTTTTCGACCATGCCGGTGATCTTGTGCGTTGCCGCGTTGAATTCCTGTCCGAGCGCGACGATGCCGTAGCGGTTGACATGCTCGTGCGGTACTTCCTCCACGGCGACGACGTTGCCGCCATGCTTTTCATAAATGTCGATCATCTGGGCGAAGCAGCCGGGCTTGGCATGGATCAGCATGTCGGGCAGCGCCAGCGCGAAAGGTTCGTCGCCGACGATGTCACGGGCGCACCAGACGGCGTGGCCGAGGCCCAGTGGCTCCTGCTGACGGACGAAGCTTGCCGTGCCCGCGACGGGGCGGCTCGTTTTCAGCATCTCGAATTCGGCCGTCTTGCCGCGCGCCTTCAGCGTCGCCTCAAGCTCATAGGCGATGTCGAAATGATCCTCGATGGCCCCCTTGCCGCGTCCGGTCACGAAAACGAAATGCTCGATGCCGGCCTCGATCGCTTCCTCGACCGCGTACTGGATGACGGGCTTGTCGACGACGGTCAGCATCTCCTTGGGGATCGTCTTCGTCGCGGGCAGGAAGCGCGTGCCGAGACCCGCCACCGGAAAAACAACCTTGCGCACCTTCTTGGAGGCCTGCGGAGCCATGCTGTCCCTTTCGCGTTCCGTTTCGCCGCTTGCGGGCCCCTCTTGCGCCCGGTCTCCGGCCGGCGCTCTGTGTCGCATGAATGGCCGCTCCCTCGCAAGGAAATGGGGGCATCCGCCTTGCCGCGCCTGGCCCGCCCTGCCGAATTGAAATGAAGGGTTCGGTCAGGGCCCCGGCTATCGTTCCGGCTCAGAAATAGTATAGTCCTTGCCCATTAACCGCTCCGCCCGAAAGGGGCGGGGGCTGCATGCAATGAAACCCGGACGTGATAATCTGCCGTCCGACCGGCCTTTCGGGGTCGTGGGCCGAACTGGGGGCTTTTGGTGAGCATCTATCCTGTCATCCTGTCCGGCGGCGTCGGCTCCCGTCTTTGGCCGACCTCGCGTTCGCTCTACCCCAAGCAGCTCCTGCCGCTCGTTTCGGAGCGGACCATGCTTCAGGAGACGGCGCTCCGGGTCAGCGACGGCGCCACCTTCGCCGCGCCCATCATCGTTTCCAACGACGAGCATCGCTTCATCATCGCCCAGCAGATGCGCGAGGCAGGCCTCGTTCCGCTCACACATCTTCTGGAGCCGGAGGGGCGGAACACGGCGCCTGCGGCGGCGGCGGCGGCCGCCTTCGTGCAGACGCGCGATCCGCGCGGCGTCATGCTGATCCTGCCGGCCGACCATCACATTCGCGACGTCGCGGCATTCCACGCCGCCATTGGCCGGGGCGCGGAGCTTGCGCGCGAGGGCAAGCTCGTCACCTTCGGTATCGTGCCGACAGCGCCCGAGACCGGCTATGGATACATCAAGCGTGGGGCCTCGCTCGGCGAGGGCGCCTTCGCCGTCGAGCGCTTTGTCGAAAAACCGGATCGCGAAAAGGCCACGGCCTATCTCGCCGAAGGCGGCTACGACTGGAACGCCGGCATCTTCATGTTCCGCGCCGATGTCATTCTCGACGAGATGCGCGTCCATTGTCCCGAGATTGCGGCGCAGGCCGCCATGTCGGTCCATAAGGGCCGGCGCGATCTCGATTTTCTGCGCCTGCAACCCGAGGCCTTCAACGCCTGTCCCTCGAATTCCATCGACTATGCCGTGATGGAGCGGACGGGCGCCGCCGCCATGGTTCCGGTCGAGATGGGCTGGAGCGACATCGGAAGCTGGTCGGCGCTCTGGGAGACGGGCAAGCAGGACGTCGCCGGGAATGTGCTGTCGGGCGACGTGCTCGCGGTCGAGACGAAGAACTCCTATATCCGTGCCGAGACCGCCCTTGTCGCAACGCTCGGCGTCGAGAATCTCGTCATCGTCGAAACGGGCGATGTGCTGCTCGTCGCTTCGCGCGACCGGGTGCAGGATGTGAAGAAGATCGTCGAGCGCATCGCCTCGGCGGGGCGCACCGAGCATCAGGCGCATAATCGCGTGCATCGGCCCTGGGGTTTTTACGAAACCCTCGACGAAGGCCCGCGCCATCAGGTCAAGCATCTCATGGTGCATCCGGGCGCGTCGCTTTCGCTCCAGATGCATCATCACCGGGCCGAGCACTGGGTGGTCGTGAAGGGCGAGGCGCGGGTGACGGTCGGCGAGAGCATCCGTATTCTCCACGAGAACGAATCGACCTTCATTCCGGTCGGCACGAAGCACCGCCTGGAAAATGCCGGCGTCGAACCTCTCAGCATCATCGAAGTACAGTCGGGCTCCTATCTCGGCGAGGACGACATTGTGCGTTTCGACGACGTATATGGCCGCTCCTCCGATGCGTCCGCCGCCGAGTAGGTGTAAGTTCCGGACATGATCGACAAACACCGTCTCGCCAGCGAACTGGACGCCTTCCGGAACACGCATATTCTTTGCGTGGGTGACGTCATGCTCGACCGCTATGTCTATGGCGAGGTCCGGCGCATTTCGCCCGAAGCGCCGATCCCCGTGCTGAAGGTGGACGAGGAACGCGCCATGCTGGGCGGCGCGGGCAATGTGGTCCGCAACCTTGCCGCGCTCGGCGCGCAGGTCTCCTTCGTGTCCGTCGTCGGCCAGGATGCGGCGGGCGGCGAAATCGAAGCGATGCTGAAGGCGTTGCCGGGTGTCGAAACGCGGCTCGTCGCCGCGCCGAAGCGGCCTTCGACCGTCAAGATCCGCTATGTGGCGATGAGCCAGCAGGTGCTCCGGGCCGATTACGAGACTTCGGCGGCGCTCGGCGCGGCGCTTGAGGCCGATGTGATCCGCCATATCCGCGCGTTGCTGCCGAAGGCGCAGGTTCTCGTTCTCTCCGACTACGGCAAGGGCGTGCTCTCGCCGGAGGTTTGCCGCGCCGCTATCGAAGCCGCGCGCGCGCTTCGCATTCCCGTCATCGTCGATCCCAAGGGGACGGATTATTCGAGCTATGGCGGCGCGAGTGTGGTGACGCCGAACCGCAAGGAGCTTGCCGAGGCGACGGGCCTCGCGCTCGAAACCGAAGAGGCGCTCGTCGCCGCCGCGCGGGCGCTGGCGAAACGCTGCGGCATCGGCACGCTGCTCGTCACCCGCAGCCGCGAGGGCATGAGCCTCATCGCGGAAGACGGCGCGGTCAGGCATCTGCCGGCGGAGGCGCGCGAGGTTTTCGACGTGTCGGGTGCGGGCGATACTGTCGTCTCGACGCTCGCGGTGGCGTTGGCCTCCGGCCTGCCGCTTGCCGAGGCGGCGGCGCTTGCCAATGCGGCGGCCGGCATCGTCGTCGGCAAGGTCGGCACCGCGGTCGTTTATACGGACGAACTCGCCGCCAAGCTGCGCGAGCAGAACAGGTCTTCCGTCGAACAGAAAATCGCGTCCTTGCGCGCGGCCGTCGATGTTGTGGCGGGATGGCGGCGGGCGGGCCTTCGCGTTGGCTTCACCAACGGCTGTTTCGATCTTCTGCATCCGGGTCATGTGTCGCTGCTCGCCCAGTCGCGAGCCTTGTGCGACCGGCTGGTGGTCGGCCTCAACAGCGATGCTTCCGTCCGGCGGCTCAAGGGCCCGACGCGCCCCGTGCAGTCCGACGATGCGCGGGCGACCGTTCTTGCCTCGCTCGCCAATGTCGATCTCGTCGTCATCTTCGAGGAGGATACGCCGGAAGCGCTCATCGAGGCGCTGCGGCCGGACGTTCTCATCAAGGGCGGCGACTACACGGTCGAGACCATTGTCGGCGCGTCCTTCGTGCAGAGCTATGGCGGGAAGGTCGAAATCATCGATCTCGTGCCGGGCTTCAGCACGACGAAGACCGTCGAAAAAATGAACGGCTGACGCGCTCATGGCGCTATGCGTTCATCGTCACGAAAAGCGCGACGGGCGTGAACTTCTTCTCTATGGGCGCTCGCCCCATCGGGGCGAGGCGCGAGCGGAGATGGAATCGTCTCCCGCCGGGAGCCCGCATCTGCGCTGGCATCCCTTGAAGCGCGAATGGGTCGGCTATTCGGGTGCGCGGCAGGGCCGCACTTTCCTCCCTTCGACGGACGATTGTCCGCTCTGTGCGGCGCGCGAAGGGCGTGTGGGCGAAATTCCCTTCGACGATTTCGAGATCGCGGTTTTCGAGAACCGCTTTCCCGCTTTCACGGCGGGCGCGGAAACGCCGCCCGTGCTCGAGGGCGTGACGACCGCGCCGGCGCGCGGGCGCTGCGAGGTCATCGTCTATTCGGCCGACCACAATGCTTCTCTTGGCGCGCTCGACGACGGACGGCTCGACCTCCTGATCGAAGTCTGGGGCACGCGCATCGAGGCGCTGGAAGCCATGGGTTTTGCCGCCGTTCTCCCTTTTGAGAATCGGGGCGAGGAAATCGGCGTCACGCTGCATCACCCGCATGGGCAGATTTACGCCTTCGATTTCATACCGGTGCAGATCGCGCGGGCGGCGGAAGCGCAGCGGGACGCGCCCGTCGTCGCCGATCTGATCGCGCAGACGGATCGCGCACTCTTCCTGCAAGATGGCGGCGCGGCTGTTTCGCTGGTGCCGCCTTTCGCCATGTATCCTTACGAAGTCTGGCTCGCGCCCCGGCGGCGCGTCGCTTCGCCCGCCGGGCTGACGGGCGAGGAGCGGGCGGCGCTCGCGCAGGCGCTGGGCGACGCCGTTCGCCGCCTCGATGCCTTGTTCGGCGCGCCCATGCCTTACATCCTCACGGTGCAGACGGCGCCCAGGGGATTTGCCGATACGTTCCACATGACGATCGAGATACGTCCCTTCAGGCGCGACAAGGGCAAGCTCAAATATCTTGCGGGCGTCGAGCAGGGCTCGGGCATTTTCCTCGTCGATGTTTCGCCGGAGGAGGCGGCAGCGCGGCTGCGCGCCGTTCTGCCATGACGCCGGAATTTCGCCGGCTCTTCGGTCTTGATCCCGAGGTTCAGCAATCGGCGCCCGGCCGCGTCTATCTGATCGGCGACCACACGGATTATGCGGAAGGCTTCTGCCTGCCGATGCCGCTCGCGCATCTGACGCAGGTGGCGATGGCGCGCGCCGACAGCTTCCGCGCCGCGAGCCTCAGCAATGGCGAGACGCTTTCCTTCAATCCTTCGGGCGCGCCGAAAGGCGACTGGACGGACTATATCGCCGGGCCCATCGCCGAGCTCGCCAAGCGCGGGATCGTGCTGCCGCCCGTCGCCGTTCTCGTCCGCTCCGATGTGCCGCAAGGGGCGGGCGTTTCCTCGTCCGCCGCGCTTGAGGTCGCCGTTATTCGGGCCGGGCTCGCGCTTGTTGGCGCGGCGATGACGGATGTGGAGGTCGCGCGAGCGGCGCAGGCGGCGGAGAATAATTATTGCGGCGTCCAATGCGGCATTCTCGACCAGATGGCCTCGGCCGTCGGACGGCCTGGCAAGGCGCTTCTCCTCGATTGCCGGACGAATGAGGGCCGCCTCGTCGCGGTGCCGCCCGCGTTTCGTTTTGCGGTCGTTCATTGCGGCGTCGGGCGGCGGCTGGTCGATGGCGCTTACAATGCGCGGCGCGCAGCGGTCGAAGAAGCGGCGCGGCTTCTCGGTCTCAGATCGCTCCGGGATGCGACGGCGAGCGATATTGCCTCGCTTCCCGATGGCGAAGTGAGGCGCCGGGCGCGGCATGTGGTCGGCGAGAATGCGCGCGTCCTTGCCGCCGTCGCCGCGCTCGAAGCGGGCGACCCCCGCCGGTTCGGCGCGCTGATGACGGAGAGCCATTACTCGCTTGCGGGCGACTACGATGTTTCGACCGAGGCGCTCGACCGGCTGGTCGAAAGCGCGAATGCGGCGGGCGCATATGGCGCGCGGCTTACGGGCGCCGGTTTCGGCGGCTGCATCGTCACGCTCATTCCGCCCGGGGAGGCTGAGGGCTGGTGGGCCAAGGTGAAGGCTGCCAATCCGCAAAGCTGGACGGTGCAGCTCTAGCGCCTAGCGGAAGCGCGGCAGCCAGTCGCCATGCGCTTCAATCAGATCGTCGACAAGATTCCAGATCTGGTCGAGCGACAGCTCGGCGGCCGTATGCGGATCGAGCATGGCGGCGTGATAGATATGCTCGCGCTTGCCCGTCGTCAGCGCCTCGACCGTCAGGGCCTGCACGTTGATGTTGGTCTGCATCAGGGCTGCAAGGTGGGGCGCGATTTTTCCCACCGCCATCGGCGTCACGCCTTTCGCGTCTATGCGGCAGGGGACTTCGACGCAGGCGCCGTCCGGCAGATTGTCGATGAAGCCCCGGTTTGCGACATTGCCGTTGATCGTGGTCGGCTTGCCGGTGGCGACGGCGCGCATGATCCGCGCGCCATATTCGCCGGAGAACTTCACCTCGATGCTGTTCGCGCCGACAAGCTCGCGCTCCTGCGCGTCCCAGGCGGCGATCTGTTCCTCGCAGCGGCGGATATATTCGTCGAGCGGGATGTTGAATTTTTCGATCAGGTCGGGCCGGTCGCGCTTGATGAACCAGGGCACATATTCGGCGAAGTGTTCGCTCGACTCGGTCACGAAATGGCCGGTGCGGCGGAGGATTTCGTAACGCACGCGGTTCGTCGCCGGTTCGCGGCCTTCGGCGGCGATCCGCTTCAGGCGCGGATAGAGGTCTTCGACGCGGCCGTCGGCATGGACTTTTTCAAGGCGCGAGTAAAAGGCCATGTGGTTGATGCCGGCGCATTCATAGCGGATGTCCTTGTAGTTTTCGCCGAGGTCCTGCGCCAGTTCGAAGGCCGTTCCCTGCACCGAATGGCAGAGGCCGACATGGGCGATGTCGGGGGCGAGCTTTGCCAGCGCCCAGCAGTTGATCGCCATGGGATTCACATATTGGAGCATCAGCGCCTTGGGGCAGAGCTCGCGCATGTCGGTTGCAATGTCGAGCAGCACCGGCACTGTGCGCAGGCCGCGCATGATGCCGCCGACGCCCAACGTGTCGGCGATGGTCTGGCGGAGGCCGTATTTCTTCGGGATTTCAAAGTCGATGACGGTGCCGGGCTTGTAACCCGCGACCTGGATCATGACGATGACGAAGTCCGCGCCCGCAAGCGCCTCGCGGCGGTCGGTGGTAGCGGTGATTTTCGGCGAGACGGAAAGGGCGTCGGCGATCTTGGCCGCGACGATGCCCGAGGTCTTCAGGCGCGCCTCATCTATGTCGTGGAGCGCGATCTCGCAATCGGCGAAAATTCCGTTCAGCAGAATGTCGCCGACAAGGTTCTTCATGAAAACGGTGCTGCCGGCACCGATCAGACAGACTTTGGTCAAGTTGCTCTCCCCCGAATGGCGGCAGCATCGGCCAGCTTGCGCGCGTCGTCAATTGCGGCCAGTTTTGTGGCAAGGGATGGAGGAGAGACGATGACGAGCGATGTGACGATCGGGGTCTGCTATTACCCGGAGCACTGGCCCGAGGCCATGTGGGCGGACGACGCGAAGCGGATGCGCGCGGCGGGCATTTCCCGCGTCCGCATCGGAGAGTTCGCCTGGTCGCGGTTCGAGCCCGATCCCGGCCATCTCGATCTCGACTGGCTCGGCCGCGCCATCGACACGCTGCATGCGCAAGGCCTCGGCGTCATTCTCGGCACGCCGACGGCGACGCCGCCCAAATGGCTTGTCGACAAGATGCCCGACATGCTGGCGGTCGGCGACGACGGACGCGTGCGCGGCTTCGGCTCGCGGCGGCATTATTGTTTTTCCCATGCGGGCTACCGGCGCGAATGCGCGCGCATCGTCCGGGCGCTCGCCGAGCGGTTCGGCAAGCATCCGGGCGTCGTCGCGTGGCAGACCGACAATGAATATGGCTGCCACAACACGGTGCGGTCCTATTCAGAGTCGGCGAAGCTCGGTTTCCGCCATTGGCTGAAGGCACGCTACGGCACGGTTCAGGCGCTCAACGAGGCCTGGGGCAATGTCTTCTGGAGCATGGAGTACAGGAGCTTCGACGAGATCGACCTGCCGACAGGGGCCGTCACCGAAACGAGCCCGCCGCATCGCGTCGACTTCGACCGCTATTCCTCCGATCAGGTGCGCGAGTTCAATCGCGTGCAGACGGAAATCATCCGCGCGCTCTCGCCGGGGCGCGACATCATGCATAATTTCATGACCTTCCATGTCGATTTCGATCACTACGATGCGATGGAGGACATGGATGTGGCGACGTGGGATTCCTATCCGCTCGGCAGTCTCGACGTCTTTCCGGGCGAGGCCGCGCACAAGGCGGCCTATGCGCGGACGGGCGATCCCGACATGCAGGCCTTTCACCACGATCTTTATCGGGGCACCGGGCGCGGGCGCTTCGGCATCATGGAGCAGCAGCCGGGGCCGGTGAACTGGGCCTCCTACAATACCGACGCCGCGCCGGGCCTTGTCCGCCTCTGGGGCATGGAGGGCTTCGCGCATGGGGCGGAGATGGTTTCCTATTTCCGCTGGCGGCAGGCGCCCTTCGCGCAGGAGCAGTTCCACGCCGCGCTCAACAGGCCCGACAATGCGCCCGACCGCGCCTATTTCGAGGTGCGGGAATTGTCGCGCGATCTCGCCGCGCTCGGGGCGCTGGGCGCCGCCGCGCCCGCCAAGGTCGCCATCGTCCATTCCTACGAAGCGCATTGGTTCCTCCGCGAGCAGCCGCAGGGGCGGAACTTTTCCTATATCGAACAGGTCTTCTCGCTTTACCGCGCGCTCAGGCGGCTCGGCCTCGACATCGACATTGTCGGGCCGGAAGCTCCCCTCAGCGGCTATGCGCTGGTGCTGCTGCCTTCGACGCCTTATGTGCCGCCGCGGCTTGCGGCTTCGCTCGACGCTTTCGAGGGGACGCTTCTCGTCATGCCGCGTTCGGGCAGTCGTACGGCGTCGCACCGGATTCCCGACAATCTCGCGCCGGGTCCGCTCGCCGCGAAGCTCGGCATCAAGGTGACGCGGGTTGAGAGCTTCCGTTCCTATTCGGCGGTCCCTGTCCTCTACGACAATCAGCAGGCCTGGTTCGACCGCTGGCGCGAATTCGTGGAAGGGGAGGCTGTGGTCGTCGCGCAGACGGGCGACGGGCAGGCGGCGCTGACGCGGAAGGACCGGGCCTGGTATCTCGCAGGCTTCCCCGACGCCGGTTTTCTCGACCGGCTGGTCGCGCGGCTTGCCGGCGAGGCGGGCATCGAAACGCAGGCGCTGCCGCGCGGGCTGCGGAGCCGGCGTCGCGGGGCCCATCGCTATTTCTTCAATTACGGGCCGGAGCCGGTCGACGTGTCGGATTTTGCGGGCGGGGCCTTTGTCCTCGGCTCGGCCGCACTCGGCGTCGGCGGCGTCGCGGTGACGCGGGAGGAGCGTTAACCAGCAGGCGGTCAAGTCTCCGAATCTCGCGCGGGCCGTGCTAGTTTCGGATGAAACCGACCGTGCTGGAGCAATGCGCCTCATGACGACCCCTTTTCCGCGCCGCCGCCTGACGCAACTGACGGTGGGAGGTGCGATGACGCTTCTCGGCCTCTTGCTGTCCGGCTGCGCCGATGCGCGGACGACGTTGCGGACGCCGGAGAACCGCGTGCCGCTGTCGGCGCCGGTCAACGCCAATGGCGAGCGTTTCGCCGACTGGCTGACCGCGTTCCGCCTCGACGCGATGAAGGCCGGGATCAAGGGCGGCACGTTCAACCGCGCCCTTGACGGCGTGACGCCCGACGCCGATGTGGTCGCCGCCGATCAGAACCAGCCGGAATTCACGCGGCCGGTCTGGGACTATCTCAACTCGGCGCTTTCCGACAAACGCATCCAGCGCGGCAAGGCTGCGCTGATCGAGAACAAGGCGCTGCTCGGGCGGATCGAAAAGGCCTATGGCGTCGACAGGCACATTCTCGTTTCGGTCTGGGCGCTCGAATCCAATTTCGGCGATTTCATGGGCTCGCAGAACGTGGTGCGCTCGCTGGCGACGCTCGGCTTCGAGGGCCGCCGCCCCGATTACGGCCGCACGCAGCTCATCGCGGCGCTGAAGATCATCCAGGCCGGCGACATCCAGCCGGAAGAGATGACGGGCTCGTGGGCGGGCGCGATGGGGCAGACGCAGTTCATCCCGACGACCTATCTTGCCCATGCGGTCGATTTCGACGGCGACGGCAAGCGCGACATCTGGCATTCGACCGCCGACACGCTGGCCTCGACCGCGCAATATCTCCAGTCTTCCGGCTGGGAGACGGGCGGGCGCTGGGGCTATGAGGTCACCATGCCGGTCGGCTTCGACTATGCGCTGGCCGATATGGCGATCACGAAGACGGTGTCGGAATGGGAGAAGCTCGGGCTGAAGCGGGCCGATGGGCGGCGCTTCGGTGCGACCGACGAGGAAGCGAAGGCGTCGCTGCTTCTACCCGCCGGCTACAAGGGCCCAGCCTTCCTTGTACTGAAGAATTTCCGCGCCATCCTCGTCTACAACAATTCCACGTCCTATGCGCTGGCGGCGAGCCTCCTTGCCGACCGCTTCCGCGACATGGGCGAGATCAGGGGCCGCTGGCCGACGGAGGAGCGCGTGCTCACCCGGACGGAGCGCGAGGAGTTGCAGGCGCTGCTCATGTCCAAGGGATATGACGTCGGTAAACCGGACGGCGTCATCGGCTACAATACGCGCAAGGCGATCCGTTCGTTCCAGACGTCGGTTGGACTGCCGCCGGACGGTTTCGCCACCGTCGCGCTGCTGGAGAAGATACGCGGGAAGTAGCGCGCCGCTTGACACCGTCGATACCCTAGTTTTCTAATAGGGAATAAAACGGAGACGATCATGGCCTTGAACGCAGACCTTCGCAGCCCTGAATCCGCGGCTCATTTGCGCAACAGCGCGGCCGAGGCCCATGCCTTTTCGCCGAATGTGGGGGCGGAGATTTCCGGCGTCGATCTTTCGCAGCCCTTGAGCGACAGGGATTACCGGACGATCCGTCAGGCGCTTCTCGACTACGGCGTCATTTTCTTCCGCGATCAGAACATCACGCCCGAGCAGCACATCGCTTTTGCGGAGCGCTTCGGCCCGATCAACATCAATCGCTTTTTCACGCATATCGAGGGCTATCCTCAGATCGCGGAGGTGCGCAAGGAGCCGGAACAGAAGATCAATATCGGCGGCGGATGGCACACCGACCACAGCTACGATCAGATCCCGGCGCTCGGCTCCGTTCTTGTCGCGCGCGAATTGCCGGAGCAGGGCGGCGACACGCTTTTCGCCAACATGGCACTTGCCTATGAAACCCTGTCGCCTGGTCTGAAGCGGACGCTCGAAGGCCTCAACGCCGTTCATTCGAGCCGCCATGTCTTTGGCGCTGCGGCTGCCGCCAAGGTTACGGCGGAAACGGCGAACGATCTCAAGAACCGGCTCGGCAATTCCGACGCCGCGACGCAGGACTCCCTCCATCCCGTCGTCATCAGGCACCCGGAATCCGGCAAGAAGATTCTTTATGTGAATCCGGGCTTCACGCTGAAATTCGAGGGCTGGACGGCGGATGAAAGCAGGCCGCTGCTGAAGTTCCTCTACAACCACGCCATGCGGCCTGAATTTTCCTGCCGCTTCCAGTGGCGCGAAGGCTCCATCGCCTTCTGGGACAACCGTTCGACCTGGCATTACGCACTGAACGACTATCACGGGTCGCGGCGCCTCATGCACCGGATCACGATCGAGGGCATGCCTCTCGTCTGAAGGGGCGCAGTTCGCCTGTTCTGATAAATCGGTTTTGGAGCGCGAGCGTTCGGTTATAGTGATAACCCATGAACCTCCGCCAGATCCGCTATTTCATCGCCGCCGCCGAAACCGAGTCCGTCTCCCGGGCGGCGCAGGAACTCGGCATATCGCAATCGGCGATCACCTCGGCCATTCAGGCGCTCGAATATGAAACCGGCGCCAGCCTCTTCGTGCGCCATGCCAAGGGCGTCCGGCTGACGCATGAGGGCCATCAGCTCGTTCTCCATGCGCGGCGCATCATGGCGGCGGTGGCCGATGCGCAGCGCGCCGTCAGCGTGCGGCCCGAGGCGATCGAAGGCGATCTCAATGTCGGCGTGACGCATATGGTGTCGGGCTATTATCTCGCCGATCTGCTGGCGCGCTATCGCCGCGTTTTCCCTCACGTCGATGTGCGGGTCGTTGAGGACGAGCGCACCTATCTCGAACATCTTCTGGTCAATGGCGAGCTCGACGTCGCGCTGCTTCTCGTCTCGAACCTTCAGGACCGTCAGGCGCTCGAATCCGAAGTGCTGATCCGCTCGCCCTGGCGCGTCTGGCTGCCGGCGGGGCACCCGCTTGCCGGTTCGAACGTGCTGGCGCTTGCCGAGCTTGCCGCCGAACCGCTGATCATGCTCGCCGTCGACGAACTCATCGAGACGACGACGTCCTATTGGCAGCAGGAGGGGCTGACGCCGAACATCGTGCTGCGCACGGCCTCGGTCGAGGCGGTGAGGAGCCTGGTCGGCATGGGCGTCGGTCTGGCGACGCTGCCCGACATGGCCTATCGGCCCTGGTCGCTCGATGGCGACCGGGTCGAGGCCCGGGAGCTCGCAAATCCGATCCCGACCGTCGATGTCGGCCTCGTCTGGCGGCGCGGCGCGCCGCTCCGGCCCACGGCCAGTCAATTTGTCGACATGTGCCGCGAATACAGTCCGCCGCAGGGACGCAGGCGCATAGCAGGCGCTTGATCGGGCGAAGTTGCATCTGATTTTCAGAATGCCTGATGCTGATTTTCCGATTTTCAATTCGCATTTTGCTGTCCTAGCATTCCTTAACGGCTCGCCGTCTGGCTTGTCCGAAACCGGCTGAATCGTTAAATATATGATTTTGAACGGGTTTTGGTCGGATGGCGGTTCCTTGAGGGAGGGCAGCATGCAGACCAGACTTTTTATCGGCGGCGAGTTCGTGGCGGGCGAAGGCCCGGAGGAAGAGATTCTCAATCCCGCGACCGGCGCGCTGATCGCGAAGATTCCTTCGGCTTCCAAGGCGCAGATCGACAAGGCGGTGGCATCGGCCGCGCGGGCCTTTCAGAGCTGGGGGCGGACGACGCCCGCCGAACGCTCGGGCCTCCTCCTCAAGCTTGCCGACCGGATCGAAGCCCAGGCGGCGGAGTTCGCGAAACTTGAGAGCCTCAATTGCGGCAAGCCCTATGCCCGCGTGTTCGAGGATGAGATTCCCGCCGTCGTCGATTGCTTCCGCTTTTTCGCCGGCGCCGCGCGCTGCATGAGCGGCAGCGCCGCGGGCGAATATCTGCCGGGCCATACGAGCATGATCCGCCGCGACCCCGTCGGCGTCGTCGCTTCTATCGCGCCGTGGAACTATCCGCTGATGATGGCGGCGTGGAAAATCGCGCCGGCGCTTGCCGCGGGCAATGTCGTCATCCTGAAGCCTTCCGAGCAGACGCCGCTCACCGCGCTGAAGCTCGCTGAACTCATGGCAGAGCTTTTCCCGGCCGGGGTCTGGAACCTCGTGCTCGGGCGCGGCGAGAGCGTCGGCGCGCCGCTCGTTTCCCATCCGGGCGTGCACATGACTTCGCTTACCGGCGACATAGCGACGGGCCGCAAGGTTCTCGAAGCGGCGACCGGCACGCTCAAGCGCACGCATCTCGAGCTTGGCGGCAAGGCGCCTGTCATCGTTTTCGACGATGCCGATATCGACGCCGTCGTCGAGGGCGTAAAGACATTCGGCTACTACAATGCCGGTCAGGACTGCACGGCCGCCTGCCGCATCTATGCGGGCGCCAAGGTCTACGACAAGCTCGCCGCCGATCTTTCGGCCGCCGTTTCGTCCATCAAGTTCGGGAGGCCCGATGAGGGCGACGCGGATATCGGCCCGCTCATCAGCGAGCGTCAGAGGGCGCGCGTCGCCAGTTTCGTCGAGCGGGCGCGCGCGTTGAAGCACATCGAGATCACGACCGGCGGCAAGCCGGGTGCGGGCAATGGCTTCTTCTACGAGCCGACCGTCATCGTCGGCGCGAAGCAGGAAGACGAGATCGTTCAGCGCGAAGTCTTCGGTCCCGTCGTCTCGATCACGCGCTTCAGCGACGTCGATCAGGCGGTTTCATGGGCGAATGACAGCCAGTACGGCCTCGCCTCCTCGGTCTGGACCAAGGATATTTCCAAGGCGATGGAGACGGCGGCGCGGCTTCAATATGGCTGCACCTGGATCAACACGCATTTCATGCTCGCCAATGAAATGCCGCATGGCGGCATGAAGTCGTCGGGCTATGGCAAGGATCTGTCGGCCTATGCGCTTGAGGATTATTCGGTCGTCCGGCATGTGATGGTGAAGTTCTGAATGGCAGGGCGGGGGCTCCGTTGAACAGTTATGCGACCGACCAGGCTCAGGATGCATCGTCGCCCAGCGCGGTGGCGGAGCCCGTCATCGTGCGGCTGGCGGCGGTCAGGAAGTCCTACAAGGATGTCGTCGCCGTCGAGCGCGTCGATCTTGAAGTGCGGCGCGGCGAATTCTTCACGCTGCTGGGGCCATCCGGCTCGGGCAAGACGACCTCGCTTCGCCTCATCGCCGGTTTCGAGAAGCCCGACAGCGGCCTCATCGAGCTGAACGGCGCCGATGTGACGGGCTTGCCGCCCTATGACCGCGACATCAACACCGTGTTTCAGGACTATGCGCTCTTTCCGCATATGACGGTGGCGGAGAATATCGCCTATGGCCTTCAGGCCAAGCGCGTGCCGCGCGACGAAATCAAGCCGCGCGTCGCCGAAGCGCTTCGCATGGTGCGGCTCGAAAATTTCGGCGAAAGGTCGCCCGCCCAGCTTTCCGGCGGGCAGCGCCAGCGCGTCGGTCTTGCGCGCGCCATCGTCAACCGGCCGAAGGTGCTGCTGCTCGACGAGCCGCTGGGCGCGCTCGACCTCAAACTCCGGCAGGAGATGCAGTCGGAGCTGAAACGCATTCAGGCGGAAGTCGGCATCACATTCCTTTATGTGACGCACGATCAGGAAGAGGCGCTCACCATGAGCGACCGCATCGCCATCTTCAATCTCGGCCGCATCGTGCAGATCGGCACTCCGGCCCAGGTCTATGAAGAACCGGCGGACGAGTTCGTCGCGGGCTTTGTGGGCACATCGAACATCCTGCGGCGCGACGGCCGGCGCTTCGCGCTGAGGCCGGAGAAGGTGCGCATGATGCGCGCGGACGAAACTTCCACCGAGGCGGGACTGCATGTGGAAGGCGGCACGATCACCGAGGTGATCTATGTCGGGCAGTTCACGCGTTACGTCGTCAGGCTCGCCGACGGCACCGACATTACGACAGTGCGGCAGAATAGCGATAGATCGACAAGCGGCCCGCGGGAAATCGTGGGTTCGAAGGTTCTGGTTGCGTGGCGTTCGGACAATCTGTTCGAACTTCGGTAAACCGCTTCAAGGAGGGACGACTATCATGTTGAACAGGGTAACGAGATACGTGGCCACGGGCGCCGCCCTTGCCACGGCGATTGCTTTCTCCGTCTCGGCTTTTGCCGAGCCGGCGGCGCCGAACTATCCGCAGACAATCGGAAAGGGCGAAGGCGCCCTCAATATCGTCGCATGGGAAGGCTATGCGGAAGATGCGTGGATCAAGCCCTTCGAGAAAGACACGGGCTGCGTCGTCAACCGCAAATATGCGGGATCGTCGGACGAGATGGTCGCGCTGATGCGGCAGGGCGGGGGCGCGGAATACGACCTCGTCTCGGCTTCGGGCGATGCGAGCCTCCGCCTCATCTATGGCGGCGACGTGCAGCCGATCGACGTCAAGCTGATCCCGGACTTCGACAACTTCGTCGCCGACCTCAAGGCGCCGCCCCACAACACGATCAAGGGCGTGCATTACGGGCTTTCCTATGAGTGGGGTCCGAACGTGCTGCTCTACAACACGGACAAGTTCCCCAAGGCGCCGACGAGCTGGGCGGCGATCTACGATGCCAAGAACAAGGGCAAGATTTCCGTGCCCGACAATCCGATCCAGATCGCGGACGCCGCGCTCTATCTTTCGAAGAAAGATCCGAGCCTCGGCATCACCGATCCCTATGAGCTGACGCCCAAGCAGCTCGACGCCGTTACGGCGCTGCTGAAGACGCAGCGTCCGCTCATCAAGAAGTACTGGGCGCTCGCATCGGATGAAATCGAGCTCTTCAAGAACGGCGATGCGACCGTCGGCGCGGCCTGGCCTTACCAGACCATCACGCTGAAGGCGGCGGGCGCCAAGGTTGCCGACACGATCCCGGCGGAAGGCGCCACGGGTTGGGCCGATAGCTGGATGCTCTCGGCGAAGTCGAAGCATGTAAACTGCGCCTACAAGTTCATGGCCTATGTTTCGACGCCCGACGTGCAGGCGCAGCAGGCGCTCTTCTTCGGCGAGACGCCCGCCAACCTCAAGGCCTGCACGGCGATGGACAAGGCGGATAAGGGGTCTTGCGCCAAGTACCATCTGAACGAGGCCGAGACCTACATCAAGCAGATCAAGTTCTGGAAGACGCCGCAGGCGACTTGCAGCAACGGCAGCAAGGACTGCACCGACTACGGCGCGTGGCAGACCAAGTGGCAGGAGATCAAGGGTTGATCAGCCGTTTCCAAACGGCTTACGGCACGGCGGCGGACGCTCTTTCAAGGGGCGTCCGCCGGGTGTCGGCTGCACTCTGGCGGAGGCCGGCGGTCAGCGCCGGCCTTCTGCTTCTGCCCCCGCTCGGCTGGTTCGTCCTGATTTACCTGGCCGCGCTTGCCGCGCTTTTCATCTCGGCCTTCTGGACGGTCGATTCCATGACGGGCGACATCGTCCGCGATTGGACGCTCCAGAATTTCCGCACGATCTTCGAGAGCCCGACCAACATTGCGATCGCGCTCCGCACGCTCGGCATCGCGACGGCGGTGACGATCACCGATATCGTGCTCGCATTTCCCTTCGCCTATTTCATGGCGCGGCTCGCGAGCCCGCGACAACGCATCATTCTTTCGACGCTCGTGCTCGTGCCGCTCTGGTCGAGCTATCTCGCCCGCGTCTATGCGTGGCGGCTTATTTTTGCGGGTGACGGTCTGCTCAACTGGTGCCTGCGTCTCGTCGGCTTCGACGGGGTCGAGATCGGCTATACGAACTGGGCGATGTGGATCGTCTTTTCCTATATCTGGCTCCCCTTCATGATCATGCCGGTCTATGCGGCGCTCGAGCGCATTCCCTTTTCGCTCTTCGAAGCCTCGCAGGATCTCGGCGCGCGGGCGTGGCGCACGCTCTTCAGGGTCGTCATACCGATGTCGATGCCGGGCGTCGTCGCAGGCTCGATCTTCACCTTCTCGCTGACGCTCGGCGACTACATCACGCCCGTTCTCGTCGGCGGGCCCGGGTCGACCTTCATCGGCAATGTCGTCTACAACAATGTCGGCATCACCAACAACGTACCTTTCGCGGCGGCCTATGCGACGATCCCGCTCGTCATCATGGCGCTTTATCTGTCGGCGGCGCGCCGGACCGGCGCCTTCGAGCATTTGTGAGGATGAATGGAAAGCCGGGCAGCGCGTATAGGATTGACGATATGGGTCGGCTTCGTGCTGGCGTTTCTGTTCGTGCCGATCATCCTCATCATCGTCTATGCGTTTAATTCCTCGAACATCCAAAGCTGGCCGATTGCGGGCTTCACCTTCAAATGGTTCGGCTCGGCCTTCGCCAATAGCGAGATCAGGACGGCGCTGCTGCTGTCGCTGAAGGCGGGCGTGATCGCGACGACGATCGCGGTGCTGCTCGGATCGGCGGTCGCCTTTGCGGTGCACCGGTTCGAGTTCTTCGGCAAGGACGCGGTGTCCTTCATGGTCGTGCTGCCCATCGCGCTGCCGGGCATCATCACCGGCATGGCGCTTAATTCCTTTTTCGTCTTCTGGGGCCTCGGGCTGTCCTTCTGGACCATCGTCATCGGCCACGCGACCTTCTGCATCGTCATCGTCTACAACAACGTCATTGCGCGTCTGCGGCGCGTGCCGCGCTCTCTTGAAGAAGCGTCGATGGATCTCGGCGCGGACGCCTGGCAGACGTTCCGCCGGGTGACGCTGCCGATGATCTCGACTTCGCTTGTTGCGGGCGCTCTGCTCGCCTTCGCGCTATCCTTCGACGAGGTGATCGTGACCACGTTCACGGCGGGGGCGCAGAACACGCTGCCCTTGTGGATTTTCGGCGCGATCCGGCTCGGTCAGAGATTGCCGGAGGTGAACGTCGTCGTGCTGGTGGTGATGACGCTCACCTTCGTGCCGGTGCTTCTCGCCTATCGCCTGACCAATCAGGCGGGTGCGATGGTGAAATAGCCGCGGCGAAGATTTCCCCGGTTAAAATTTTCCGGGCCCGCCCCATTTCCGCTGACGAGGTTGAAGCGGAGACGGGCGATGACTATTCATTCGAAGCAGGCATCATATCCAGCGGCGGGCAAAACGAGCTGGAAGCCGGACGAAAAGGCGGATTACCGGGGCGGCGCGGGCGTCTCCGGCGAGGGCTGGTGGCATCCCAAATCTGTTCTGGCGCTCGACTTCCTCAATGACGCCTATGCCAGCCAAGGCGCGGCATCGAGCCTCGCCGCGCTGCTTTCGACGACACGCTCTTCCATCGACTATGGGTTCGACGCGGGCGGCAATCTCGTTCAGTTCGCCGCCAACACGGCCCGCCGCGCCGATGGCATCGGGCTTTTCGCCGGCGGTCAGTTCACCAACAAAATCCGCAATCCGCGCGGCGAAGGGGCGACGGCGGGCGTCGTCGGCGCGGGCGGCGCGCTGCCGGCGAACTGGGCGGTCGGCGTCGCCGCCGGTCTTTCGACCGAAGTGAAGGGCGTCGGCGCGGCGAACGGTCTTCCTTATGTGGAACTTCGCATCTTCGGCACGGCGAGCAGCACGACCGACTACACGCTGCTTTTCGACAATTCCACCAACGCGGCCGGGGCGGTCGGGGACGCCAGGGGCGTCGATATGCGCGTCAGGGCCGTCGCCGGAACGCAGGTGCCGATCCGGGTGGCGGGCGTCGATTATGCCGGAGGGACAGCACAGAACGTCGCCAGCAGCGCGCCTGCGACACCGGCCGGCTCCATCGCGCGGCTGCAAAAGACTTTCGTTTCAGCCTATGCGACGGCCACAAATATCAGGGCCATGATGCGCGTGGCGGTCTCGTTGGGCGTGGCCTACGACTTCACGCTCCGCATCCATGCGCCCAAGCTCTGCAAGATCGGCGTCGCCTATGGGCCGGAGCTTGTCGCCAATCCGGGCAATCCCTTTGCGGCAACGACGGGCTGGACGCCGGGGAACAACGTGTCCGTCGCCGTGGCGAGCGGCGCGTTGCGCGTTCAGAAAGCAGCCCTCAGCGGCGGGGCGACCGCGACGACTTCTTTCAGCGCAGCAGACGGTTACATCAAATTCGAGAGTGCGGGTGCGACGCCGGGCGGCGGTTCGCCGGGATCGCGCATCGATATAGGCGTCACCGGTGCGCTGAGTTCGGTGCTGAACTCGTTCACCGTTCAAACGGCCGCGACGCGCTGGATACCTGTTCAGGCGGCCGCGCTCATTCTTCAAATGAGCGCTGGCGGAACAGCAGCCGGAAACTACGTCGACTACGCCGGCGTTTCGGTCAAGCAGGCGATCTTCGGCTATTTCCCCGACTGGCCGATTTTGCCGCCCGCAGGCATACCGGGCGACGCCACGAAATTCGCCGACGATATCCGGGCTGTAGCGGAAGGCAGCGATGCTTTCGCCGGTTGGGCGGCGGCGGGGCTCGGCGCGGGCCTCACGGTGCTGGCCGTGGTGAATCTGGGCCATGCGGGCGAAGCGAGCGCGCGGGCGATTGCAAATATTTCCGACGGCACATCGAACAATCGGCTCCGCCTTTTTGTCGACGTGGATGGCAAGCCCGCCGCGCAAGTGGTTTCAGGCGGCGCGGCGATCGCAACGGCAACGCTCGCAACGGCGGCGAGCGGCGGAAGGCTCGCCATCGCGGTCAACTTCGATCCGGCGGATGGCCTTTATCTGGTCCGCAAGGCCGAGCTTGAGAATGCGGGCGCCGCGCAGGCGAGCATGCCCGGCGGCCTGAATTTATTGAACCTCGGCGGCAACCAGATCGCGGCGGCGAATTTCAACGACGCTATCGAGCAGATTCAAATCTGCCGGCCTCTTTCGCCGGCGGAGGCCAATGCATGGGTGAAGGCAGCATGACGGCACTGACGACATATCGGCTGCGCGCCGAAAGCAGCGATGCGCTCTGGCAGATGCTCGCGGATGCGAGCCGGGGGAAAGCGCGGCCCTATGCCTGGGAAACCGGCTCAGGGCGCAAGGCGTTCGATCTTGCCCGCGTGCGGCTGCCCTGGGCGGAAGTCGCGCAAGGCGAGCCAGTCGAGGAAACCGATCCCGACACCGGCTAAGCCGTCGTCACGACGCCCGAAGAGCCGACCGGATTCTGGCTTTCGGACGTGGTGCTGGTCGATGGCGGCGACGACGAACTTGCCGCCGCCGCCATCGGGTGAAGCTCAGGCGGCCAGCGGATAGGGCGCGCCCCGGCCGATGCCGCCATAAAGATCGAAGCCGCGCTGGAGCCAGCCGTTCAGCATGTCGTCTTTTTCGAGTACGGGGAGCGTGCAGAGCGCGGAGGTCCAGAGGAATGCACCGAGCGCGATGTAGTCGGCATAGTTCGGCTTGTCTCCGCCGAGAAAGGGCTGATTGGCAAGCGCCACGCGCATCGGCTTCAGATTCTTGCGGAGATCGGGGAGGCGGGCCTCACGATTGGCGGTGAAGGCTTCGAGCGTCGTGCCGACCTGCTTTTCGCGCGTCTGGCGGAAATAGGCTTTGTCCGTCGGCCGCAGGTGATTGTGGATGTCGAGGACGTTCACGGCGAAGAGATTGCGGAAGGCGGCGTCGAAGAACCAGCCTTCGAAGAACTTCACCATGGCGCGCTCGGCGGGCGAGGAGAAGATCGGGTTCTGCTTGTAGGTGGCGTCGAGATAGTCGGCGATGGCCCAGCTGTCGCAGACGGTGGTGGCGCCGTCCTCGATGATGGGGACGGTCTTGTGCTGGCCGCCGCAGAGCTTCGGGATGTCGGTAAAGCCGACGGGGCGTGTGTCGAAATCGAGCCCCTTATGCGCCAGCGCATATTTGATGCGCCAGACGAAGGGGCTCAAGGGACGCCCGGCTTCGGTGACGAGTTCGTGTAGATGGATGGTCATCGGATTCTCCTCCGGCCCGAAAGAATGGGGCGGCCCGAAAGCCGCCCCGCAATATGTTCAGAGGTCCTGGAAACGCTTGCCGTCGGCGACGAGCTTTTCCAGAAGTTTCGCGGGCTTGAAGTCGTCGCCCATCTGCGCCTGGAATTCCTTCATCTTGGCCAGCACCTTATCGAGACCGACCGTGTCGCCATAGAACATCGGGCCGCCGCGATAGACCGGCCAGCCATAGCCGTTGATCCAGACGATATCGATGTCGGAGGCACGCTGCGCTTTGCCTTCGTCGAGGATTTTAGCGCCTTCGTTGATCATCGGGTAAATGCAGCGCTCGAGGATTTCTTCATCCGAGATCGAGCGCCGGTTGATGCCCTTCTTGGCGGCAAAGTCGAGGATGATCCTTTCGACGATTGGAGAACGCTTCGCGTTGCGGGCTTCGTCGTAGTCGTAAAAGCCGGCGCCGGTCTTTTGCCCGCGGCGGTCCATCTCGCAGAGGATTTCGCGGATGGTCGACGATTTGCTCGTCTCCTTCGACCAGCCGATGTCGAGGCCGGCGAGATCGCTCATGGCGAATGGCCCCATCGGCAGACCGAAATCGTAGATCACGCGATCGACATCCCAGGGCATGGCGCCTTCGAGGATGAGCTTCTGCGCTTCGCGCTGGCGCTGCGCCAGCATGCGATTGCCGACAAAGCCGTGACAGACGCCGACGAGCACGCCGATCTTGCCGATCTTCCGGGCGAGTTGCATCACGGTGGCGATCA
>JARLIS010000032.1 GCA_031291615.1 Parvibaculum sp.
CGGGCTCGGAATGTTCCAGCCCGAACGCGCCATGCTGTCCACCAGCACGTCGCGGCGATGCTTGTAGGTCTGGCGGATTTCCTCGACGCAATCCTGCGGCCCGTTAAGCGCCGCCGTCGCCGCCACCTGAATGGGCGTGAAGGCGCCGTAATCGAGATAGGATTTCACGCGGCCGAGCGCATTGATGAGCCGCTCATTGCCCACCGCAAAGCCCATGCGCCAGCCGGGCATGTTGTAGGTCTTCGACATCGAGGTGAACTCGACGGTGCGCTCGCGCGCGCCCGGCACCTGAAGGATCGAAGGCGGCGGGTTGCCGTCGAAATAGATTTCCGAATAGGCGAGATCGGAAATGATGAAGATGTCGTGCTTGGCCGCGAAGGCGACGATCTCGCGGTAGAAGTCGAGATCGGCCACCTGCGCCGTCGGGTTCGACGGATAGCTGACGACGAGCGCCATGGGCTTCGGCACGCTGTGCCGCACGCCGCGCTCCAGCATGTCGAAGAAGCCTTCCTGGCTCTCGAAGGGAACGGAGCGGATGACCGCGCCCGAAATGATGAAGCCGAAGGCGTGGATCGGATAGCTCGGATTGGGACAAAGGATCACGTCGCCGGGCGCGGTGATCGCCTGCGCCAGATTGGCAAGGCCTTCCTTCGAGCCGAGCGTCGCAATAACTTCCGTGTCCGGATTGAGTTTCACCCCGAAGCGGCGTTCGTAATAGGCCGCCTGCGCCTTGCGCAAACCGGGAATGCCGCGCGAGGCGGAATAGCGGTGCGTCTTCGGGTCGCGCACAGCTTCGACAAGTTTTTCCACAATATGCGGCGGGGTCGGCATATCGGGATTGCCCATGCCGAAGTCGATGATGTCCTTGCCGGCGGCGCGCGCCTTCGCCTTCAGCTTGTTGACGCTCTCGAACACATAGGGCGGTAGTCGCTTTATACGGTGAAATTCTTCGCTCATGGCCTTGATCCTGAACCGAAAACGGCGCGCGGGCGCCCTTATAGCGCCAAAGCCCCTGACGGGCCATGGGCAAGGACGTCGAAACTCGGCCCATAGTCAGGCCGGGCCCGCGGCAAGATTATGACGGATTCGACCCCGCATGGGGGTAATTGCAGCCATTTCCCCGGAAGCGGGGTTAACGGCGCCGGGACCGCGAGCCTTTAGGGCTGGGCGGCCCCGCCGGTAGCCGGCTTCACGGTCACGGGCGTGGTCGGCGCGGCATTGACCGGCTGCTCGGCGGCAGGATCGGCCGAATTCGCGGCGTCCGCTGCCTTGTCGGCCTCGACGCCGGTATCGGCCTTGGCCACCTGCGTGCCTGCCTTGATCCGGCGGGCTTCGGCCAGCGTCGCATGGCCGCCATGACCCGGCATGGGGATCAGCGCCTTGTCGTACATGGACTGCTTGCCGCTGTCGTCGGCGGGCGCGTCCTTGATGGCCGGAACAGGCTTCGGCGCGCTCACCTGAGGCGGCGGCGCGGGCGTCTCGGTGCCGCCGCGCAGCACCTCGTCGCTATGCTTCGCCCCGGCCCTGTCGGCGGCAAGGCTGTCGGCAATTGATTTCTGGTCGGCGGCGCTGGTCGTCGCCGGCTTCTGGTCCGGCGTATCGGCCAGGCTCGGAAAGCCCGTCGTGCCCTCGGGCGTCGGCGCGGCATTCGCCCCGTCGCCCGGCTTCGCCCAGTCCGGAAGAACCGAGCATGCCGCAAGTCCGGCCGCGAGCATCGCCACGACGCCGGCCCGCACAAGGAAAACCCTTACAGCGCCATTACGCTTCCGCGCATCGTCCCATCCATGCCTGGACATCTGGTCTTGCTCCTTGAGACTTGACTCGCCGCCCGCCAGCCGCTGCGATTGGTTCGCATTTATAGGGGCCTAGGGCGCCTGCGTATAGTATATGAACCGAAGAAAATCCGGTAGTCGCGCCAGCGGCGTGGAACGACACCGAATCGCCGCGATCCGCCGCTAGCATTCTTAAAACAGTGTCAGGGAAATGCCGTGCCGCCTCGCGAAAACCGCCCGATGAACAAACGCCGCAAAGCAGAACAGTCCGCGCCGTCGCAAAAGCCCTCCTCCGTTTCCGAAGCATTGGACGCCGACGGCTTCCCCATGCCCGACATGAGCGCGCTCGCGCTCAATCTCGTTCAGGCGGCGACACTCGGCCAGAAGGCCGCACGCCTCATGGTCGGCGGCGACGAATCCGAATCCTTCGGCACCGCCTTGTCCGACATGCGCCGCATCGGCAAGACCATGCTCGATGTCGCAACGAACTATGTGAAGAACCCGCTGAAGCTCGTCGAGGCGCAAGCCCAACTCTGGAACGGCTATATCGACCTCGTTCAGTCGGCCACGCGCAAGCTGATGGGCCAGGACACCGTGCCTGTCGCCGAGCCTTCCCGCGCCGACAAGCGCTTCAAGGATCCCGACTGGCAGAACAACATCGTCTTCGACCTCTTGAAGCAATCCTATCTGATTTCCAGCCGCTGGCTCGATCAGCAGGTCCAGTCCACCGAAGGCGTCGACGAGCATACGCGCAAGAAGGCCGAGTTCTACGTCAAGCAATTCGCCAACGCGCTCTCGCCCTCGAACTTCCTTCTGACCAATCCCGAAGTGTTGCGGACGACATTGAAGTCGAACGGCGAGAATCTCGTTCTCGGCATGCAGCATCTTCTTGAAGACGTCGAACGCGGCCACGGCAAGCTGCAAATCCAGCAGACCGACATGAAGGCCTTCCAGCTCGGCCGCAATATCGCGCTGACGCCGGGCAAGGTCGTCTTCCAGAACGAACTGATCCAGCTCCTGCAATACGAGCCGACGACCGAGAAGGCGCACAAGCGGCCGTTGCTGATCTTCCCGCCCTGGATCAACAAATATTACATCCTCGACCTGACGCCGGAAAAATCCTTCGTCAAATGGGCCGTCGCCGAAGGCTTCACCGTCTTCGTCGCAAGCTGGGTCAATCCCGATCCGCAACTCGCGCTGAAAACCTTCGAGGACTACATGATCGACGGCGCCTATGCGGCGCTCGACGCAGTCGAAAAAGCGACCGGCGAAAAGGAAGTCAACGCCATCGGCTATTGCATCGGCGGAACGCTGCTCGCCTCCGCCCTGGCGCATATGGCCGCGAAGGGCGACAAGCGCATCAAATCCGCAACCTTCTTTGCCACGCAGGTCGATTTCACCGAGGCAGGCGACCTCCAGGTCTTCATCGACGAGGAACAGCTCGCCGGTCTCGAACGCCAGATGGAAGCCCATGGCGGCGTGCTCGAAGGCTCGGCCATGGCCCAGACCTTCAACATGCTGCGCTCGAACGAGTTGATCTGGTCCTACGTGGTCAACAACTACCTGCTCGGCCGCGAACCCGTTCCCTTCGATCTTCTCTACTGGAACGCCGACGCAACGCGCATGCCCGCAAAACTCCACATCTACTATCTGCGCGAGTGCTACCTGAAGAACCACCTTGCCGAAGGCCGGATGAAGCTCGGCGGCGAAACGCTCGACCTGTCGAAAATCTCGATCCCGATCTACCTGCAATCGAGCCGCGAGGATCACATCGCGCCCTATAACTCCGTCTACAAGGCGACCCGCCTTTTCGGCGGCCCGGTGAAATTCATAGTCGCAGGCTCCGGCCACATTGCCGGCGTCATCAATCCGCCATCGGCGAAGAAATACCAGTACTGGACCAACGACGCCCGGCCGAAACTTGCCGACGAATGGCTGGCGGAGGCCGAGGAACATCCCGGCTCCTGGTGGCCCGATTGGCACGACTGGCTGAAGCCGCTCTCCGGCCCCATGGTCCCCGCACGCAAACCCGGCGACGGCAAACTCCCCGTCCTCGAAGACGCGCCAGGCTCCTATGTCATGGTGAAGTCGGACGATTGAGCGCGCCTTCCGCGCCCCGCAACCACACACCCCGTTGCCCGCGGTCCCTACCAAACCAACAGCGCAAGGGGGTTTACAGCAAAAGTGCTTTTTAGCCCTGGCCCCCCGGGCAGGGGGTGGGGGTAGGGGGCCCGCGGGCGCGACGCCCCGCCCACGCAAACCGCTTTGACAATTCCCCCTATGCGCTTTCCCCGCGCGATCGCGTAGCTTCCTGTCACGAAACTGCAATGACCTTTCGCGCCGGGAGCCCATCCTGTCCCTCACCGTCACCCTGCTCGTCCTCCTCGCCGCGTTGCTGCATGCGGCCTGGAACGCCCTCGTCAAATCGAATGACGACCGGTTGTCGATGATGGCCTTCGTCGCGGCGAGCGGCGGGTTGCTGATGTTGCCGCTTCTGCCTTTCACGCCCCTGCCGAGCTGGGAAATCTGGAAGATCATCCTGCTCTCGCTGGCGCTCCACACGGGCTACAAGGTCTTCCTCGTCAAGGCCTATACGCATGGCGACATGGGCCAGGTCTATCCCCTCGCCCGCGGCACCGCGCCCGTTCTCGTCACTCTGGTCGGATTCTTCTTCCTCGGCGAGAAACTGCCGCTGCTGGCGACCGTCGGCATCGTCGTCATCGTCGCCGGCATTATCAGCCTGGCCTGGCGCTCAAGAAACGGAACCGGTCCCTCGGGCGACCACCATCGCGCGATCTTCTACGCCCTCGGCACATCCGTATTCATCGCCGCCTATACACTGAACGACGGCATCGGCGGCCGTGTCGCCCAAAGCCCGAGCGATTATGTGATCTGGCTCTTCGCGCTCGACGGCGTCACCATCACCGCCATCGCGCTCTGGCGGCGCGGCCCTGCGCTGCTGCGCCCGCAACGCGCCTGGGCCTATGGGCTAGGCGGCGGCGCGGCCTCCATCGTCGCCTATTGGCTCGTCATCTGGGCGATGTCCGTCTCGCCGCTCGGCCCTGTCGCCGCGCTGCGCGAGACAAGCGTCGTCTTCGGCGCGCTCATCTCCGGCTTCGTCCTGAAGGAAGGACTGGGCTGGCGCGCCGTCATCGCCGCCGCCACCGTCGCGGCAGGCGTGATCCTGCTGAAGATGTGAGCCGCCGCGTCAGAGGTTGACGCCCAGCCCCTCATCGAGCCCGAGCATGATGTTCATGCTCTGGACGGCCTGCGCCGACGCGCCCTTGCCGAGATTGTCCAGCAACGCCACGAGCCGCACCTGCTTGCGGAGTTCATTGCCGAAGACGAAGAGCTTCAACTCATTTGTGCCGTTGAGCCCTTCCGGATCGAGCGTCTTCATCGCCGCCGCTTCGTCGAGCGTCGCCACCGACACGAACCGCTCATCGGCATAAGCATCCGCGATCGCCTCATAGACGCGCGCGACGGTCGCCGAGCCCGGCAGCGCCCAAAGCTGCAACGGCACCTCGACAATCATGCCCTGCGCATAGCGGCCGACGGCCGGCGCAAAAAGCGGCCGGTGCTTCAGCTCGCCATAGACCCGGATCTCCTCGACATGCTTGTGCTCGAGCCCCATCGCATAGATGCGGTAAGGCACATGCGTATAGTTCGGCGAAGTTTCGTCCTCGAATTCGGCGATCATTCCCTTGCCGCCGCCCGAATAGCCAGAGACGGCGTTGATCGTCACCGGCGTATCGGCGGGCAATATGCCGCCCTCGACCAGCGGCCTGATGAGAGAGATCGCGCCCGTCGGATAGCAGCCGGGATTGGTGACGCGCTTTGCGCCGGAAATCACCTGCCGCTGGCTCGCCGACATTTCGGGAAGGCCGTAAGCCCAGCCGGGCGCGGTCGGGTGCGCGGTCGAAGCGTCGATGACGCGCACGGCCGGATTCTCGATCAGCGCCACCGCTTCCTTGGCCGCGTCGTCCGGCAGGCAAAGGATCACTATGTCGGCGGAATTGAGGGCCTCGGCCCGCGCGCCGGCATCCTTGCGGTTCGCTTCGCTGAGCCGGATGAATTCGAGATCGCGCCGGCTATCCAGCCGCGCCTTGATCTGAAGACCCGTCGTCCCGACTTCGCCGTCGATGAAAACTTTCGTGGGCACGCCAAGCCCTCCATCAAATCTTCCGACCCTTCGAGACGGCGCTTGCGCGCCTCCTCAGGGTGAGGAACCAAACTATAACCCTCATCCTGAGGAGCAAAGCGCGGAACGCGATCTGCGTCTCGAAGGATGGCCGAAAACAAAAAAGGCGCCTCGGAAAACCGAAGCGCCTTTGTTCGTAATCGCGTGAGCGATCAGCGCTTCGAGAACTGGAAGCTGCGGCGGGCCTTCGCC
>JARLIS010000033.1 GCA_031291615.1 Parvibaculum sp.
ACCCGATGCCGTAAATGCACGAGACCGAGGCCACGATGATGACATCGTCCCGCTCCAATATCGCCCGCGTCGCCGAATGGCGCATGCGGTCGATCTGTTCGTTGATCGAGGAATCCTTCTCGATATAGGTGTCGGTGCGCGGGATATAGGCTTCCGGCTGGTAGTAGTCGTAATAGGAGACGAAATACTCGACCGCGTTTTCCGGGAAGAAGCTCTTGAACTCGCCGTAAAGCTGCGCCGCCAGCGTCTTGTTGGGCGCGAGGATGAGGGACGGGCGCTGCGTGCGCGCGATCACCTGCGCCATCGTATAGGTCTTGCCCGAGCCGGTGACGCCGAGCAGCACCTGGTCCTGTTCGCCCCGGTCGATGCCGCTCACAAGCTCGGCGATAGCGGTCGGCTGGTCGCCGGCCGGTTCATATTCGGAGACGAGCTTGAAGCGTTGCCCGCCTTCCGACTTTTGCGGGCGTTCCGGGCGGTGGGGCGCGAAAAGGGGCCAGTGTTCCGGGTCGCCCTTCAGCGCGCCCGCCCATTGATCGCGGTCGGCTATGCCCGCCGCCGGTACGAAGCCCGCGCCGGGGGCTTCCGAAAAGCCGGCCGTCGAGGGCAGAGGCTTGTCGGAGCTTCGCCCGAAGGATTTGAAATTCTTGCTGCGCGCCATGGCCTTAATATGGCGTGCCGGAGGGTCCGGGAAAAGACCCGTCCTGACAGCTCCTGCCAGCCCGTGTCAGCAGGCGTCAGGTGGGGGTGGCGGGGCGCAAGCCGTTGGGGTTCGCGCCCGGCGCGCCGCCCGGTGTCTCCATGCCCGGCCCCTGCATTTTCGGCATATGGTTCTGCATCAGCACGATCATGTTGAAGGCGACGTTGCCCTGAAGCGCGAAGACGACGACGAGGCCGAGAAAGATCGCCCAGCTTTTCCAGCCGTCATGGGCGTGGCCTTCCAGCGGATCGGGGCCGAAGCGGTTTTCGCCCGCCGTGCCGCGCAGGAAGGCGAGCTCGATGATGGGCCAGAGCTGCACGAGCGGCACCAGCATCAGCAGCAGGAACCAGCCGCTGCGGCCCCGGTCGTGGCAGCGCTTCACGCCGAGCGCGATCGTGGGCCAGAGTAGGATCAGGTTCACGGCGTTGATCCAGTTGAAGACTTTCATGCGCGCGGCGAAGTCTTCCGGCGTCATTTCGGCGGGAAAGGGCGTTTGCGCCAGCTGCCGATAGATCAGGTGGAAACAGACGAGGCCGATCAGGCCGGTGAAAAACCAGAAGCCCCAGAGCGGCCGGCGGTTCACGCGGCCCGCGAATGAAAACAGCAGTTCGATCATCGTCCGTCCCCGTCCCGTCATGCGTTGGCTCGCATCCTGCCCGCTTCGCGGGTTTTGCGCCAGCCTTCAGCGCCGCAGCCAGAGCCGCCCATAGATCGGCACGAGCTGCACGAAGAGGACGGCCGCCATCACCAGCGCGGCGCCGATCCAGCCGAATAGGTTCAGTCTCTCGCCCAGAATGAGCGCGCCGAAGGCGGCGGCGAAGACGCTTTCCATCGAGACGATGATGGCCGCGTCCGAGGGCGGCGTATGCCCTTGCGCGATCGATTGCAGCGTGAAGGCGATGCCGCCCGAGACGAGGCCCGTATAGGCGATTTCGCGCCAGGCTGAGAGCAGGCCCTCAAGCGTCGGCGCTTCAAGGACGAGGCCCAGCGAAATGCCGATCGCCGCCGTCACCGCATATTGCGCGAAGGCGACGGCGAGCGGGCGGCCGAGATTGCCGACGAGAAGGCCGAGGCCGAGAATTTGCAGCGCGCCGAAAAAGGCCGACACGATGATGAGCCCATCGCCCCAGTTGAGCCCTTTAAGCCCGCCGCCGCCCAGCAGAAAGGTTCCGGCCAGCGACAGCGCGGCCGCCGGCCAGACGGCGGGATGGACCTTGCGCCGCGCGGCGACGACGGCGATCGCCGGCACCATCACGACATAGAGCGCGGTCAGAAACCCGGCATTGGTGACGGTGGTGTGCATCAGGCCGAATTGCTGCACGCCGACGCAGAGAAAGAAGACGACGCCGATGCCGATGAGCGGGCCCGCTTGCGCGCGCGGAATGGCGGGCCCGCGCTTGCCCTCCCTCAGCACGAAAGGCAGCACCGCGACGGCGGCGATCAGAAACCGCGTGCCGGTGAAAAACAGCGGCCCCACATGCGCCATCGCCGTCTGCTGCCCGACAAAGGCAAGACCCCATATCAGCGCGGCAAGCAGCAAAAGCAGATCGGCAGTCGCGCGGGTCATGGGGGAGGGATTTCGGGATTTGATAGATTACGGGGGCGCATCGGCGCGTTCGGCGGAGACTAGCACAACCCCGCACCGCCATTGCGAGCGTCCGAAGGACGCGCGGCAATCCGGATCGTCAGCCATGGTCGTCATGCCGGGCTCGACCCGGCATCCATCTTTCTTGCTTCCGGCTAGAAAAGATGGACCCCGGATCAGGTCCGGGGTGACGGGTTGGGTGTAGGGGAGAGAGAAACGTCAGGGCATGCGGGCGACAATAACCACAGCCCCCATCGTCATGCCAGGCATCGGCGGCGGGCCATTCACTCCCTTGCGGCAAAAGCGATCTTTCCCCCTTGGGGGGCGAGGTCTAATCTCCCCCTCAAGACATTGGAGGGATGCCATGAGCGACGCAGTCGGACC
Source organism: Parvibaculum sp. (assembly GCA_031291615.1). Lineage (GTDB taxonomy): Bacteria > Pseudomonadota > Alphaproteobacteria > Parvibaculales > Parvibaculaceae > Parvibaculum. The sequence goes on from JARLIS010000033.1 coordinate 2,667, forward strand.
CGGCGATCTTGTTCTTTGCGTCAATGCCGCCCCGAACCATGTTACGGGCAGGCCGGTGCCTCTTGTGGCCGGAGAGACCTATCGCGTGCTCGCCGTGATGGAATTTGCCTGCCCATGCGGGCGGTCCGATGCGCTGCTCGATGTCGGCGTCGATTTCGCGTGGTGCCAGTCCCGCTTCCGTCTTCTGCCCAAGCCCAGGGCGGAGCCAAGAACCCGCCGTGTTTCGAAGCCAAAGGAGACGGAGAAGGTTTGAAGAGCGGGTAAGGGTCGCGCCAGGCGGCCCGAATGTACCGCCGGCGGCGGGAAGGGAAGATGGATGCCGGATCAAGTCCGGCATGACGAAATCGAGGGGGCGGCTGCACGGAAATGCAGGCCCTTGCGTTGCTCTCTCACTTACAAAAAGTCCGTCACCCCGGACTTGATCCGGGGTCCATCTTGATGTTTGCCGCGACGCGCCTCATCCCTCGCTTCACATCCGGCTCTGCAACTCTCATCCCATGACAATTCGGACCGGCAACACGTCGCCGCAAAGGCCGCTTGGCGCGGCGTCGGGCGGCGCCGGATGACAACCGCTCCTCCAGCATCAACGCCGGCCTCTGCTGATGGCCGTGTTCTTCGCGCCTCTGGAATTACCTTGCGGGCGCGACTGCAAACCAGCTTGGAGTGCCCTCCTCATAGGGATCGTCGGTCAGCATGCGCATATCGCTGCCATCGGCGCGCATGATGTAAATGTCTCCGTAGGACTGCGGATTGTGGGGATGCAGCAGGGCTTCGTCCTTGTACCCTTCATGGGCGCTGGTGAAGGCGATCCATTCGCCGTCCGGCGACCAGCTGTTGTGCCCCTCATTGCCCGGGCTGTGCGTGAGCTGTGTCAGGCCGGTGCCGTCGGGTCTGATCGTGTAGATTTCATAATCACCGGTACGATCGCTGGTGAATGCGATGCGGTCGCCTTTCGGCGACCAGGTTGGGAAATTTTCGTGCCTGCCGCTGGTCAGCAGATGCGATGCGCGCGTGGCGATGTCCAAAATGAAGAGGCTGCTGCCGGTTTCCGTCGACCGTCGATAGACGATCAATTTGCCGTCAGGCGACCAGTTGGGGAAGCCGGCATTGCCCGATCCATCGGTCAGGAGCCGCAAACCCGTGCCGTCGGTGTTGATCACTGCGATGTCCGCGACCGACTTCCCTTTGACCATCTGGAAGAATCCGCCGAGACCGAAGGCGATGCGGTCACCCTGGCGAGACAAAACCGGCGCCAGCGCGGTGCGGTCCGCATCGGTGAACAGCACTTTCTGTCCCGTGCCGTCGGGCTTCAGCGCCAGGATGCTGTTGTGCAGGACGCCCGCCGTCTGGTCATTCTCGATCACCAGCGGCTCCGACCAGGAGGGAAACACGCCCATGCGAACCAGCCTGATCATCGGATCGCGGCTGGGCCAGGGTTTGAAGGGCGGCCAATTGGTATCGACGTCGCGCTGGAACGCCATATGCCTGCCATCCGGCGACCAGCGCGGATTGCGAATCTCGCCCCGCGCGCCGGGTGCGCCGCCCGCAAACTCCACGCCGCCCTCCGGGCCGCCGCTGACATAACCGATGCGCCCGTCCGCCAGCTGCTGCGGCGACCATTTTTCGCCCTTGCCGCCGGTCAGCACCGTCTGTCCGCCGGTCGCCATGTCAATGCGCATGATCTGGGTCGTGCCGCGCAAGCGCCGGGCGCTGACGATATTGTCCAATTCGTCGATGCTCGCCTGATGGCAAAACAGACTCTTGCCGTCTGCCGACCAGGACGGGCTACCGGTAAAGGCATCGTCATGCGTGATCTGGCGCAGGCCGCTGCCGTCCGGATGGACGATAAAAACCTCTGTCGATTGCAGGGTAAAGAATTGCGCCTTCGAGCGGGGATGCCGGGACATGCGGTCGGAGGAAAAGGCAATCCATTGCCCATCCGGCGACCAGGCGGCGCGAAAATCGCCGCCGGGGTGATTGGTGAGGTTGCGCAGCGCGCCCGTCTTGAGATCCAGGATCCAGATATCCGCCTGGCCGCTGCGACTGGAGGTAAAAGCGAGAAAACGACCGTCGGGCGACAGGGCGCCCTGATCGTCGAAGGCCGGATCGCGGGTGAGGCGCCTCAGCCCCGAACCGTCGATATTGACGCGGTAGATGTCGCCCGTCCCGTCGCGCATGGAGGTGAAGATGATGCTCCGCCCGTCGGGTGAGAAGGAAGCATTGATGTCCAGTGCGGGGTGCGGCGACAGGGGGTGGGCATTTTTGCCGTCGGCATCAGCGATGAATATATCGCTGTTGAGCGGGCCGAAGCCGGCGAATGCGATGCCGTATTCGGGCGTATGTGACTTTGAGCCCTGACCAAAGGAGTTCGACGCGCATATGAAAGACGCGACAACTACCGCCGAGATAAATCCGAGTGGCCGCATTCGTGCCCCCTATCATCTGAGCGCCGACCCTCTTCCCGGACACCCAAATCCGCCCCACTTATCGATCTGCGTGAATTGAACCAGACGGAAATTCCAATGGCAATATCGGTCCGACCTCGGACGGAATTGTAAATTCCTTCAGCGTTCTAGGCGGCGCGCTTGTCTGCTTGGCACTGAATTCGGCGGCAAAACACGACCTTTGCCTGGCGTGGGAGCGGGTGATTGCCTTGGGTCACCGGCGGCCGTTCGGCATAGTTCTCGTTGTGCCAGGCAGATGGCCGCGCGAGGCGGCAATTTACTCGGCGGATAGTTGTGAAGAGGGGAAGGGGAGATGGATGCTGTATTCCCGGCTTTCGTCGGGACGGGCAAGTCGGGGGTGATGGGCCTTTTGTAAGTGAGAGATCAACGCAAGGGCCTGCTTCTTCGCCCAACCGCCGCCCCCGCGATTTCGTCATGCCGGACTTGATCCGGCATCCATCTTCCCTTCCGCCGCCGGAACAAGATGGACCCCGGATCAAGTCCGGGGTGACGGGCTTCTTGTAAGTGAGAGGGCAACGCAAGGGCGTGCATCTTCGGCCAGCCGCCGTACCTCGATTTCGTCATGCCCGACTTGCCCGTCCCGACGAAAGCCGGGAATACGGGGTCCATCTTGATGTTTGCCGCCGCGCGCTTCATCCCTCGCTTCACATCCGGCTCCGGCTCTGCAACTCTCATCCCATGACAGTTCGGACCGGCACCACCACGCCGCAAAAGCCGCTTGGCGCGGCGCGCGCGCATTGGACGATCTATCTGCCCTCGCTTGCCGTCGCGCTGGTCTGGGCGGGCGTTTATGCCTATGCGGCGCTGCATCAGCCGGTGCTGGCGGGGCTGCGCGGACTTGCGCTTGCCGTCATGCTGCTCGGCGTGCCGCTGCTGCTCTTTTCGGCGGCGCTGCGGGCGCGCGTGCTCGTCGTCGAGGAGCGGCCGGCGCGGCTGGCGGGTGGAGCGCCGGAGTTTTACGCGCGCAGCGGTTTTGCGCGGCCCCGGGAAGTGTCCATCGGCGCCAGCGAGATTTCCTCGCTTCGCGTGCGGCGCTCGCTGCCGCAGCGGATTTTCGGCGGCGGCGCGCTCGATCTGCGGACGTTGTCGGGCGACAGGCTCATCTTCGCCGATCTCGACCGGCCGGACGCCGTCGCCGCCGCGCTTGCCGCGCCCGCCCATTCAGGCCCCGGACACAAGGAGCCCTTGCGTTGAAAAGGATATGCCCGTGAGCGCCATGCTGGATTTCGACGAGAAGGCCGCCCGCGCGGTCGAGGCCATGTATCTGACGCCCGACGTTGTGGCGCAGCGCGCCCGCGTCATCGAGATGCTGTCGCCCAAGCCCGGCGAGCGCATTCTCGACATCGGCGTCGGGCCGGGGCTTCTCGCCGTCGATCTCGCGCGCATGGTGGGGGAGACCGGCCGCCTTGTCGGGCTCGACGCCGCGCCCGCCATGCTCACCATGGCGCGCACGCGGCTGGCGGCGCTGCCGCAGGCCGAATGCGTCGAGGGCGATGCGGGCGCGCTTGCCTTTCCCGACGCCTCGTTCGACGCGGCGGTCTCGACCCAGGTTCACGAATATGTGGCGCCCATCGCGCCGGCGCTTGCGCATCTTCATCGTGTGCTGAAGCCGGGCGGCCGCGCGCTCATTCTCGACACCGACTGGCGGAGCACCGTCTGGCATTCGAGCGACAAGGCGCGGATGGAGCGCGTGCTTTCCTCCTGGGACGATCATCTCGCCGATCCGCATCTGCCCGCGACGCTCGGGCCGCTGCTCAGGCGGGCGGGCTTCACGGTCGCGCGCGTCGAAATCGTGCCCATGTTGAGCGCGCATTGGCAGCCGGTCAGCTATGCGGCGGGCATCATGCGCTCGATCAAGGCCTATGTGCAGGCGAACGGCGCGCGGCGCGGCGTGCCGCCCGACGAGGTTCAGGCCTGGTATGACGATCAGTTGCGGCTTGCGGAGCGCGGCGAGTTTTTCTTCAGCGTCAACCGCTATGCGTTTCTCGCCACGCGCTGAATTCAGGCACCGTAGCGGGCGAGATAGACGTCGATGCCTTCGCGCACCTTGTCGAGAATATCCTCTGGCATCTTGTGGTCCGGCATGAAGAGCGTCGGCCAGACAGCGAGCTCCTTGACCATGCCCATGGCGAAGTGCGCGCCCGTTTCCGTGTCGTGCGGGCGGAGCAGGCCGCGGTCGACCATGACGTCGAGATAGGATTTGACGCTCCTGTGGCGGCCCTCGATCAGGATTTTATAGATGTTGCGCGTCAGCTCCGGCGAGGTCGGCGCCTCGGCGATGACAATGCGGAAGAGATCGTTCACCCGGTATGTCCGCTGCGACTCGTAATAGCCGTAGAGCAGGCGGAGGAAGATTTCATGCGCGGTCGAATTCTGGGGAATATCGCCGATGTCCTCATGCACGGAAGAGGCGGCCTGCGTCGCCACCGCCGTGAAGAGGGCTTCCTTCGAGGCGAAGTTCTTGTAGAGCGTCGCGGTCGAGACGTCCGCGTCGGCGGCGATTTCGGCCATGGCCGCGCCGGTATAGCCGTGCGCCAGAAAATTCGCGAGCGCGGCCTTGAGGATGTCGCTCCGCTTCGATTCCTTGATCGTCAGACGATAGCTTTCGACGCTCACTTTGTGTCCGTCTCCCTGCTGGCTTTCACACGCCGTAGCGCGCGAGGTAAACCGAGACGGCTTCGCGAATGATCGCGTCGGTGTTCTCGGGCAGCTTGAATTCCGGATCGAACATGGCCGGCCAGATGAAGACTTCCTTGACCATGCCGGCGATGAAGTAGACGCCCAGTTCGGTGTCGTGCGGCTTCATCAGCTTGCGTTCGATCAACCCGTCGAAGATTTTCTTGACCGAGGCGGAGCGCTTGCGGACGACGGTTTCGTAAGTGTCCCGCGCGATCTGCGGTGCGGCGGGCACCTCGGCGATGACGACGCGGAGAAGGGCGTTGGCCTGTTTATCGAATTGCGTTGCCAGATAGTTGTGCGCCATCCCGACCAGCATCTCCGCCACATCGTCGCTGTCGAGGACTTCGCTGAATTCGCCGCCGATCGCGTCATAGGCCTGGGCGACGACGGCGGCGAAGAGTTCTTCCTTGGAGGCGAAATGCTTGTAGAGCGTCGCGGTGGAAACGTCGGCCTCGCGGGCGATATCGGCGACGGCGGCGTGGCTGAAGCCGTTCTTCAAAAAATTCTCGCGGCCCGCTTTCAGGATTGCGGCGCGTTTCGTTTCGCTGACCGAGCGGCGATAGCTTTCCAGTCCCAATTTAAAAAAGATCCTTTCGCAAACTCGAATACGTTCTCATGTCTATACGACCGGAAACGCGGTTTGAGTCAGTGGACCCCACTTTTTTTGAGAAAAAAATGATTGGCGTCAAAAGCTTGCTGAATTTCTTGTCGGTAACGCTGCCCCTTTGTTGAGCAAATAGAGGTATTGTCACCCAATCCGACTGAATAGCACGCAAAATAACGACCAGATCGGTTTGAAAGACCTATCGTCTTTGTAGCGATATTCGCTCACACGCGGCGCGGCGTTCCGGACTCGCGCAGTATCGCGGCAAGCCGCCGCGCGGATTTTCCGATCTGCGTTTCCGGTATTGCGGCAAAACCCATGTGAAGTCCGTTCCGCCGCCGCGCGCCGAGGTGATAGGCCGAGAGCGGAGTGACCTGGATGCCGGCTTCTGCGGCGGCTTCCGACGCCTCGCGGTCGGAGGCATGCGGTGCGAGGTAGGCGACGAGCTGCATGCCGCCGTCGCCGGGCGCCGCTTCCAGAAAGGTGCCGAGCTCGGCGTCGATTGCGGCAACGAGGCAGGCCTGACGTGCGGCATAGACGGCGCGCATGCGCCGGACATGCGTGCCGAAATGACCCTCGCCGATGAAGTCCGCCAGCGCCGACTGGACGGCGGATGGCGGCACATGGCCGGTGATGCGGATGGCGGTGCGGAAGGCGTCGATGAGCGTGTCGGGTACGATCAGGTAGCCGACTTTCAGCGCCGGGAAGAGCGTCTTGGCGAATGTGCCCATGTAGAGCACGCGGCCGGCGCGGTCGAGACCTTGCAGCGAGGCGAGCGGGCGGCCGGCATAGCGATATTCGCTGTCGTAATCGTCTTCGAGAATCCAGCAGCGTTCGCGCCGGGCGAAGTCGAGCAGTTGCAGCCGGCGCGGCAGGGAGAGCGTGACGCCGAGCGGAAACTGGTGGGAGGGCGTCACATAGATGAGGCGCGGCGTGCGGCCCGCTGAAATGCCAGCTTCGACGTCGATGCCTTCGCCGTCGACGGGCACGGGCACCAGTTCCGCGCCCGCGCCGAGGAATGCGCCGCGCGCGCCGAGATAGCCCGGCTCCTCGATCCAGACGTCATCGCCCGGATCGATCACCATGCGTGCGGCAAGGTCGAGCGCCGCCTGCGCGCCCGTCGTCACGATCACCTGATCGGGCGTGCAGACGACGCCGCGCGCGGCGCCGGCATGGGCCGCGATCGCCTCGCGCAGCGGGCGGAAGCCTTCGCCGGTTTCATAGCCGAAGAGGCCGTTGCGCGGATCGCGGGCGCAGCGGGCGAGAAAGCGGCTCCATAGTGCGGCGGGAAACTGGTCGATGGCGGGGAGCCCATGCTGGAAGGCGCGGCCCTGTCCGCGCTCATAGCGCGGCGCGGTGCGCTTCACCGATGCGATGGTTTCGCCGCGGCGCGAGAGCTTCGCCGCCGCTTCCGGCTTTGCCGTGCGGGTGTCGGTTCGGGGCCGTCCGACTTCGAGCAGCCTGTCGGGCAGGACGGAGGCTACTTTCGTGCCCGCGCCGACCTGGCCTTCGAGATAGCCCTCGGCGGCGAGCTGTTCATAGGCCGAGAGAACCGTGTTACGGCCGACGCCGAGGTCCACGGCGAGGATGCGGGAGGAGGGCAGGCGCGCGCCGGCGGCGAGGCGGCCGTCGAGGATCGCGCCGCGCAGCGCGTCGTAGAGTTGGCGGTAGAGCGGTGCGGCGGCGGCGGGATCGAGGTCGAGCGTGCCGAGGGGCAGGGGCGAGCGAAGCATGGCGCAGGTTCCGGGGCCGATTTCCAGTGGCTCCTTTATATTGGAAGGAATGGACCTTTAGATAGGTCCATTTTTCATCAGGATGGGGCGTCACCGGAAAGGATGCCGCGATGCTGGAAATGAAAGCCGAATGCGAGAAATGCCACGCGCCGACGCCGAAGAAGGGCGAGGCGCGCATATGCAGTTTCGAATGCACATTCTGCCCGGACTGCGCAACGGCGATGAAGGAAATCTGTCCCAATTGCGGCGGCGAACTTCTGCCCCGGCCGAAGCGGATGCTTGAAAGCTGAAGGAACGCGTCGATGACCGACTACCAGACTTCCGCCGTCCATCGTCCGCGTCAGCGGGCAATGCGGGCGCATTACGATCGCGAGACGGTGCACGGTATTCTCGATGCCGCCTATGTCGCCCATGTCGCCTTCATGGGCGAGGCGGGGCCTGTCGCCATGCCGATGTTCTATGTCCGCGACGGAGAGAGCGTGCTGCTGCACGGCTCGCGCACCAGCCGCTTCATGCGCGTGCTGTCGGCGGGCGCTCCGCTCTGCGTCACCGTCACGCTGATCGACGGGCTGGTGCTGGCGCGTTCCGCCTTTCACCACTCGATGAACTATCGCTCCGTCATGCTGCATGGGCAGGGCAGGGTTCTGCCCGCGGCCGAGAAGCCGGACGCGCTGGCGCTTTTCATCGAGCGCGTCGAGCGCGGGCGGTCGAAGCTCGCGCGCTCCGCCAATGCGCAGGAACTGAAGGCGACGGAGGTACTGCGCGTGCCGCTGGTCGAGGTCGTGGCGAAAGTGAGAAGCGGCGGGCCGCTCGATGATGCCGAAGACATGGGTCTGCCGGTCTGGGCGGGCGTCATTCCGGTCGAGCTGCGGCTCGGAGCGCCGATCGAGGGCTGAGAAGGGAAGATTTCCGCATAGGGGCGCAATCATATGAGCATCGCTATCGCTGCGATCCTGCTGCTTGTCGGCTTGTTGAATTTCTATCCCGTCATCGGCGCCGTCGGCGCTGCGCGTCTCGCTGCGCTTTACGGCTTGCCCATCGAGGGGCCGGACCTGGCGATCCTGATGCGGCATCGCGCATTGCTGTTCGGCCTTGTCGGCGCCTTCATTGTCTCGGCCGCTTTCGCGCCCGGTCTGCGTGTGCCCGCCTTCATCGCCGGCTTCGTCAGCATGGGCGGCTTCATCTGGATCGCCCGGTCGGAAGGGACCTATGGCCGCCACATCCGCAAGGTCGTCATTGCCGATATTGCGGGCTCCGCCGCGCTCCTCGTGGCGGCGGCGCTACATGTGCTGGAAACGTGCCTGATTTGAAGCGGAACGCGACTTTTTGGCCGAGATCGGCTGTTGCGCGGGCAGGGAAGCGGGCTTAGGTTTCAGCCGCTTTTGAGACCACCCCCAACCCTCCGCTGGAGCAAAGATCATGGCCTTCCTTTCGGACGCATTGAAGCGCATCAAGCCGTCGGCAACCATTGCCGCGACCCAGAAAGCGCGCGACCTGAAAGCGCAGGGCGTCGACGTGATCGGCCTCGGCGCGGGCGAGCCCGATTTCGACACGCCGGACAACATCAAGGCCGCCGCCATTGCCGCCATCCAGCGCGGCGAGACGAAGTACACCGATGTCGGCGGCATTCCGGAACTCAAGAAGGCGATCGCCGCGAAGTTCAAGCGCGAGAACGGGCTCGACTACAAGCCCGAGCAGTGCTTCGTCGCGCCCGGCGGCAAGCCGATCATCTTCAATGCCATGCTGGCGACGCTGAATCCCGGCGACGAGGTCGTCATTCCGGCGCCTTATTGGGTGTCTTATCCCGACATCGTCGAGCTTCTCGGCGGCACGCCCGTCATCGCGCGGGCGGGCATCGAGACCAATTTCAAGCTTCGGCCCGAGGCTTTGGAAAAGGCGATCACGCCCAAGACCAAGTGGTTCATCTTCAACTCGCCGTCGAACCCGACGGGCGCCGCCTATACATGGGACGAGCTGAAGAAACTCACCGATGTCCTGCTGCGCCATCCGCATGTCTGGATTCTTTCCGACGACATGTATGAGCATCTCTCCTATGACGGGTTCAAGTTTGCGAGCCCGGCGCAGGTCGAGCCGAAGCTTTACGACCGTACGCTGACGATGAACGGCGTGTCGAAAGCCTATTCGATGACCGGCTGGCGCATCGGCTATTGCGCCGGTCCCATCGAGCTCATCAAGGCGATGACGACGATCCAGAGCCAGTCGACGTCGAACCCGACATCGATCAGCCAGTGGGCGGCGGTCGAAGCGCTGAACGGCACGCAGGATTTCATTCCGACGCGCGCCGCCAGCTTCAAGGAGCGCCGCGATCTCGTGGTCTCGATGCTCAATCAGGCGAAGGGCCTCAAGTGCCCGACGCCCGAAGGCGCGTTCTATGTCTATCCCTCCTGCGAGGGTTGCATCGGCAAGACGACGCCGAAGGGCCGCGTCATCAACACCGACCAGGATTTCGTGGAGGCGCTTTTGGAAGAAGAGGGCGTTGCCGTGGTGCATGGTGGAGCCTTCGGTCTCGAACCCTTCTTCCGCATCTCCTATGCGACGTCGACGGAAGCGTTGACGAAAGCGTGTGAGCGCATTCAGCGCTTCTGCGCTTCGCTGAAGTAACGCCAATGGACAGGCCGGTGCGCCTTGTCGCGCGCCGGCCGCAGCCATACATTGAAGGTCCCCCCACTGGAAATGAGGACCGACGATGAAAATCGATATTGGCATTCCAGAAAAAGACCGGAAGAAGATCGCGGGAGGTTTGTCGCACCTTCTCGCCGACACATACACGCTCTATCACAAGACGCATTTTTATCATTGGAACGTCACCGGTCCGATGTTCAACACGCTGCATCTGATGTTCGAGACGCAGTACAACGAACTCTGGCTCGCGGTCGATCTCATCGCCGAGCGCATTCGCTCTCTGGGCTTTCCGGCGCCGGGCGGCTACACGGCCTATGCGAAGCTCACCAAGATCGAGGAAGACGAGAAGGTGCCGAGCGCGGAAGACATGATCCGGAATCTCGTCAAGGGCCATGAAACCGTCACGCGCACCGCGCGCGGCATTTTCGAGGCCGCCGACGCCGCTCATGACGAGCCGACGGCCGACCTTCTGACGCAGCGCATGGAAGCCAGCGAAAAGACCGCATGGATGCTGCGCAGCATGTTGGGCTGACACGCTCTGTTACGAAACGTGAGTTGCGGCAAACGCCATGACGGGAGATAAACCCGTCATGGCGTTTCCAATTTCATCTCCCCCGTCTCTCGTCATCTTCGATTGCGACGGCGTGCTGGTCGACAGCGAGCCCGTGGCAAATCGTCTTCTGGTGCGCGTTCTGGCGGAGGATGGATACGACATTTCCTATGAAGAATGCCGCAGGCTATTCGTCGGCAAGACGATGAATGCGGTGATGGCGCATGTCGAGGAGGCGATCGGCCGCCCGCTTGGCGACCATTGGCCGGACCATGTTCGCGACGAAACGCTGAAGGCCTTCGCGTCAGGCGTCGCGGCGGTGCCGGGCGTCGAGGCGGTTCTGCTTCAGCTCAAGGCGCGCGGAATTCCATTCTGCGTTGCGTCGTCCGGCAAGTTCGAGAAGATGCGCTTCACGCTCGGCAGCTCCGGACTGTTGCCGCTCGTTGAGCACGTTCTGTTCAGCGCCGAGCAGGTGGCGCATGGCAAGCCCCGGCCGGACCTGTTCCTGTTTGCCGCAAAGGAGATGGGTTTCGCGCCCGAGACTTGCATCGTCATCGAGGACAGCGTGCCCGGCGTTCAGGCCGCCATCGCCGCCGGAATGCCGGCGCTCGGTTTTGCCGGCGATCCGCACACGGATGCGGCGGCGCTCAGAAGCGCAGGCGCTCATGTGTTCTACGACATGGGCGAATTGCCGGCGTTGATGGGGTTGTAGCGAAGGCCCTCACCCAACCCTCTCCCAGAGGGAGAGGGCTAGAGAGCCGTCCCATGATCCCTCTCCCTCTGGGAGAGGGAGGGACCCGCGCCGAAGGCGTGGGAGGGTGAGGGTTTTATTCCGCCGCCTGCTGATGCGCTTCCTGCGCGGCGAGCCAGCGCTCGGTTTCGAGCGCGGCCATGCAGCCCATGCCGGCGGCGGTGACGGCCTGACGATAGACGTCATCCGTCACGTCGCCCGCGGCAAAGACGCCGGGGATATTCGTCGTTGTCGTGCCCGGCACGACCTTCAGATAGCCGCCCGGCTTCATGTCGAGCTGACCCTCGAAGAGCTCGGTCGCGGGCTTGTGGCCGATGGCGACGAAGATGCCATGTGCCGGAATGATGCGCGTCTCGCCGGTCTTGATGTTCGTGACCTTGGCGCCCGTGACGCCCAGCGGATCGGAGGTGCCAACGACTTCGTCGACGACCGAATCCCAGACCACGTCGATCTTCGGATTCTTGAACAGGCGTTCCTGCATGATCTTTTCGGCGCGGAAGTGGTCGCGGCGATGGATCACCGTCACCTTCGAGGCGAAGTTCGTCAGGAACAGCGCTTCTTCAACGGCGGTGTTGCCGCCGCCGACGAGGAGCACTTCCTTGCCGCGATAGAAGAAGCCGTCGCATGTGGCGCAGGCCGAAACGCCGAAGCCCTGGAAATGCTGTTCGGAGGGAAGGCCCAGCCACTTCGCCTGCGCACCCGTTGCGATGATGACCGCGTCCGAGGTGTAGATCGTGCCGCTGTCGCCGACGAGGCGGAAGGGGCGCTTCGACAGGTCCGCATTGACGATCGTGTCGGCGACGATCTCGGTGCCGACATGGCGCGCCTGCGCCTCCATCTGCTCCATCAGCCAGGGGCCCTGGATCGCCTCGGCGAAGCCCGGATAATTCTCGACATCGGTCGTGATGGTGAGCTGGCCGCCCGGCTGGATGCCCTGAATGAGCGTCGGCTCCAGCATGGCGCGCGCGGCATAGATCGCGGCCGTGTAGCCGGCGGCGCCGCCGCCGATGATGATGACCTTGGAGTGCTTCGGATCGGACATGATGGTTCCGTTGACGGGCGGCTTGGGAGACTCAGGGGAGAAAGGGGCCGCGCCTATATATAGGCGAGGCGCGGCCCGGTCGAAAGGTCCGGCAAGGCGCCGGAATGGCGTGGTTCAGAGCGCTTCGGCGTGCGCGCCGAGATATTTGGCGACGCCCTTGGCGTCGGCCACCATGCCCTCGTCGCCCTTGTTCCAGCCGGCGGGGCAGACCTCGCCGTTTTCCTCATGGAACTGGAGCGCGTCGACCATGCGCAGCGCTTCGTCGGCGTTGCGGCCCAGGGGCAGGTCGTTCACGAGCTGGTGGCGGACGATGCCGTCGCGGTCGATCAGGAAGGTGCCGCGCAGCGCGACGCCGTCCTTCTCGATCAGCACGTCGTAGTCGCGCGCGATCTGCTTCGTCATGTCGGCCACCATCGGGAATTTCACCGGGCCGAGGCCGCCTTCCTTCGGGTCGGTGTTGCGCCAGGCGTTATGCGTGAACTGGCTGTCGACCGACACGGCCACGACCTTCACGTTCCGCTTTTCGAACTCCGGCACGCGGTTGGAATAAGCGAGGATCTCCGACGGGCAGACGAAGGTGAAGTCGAGCGGGTAGAAGAAAACGAGGCCGTAAGAGCCCTTGAGATGCGCCTTCAGATTGAAATCCTCGACGATGTCGCCATTGGCGAGGACTGCGGCTGCGGTGAAATCGGGGGCGGCTTTGCCGACGAGAACGCTCATGTACTGGGCTCCTGAACTGGGGGTCTTCGGGGTGGCTCAAACTGTTAGTTGCTAGTTAGAGTTATTCCAAAGAAAGTTCAAGGGCAAAGATGCTGCGGATGCGAAGGGGAGGCGGGATGTCGCAGGGGAGGCGCCGCGAAGGCCGAATTGGCGGCGATCTTGAGAGACGTGGATGGCCCGGACAAGCCGGGCCATGACGTAATTGCTGAACGGGATTCCCTGGCCAAGTTCGTCATGCCCCGCTTCATGCGGGGCATCCACGTCTTTACCTTCAGAGGAAAGACGCTTTCAAAATCCGAACATGTGATCGAGGCAGAAGCTCGTTGTGCCGTTGGTCATGCCGTGGAAGCCGAAGAGGCGGCAGGTCGTGTCGCGGATGATGACGTAGCCCGCGCCGCCCATGCGCTCGCGTTCTTCCTTCGAGAACATTTCCGACAGGCGCCAGAAGCGCGAGCCGCCGCAGGCGATCTCGATTTCCTTTTCGGCGACCGGCTTTCCCTCCGCGTCATGCAGGATGAGCATGGTCGCGCTTTTCGGGTGCCAGGGCGTCGAGGCCGGATAGATCAGGTGGCAGATCGTGTCGAGCCCGTCCTGGCCGAGCCGGAGGAAGAGGCGCGTCGAAAGCCCCGGCGGCTTGTTGGTATAGGATTGCGGCTCGTCCTTGTAGATGACGCCGGTATTGTAGATATGCGCGCCGAAAATCGTCTCGGCGCGGTGTCCGCTCGCCTTCTGCTCGAAGCGGCCGAGCGCATGCAGCCAGCCGTCGCCGTCGCCGCCTTCGCGGAAGTCGTAGAGAAATTCGACATGGCCGTAGCCCGAAGGCAGCGTCGCAGACGCTTCCTTCAGCCAGGCCTCGACATCGACCTCGACGCTTTCGCGGCGTGGGATTCGGCCGAGGAATTTCGAGGCGACCGTCTTGCCGCTCGCGTCGATCAGTTCGGCGCGGATAGGCAGCTCGTGCTGCTCGGTCGCCATCGGCGTCGGCAGCATCACGGTGTTGAAGTCGCTGCGCGGCAGCACGGGCAGGGGCATGATGTAGCCCTTGCCCATCACTTTTTCGAGCGAACGGATTTCGGGGTTCGGCTTCAGGTCGGTGCGCTCGACATTGGCGTGCGCGATGCGGCGCTGGCCGCTCTTGCGCATGACCTCGTAGCGCGGGCGCACGAAATAGCGTCCGGCGACGATCTCGACCTGATCGGGCCAATGCGCCTGCGGCAGCAGCGTGTCGACGGGGATCGCGCGCGTCGCGAAGGGCGCGATTTCGTCCTCGAACCAGGATATGTCCTGCGCGCCCATGATGTTGAGGCCGACGGTGCGCGGCGGAATGGGCATGGGATGCGAATTCTGGATGAAGAGCGTCACCACCTCGTCGTCTTCGCCCGCGGGCATGCCGGCGTAATAGTCGGCGGGCCAGGCGTTGGCGTCGTGGCTGCACGACAGCGCCTTGCCGTTCTCGCCATACATGTCGAGCGCGTATTTGACGACGTCGTGACCCTTGATGCGGATCGCATGGATGAAGAGCGAGCCCGTGAAATCGCCGAGGCCGAAGCGGTGACGCACTTCGGCGCTGTCGATGGTGAAGGGCGCGCCCGCGACGGGCAGCGCCTCGCGCCATTCGGCGAGCTGCGCGCCGTCCTCACCGAAGAGGCAGAGCCAGAGCTCGGGCTTGTCCGCGCCGTGCAGGCCCCAGTAGTTGGCGCTGGCGACGCGGGTGTGAATGCCGTCGACGCCGTTCAGCCCCTTTTTCTCGCGCATCAGCGCGAAGTTGGTGGCGAAGTTCAACGGGTCGAGATAGTTCGCCCGGTTGGTCAGCATGTCGTCGGGCAGGCGAATGTCGTCGAGGCTCGCGATGTGCGCGCCTTTCGGGAAGAGATGCTTCAGCGGAGCGATGGATTTTTCGGCGTCGAAAAGCAGCACCAGCACGGCCTTCGCGCCCGACTTGCCGAGTTCGCTCAGCGGCTTTGCGTCATGGCCGAGAAACGCGCCCTTCAGGTCTTCCACGCGCTGCACGTAATAGCCCGCGACGTCGAGCTTCGAGAGATCGTAATAGGCATGGAAGCTGCCGATGGCGTGGGTCGGATCGTAGATCGCGACGGGGCCGGCTTTGGCAAGGCTCGCGATCAGCGCATGCGCCTTCGGCGCGGAGAGCGGGTGGCCGAGCGCCTTGAAAAGCGTCGCGCCGCCCGCATTGTTGCCCGGACGCCAGCCATGGGCGAGGTCCGCGTTCTTGAAGGTCTCGATCTGAAGGGTCATGGGCTTGCGCTCAGTATGCGTCTTCAGCGGCGACGCCGCCGAAGGGATTGAGCCGCTTCAGGAACATGGTGAAGCGATGACGGCGCTGCTCATGCGCGACCACCTCGTCATCCGTCACCCAATTGAGCTGGATGGCGCGGCGGCGACCCTCGAAGGGCTCGTGGCCGTGCCAGGATTTGTCCGAGCGCTTGAAGACGAGAAGCGTGCCGCCATTGGGCGAGACTTCCTCGACCATGTCGTCGAGGTCGGTGGGCGAGCGCAGGATGCGCAGGCGGCCGCCATCCTTGTCCCATTCCTCATTGAGATAGAGGAGGACGGTGATGATCTTGGAGGGCGTGTCGGTGTGGATCTTGCCGTTCGAGCGGGCGCAGTTGCCGCGCACGGTGACCATGGTCGGACGCGAGGTAAGGTCGATGCCGAATTTGTCCTCGATCGCCTTGCGGAAGGCAGGCCCTTCCATTTCGGCGAGAAGCGCCTTGAACGCGCCCTTGATCGGGAGCGCGCTGGGCGGGATCGAGCCTGTGGAATCGATGCGGGGAAAATCCGCGATGACTTTATCGAAGGCTTCGGCGCGCACGAAATGCGGCACGACGAAATATTCGTAAGGGTCCGTCTTCAGCGGCGTTGCGCGCAGGGCTTCGATGTCGAGCAGGGTCATGATCGTCCGGGCCTTGTCTTCGTTCGTCCATGTCGTGGGCAAAATCTGCGGCTGCCCGGGGGGAGATGCCAGCCGCCTCAATGTCGCGTCACGATTTGCCGCAGCCTCTCATCTTGCCTTCATGGCGCGGCGGATCGCCTCGGCGATCTCATGGGTAGCATTTAATGGCTTGTACTCCCAGCTTTCAAGGCGGCCGACAAAGGGCCGCGCCGCGCCATAAGCGTAAACGCCGTCAAGGAATCGCCGGAATTTGGGGGAGCCGCCGTCGAGCTCGATCACGTAAACGGGCTTTCCCGTGAAGATCGCCTCGCCGACCATGTTAACCGAGTCGCAGGTGACGACGACGGCATCGGCCTGTCCGAGATAGCCGAAATAGGGGTTCGCTCCGGTCCCGTCCCACATGACCGCCGGGCGGCCGGCAAGATGGTCGCGGATGATACGCGATTGCGCCTCGCCCGTGCGGCGCGAGGGCGTCACCATCAGGCCGGCATGGAAGTGGTCGGAAAGGCCCGCAAGCTGCGCGGCGATGCGGGCGGCCGTCGCTTCCGAAAATGTGTAGACGGCGTTGCTGCCGCCGAGCAGAACGGCGATGCGCGGATGGGGGAGGTGCGCGACATCGGGTTCGATGCGGGCGGCTTCGTCGCGCAATCGCTCCGCCGTCAGACGATGGGGGGACAGCAGCGTCGTCAGCACATTCGCGCCTTCGAGCCTGTCATGCGCAGGCGCCCAGACGAGATCGAAGTTCGACGGCGCGACGCGCGGGTCTTGCAGCACGACGGTGAAGGTCTTGCCGCCCGACTTGCGGCGGATCATGCGTGCGTAAGGGATCGACTGGCGGCCCGAGGCGATCAGGAGATCCGGCCAGGGCGGCGTGATGGCGGCATCGGGCGCGGCAGGGCCGTGGGGCGCCAGCCAGCGGAAGGGTGCGGGCGGGGCGACGCGCTTTATCTCCGGGGTCAGTCCCAGCGCCTCGCAGACGCCAAGCGCCTGCGTTTCGAAGCCGGCCATTCCGTTGGTGAGAATCCAGCAAGAAAGACCCTCACCCAACCCTCTCCCAGAGGGAGAGGGTTCAGTCTTGCCGCTCTCCCGCTCGGGGGAGAGGGAGGCGTGGGACGGTGAGGGAGCCTTTTCGGTCATTTTCGTGCGCTGTTGAGCAACTTTATTGCTGAAATTCGGGCGATGGCAGAGTAAGTAAAGCCTCTCGCGCCTCAAGTCACCACCGGAACTCTCCATGAAGCGGGTCAAGCTCGACGCCATCGACCTCCAGATCCTGAAGGAATTGCAGGCCGACGGGCGCATCACCAATGTGGAGCTGTCCGAGCGCGTCGGCATTTCCGCGCCGCCTTGCCTGCGCCGCGTCCGGGCGCTCGAAAAGGCGGGGCTCATTCAGGGTTATCACGCCGATCTCAACGGCCGGGCGCTCGGCTTCGAGGTGACGGTTTTTGCGATGGTCGGTCTGCACAGTCAGGCGGAAGCCGACCTCAAGGCCTTCGAGGCGCTGGTCGGAAGCTGGCCGCTCGTGCGCGAGTGCCACATGCTCAATGGCGACATCGACTTCATTTTGAAATGCGTCGCGCCGGACCTCTCGACCTTTCAGAGCTTCCTCACCGAGAAGCTGACGCCCGCGCCCAATGTGGCGAGCGTGCGCACGTCGCTCACCATCCGCCAGTCGAAGCACCTGCCGGGCGTGCCGCTCGAGGCGCTGGAGACGGAGGAGGAGTAGGGTCTGGAGACGCCTACTTGAATTCGATCTTCAAAATCTCGTAGCTCTTGCCGCCGCCGGGCGTGTTCACTTCGACGCTGTCGCCGACCGATTTGCCGATTAGTGCGCGGGCGATGGGGGAGGTGATGCCGACGCGGCCTTTTTTCACGTCGGCTTCCATTTCGCCGACGATCTGATACTTCACTTCCTCTTCCGTATCCTCATCGACCAGCGTCACGCGCGCGCCGAACTTCACGGTGCTGCCGGACAGTTTCGAGACGTCGATGACCTCGGCGCGGCTGAGCTTGTCTTCCAGCTCCAGCACGCGGCTTTCGTTCAGACCCTGCTGTTCCTTCGCGGCGTGGTATTCGGCATTCTCAGAAAGGTCGCCATGAGCGCGCGCTTCCGCGATCGCTTTGATGATGCGCGGGCGCTCCACGGATTTGAGGAAACGGATCTCCTCATCCAGCGACTTGTAGCCCTCGGCGGTCATCGGAATCCGTTCCATATCGGACGATCTCTCCAGTTGGTTCGCCCCCTTGCATGCGGGGGCGCGAGTTTGGCGCTAGCCAATAAAAACCCGCCGGAGCCTTTCGGGCTCCGGGCGGCAGGTCTTGAACGGCGATTGTGGGTTAAGCAGGCGTCGAAGGTCAATTCGGAATTGAGGGTGCCTTTCTGACCTATTCCGCCGCCTGCACCTTCCCGTATGACTGAAGCGAGGCCACTTCGAGATGGCCCTTGCGGATGGCGTCGATGCCCTCGACGGCGGCCCGCGCGCCGGCAACCGTCGTGTAATAGGGCACCTTCATCATCAGCGCCGCGCGGCGCAGCGATTTCGAATCGTCGATCGCCTTCGCGCCTTCGGTGGTGTTGAAGACGAGCGCCACATCGCCGTTCTTGATCTCGTCGACAATGTGGGGGCGGCCTTCCAGCACCTTGTTGATGGTGCGGACTTCGAGGCCCTTTTCGGCGAGGAAGCGCGCCGTGCCGCCGGTGGCGACGAGCTTGAATCCCATTTCGAGAAGTTTTTTCGCGGGTGCGACGATCTTTTCCTTGTCGCTTTCCTTCACCGACACGAAGGCCGTGCCGCTTGTCGGCACCGAAGTGCCGCCCGCGATCTGGCTCTTGGCGAAGGCGACGGCGAAGCTCTTGTCGAGCCCCATCACTTCGCCGGTCGAGCGCATTTCCGGCCCGAGGATCGTGTCGACGCCGGGGAAGCGCGCGAAGGGGAAGACGGCTTCCTTCACCGCGACGTGATCGTATTTGAAAGGCTTCAGCCCGAAGCTCGCCAGCGGCACGCCCGCCATCACCTTGGCGGCGATCTTGACGATGGGCGCGCCGATCACCTTGGCGACGAAGGGCACGGTGCGCGAGGCGCGCGGGTTCACTTCGAGCACGTAGATCGTGCCGTCCTGCACGGCATATTGCACGTTCATCAACCCGCCGACATTGAGCGCCAGCGCGAGCTTGCGCGTCTGCTCCTCGATTTCGGCGATGACGGATTTCGGCAGCGAGTAGGGCGGCAGCGAGCAGGCGCTGTCGCCGGAATGCACGCCCGCTTCCTCGATATGCTCCATGATGCCGGCGATGAAGACATCGCCGTCCTTGTCGCAGATGGCATCGACATCGACTTCGGTGGCGCGGTTGAGGAAGCCATC
>JARLIS010000034.1 GCA_031291615.1 Parvibaculum sp.
CGATGACGTCCGTTTCGAGGTTGCCCGCGGACAGATCTGCGGCCTGATCGGCCCGAACGGAGCCGGCAAGACCACGCTCTTCCGCATGATCACCGGCCAGGAAAAGCCGGACTCGGGCGCGATCAAGATCGGCGAGAGCGTTCAGCTCGGCTACGTCGACCAGTCGCGCGACGCGCTCGACGCCAAGAAGACGGTGTGGGAGGAAATCTCCGGCGGGACCGACATCATCGAGCTCGGCAAGACGACCATGCCGAGCCGGGCCTATGTCGGCGCCTTCAACTTCAAGGGCGGCGACCAGCAGAAGAAGGTCGGCATGCTTTCCGGCGGCGAGCGCAACCGCGTGCATCTCGCCAAGATGCTGAAGTCGGGCGCGAACCTGTTGCTGCTCGACGAACCGACGAACGATCTCGACGTCGATACGCTGCGCGCGCTTGAAGACGCGCTGGTCGCTTTCGCCGGCTGCGCCGTGGTCATCAGCCATGACCGCTGGTTCCTCGACCGCATCGCCACGCACATGCTCGCTTTCGAGGGCGACAGCCATGTCGAATGGTTCGAGGGCAATTACGCCGAGTATGAAGAGGACAAGAAGCGCCGTCTGGGCGCGGCGGCGGAAATTCCCCATCGCATCAAGTACAAGCGCTTCAGCCGCTGACCGACTCGACTGGGCTGTAGCCAAAGAAAAACGGCGCGGGATGAACCCGCGCCGTTTTTGTTTTCATGGCGATTGGCTTACTGCGCGGCGCCGGCCGCCGTCGGAGGCAGCTTGCCCGCATCCGCATCGGCGATCTGCGTGTTCAGATGGCTGAGGAGGGCGGAGAAGTCGCCATTGTGGTTGCTGATGACGGAGGTGAAGGCCGAGCGCTGTTCCTGCGCGAGCCAGATGCCGACGACATTGACGTCGAAAATCTTGTATTCGCCGTTGTTCTTCACGAGCCACCACGTCACCTGAACCGGCTGGCGGCCATTGGTGAAGTTGATCTGGCTGGTCACGATGGCCTGATTGGCGCCCTTGGCCTGGGAGCCTGTGATCTGCAACTTCTCATCGTGATAGTCGGACAGGCGCGTGACGTAGACCTTCACGACGAAGTTGCGGACGAGCCCCAGATATTCGTTTTTCTGGGCTTCGGTCGGCAGGCTGCGATACTGGCCGAGGCAGAAGGCGGCGATGCGCTGCATGTCGGCACTACCATCGAGAAGCTTGCCGAAAGCAGCTTCGCGGTCGGGGCGGCTGAGGCTCTTGTCGCTGATGATCGAGATGGCCTGTGTCGAGATTTCGCCTACGAATTTCTCCGCGGCGGGATCTTCGTTCGCCGCCTGCGCCGGCATGCTCGCCGAAACGACGGCCGTGACGAGGGCGAATGAAAACGCGACGGGCATGAATGCCGATCGCAGGAAGCTAAGGGGGGACATGACTGGTCTCCTGAGGGACGAGAATGCCGACACGGGAAAAGCGGAACGTCATCCGAACCCGGAATTGCCGCTCCTACTTCTTAGGTGCGACAGCCTGTGGTTCGTTTGTGTCGAAATTTAGGTTGTCGATGTCGGGCAGGTTCTCGTTCGTCGACTTGCCGTTCGAGATTTCGTTGGCACGGGTCTGGCGATAGAGGCTGCGCACCGTCGCGTAATAGTCGACCGATGTGCGCTCGATCTGGTCGAGCGTATCGAGGTTGCGTGAACGGACATCGATGCCGTTGACGACAAAGCGCGTGACCGGAACCGTATAGGGTCCGTTCCAGTAGATGTAGGTGAGCGGATCGAAGAAGTCGTCGACCACGAAGCCGGTAAGGTCGCGCGGGTTCGACGGCCCGAGGATCGGCAGGAAGATGTAGGGCCCTTCGCCCGAGCCCCAAACGGCAAGCGTCTGGCCGAAATCCTCGCGATGCTGCGGGTAGCCCCAGCCGGTCGCCGGATCGAACAGGCCGAGCACGCCGACCGTCGTGTTGATGCCGAAGCGCGAGACGGTGACGCCGGCACGGTCCCATTCGCCTTGCAGCGAGTCGTTGGCGAGAATGACGGGGCTGTCGAGATTGTCGAGGAAATGGCGGACGCCATTGCGCGCAAAGCCCGGCACCACGCCCTGATACCAGGTCGCCACCGGCTTGATCAGGATGATGTCGAAGAAGCGGTTGAGCTCGAAGAAATAGCGGTTCAGCGGCTCGGCGGGGTCGTTGGTTTCTTCATAGGCCTGGACGGCGACCTTGTTGGCCGGGTCGGGGCGCGTGGCGCAGGCGGCAAGAACAAGGATCAGCCCGAAAGCAGCGGCCTTGACCCCCAGGTTCGCCATCCGTGTCAGCAAAGTCATTTATCCACCTGTGCGCGAGCTACGCCTATGCTCAGATCCGCGATTTCTGCGGGAATCGGCGCGTTTCGTACGTTTGATGTCAGATTGGGTCAGATTGCTTAATGCCAAGTGAACAAGCACAAATCCGGCGTCGACAGCAGTCCGTCCATTCCCCGAGCCCTTACATTAGCTATCACAAGGGCTTCACGTTAACCAGCGGAGGGCGGCCACAAGAGTGCCCGAACTGCGCCAGTGTTGCCGAAAAGCAGCGACTGCAAATCGGGGCTTGAATACACACATAAAGATATGTTTATATTATCTGGAAATTTTAAATCGCCGGGTATCGAGCATGGATCAGCTTTTGACGGGCCTCAGGGCGGCAGGTGAGCCGACGCGGCTTCGCCTGCTTGCCATATTGGCCAAGAGCGAATTGACCGTGACCGAGCTCACGCAGATTTTGCGGCAGAGCCAGCCGCGCGTCAGCCGTCACCTCAAGCTGATGTGCGAGGCGGGGCTGCTCGACAGGTTTCGCGAGGGAAGCTGGGTTTTCTACCGGCGCTCGCAGGCGGGACCGGGCGTCAAGCTCGCCCAGTTGCTGACAGGCCTCATCCCGGCTGGCGACCAGACGGTGGCGCGCGACCTTGAAAGACTGGAAGCCGTGCGGACGGCGCGGGCCGAGCGTGCGGCGGAGTTCTTCCGCGCCAATGCGGAGCAGTGGAACCGTATCCGTTCGCTGCATGTGCCGGAGGCGAAGGTCGAGGAGGCCATGCTCTCGCTCAGCGCCGGGCGGAAGGTGGAGAGTTTCGTCGATCTCGGCACGGGCACGGGGCGGATGCTGGAACTGATCGGACCCAGCGCGCAGACGAGCCTCGGCATCGACCTGTCGCCTGAAATGCTCGCCTTTGCGCGGGCGACGCTGGAGCAATCGGGCGTCGAGCATTGTTCGCTGCGCCAGGGCGATCTCTACGATCTGCCTTTGCAGGATGAAAGCGCCGATCTCGTGACGCTGCACCAAGTGCTGCATTATCTCGACGATCCGGCGGCGGCTGTGGCGGAAGCCGCGCGCGTGCTGCGCCCGGGAGGACGTTTGCTGATCGCAGATTTCGCGCCGCATGAGCTCGATTTTCTGCGCGAGGAACAGGCGCATCGCCGCCTCGGTTTTGCGGAAGACGAAGTGAAGGGCTGGCTCGCGCAAGCGGGGCTCGACGTGAAGGAGGTGCGCCATCTGCCGCCCGAAGGCGGCGAGGCGAGCCTCACGGTTGTCATATATGCCGCCGACAAGGCCGGCGCGGAGACGCCGCGACGGGCCGCTCGCGGCGAGCTTGAGGGGGTTCGGTGATGAGCGGCAATGCGGCGAAGCATGACGAGGCGCATACGCATGTCTCGTTCGAATTCTTTCCGCCCAAGACGCCGGAGATGGAGGAGACGCTGTGGCGCTCGATCCGCCGGCTCGAACCCTTGCAGCCGGAATTCGTGTCCGTCACCTATGGCGCGGGCGGATCGACGCGCGAGCGCACGCATGGAACCGTAAAGCGCATCGTGCAGGAAACCTCGCTGACGCCCGCCGCGCACATCACCTGCGTCGGCTCGACGAAGGACGAGATCGACGATGTGATCCGGGGCTACTGGGAGGCGGGCATCCGCCATGTCGTGGCGCTCAGGGGCGACATGCCGGAGCTTGGCGCGCCTTACAAGCCGCATCCGCAGGGCTATCAGGGAACGCCGGACCTCATCGAGGGCATCAAGAAGATCGCCGATTTCGAGGTGAGCGTCAGCGCCTATCCGGAAGTGCATCCGGAATCCCTTTCGCTCGACGCCGATATCGAGCTTCTGAAGCGGAAGATCGACGCCGGCGCGACGCGGGCGATCACGCAATTCGTCTTCGACACGGAAAAGCATGTGCGGTTTCTCGACCGCGTGCGGAAAGCGGGCATCGAAGTGCCGCTGGTGCCGGGCATCATGCCGACGACAAACTTCAAGGGCATTCGCCGCATGGCGGAGCGCTGCGGCGCGAGCATTCCGAAATGGCTCGAGGACTATTATGTAGGACTCGAAGACGAGATCGAGACGCGCAAGCTGATTGCGGCCTATGTGGCGGCGGAGCAGGTGAACCGCCTGCGCGCCTATGGCTTCGACCGCTTCCATTTCTACACGCTGAATCAGGCGGACCTGACTTTCGCCATATGCCATGTGCTGGGGCTGCGCCCGAGCCATGTGCCTGCGCTTGCGCAGTGAAAGGAAACCCATGACCAGAGACGAACGCAACGCGAAGCTGAAGGAACTCATCAAGGAGCGCGTGCTGGTGCTCGACGGCGCCATGGGTACGATGATCCAGGGCTACAAGCTCACGGAAGCGGATTTTCGCGGCGAGCGCTTCAAGGATCATCCCGTCGATCTCAAGGGCGACAATGAGCTGATCGGTCTGGTGCGTCCCGATATTCTGAAGGAAATCCATCTCGCCTATTACAGGGCGGGGGCGGATATTGCCGAGACGAATACATTCGGCGCGACCGTCATCGCGCAGGCCGACTACAAGCTCGAAGATGTCGCCTACGAGATGAACGTCGTGAGTGCGCGCATTGCGCGCGAGGCGGGCGACATTGCCGAGAGCGAGACGCTGGGGCGCGTCTGCTTCGTCGCGGGCGTGCTCGGGCCCACCAACAGGACGGCCTCCATTTCGCCGCGGGTGAACGATCCGGGGTTTCGCAACGTCTCATTCGACGAGCTGCGCGCGGCCTACAAGGACTCGACGCGCGGCCTCATCGAAGGCGGCGCGGATATCATTCTGGTCGAAACCATCTTCGACACGCTGAATGCGAAGGCTGCACTTTTTGCGGTCGACGAAGTGTTCGAGGAGCTCGGCATCGAGCTTCCCGTGATGATCTCGGGCACGATCACCGATATGTCCGGTCGGTTGCTTTCCGGCCAGACGCCGGAAGCCTTCTGGAATTCGGTGAGCCATGTGAAGCCGTTTTCGATCGGGCTCAACTGCGCGCTCGGCGCCAAGGAGATGCGCGCCCATATCGACACGATTTCGCGCGTGGCGGACACGAATGTCAGCGCGCATCCCAATGCGGGGCTGCCGAACGAGATGGGCGAATATGACGAAAGCCCGGAGCAGATGGCGAAACTCGTCGGCGAGTTCGCTGCATCCGGCCTCGTCAACATCGCGGGCGGCTGCTGCGGCACGACGCCCGAGCATATTCACGCCATCGCCGAAGCGGTGAAGGGCAAGCGGCCGCGCGTCGCGCCGACGGTGGAGCCGAAACTCCGCCTGTCGGGCCTCGAAGCCTTCACATCGGCGTAATGCAAAGAAAAGAAACGAGATGACCCAGGCCACTGCAAGTTTCATCAATGTCGGCGAGCGGACGAACGTCACCGGCTCGGCCAAGTTCAAACGGCTGATTGTCGAAGGGCTCTACGACGAGGCGCTGTCGGTCGCCCGCCAGCAGGTGGAGAGCGGCGCGCAGGTCATCGACATCAACATGGACGAGGGCATGCTTGACAGCGAGCAGGCCATGGTGCGGTTCCTGAACCTCATCGCCGCCGAGCCCGACATTGCCCGCGTGCCGATCATGATCGACTCGTCCAAATGGTCGATCATCGAAGCGGGCCTCAAATGCGTGCAGGGCAAGGCGATCGTGAATTCGATCAGCCTGAAGGAGGGCGAGGAGGCGTTTCTCGAACATGCGCGCAAGGTGCGCCGCTACGGCGCGGCGGCGGTCGTCATGGCCTTCGACGAAAAGGGCCAGGCGGATACGGCGCAGCGCAAATTCGAGATCTGCGAGCGCTCCTACAATCTGCTGGTCGACAAGGTGGGATTCCCGCCGCAGGACATCATCTTCGATCCCAATATCTTCGCTGTGGCGACGGGCATCGAGGAGCACAATAATTACGGCGTCGAGTTCATCGACGCCACGCGGCGCATTCGCCAGAGCCTTCCTTATGCGCATGTCTCGGGCGGCGTTTCCAACATCTCCTTCTCGTTTCGCGGCAACGAGCCGGTGCGCGAAGCGATGCATTCGGTGTTTCTCTATCACGCCATTCAGGCGGGGATGGATATGGGCATCGTCAATGCCGGCCAGCTTGCGATCTATGACGAGATCGAGCCGGAGCTGCGCACGCGCGTCGAGGATGTGATCCTCAACCGCCGGCCGGATGCGACGGAGCGGCTGCTTGAAATCGCCGAGCGCTACAAGGGCGATGCGGGCAAGAAGAAGGAGGAAGACCTTTCCTGGCGCGAATTGCCGGTGAAGGAGCGTCTCACGCATGCGCTGGTCAAGGGCATCAACGCCTTCATCGAGGAAGACACGGAGGCCGCCCGCAAGGAAGCGGTGCGCCCGCTCGATGTGATCGAGGGGCCGCTGATGGACGGCATGAATGTCGTCGGCGATCTTTTCGGCTCGGGCAAGATGTTCCTGCCGCAGGTGGTGAAGTCCGCCCGCGTGATGAAGCAGGCGGTCGCCTATCTGCTTCCCTTCATGGAGGAGGAGAAGCGTCTGACGGGCGCGGCGCAGAAGCAGGCGGCCGCGAAGATTCTGATGGCGACGGTGAAAGGCGATGTGCACGACATCGGCAAGAACATCGTCGGCGTCGTGCTCCAGTGCAATAATTTCGACGTGATCGACCTTGGCGTCATGGTGCCGGCGCAGAAGATTCTCGAAGTCGCGCGCGCCGAGAAGGTCGATGTCATCGGGCTTTCCGGCCTTATCACGCCGAGCCTCGACGAAATGTGCCATGTCGCGGCTGAGATGGAGCGCGAGGGTTTCGACATTCCGCTGCTGATCGGCGGGGCGACGACGAGCCGCATTCATACCGCCGTCAAGGTGCATCCGAATTACCGGCGCGGGCAGGCGATCTATGTGACGGATGCGAGCCGCGCCGTCGGCGTCGTCTCGAACCTGATTTCGACGACCGCGAAGGAGCAGTTCGTCGCCGATGTTCGCGACGAATATGCGAAGATGGCCAAGGCCCATGCGAGCGCGCGCGAAGCAAAGGAACGCGTGACGCTTGCGAATGCGCGCGAGAACCGGCTGAAGATCGACTGGCGCGGCTATACGCCGAAGAAGCCGACATTCCTCGGCACGAAGGTGCTTGAGGATTATCCGCTCGAAAAGCTCGTGCCCTATATCGACTGGACGCCGTTTTTCGCCACATGGGAGCTTGCGGGCCAGTACCCGCAGATTCTGAGCGACGACAAGATGGGCGAGGCGGCGCGCGCGCTTTTTGCGGATGCACAGGAAATGCTGAAGCAGATGGTGTCGGAAAAGTGGCTGAAGGCGTCGGCTGTCATCGGCTTCTGGCCGGCGAACCAGATCGGCACTGACGATATCGAGCTTTACACCGACGACACGCGAACGAAGCGGCTTACGGTGCTGCACTCCCTGCGCCAGCAGATGGCGCGCGGCAAGTCGGTGCGCGCCAACATGGCGCTTGCCGATTTCATTGCGCCGAAGGAAACCGGCATCGCCGATTATATCGGCGGCTTTGCCGTCACCTCCGGCCATGGCGAGGATGAAGTGGCCAAGCGCTTCCAGGAGAAGAACGACGACTACAAGTCGATCCTGTCGAAGGCGCTGGCCGACCGGTTGGCGGAAGCCTTTGCCGAACATCTGCATGCGCGGGTGCGGCGCGAGTTCTGGGGCTATGCCGCCGACGAGACGCTGTCGAACGAGGATCTGATCGCGGAGAAATATCAGGGCATCCGGCCTGCACCAGGCTATCCGGCGCAGCCCGACCACACGGAAAAGAAGACACTTTTCGAGTTGCTGGACGCGGAAAAAGCGGCGGGCATCAAGCTCACCGAAAGCTATGCAATGTGGCCGGGGGCTGCCGTCAGCGGATTCTATTTCAGCCATCCGCAAGCCGAGTATTTCGGTGTCGGCCGCATCGAGCGCGATCAGGCGGTCGACTATGCCGAGCGCAAGGGCATGACGCTTCAGGAATGCGAACGCTGGCTTGCGCCGATCCTCAACTACACGCCGGGCCGCGATCCCGAGGAAGAGGCAGCCTAGGACGCAGGCATCCTTCGAGATGCGATGCCACGGATGCGCCCGCATCGAAGCGTCAGCGTAGCGCCTTTGCCCACTTCTCGGCCCAGACCGTCAGCGACGAAAACTGGGTGAGAAGTTCGCGGCCGAGCGCCGTCAGCGCATAGCCGTCATCGCCCGCATCGACGAGGGCGGCGGCGCGCAATTCCCCAAGGCGACCATTGAGCACGCTTGGGGAAAGGCGGCCGCAGGCCTCTTGCAGCGCGCGGAAGGTGAGCGGCTGGCCGCGCAATTCCCAGAGAATGCGCAAAATCCAGCGCCTGCCCATCAGGTCGATCAGCGCCATGACAGGTTTGCCGGTCGTTGAGCCACGCACGGGGCGACCGGGTTTGGGAAGTTTCGGTTTCGATTCGACCATGGCGGCAGAATATCTCTTGCGCTACGAAAAAAGAAGCATATCTTTCTTGCTACTAAAAACGTAGCAAAAGGAGGTGCCCATGACAGCCCGCATCGCGCCCGCCGAGAGGCCTTATGAACCCGACATGGAGGAAACGCTGGCGAAGCTGATGCCTGACGGCGTCGAACCGCTGCTGCTTTTCCGGACGATCGCGCGCGAGCCGCGGCTCTTTCGCCGCTTCATGGCGGGCGGACTGCTCGACAAGGGCACGATCAGCCTGCGTGAGCGGGAGATCGCCATCGACCGCGCCTGTGCGCGCTGCGGCGGCGAATATGAATGGGGTGTCCATATCGCGCTTTTCGCCGGTGCGGTCGGCTTCGGCGCCGATGAAATCGCGGCGACGGTCGCGGAGGGCGCCGACGCCGCCTGCTGGACGCCGCGCGAGCGGTTGATCGTCCGGCTGGTCGATCAGCTGCACGAGACCTCGACAATCGAGGACGGTCTCTGGGCGGAACTGGCGGGCGAATTCCGCGACGAGCAGCTCATAGAGCTCATCATGCTGACGGGCTTCTATCACATGGTCTCGTTTGTCGTGAACGCGATGCGGCTGCCGCCCGAGCCTTATGCCGCGCGGTTTCCGGCGTGACGAAGGCGCGGCGGCGGGCTCTTAAAGGAGCCCGACCGTTACCGCGCCGACGAAGAGAAATGCGAGACAGGTGACTACGTAACCGACTTTCGTGGACAAGGTCATGTTGGCCTCCCAGAGCGGTGGGGTCACTCGCGTGAAGTTTGCGCCGGTGTTCGGAGGGTGCAAGTCAAAATGCGGCTGCGTTGTCGCGGCCACATTGTGGCGGGGTTGCATGGGCGGCGAAGGGCCGGAATCCGCCCGGAATCTCTCCCCTGTGACGCTTGTGCCATGTGCCAAATCGCGACGCGGTGTGGCCGCGTCGCCCGTCGACTCGTAAGCATGTGCATTTCACAGTTCAGACTGCGCCAAAGCCGCCGCCGCCCGGCGTCTCGATGATGATGGTGTCGCCCGGCTCGAGCTCGGACTGATCGGAGCCGGCGAGATTTTCGATGCGGCCGTCGGCGCGGCGGATCGAATTCTTGCCGAGTGCGCCCGCGCCGCCGCCGGCAAGGCCGAAGGGCGGCACGATGCGATGGGTGGAGAGGATCGACACGCTCATTTTTTCGCGGAAACGGATCGCGCGCGTCGCGCCGTCACCGCCGCGATGGGCTCCCAGTCCGCCGGTGCCGCGACGGATGGCGAATGAATCGAGGATGACGGGGAAGCGCCATTCGAGGATTTCGGGATCGGTGAGGCGCGAATTCGTCATATGCGTATGAACGGCGTCCGCGCCGTCGAAGCCCGCGCCCGCGCCCGCGCCGCCGCAGATGGTTTCGTAATACTGATATTGCGCATTGCCGAAAGTGAGATTGTTCATCGTGCCCTGCGCCGAGGCCATGACGCCGAAGGCGCCGAAAAGAGCGTCGGTGACGGCCTGGCTCGTCTCGACATTGCCGCCGACGACGGCGGCGGGGTAGCGCGGCGCGAGCATGGAGCCTTCGGGGATCAGGATGTCGAGCGGTTTCAGGCAGCCTTCGTTCAGCGGAATGTCGTCGTCCACCATGCAGCGGAAGACATAAAGCACGGCGGCGCGGGCGACGGCGGAAGGCGCGTTGAGGTTCGTCGGCAATTCCGCGCTGGTGCCCGTGAAGTCGATGACGGCGGAGCGCGCCGCACGGTTCACCGTCACCCGCACGCGGATGGCGGAGCCGTCGTCCATTTTCTGCTCGAAGGACGCGTCTTTCAGCCGCCCGATGACGCGGCGAACGCTTTCCTCGGCATTGTCCTGAACGTGACGCATATAGGCCTCGACGACGTCGAGGCCGAAATCGCGGACCATCTTGCGAAGTTCCTGCGCGCCTTTCTCGCAGGCCGCGATTTCGGCGCGGAGGTCGGCGATGTTCTGGTCCGGGTTGCGCGCGGGCCAGCGGCCGGAGGAGAGCAGGGCGCGCATCTCCGCCTCGCGGAAGCGGCCGCGCTCGACAAGGCGGAAATTGTCGATAAGTACGCCTTCTTCTTCCACCGTCTTTGAGTGGGCCGGCATGGAACCCGGCGAAATGCCGCCTATGTCCGCCTGATGGCCGCGCGCCGCGACGTAGAACAGGCGCTCGCGCCCCTCTTCGTCGAAGACAGGCGCGACGACGGTGACATCGGGGAGGTGCGTGCCGCCATTATAGGGCGCGTTCAGCACGAAGACGTCGCCGGGGTTCATGTCGGCATTCTGTTCGATGACGGCGCGCACGCTCGCGCCCATCGAGCCCAGATGCACCGGCATGTGCGGCGCGTTGGCGACGAGGCCGCCCGCGCGGTCGAAGACGGCGCAGGAGAAGTCGAGGCGCTCCTTGATGTTGACGGAGTAGGCCGTCTTTTCGAGCGTGAAGCCCATCTGTTCGGCAATCGACATGAAGAGATTGTTGAAAATCTCCAGCATGACCGGATCGGCATTGGTGCCGATGGCGGATACGCGCTGCTTTTTCTCGCGGCGCGTCAGGACGATGTGATCGAGCGGCGTCACCTGCGCTTCCCAGCCAGGTTCGACGACGATGGTCTGGTGCGGCTCGATGACGATGGCGGGGCCTTCGATCATGTCGCCGGGGGCGAGGCTGTCGCGCAAGCGGACGGGCGCGTCGCGCCATGCGCCGCCTGTATATATGCGCGTCATGCGGTCGGGCGGCGGCATCGCGCCGTCGCGCCGGGCGGCGCGGGGTTCTTCCGAGGCGTCGGCGTCCTTGCCGATGGCTTCGACCGAGACGGCTTCGATGACGATGGGTTTCTCGCCGGCGATGAAGCCGAAGCGCTTGCGGTGCGCCGCTTCGAAGCCCGCGCGAATATCGCCAAGCGTGCCGTGAGAGACGATGAGCGCCGTGTCGGTTCCGGCATAGCGCAGATGGAGGCGCGGAACGGTCGAGATTTTTTCGGGCGCGAGGCCCTGCTTCAGAAGCTCGCCTCGCGTTTCGACCGAAAGTGCCGATAGGGCGGCCTCGACGGCTGCAAGTCCTGCCGTGTCGAGCGGCATTTCGACGGCGCGTTCGCGGTTTGCGCGAATGTCGGCGAGACCCATGCCGTAAGCCGAAAGCACGCCGGAGAAGGGGTGGAAGAAGACCTTGCTCATGCCGAGCGCGTCGGCGACGAGGCAGGCATGCTGACCGCCCGCGCCGCCGAAACAGGCGAGCGCATAGCCCGTCACGTCATGTCCGCGCTGAACGGAAATCTTCTTGATGGCCTGGGCCATGTTTTCAACCGCGATGCGGATGAAGCCGTCGGCGGCTTTTTCCGGCGTCCGTCCGAGTTCGTGGGCGAGGTCGGCGAAGCGCGCGCGGACCGTGTCGGCGTCGAGCGGCTGGTCGGCGGCGGGGCCGAAGACGCGCGGAAAGAATTCCGGCATCAGCTTGCCCACCATCACGTTGGCGTCGGTGACGGTAAGCGGTCCGCCGCGGCGATAGGCGGCGGGGCCGGGATTGGCGCCTGCGGAATCGGGTCCGACGCGGAGGCGCATATCGTCGAAATGGAGGATGGAGCCGCCCCCCGCCGCGACGGTGTGGATCTGCATCATCGGCGCGCGCATGCGGATGCCCGCGACTTCCGTTTCGAAGCTCCGTTCGAGTTCGCCGTCATAGTGGCAGACATCGGTCGATGTGCCGCCCATGTCGAAGCCGATGATGCGGGAAAGACCGGCAAGTGCCGCCGTCTCGACCGCGCCGACAACGCCGCCGGCGGGGCCCGACAGGATCGCGTCCTTTCCTTCAAAGAGCGAGGCGCCGGTGAGACCGCCCGAAGACTGCATGAAGTAGAGCCGCGTGCCGTCGCCCAGCGCGCCCGCGACGCGGGAGACATAGCGCTTCAGGATCGGCGAGAGATAGGCGTCGACCACGGTGGTGTCGCCGCGCGAGACGAATTTCATCAAGGGGCTTACGCGGTGGCTCACCGAAATCTGGGTGAAGCCAATGTCGCGGGCGATTTCGGCGGCGCGCGCCTCATGCGCGGGAAAGCGGTAGCCGTGCATGAAGGAGATGGCGACGGCGCGGATGCCGGCATCAAAGGCGTCCTGCAAGGCGCGCCGCGTTGCCGTTTCGTCGAGCGGCGTTAGAACCTCGCCCTCGGCGGTCAGGCGCTCGGGCACCTCCGCGCTCTGCTCGAACAGCATCTCCGGCTTTTCGATCTTCAGGCGGAAGAGGTGGGGGCGGTTCTGGTAGCCGATCCTGAGCGCGTCGGCGAAGCCCCGCGTCGTGAGGAACAGGACACGCTCGCCCTTGCGCTCAAGGAGCGCATTCGTGGCGACGGTGGTGCCCATTTTGACCGCGCCGATGCGGGCAGCGGGCAGGGGCGCGCCGGGCGCGACGCCCAGGAGATCGCGGATGCCTTGCAGGGCGGCGTCTTCATAGCGTTCGGGATTTTCGGAGAGAAGTTTGTGGGCGACGAGGCGACCTTCGGGCGAGCGGGCGACAATGTCGGTGAAGGTGCCGCCACGGTCGATCCAGAAGTCCCATTGTTGCGATTTTGCGACGCGGATGCTCATGAGCGGGAAACTGCCACAGGCCGGCCTTGCGAGAAACAGCGGTGAGCCCGATTGGCACACACAAGGGGCGGCGCCTGGCGGACATTATGGTCGCTCGGCGGGCGATGGCGGCAATTGCGACGGTTTTGTCCGATATACGCAAGGTCAGCGGCGTTTTTCGCAGGTGCGAGAAATGCGAAATCCCGCTAGACTTATTTCATGTCCATCTGGGGAAAAATTGCGGGTGCCGGCGTCGGATTGGCCGTCGGCGGCCCGCTTGGCGCGCTTGTCGGCGCGGTGGCGGGACATCTCGTCATCGACCGGGCGCTTGCCGACGACGAAGTTGTCTTCACCGTCGCCTTGATCGCGCTGTCGGCCAAGATGGCGAAGGCCGACGGGGAGGTGACGGAAGCGGAAATCCGGGCCTTCGAGGAAGTTCTTCAGGTGCCGGATGCCGAAAGGGCGAACGTCAAGCGCGTCTACAAGATCGCGCAGCAGGACGTCGCCGGGTTTCAGGCCTATGCCGAACAGGTGGCGAAAATCTATCGCGGCAAGCCCGCCGTGCTCGAAGACGTGCTCGACGCGCTGTTCCACATCGCCAAGGCCGATCAGATCGTTCATCCGGCCGAGATCGAATATCTGCGTATCGTTGCCGACATATTCGGCTTTTCGGAAGTCGAATTCGCGCGCATCAGGGCGAGCCATCTTGGGACCGACCGGACCGACCCCTATCTGGTGCTCGGCATCACCCCGTCCATTTCGGACGAGGACCTCAAGACGGCCTATCGCCGCCTCGTGCGGGAAAACCATCCCGACACGCTGATCGCGCGCGGGGTGCCCAAGGAGTTCGTGGCGATTGCCAATGAAAAGCTGGCGACCATCAACGTCGCCTATGAGAAAATCCTGCGACAGCGCGGATTGACTGCCGGCGCGCTCTAGGCGCGGGGCCCGGCTTGGGCTAACAAGGGTTGAAACGCCCGCACGCCGGATACCATGACCCCCCCGCATTTCGCCTTCATGATGTTCATCAACCTCGTTTGGGGGTTTGCGCTCATTGCCGCCAAGGTGAGCCTGGGGCATTTTCCGCCTTTGATGTTCACGGCGCTGCGCTTCACACTGATCGTCGCGGTGCTGTTTCCGTTCCTGAAGATTCACGAGGGGCGGATGAAGCAGGTGCTCATCATTGCGCTGTGCGCGGGCCCGCTCGGCTTCGGTTTCTTCTTCGCCGGCGTCGCGTTGTCGAACCCTTCCGTCGTCGCCATCATCAGCCAGCTCGGCGTGCCGTTCTCGACCATCATGTCGGTCTTCTTCCTCAAGGAAGAAGTGCATTGGCGGCGCTGGACCGGCATCGCGCTGTCGTTTCTCGGCGTCATGGTCATCAGCTTCGATCCGACGGTGTTCCATTTTCTCGCCGGCGTCATCTTCGTGGTCATTTCGGCCCTGATCGGGTCGGTCGGAACGATTTTCCAGCGCCAGATTAAGAATGTCGGCGTCTTCGAAATGCAGGCCTGGATCGCGGTGGTCGCGGCGCCGGTGATGATCGCGGGATCGCTTGCCATCGAGCACGACCAGCTTGCGCTGCTCGGCGATGCGTCGCTCAGGCAATGGGCGGGCGTTTTTTATGTCGCCTTTGCGTCGAGCCTCATCGGCCATGCCGGCATCTACTATCTGCTTCAGCGCTATGAGGTGACGCAGACCGCGCCGCTCACCTTGCTTTCGCCGATTTTCACCGTCATCTTCAGTGTGGCGCTGCTCGGCGATCAGCTGACGACACGGATGATCGTCGGCGCGCTGATCGCGCTTTCCGGCGTTCTCATCGTCTCGCTCAGGCAGAGACAGATCGTGGATACAGGCCCCTGAATGACGCTTGCCATCGAAGAACGGCCATCGCCCAACTTCAACGAGCGCCGTCAGCCGCCACTCATCGACATTCTCGTACTGCATTATACCGGCATGGCGACGGCGGAAGCGGCGATCCGGCTCCTTTGCGATCCGGCGTCGAAGGTGTCGGCGCACTACGTGGTCGACGAGGCGGGGCGCATCTCGCGGCTCGTCGGGGAGGAGAAGCGCGCCTGGCATGCGGGCGTGTCGAGCTGGGCGGGGGAGAGCGATCTCAACAGCCGCTCCATCGGCATCGAAATCGCCAACGGCGGGCATGACGGCGGGTGTCCGCCTTATCCCGAGGTGCAGATGAAGGCGGTTGAGGCGCTATGCCTCGAAATCATGTCGCGTCATCCGATCGTGCCGCGTTCGGTCGTCGCGCATTCCGACATTGCGCCGGAGCGCAAGACAGATCCGGGCGAGTGGTTCGACTGGGCGCGGCTCGCGCGTGCGGGCGTCGGCGTCTGGGTGGATCCTTCGCCGATTGTCGCGGGCGCGACGCTGAAGACGGGCGACAGCGGCGAGGCCGTTTCCGACTTGCAGTTCCGACTGGCGAATTGGGGATACGGGATCGAAGTCACGGGCCGGTACGAGACGAAGACCGAGGCGGTGGTGCGCGCCTTCCAGCGACATTTCAGGCCGGCCAAGGTGGATGGGGTGGCGGATCCTTCGACCGTCGCCACCCTTCACCGTCTTCTCGCCGCGGTCTAGCTCACGGGATCAGCAGCACGCGGCCGACAGCCTTGCGGCTCTCGATATATTCATGCGCGGCCGCCGCATCCTTCAGCGGGAAGGTCTTGTCGATCAATACCTTCAACTCGCCCTTGGCTACATCGTCGATGAGGCGCTGGATGTTGTCGTGCACGCGGTCGGTGAAAATCTCCGCGCCGAGGAAGACGCCGGAGAGCGACTGGTTGCCGCCCATCATGGAAGACACATCGACCTTGGTCGGCTCGCGGCCTGCCTGGCCGACCAGCGAAATGCGGCCGCGATAGGCAAGCGAGAGGATCGACTTTTGCAGCGTCGTGCCGCCGACGGGATCGACGACGAGGTTGACGCCCCGATTGTCGGTGAGGCGCTTCACTTCGGCGACGAGGTCCTGCGTCCTGTAGTTGATGCCGTGATCCATGCCGAAGGCCTTGAGCTTCGCAAGGCGATCATCGCTCGAGGCGGTGGCGATAACGGTCGCGCCCGCGCGCTTGGCAAGCTGGATCGCGGCGAGGCCGACGGCGCCTGCGCCCGCCTGCACGAGCACGGTTTCGCCCGATTTCAAATGGCCGAATTCGAAGAGGCAATCATCCGCCGTGCCGAAAGGGACGGGGATGGCGGCGGCCTGACGAATGTCGAGATTGTCCGGCACCGCCCAGGCGGTGCGCGCGAAGACCGAGCGCAATTCGGCATGGCTGCCATGCATGTTCACCGTCGTCACGCGCTGGCCGACCTTGAAGTTCGTCACCTCCGCGCCGACCTCGACGATGGTTCCGGCCGCCTGATAGCCAACGATGTGCGGGCGCGTGGCAAGCTCGCCGCCGGCGCGGTTCAGCGTATCGCCGCCCTCGATGCTGACGGCCTCGACCTTGATGACGATGCCCTGCGGCAGACAGACCGGGTCGGGCACATCCTCGTATTTCAACACGCTGGGCGGGCCATTCTCGTAATAGACGGCAGCTTTCATCGGGCTTCTCCCTGAGTATGGTTTGTGGAGGCAATGTCGGGACTCGGACCGGCATCCGCAAGGCTTGTCGCAACAGGAAAGGATTGACGGCGGCGGGATGTAAAAATACAGTACCGACCAGTTGGTATGTTCGTCTTAAGGCGCGCTTTGCGATGCTGCCGGAGCAATCCGGCGCGGAGCCGCCCGAGGGGAGGAGAAGAGGATGCAGATCTACTGGATAAAGGCGCAGGCGCCGCGCCGCGTGCTCGCGCTCGCAAAGCATCTCGGGCTCGATGTCGAATATATCGAGATGGACCTGATGGCGGGCGAGATGACGAGGCCGCCCTATGCCGCGCTCAATCCCAATATGAAGGCGCCGACGCTGGTCGATGGCGATGTCGTGCTGCCGGAATCTTCCGCGATCATGGCCTATCTCTGCATCAAGGCGGGCTCCGATATGTGGCCCGCGCGCAATCCGGCCGAGCAGGTGGATGTGCTGCGCTGGCTGTCCTGGAACGATCAGCAATGGGCGCCTGCCGTGGCGCCCTATTATTTCGAGCATATCGTGAAGCCCACCTTCAACATCGGGCCGATCGATCGCGCGGCGCTGGAAGGGAAGGCGGATATGTTTCACCGCTGGGCGACAGTGTTCGATGCGCATCTTGCGGGGCGGAGCCATGTCGCCTGCGGCAGGCTCACCATCGCCGATTTTCAGCTTGCCTCGATGGCGACCTACTGGAAACAGTCCGAAATGCCGCTGGGTGGATACCGGAACATCGTGTCGTGGATCGACCGCCTCTTGCAAATTCCGGCCTGGGCCGATCCGTGGCCTGAAGTTTCGCGCGCGGCGGAGTGAAGTCCGGAGGGCCGGATGTTGTTCCGGCCCGTGCGAGAGGCGAAGGCCGCTTGACGTTGCGGGAGAAAGCACCCTATCTGCACAGGGTCAGATGGCCGGGTGATCGCCGCTCGCAAGGGTGGAGGAAAGTCCGGGCTCCACGGAAACACGGTGCCGGTTAACGGCCGGCGGGGGCGACCCCAGGGAAAGTGCCACAGAGAACAGACCGCCTGTGCCTGGCGCAGGTAAGGGTGAAACGGTGCGGTAAGAGCGCACCGCGCGACCGGTAACGGAAGCGGCACGGCAAACCCCACCGGGAGCAAGACCAAATAGGGGCGGCGTCGCCGGCTTGCCGGCGAAACCCGTTTCCGGGCTGCCGCCCGGGTTGGTTGCACGAGGCGTCCGGCAACGGGCGTCCCAGATGAATGATCATCGCCCGCAAGGGTACAGAACCCGGCTTACAGGCCATCTGACATTTTCATCGAGCCCGAAGGCGCGCCGCCTTCGTCCTGCCATGCCTTCGGCTTCGTCCAGTCACACCGCGCTGCGATGTATGGAAATGGAGGTGCCGAAGTCCTTATGTTCTATTTTTGTTCTCAAGTATTCGAAGATTTTAATCAATTCTTAGCCATGATTTTGCGGCTGAAACCCGCGAAAATACTGGGGTTTCCCGTTGACCCCCATACTATCCCATGTTATCCCATGATGTCCCGGATACTAGCTAAACCGGTCTCAGCCGGTGCCCACAGTTCGGGCGGGGAAATGGGCAGGCCAACGGGGACCAGGCCGCCTGACAAATGGATGGTTGCGACCGATGGAGTCGTTCCGGGGGCGGTTCACAAACAAGATCGACGCGAAAGGGCGGATCTCCGTGCCTGCCAAATTTCGCACGGTCGCGAACGCCCAAGGCCTCAACGGCATCGTCTGCTTTCCTTCCATCCAGGGCGACTTCCTCGAAGGATGCGGTCCCGCCTTTTCCGACACGATCGATGAGATGCTGAACAAGCTCGATCCGTTTTCGCGTGAGCGCGACGCGCTGGCCGCCATTCTGCTCGGCGACAGCGTCGAGCTGATGTTCGACGCCGACGGGCGCATCGTGCTGCCGGAAGAGTTGCGCCATCACGCAAAGATCAAGGACGAGGCGACATTCGTCGGTCTTGGCGAGAAATTCCAGATCTGGGAGCCGAAAGCTTTCGAGGCGTTCCGCAGCGATGCCGTCGAGCGCGCGCGGGCGAACGGCGGTCTGCTGCGTTCGCCTTTCGCCATCGGTCCCAACGGGGGCGGGCAATGAGCAAGGCCCCGCACATCCCGGTCATGCTCGCGGACGTGCTCGAGGTGTTGCAGCCGAAAGACGGCGGGCTCTACATCGACGGCACTTTCGGCGCCGGCGGCTATACGCGCGCCATTCTCGGCCAGGCCGATTGCGCCGTGCTCGCCATCGACCGCGATCCCAATGCGATCCTGCGCGGGCGCGAGCTTCAGTCGGAGTTCGGCGGACGTCTCACTCTCATCGAAGGCTGCTTCGGCGACATGGCGCGGCTTGTGCGCGGCCTTGGCCATGAAAGCGTCGACGGCGTGGTGCTCGACCTCGGCGTTTCGTCCATGCAGCTCGATCAGGCGGAACGCGGCTTCTCCTTTCAGAAGGACGGTCCGCTCGACATGCGCATGAGCGGCAAGGGGCTTTCGGCCGCCGATGTCGTCAACACCTTCGACGAGCCCGATCTCGCCCGCATCATCGCTGTCTATGGCGAGGAGAAGCGGGCGCGCGCCGTCGCCAAGGCGATCGTGCAGGCGCGGACGGAGGCGCAGTTCGACCGCACGCTGGCGCTGGCCGATACGGTCGCCCGCGTCATCGGCCGCCGCCCGCAGGACCGCATTCATCCCGCGACGCGGACCTTTCAGGCGCTCCGGATTTTCGTCAATGACGAGCTTGGCGAGCTTGCCCATGGGCTCGCGGGCGCCGAGGCGCTGCTGGGCGAGGGCGGGCGTCTTGCCGCCGTCACTTTCCATTCGCTTGAAGACCGGGTCGTGAAGCGTTTTCTCACCGCGCGCACCGGACGCTCGGCGCGCGCGAACCGCTTCATGCCTGAAAAGGACGAAGTTGCGCCGTCGTTCCGTGAAATCGAACACAAGGCGCGCAAGGCCTCGGACGCCGAAGCTGAAGCAAATCCCCGCGCGCGTTCGGCGAAGCTGCGCGCGGCGGAGCCTACATCCGCTCCCGCCGTTCCGCTCGATCTCGCGGCGCTCGGCGTTGCCCGCATGCCCTCTCACGCGGAGATGGGCGCATGATCAGGATGCTCAGCATTGTCCTCGTCGTCGCCGTGATCGCCCTGTCGGTCGGGCTTTACGACATCAAGTATCGCGCCGAGGCGGCCGAGAAACGCGCCGATCAGATCGAGCGCGACATTGCCGCTGAGCAGGAGGGCATCCGCGTATTGCGCGCGGAATGGAGCTATCTCAATCAGCCGGACCGTTTGCAGCAGCTCGCGCAGCGTTACACCAAGCTCGAGGCGCTGAAGGCCTCGCAGATCGGCTCCTTCGGCGACATACCCTTGCCGCACAAGACGGATGAGTTCTACGCGCCTTCGAGCCGCAAGCTGCTTGGTGGCTATGCCGGCGTCGCGCCGCAGGATCTCGGCAATGCGGAAAGGGCTGTCCAATGATCGGCCGCCGCAATCAGGCCCCCCAGCGCGGGCGCATCGTTCTCGGCGGACATGACGCCATTGCCAAGCCGCGCCTCGCGCAGGCGGCGCAGCAGGATGAAGCGCGCAAGCCCGGCGAGCGGCGCATCTTTCTGGCGGTGGCGATTTTCGCCGCCTGCTTCTCGCTCGTCGGTGCGCGTCTCGTGGAACTTGCCATTGTCGGCGGCGATCGCGGGCCTCGCGTCGCCGCGGCCGATATCGACGACCCGATCCATCGTCCCGACATCGTCGATCGCAACGGCGAGGTGATGGCGACCGATATCGTGACGGCGTCTCTCTATGCCGATGGCCGCGCCATCGTCGATCCGGAAGACACCGCCCGCCAGCTTGCAAGCGTGCTGCCCGACCTCAACGAGCGCGATGTCGCCCAGAAGCTCGAGACGGAACGCGCCTTCATCTGGCTGAAGCGCGACCTGACGCCGAAGCAGCAATATGCGGTGCACTATCTCGGCCTGCCGGGCCTCGGCTTCCGGCGCGAGCAGCGCCGCGTCTATCCGAACGGACATGCCTCGTCGCATATCCTCGGCATGGTCAATCTCGACAATCACGGCATTGCCGGCATCGAACGCTATATCGACAAGGCGCAGCTCCTCGGAAACGGCAGCGAGCGCTCCGCGCCGGTCACGCTTTCGATCGACTCGCGCGTCCAGTTCGCGCTGCGCGACGAGCTTGAAAAGGCGCAGGCCGAATTCAAGGCGAAGGCGGCGGTGGGCATCATCATGGATGCGCATACGGGCGAGGTGATGGCGCTCAGTTCGCTTCCCGATTTCGACCCGAACGATCCGATGGCCTCGACCGACGATGCGCGTTTCAACCGCGCGACGCTCGGCGTTTATGAGCTCGGCTCCGTCTTCAAGGCGGTGACGCTGGCTGCCGCGCTCGACAGCGGCAAGGTGCGGATCGACGGCAAATTCGACGCGACCGAACCGATCAAGTTCGCGCGCTTCACTATTCACGACTATCACGCGCAGAAGCGCTGGCTCTCGGTGCCGGAAGTCTTCATGTATTCGTCGAACATCGGCACGGCAAAGATTGCCCTTCAGCTCGGCACGGAACCCTATCGCGCCTACCTGCGCCGCTTCGGCCTGCTGTCGCGGCCCCAGATCGAATTGCCGGAAGCGGGCGATCCGCTGGTGCCCGCGCGCTGGAGCGAGTTGTCGACCATCACGGCCTCGTTCGGTCAGGGCATCGCGGTTACGCCGATCCAGGTGGTGACGGCGCTTGCCGCCATCGTCAATGGCGGTACGGAAGTGAAGCCGACATTCCTGCGTCGCGAGACGACGCCTGTCGGCGCGCAGCTCGTTTCGGCCGAAGTCAGCAAGGACATGCAGGCGCTACTGCGCCTCGTCGTCACAGACGGCACGGGCAAGAAAGCGGATGTGCCGGGCTATCCGGTCGAAGGCAAGACGGGCACGGCGGAGAAGGCGGTCGGCGGCGGCTATGCGCAGCATCGCCTGATCTCGTCCTTCCTCAGCGCCTTCCCGGCGAACAATCCGCGCTATGCGATGATCATCATGTTCGACGAGCCGCAGGGCTCGAAGGAAACCTACGGATATGCGACAGCCGGCTGGAACGCTGCGCCGGTGACGGCGCGCGTCGTCAAGCGCGTGGCGCCGCTGCTCGGCATCGAGCCCGTCGGCATTCCGCAGCAACAGCAGAACGACATTATTCGCGAGGCCAAATTCGTCACCTACGACACGAATTCAGGCGACTAGGGATGTTGAGTAACATGCGGCTGGCTACGTTGATCGGGCCCGATCTTGCCCCGCTTCCCGAAGGGGATGCGACGGAGATCGTCGGCCTGACGGCGGACAGCCGCGAGGTGAAGCCCGGTTTTCTGTTCGCAGCACTTCCTGGCACCAAGATTGACGGCACGCGTTTCATTCCACAGGCGATCGCGCAGGGCGCATCTGCCATTCTGGTGCAGTCGGGCGCGGACATCTCGGTCGATGTGCCAGTCGTCGCGGATCGCAATCCGCGCCGCCGCCTTGCGCTCATCGCCGCGCGCTTCTACGGCAAGCAGCCGCGTAGCGTCGTCGCCGTGACCGGCACCAACGGCAAAACCTCCATCGTTACGTTTCTGCGC
Source organism: Parvibaculum sp. (assembly GCA_031291615.1). Lineage (GTDB taxonomy): Bacteria > Pseudomonadota > Alphaproteobacteria > Parvibaculales > Parvibaculaceae > Parvibaculum. The sequence continues at coordinate 22,389 of JARLIS010000034.1, forward strand.
CAGATCTGGACCGAACTCGGCCATCAGGCGGCGAGCATCGGCACTGTCGGGATTGCGGGACCGAAGGGCGAGCGCGATCTCGGCCACACGACGCCGGACCCGATCACCTTGCAGGCGGCGCTCGCCGAACTCGCCGACGAGGGCGTGACGCATCTCGCCATGGAAGCGTCGAGCCATGGCCTCGCGCAATACCGTCTCGACGGCGTCAAGCTGCAGGCGGCCGGTTTTACCAACATCACGCGCGATCATCTCGACTATCACGAGAGCTTCGACGACTACTCTTATTCGAAGCTCCGGCTCTTCGGCGAGGTTATGGCTCCGGGCGGCATCGCGGTGCTCAATGCCGATGCGTCGCATTTCGCCGAGTTCGAAGCCGTTTCCTGGGCGCGCGGTCACCGGGTGATTTCGGTCGGGCGCAAGGGGCGCAACATCTGCCTCGTCGCGGCGCGGCTGACGGCGCGCGGCCAGACGCTCGATCTCATTCACGAAGGACGCAATTACACCGTGAAGCTGCCGTTGATCGGCGGCTTCCAGGCGTCGAATGCGCTTGTGGCGGCGGGGCTTGCTATCGGCTGCGGCGCGGAGCCCGGCAAGGTGTTCGAGGCGCTTGAAAAGCTGAAGGGCGCGACGGGGCGGCTCGAAGAAGTTGCCCATCTTGGCAATGGCGCGTCGGTCTATGTCGATTATGCGCATACGCCCGACGCGCTGGTGAACCTTCTCGAGGCGATCCGCCCGCATACCAAGCGGAAGCTCGTCATCGTTTTCGGCTGCGGCGGTGACCGCGATCCCGGCAAGCGCCCGCTGATGGGCGAGGCGGCGGCGCGGCTTGCGGACATGGTTTATGTGACCGACGACAATCCCCGCGGCGAAGATGCGGGCGCGATCCGCGCCGCGATTTTGGCCGCTTCGCCCGGCGCCATCG
>JARLIS010000035.1 GCA_031291615.1 Parvibaculum sp.
CGGCCGCGCCGGCGCCGAGCCCTGGCGCGTAATGGTGCGGGCCATTTGGCCCTACGGTTCGCCGGCCGTCCCGGCGGGCGCTCTCGCCTTCTCCGTCATGCTCGGCCTGACGCTCGGCCTTGCCGCGCCGTCGACCCTGGCCGCCGTCGGCGTGACGACCGCAACAACAACGGCTTCTGCTGCGTCCGGCACGGCAGGCGACCAGCTTGTCGCCATGGCGCTCGTCGACAACGAATATCCTGAGGAATGGAAGAAATGAGCGACATACCCTCCGCATCCGCGAAGGACAATGCGCGCCGTTGGCTCGGGCCCGCCCTGCTGATCTCTCTCGTGATCAATTTGTTCCTTGTCGGCCTGATCGCCGCGTCGGTCATCCATCGCGCCAAGATGCGCGGCGGCGACGCCGGCCCGCCTCCGGCTTTTTTCGGCATGATGCACAAGGGTTTCTCAAACCTCCCGCCGGACGATCGCGCGGTGATGCGCAACATCATGCTGCATGAATTTCCGATCATCCGTCCCTATTTCGCCAAGATCGATCAGGCGCGCCGCGAGCTCGCCGTGACGATCGGAACCGAGCCTTTCGACGCCGCCAAGGTGACCGCCGCTTTCGCGAAGGTCGATGCGGCGCAGGCGGAAATGATCCAGGCGACACGCTCGGCCATGATCGCAGGCTTCGGAAAAATGTCCGTCGAACAGCGCAGCCGCTTTGCAGATGCGATGCGCAAGCAGTCGGAGCGCCGCCTCAACAATGGCGGCGAGGACGCCCCGCCACCGCCACCGCCGCCCGGTCCGCCGCCTGTGGACGGACAAGCCGCGCCGTGATGATGTAAGCCCGCTGAAATCAAAGCGGGCTTACTTTTTATGAGCTGGTATCACGAGAGCATGTACGACGCGGGCGCGCCCGTGGGCAGTTTTTGGGAAGACGATGCGCCGCCGCTTGTTGACGGCGTCGATCTGGGGCCGCTGCCGCCCATGCAGGGCGACATATCCTGCGACGTCGCCATTGTCGGCGGCGGCTATACCGGACTCTCGGCGGCCTTGCATCTTGCCCGCGACCACCAACTCGACGTGCGCCTTCTCGAAGCCGGACCGCTCGGCTGGGGCGCATCGGGCAGGAATGGCGGCTTCTGCACCTTGCCGCCCTCCGGTCTTTCTCTCGGCGGGCTCATCCGCCGCTACGGCGAAGAGGAAGCGCGCGCCTTCATTTCATCGCAGGTCGAGGCCGTCGATCTCGTGCGCTCTCTCGCCCGCGACGAAGCCATCGACATTCGCCCGCAAGGCGACGGCACGCTCCATGTCGCCCATGACGCCTCCCGCTTCCGCGACCTTGAGGAGGAAGCCGCGCTTCTGGGCGGCGCCTTCGGCCTGCCCGTGCAATTGATGCCGCGCGAAGAAGTGGCCGAACGCGAATACGACTCGACCGAGCAATTCGGCGCGCTGTTGAACAAGACGGGCTTCGGCCTCCATCCGCTGCGCTTTGCCCGCGGCCTCGCCGCTGCCGCCGCGCGTCATGGTGCGAAGCTGCATGGGCATAGCGCTGTTCTGCGGCGTGAAAAGAAGGATGGCTGGCATCGCCTGATCACGAAAACAGGCACCGTCCGCGCGCGACGCATCCTCATCGCCACCAACGGCTTCACGCGCGACGAAGTGGCGCCCGACATTTCCGCGCGCCTCGTTCCCGTCCTCTCGAACATCATCGTCACCCGTCCGTTGACGGAAGATGAGCTCGCCGCGCAGAACTGGCGTACAGAGCGACCGTGTTCCAACACGCGCCGCCTGCTTTTCTACTATCGTCTGCTGCCGGATCGGCGATTTCTCTTCGGCGCGCGCGGCGACCTGACGGGTAAGCCCGAAGACGGAGCCTTGATGCGCGCCTATATGGAGCGGCGTCTCGGCGAGGTCTTTCTGCATTGGCGCGCTGTTCCGACCACGCATTACTGGCGCGGATTCGTTTGCATGACGGCGCGCCTGACGCCCGCCATAGGCGAGATTCCCGACGAACCGGGTGTCTTTTTCGCTCTCGCCTATCACGGCGACGGGGTTTCCGCCGCGTCATGGGCGGGACGCGCCGTCGCGCAACTCATTGGCGGCGCAGGATCATTTCAGAAATTGCCGGCGCCCTTCAGGGGACTTCCGCCGCGCATTCCATTTCCTTTTCTCAAACGCTGGTATCTGAGGGCCGCTCTCGGCTATTATGCCCATCAGGATAAATAATCAGTTTGGCAGCATGATGAGCGACCGCGAGAAACCGCGAGCCGACGGGCACGCGAGCTTGGCAGAATTCAAGGCGTTCCTCGCCGAGAATGGCGATATCGACTATCTCGACGCCGTATTCGTCGATATGTGCGGCACGGTTCGCGGCAAGCGTTTCCCGATCGAAGAAGCCGAGAAGGTCTTTACGTCCGGCGTGCAGATGCCGAAGTCGCTCTATTTCTTCGACGTCACGGGCGTCAATGAAGACATTCTCGGCATGGGTTTCTCGGACGGCGATCCGGACGGACATGGCCGGCCGATTTCGGGCTCGATCGTTCCCGTTCCCTGGGCGTCGATGAAGCAGGCCCAGGTGATGATGACGATGGAAGACGACGAGGGCGAGCCGCTCTCGCTCGAACCCCGCGTCGTCCTCGCCAATGTCGCCGCGAAACTGGCGGAGCTTGGGCTCCATGCCGTCTCTGCCTGCGAATTCGAGTTCTACATTCTCGACCGCGAACGCGACCGCAAGGGTCTGCCGCAGCCGCCGATCAATCCGGCGACGGGCCAGCGCGAAACCGCGAATGAAGTCTACGGCATCACCGAACTCGACGGCTTCATGAGCCTTCTGAAGGACATCGACGAGGCCGCCGCCGCCCAAGGCGTGCCCGCATCCGGCGCCACCGCCGAATACGCGCCGGGCCAATACGAGATCAACCTCAATCACGAAGACAATGTGCTGCTCGCCGGCGACCACGCCATCATGCTGCGGCACCTTATCGGCGCCATTGCGCGGCGGCATAATTTCGTTGCGAGCTTCATGGCCAAGCCCTTCGTCGGCCAGACCGGCAACGGCCTGCACGTCCATTGCTCCGTACTCGACGAAAAAGGCCACAACATTTTCGACGACGGCTCGGACGAGGGCAGCAAGAGGCTGCGCCACGCCATCGGCGGCTTGCAGGCGACGCTCGGCGACGCCATGGCCTTCTTCGCGCCGAACCTCAACTCCTATCGCCGCTTCGGTCCGAACCTCTTTGTGCCGGTGAATACCGCCTGGGGCTACAACAACCGCTCCGTCGCCTTCCGCGTTCCGGCCGGTGCGCCCGAAGGCCGTCGCATCGAACACCGCGTGTCCGGCGCCGACGCCAATCCCTATCTCGTCCTGGCCGCGATCCTTGCCGGCATTCACTACGGCATCGTCAACGAGATCGACCCCGGCGATCCGGCGGAAGGCAATGCCTGCGACAGCATGGACGAAAGCATCCCCTTCTTCCTGCCCAGCGCCCTCAAGCGCCTCAGGAATTCGAAGATCATGCGCGAATATTTCGGCGACCGTTACGTCGACGTCTATGCCGAAACGAAGCTGCTGGAATATGAAAAATTCCAGCGCGCCATCTCGCCGCTGGAATACGATTGGTACCTGTAAAACCGTGGGTTTTCCGTCGCCGGCGTTGACAGGTTTTTAATCGCGAAATCCTAGGATGATCCGGATCGCTGAGATTTCAGCGAATGCCGATGCGTGGCTATGCATCCATGGCGGCCGGAAATGGTTTTACTGGAAAATATTGCGGCGTTTCTGCGCCGCTGGCGTAACAGCCAGCGCGGCAGCTACACGATCATTTTCGCCCTGTCGCTGGTTCCCATGCTGATCGCCATCGGCGCGACGATGGATTACAGCTTGGCTTATCGCGCGAAGGAGCGATTGAGCGACGCTGCCGACGCCGCGGCGCTTGCCGCTGTCGACTATCAGACGACACTGCCCGCCGCTTCCGTGGCGCAGGCCACGGCGAACAACATGTTTGCCGGCGACATCGCTCGCTACACGGACATCAAGAACACGACGGTCACGACGACGATCACGGATACGAGCGCCGGGCGAACGGCCGTGGTCAACTATTCCGGCAAGATTTCCACCGTCATGCTCGGCATCATCGGCCAGACCACATTGACCTTGAGCGGCAGCTCGACGGCGGGCGCGGGCGTTCCCGTTTACATGGACTTCTATCTGCTCCTCGACAACACGCCGTCCATGGGCATCGGCGCGACGACGACCGACATTGCGACGATGGTGAACAACACGCCCGACCAATGCGCTTTCGCCTGTCATGACTTGTCCAACTCGAACAACTATTACAACCTAGCGAAGTCGCTCGGCGTCACCATGCGCATCGACGTGGTGCGAACCGCGACGCAGCAGCTCATGACCACGGCGACGTCGACCGAAACCGTCTCCAACCAGTTCCGCATGGCGATCTATACATTCGGCTCATCGGACACGAATGTCGGGCTGACGGCCATCTCGTCGCTCACCTCTAATCTGGCGAACGCGTCGAGCGCAGCCTCCGGCATCGACCTGATGACCACCTCCTATCAGAACTACAACAACGATCAGGACACGCCCTTCGACTCGATCATGACCCAGATGAATTCGGTGATCCCCACGCCCGGAACCGGCGCGTCGTCCTCTTCGCCGCAAAAGGTTCTCTTCCTCGTCACGGACGGCGTCGCCGACGAATATCTGCCCTATTCATGCACGCAGCCGACCACCGGCGGCCGTTGCCAGGAACCGCTCACGACCTCGCTCTGCACCACGATGAAGAACCGCGGCATCAAGATTGCGGTGCTCTACACGACCTATCAGCCGCTGCCGACGAACTCTTGGTACAATACCTGGATCGGTCCCTTCCAGCCCAACCTCTCCACGATCATGCAGAGCTGCGCGACGACGGGGCTCTTCTTCGCGGTGAGCCCGACCCAGGGCATATCGACCGCCATGAACGCGCTCTTCCAGAAGGCGCTGGGCACGGCCCATCTGACGCAGTAGGGCCGGTTCGGGGATTTATTGCGCGGGCAGGGTGAATGTCACGCGCGTGCCCACGCCTTCAGTGCTCTCGATGGTCAGCGCGCCGCCGTGAAGCTCGACGAGCGAGCGCGAAAGTGCGAGGCCCAGCCCCGTTCCCTTGTGCTTCTTGGAATGCTGGCTCTCGACCTGCTCGAAGGGCCGGCCGATCTTCGGCAGCGCATGCGCCGGAATGCCGATGCCGCTGTCTTCGACCGAGTTGGTGACGAATCCCGCCGCCGCCGCGCCGCGCACGCGGATGACGCCGCCCGCCGGCGTGAACTTGATCGCATTCGAAAGCAGATTGAGCAGAACCTGCTTGATTGCCCGCTTGTCCGCCTCGATCGTCGGCAGCGCCCCGACCTCGTTCAGCACCTTCACCGAGGCGATTTCCGCGCGGCCCGAGACGAGCCGTAGCGACTCCTCGATCACGCCCGAAAGCTCCGTCGGCTGCTTTTCCAGCGTCATGCGCCCGGCCTCGATCTTCGACATGTCGAGAATGTCGTTGATGAGTTCGAGCAGATGCTGGCCGCTCGCATGAATGTCGTGCGCATATTCCTTGTATTTCGGCGAGCCGAGCGGCCCGAACATCGCCGTCTCCATGATCTCCGAAAAGCCGATGATGGCATTCAGCGGCGTGCGCAGCTCATGGCTCATATTGGCGAGGAATTCCGACTTCGAGCGGTTGGCGCTCTCGGCCCGCGTCTTCTCCGAGGCATACTTCTCGGCAAGGTCGACAAGCTGCCGCGCCTGATGCTGGAGCTTGAGCCGCGAGGCCTCGAGGTCGCGCACGGTCTTTTCCAGCGCCGACTTGTTGTTGGTCAGCGCCGATTCCTGCGCCTTGATCGGCGTAATGTCGGTGCCGACATTGACGTGTCCGCCGCTCTTGGTGCGCCGCTCGCTGATCTGCAACCAGCGCCCGCCGGGCAGCCGGATCTCCCAGACGCTTTCCTCAAGCCCGCCCGCGCGCGGCCAGTCCGAGCCGATGCCGGCTTCCGCCATCACTTCGTCGAGCGTCGTGCCCTCGGCGATGCCCTCGCCGGGCAGTTGCAGGAATTCGACGAACTTGCTGTTCGCGGTCACCAGCCTGTTGTCCGCGTCCCACAGCGCAAAAGCCTCGCCGATGCTTTCGATGGCGTCGCGCAGCCTGTCATTGGCGTCGCGCTCGCGCGCTTCCGCGAGCTTCTGCTCGGTGATGTCGATGGTGATGCCGACGAGCCGTTCGCCCGAAATGCGTCCGCCGCCCCACACCTGGCCCTTGGCGCGCACCCAGACCCAGCTTCCATCCGTATGCCGCAGCCGGAACGCTGTGTCGTAGGAGCGAGAAGGGCGGGAAGCCGCGCCTATGATGTCGTCGATGGCCGCCGCATCGTCGGGATGGGCGAGCGACTTGATCTCAGCCGGCGAAAGCCGCTTCGACGGCTGGCGAAGCCCCAGCATGTCGAACATGGCCGAAGACCAGTAGACGCGGTTCGCCGTCAGATCCCAGTCCCAGATGCCGCAGCGCGCGCCCGCAAAGGCCATGTCGAAGCGAAGCTGGTTTTCGACCAGCGCCGCTTCCGCCTCGACCTTGCCCTCGCGCAGCCGCACCAGCATCCAGGCAAGCGCCACATAGCCGAGCGATAGCAGGCTCGAAAAGCCGAGCGCGCGGGAAAATCCGTCCTGGAGATAAAGGCTGACATTGAGCGCGCCGAGCGCACCCGTGGTCACAAGCAGCACGATGCGCGTCAGCCAGACGGAAGAAAAGGACGAGCGTCCGCGCCGGGCGGCATATTGTTGCCAGGCCATGGCTTCAACCCTCGTACTCGCGTCCGGCATACTCATCTTTGTCACCTGGGGCAGGGCCGTGTCCGCCCGCCCGTCCTGTCGTCCCTCGCCATAAGGGCCGAGCGGTCCGGGCACGGGCCCGCGCTGCGCCCAATCGGCGCCGGACCCGGCCGAATCGTTCGGCTGATTTCGATGATTCGGGCTCACCCCTGCTTTGTCCAGTGGCGACGGGTCGCTTTTCGAGAACCGATGCATTTCAGACTCACCCGCCTCAACTCGTCGGCGCCGCCCGGCGCCCCGTTGCGGCACCTCAGGCAAGCGTCTTGGTGGCAATCTCGAACACGTCGCGCGAGATGCCCTGCGTCCCCGCAATGCGCGCAAGCTGCTTCGACATCAGCTTGCGCCGCTTGGGCTCGAATTGCCGCCAGCTCTTGAACGCGCCCAGAAGCCGCGCGGCAACCTGCGGATTGAGCGCATCGAGTTCGAGCACCTTGTCCGCCACCAGAGCATAACCTGCGCCATCGCCGGCGTGAAAGCGAAGCTGATTGGCCGTGGCGAAACTTGTGATGAGCGCGCGTACCTTATTGGGATTCCGTATGGTAAACGCCGGATGCCGCAACAAGCGCTGGACCTCGCCCAGCGTGCCCGGCAGCGACGACGTCGCTTGGATGGTCAGCCACTTGTCCATGACGAGGTGGTCGTCCTTCCATTGCTCGTAGAAGCGCGCGAGTGCCTCCACGCGCTCGGGGCAGTCGATGTTGGAAAGAACGGAAAGCGCCGCGATCTGGTCGGTCATGTTGTCGGCTTCCGCGAACTGCTTCGCCGCCAGCTTCTCTCCGCCGGGCAATGCCGCGAGATAGGAGAGGCAGGTGTTCCTGAGCGCCCGCTTGCCGGCATGTTCCGCCTCGGGCCTGTAGGGCCCGCTCACCTTGTGCCGGTCATAGGCGGCCTGCAATTCATCCGCCACCGCCTCCGCCAGCGCCAGCCGCAAATGCTCGCGCGCCGTATGGATCGCCTCGACATCGACATCCTTGGCCAGAAGCTGCGCCACCGTCTGCTCGCTCGGCAGCTGGATCATCTGCGCCACGAAATCCGGATCGAGCTTTTTCGATTTCAGCAGCTTCCGCGCCGCCTCGGCCAGCGCCTCGGCCAGCGCCTCGCCCTTGCGCATCCGCCCGCCTTCGCGCATCGCCGTCACGTTCGCGATGAGAAGCCCCGTCGTATAGCGCTGCGTCGCTTCCCAGCGGTTGAACGGATCGCTGTCATGGGTCATGAGAAAAACCCAGTCGCGTTCCTTGAGATTGGCGCTGAGCGACACCGGCGCGGTAAAGCCGCGCAGCAGCGACGGCACCGGCTTTTCCTCGACATTGCGGAAGCGGAAGGTCTGCGTCCGCTCGGTCAGGCTTAGAACGCGCGTCGTCCCCTTCGCCTTTTCCTCGCCATCGAGTTGCAACGCCATGTCCTTGCCGTCCGGCCCCACAAGGCCGACCGCAATCGGAATGTGATAGGGCTCTTTCAGCTTCTGCCCCGGCGTCGGCGCACAAACCTGGCTCACCTTCAGCGTATAGGTCTCGCGCGCCGCATCGTAGCGGCCCGAGGCGAGCACTTCCGGCGTCCCCGATTGCGAATACCAGCGCTTGAACTGCGTGAGGTCGATCTTCGCGCCGTCCGAAAGCGCCTGCAGGAAATCCTCGACGGTTGCCGCCTCGCCGTCATGCCGCTCGAAATAAAGGTCCATGCCCTTGCGGAAGCGTTTCGGCCCCACAAGCGTATGGATCATGCGGCATAACTCGGCGCCCTTCTCGTAGACGGTCGCCGTGTAGAAATTGTTGATCTCGATATAGCTGTCCGGCCGCACGGGATGGGCGAGCGGCCCCTGATCTTCGGGAAACTGATGGCTGCGCAACAGCCGCACGTCCGAAATGCGCTTCACCGGCCGCGAGCGCATGTCGCTGGTGAATTCCTGATCGCGGAAAACCGTCAGCCCTTCCTTCAGGCAAAGCTGAAACCAGTCGCGGCAGGTGATGCGGTTGCCGGTCCAGTTGTGGAAATATTCATGCGCGATGATCGCCTCGATCGCCGCATAATCGGCATCCGTCGCCGTGTCGGGCCGCGCCAGCACATATTTGTCGTTGAAGACGTTGAGGCCCTTGTTCTCCATCGCCCCCATGTTGAAGGCGCTCACCGCCACGATCATGAAAATGTCGAGATCGTATTCGCGGCCGAAGACCTCCTCGTCCCAGCGCATCGAGCGCTTCAGCGCCTCCATGGCATAGCCGCAGCGATCCTCATTGCCCGGCTCGACGAAAATCCTCAGCGTCACGCTGCGCCCCGACATGGTGACGAACTTGTCCTCGATGAAGGCGAGGTTGCCCGCCACCAGCGCGAAGAGATAAGCGGGCTTCGGAAAGGGATCGTGCCACTCGGCGAAATGCCTGCCGCCGGGGAGCTTCCCGCTCGCCACCTGATTGCCGTTCGACAGCAGCACCGGCGCCATCTTCTCTTCGGCGACGATGCGCGTGGTGAAAACGGCCATCGCGTCCGGCCGGTCGAGATAATAGGTGATGCGGCGAAAGCCCTCCGCCTCGCATTGCGTGCAGTAGATGCCGTTCGAGAGATAAAGTCCGAGAAGCTGCGTATTCGCCTCCGGCCCGCAGGTCACATGCGTTTCGAGGGTGAAGCTGCCCTCGGGCGCTTCCGGGATCGTCAGGTGCTCGCCATCCGTCTGATAGGCGTTGGAGCTCAGGCTCTCGCCGTCGATCTTCACACCATGCAGCGTCAGCTTCTGCCCATCGAGCACCAGCGGCCCGCCGCGCCCTTCCGGGTTCCGCCGCATCTTGAGCGTCGCCCTGACGCTCGTAGCCGCCGGATCGAGCTCGATTTCGAGCCGCACCTCGTCGATCAGATAGGCCGGAGGCGCATACTCCTTGAGCAGCACGGGACGCGGTTCGTCGGTTCTCATGGGGGCTGGACCTTGGACGTCGGGGTGCTTGCACAACGCCCCGGAATTGTAGATCAAACGGCTCGATAGCGCGAAAATTCAGCTTACGCAAATATGTGGCGATATGGTGATCTTCCAATGCGGCAGACTGGAAAAATGGGGGAGACAATGGGCGAAATCCGCCCCGTGCAATCGGGCGATCTCGACGCTCTCTACCACATCGCGCTGAAGACCGGCGCGAGCGGCCAGGACGCGACGCATCTCCATAAGGACCCGAATCTCATCGGCCACATCTACGCCGCACCCTATGCCGTGCTCGAGCCGGGCTCCGCCTTCGTCGTCGAGGACGGCGAGGGGGTGGGCGGCTATATCGTCGGCACGGCGGACACCCGCGCCTTCGACGCGCGGCTGGAGGCCGAATGGTGGCCGGCGCTCCGCTCCCGCTATGAAGACCCGGCAACCCCGCCCGCCGCCTGGACGGCGGACGAGCTGCGCAGCTACCTGATCCATCACCCCTTCCGCACGCCGTCCCGCGTCGTCGATCCCTATCCCGCGCATCTCCACATCAACCTTCTGCCGCGCCTTCAGGGCAGGGGCTTCGGCAAAAGCCTGATCGACCGCTGGCTCGCCCGCATGCGCGAGCTTGGCGCGCCCGGCGCCCATCTCGGCGTCAGCACCGCGAACGAGCGCGGGCTGGCCTTTTACCGCGCTTATGGCTTCGAGGAATTGACGGCCGCCTCCAAGCCCGGCTCTGAAACGGTCTGGTTCGGAATGCTTCTTTCCTCACCATCCCCTTGAGGGGAGGGCGAAAAAGAAAAGCGGCTCGAATGTTGCGGCCGGGTCTATGCTCAAAAGAATGTGTTGAGCCTGTTCGATGTCTTACCCCTCCCGCAGGAGAACAGCATCATGACCACCCCCCGCAACGTCGCCGTCATCGTCGGCAGCCTCCGCAAGGACTCCTTCAACCGCAAGATGGCGCTCGCCCTTGAAAAGCTTGCCCCGCCGTCGCTGAAGCTCGCGATCGTCGAGATCGGCGCGCTGACGCTCTACAATCAGGACGAGGATGCGAACCCGCCCGCCGTTTGGACCGAGTTCCGCGACAAGGTGAGGCCCGCCGACGCCGTGCTTTTCGTCACGCCGGAATATAACCGCTCGGTGCCGGGCGTCCTCAAAAACGCCATCGACGTCGGCTCGCGGCCCTATGGCAAGAGCGTCTGGTCCGGAAAGCCCGCCGCCATCGTCAGCGTCTCGCCGGGCGCCATGGGCGGCTTCGGCGCCAATCATCACCTGCGCCAGTCGCTCGTCTTCCTCGACATGCCGGCCATGCCGCAGCCGGAAGCCTATATCGGCAATGCGGGCGCATTGTTCGATGAGGAGGGCGGCATAAAGGTCGAGGGCACGCGCGGCTTTCTCGCCAAGTTCATGGAGAGCTTCGCCGCCTGGATCGAGGCCAACGCGAAAGCGTGAGCCGACGCGCTATTCGGGATCGACGATCCTGATCTGGTCGATGACGGTCTTTGCGTCGCGCGCCAGCACCATCAGCTCTTGCGGCATGTTCTCGGGATTGGATTCCGCATAGTCGACGAGCCGGCGGAGCAGCACCATGAATTTGGGTCCGGTCGCCATGATGCGCGCCTGAAGCTCGACGCGCTCCGGCGCGAAATCATATTCGACGCCCGGCACCCGCCAGCCGCCGCCTTCCTGCGTGCCCGTCATGATGACCGGGAAGGTGCCGGGGAAGGGGTGGCTCGCGCATTCTTCCGCCGAGCGCCATTTGTTGGGCGCGCGCACAACCCGCCATTCTTCCATGGCGGGGTCGATCTCGGTCAGCGCCGTCGCCTGTTCGGTCTGAAGTTCCGTCGCCACGAAGTCGCGGCCGAGGCCGACGTCGTAGAAGACGCGCAGAGGCTCGTCCACGTCCTTCACCCATTGGGGAACGACCCGTTCGACAACGGCCCATGTGCCGACGGGGCGAACATAGACGCGCTGATTCTTGTGGAATTGTGCCTTGGCCATGCCGCCGGAACCCATACTGAATTTGGATGGGTCCAGTATGAGGCGGCGACCGTTAGCGAGTGATTAAATCGTCACTCGGCGGGCGCGCCGGGTACGTCGTTTTTCGCCCGGCCGAGACCAAAGCCGGCGGCCCGCCGCCGCACCCACTCCGTCGCTCCCGCCACGCGCCCGCGTGCGCCTTCGAGCATCAGATAGGCGACCGGCACCACGACAAGCGTCAGCAGCGTCGAGGAAATGAGCCCGCCAATGGCGACGAAGCCCATGGCATTGCGGATTTCCGCCCCCTGGCTGGTCGAGATCGCCACCGGGATCATGCCCATGACTGTTGCGATCTGGGTCATCAGCACGGGCCGCAGACGCACCGGCCCCGCCTGCAACAGCGCTTCCTTGATGGGGAGCCCTTGCGCCCGGAGCTGGTTCGTATAGTCGACCAGCAGAATGCCGTTCTTCATGACGAGGCCCATCAGCGCGAGCAGGCCGATCTGCGCGAACATGGTGAGTTCGAGCCCGGAGAGTTTCAGCGAGATGAATGCGCCGACGAAGGAGAGCGGCGCCGACAGCATGATGATGGCGGGCTGCGAGAAGCTGTTGAACTGGCTCGCAAGGATCATGTAGAGCGCGGTCAGCGCCAGCATGAAGGCAAAACCGATCGCCTGCCCCGTTTCCTTCATGCTTTTCGCCGGACCTTCCGCCGACCAGGAATAGTTGGCCGGAAGCTGCGCGTCCTTCAGATAGGCTTCGACCGCCTGCGTCGCCGGTCCGAGCGCAACGCCCGCCGGCGAATTGGCCAGAATGGCGATGCGCCGCGAACGGTTCTGCCGTTCGATCTGCGCCGGTCCCGACGCCACCTCGAAATTGGCGACATTGTTGATGTCGATCAGCCGCCCGTCCGGCCCGCGCACCTGAATGAGCGAGAGCTTGGCGATGTCGTCGCGCTGGTCTTCCTCGAGGCGCACGCGCACATCGTAGCGCTGGCCGTATTCTTCGAACGAGCCCGCCTTCACGCCGCCGACCATGGTGCGCACCGTTTCCGCGAGCGAGCGCACCGGAATGCCGAGATCCGCCGCGCGCTTGCGGTCGATATGCACCTGCACCTCCGGCTTGCCGGAATCGTAGCTCGTCTTCACGTCGGTAAAGAGAGGGTTCTGCCGCATCTGCGCGACGATCATGTTCGCTTTGGCGTCGAGAACGGCAAGGTCCGGCCCCTTCAGCGCATACATGATGGCATAGGCGCCGAAGCTGCCGCCCGAAATCCACGGCACGTCCGACAGCGACATCGACTTCGCCTCGGGCGCCGCCCGCTGCATGACCGTGCGCGCTTCGTCCATGATGTGGACGAAGCTGATGCTGCGGTCCTTCTTGGGCGTCAGGCCGATATCGAACGAGGCTTCGTTGGCGTTCTTCTGCGCGCCGGAGCCGACGGTGAAGAAGACGGTCTTCACATGCTCGACGCCCTTGAGCGCATTGGCGACGCGCGTGGCGACGGCCCGCGTCTCCTCGATCCCTGCGCCGAATGGAAGCTCGATGCTGGCGAGAAATTCCGCCCGGTCCGTTCGTGCGTCGAAGGCCGAAGGCAGCGTCTTCGCCACCATGACGCCGAGAATGATGGTGGCGACGGCCGCGCCCAGCACCGTCCAGCGCCAGTTGAGCGCGACGTTCAGCAGCCTGCCGTAGCCGGCATCGATATGCTTGTAGCCATTGTCAAAAAACCGCGCGATGCGGCCATAGTCATGCGCATCGTGCTCGCCGCGCTTGAGGAAGCGCGACGACAGCATCGGCGTCAGCGTCAGCGAAACGAGCAGCGACACGAGCACCGAGAAGGTGATCGCGAGCCCGTACTGAAAGAAGAAGCGCCCGACAATGCCGCTCATGAAGGCGATGGGCACGAAGACGGCGCAGACCGAGAATGTGGCCGCCAGCACGGCAAGGCCCACTTCCTTTGTGCCGAGCGAGGCCGCCTCCATCGGCGAATAACCTTCTTCGAGTTTGCGGTAGATGCTTTCGAGCACCACGATCGCATCGTCGACGAGAAGGCCGACCGCCATCGACAGCGCCATCAGCGTCATCATGTTGATGGTGAAGCCGGCCGCGTAAAAGGCGAAGAAGGTCGATATGAGCGCCGTCGGCATGGCGATGGCGACGATGATCGTCGCCCGGATCGACAGCAGGAAGGCGAGCGTCACCAGCACGACAAGGCCGATGCCGATCTGAATGTCGGTGAAGACGTCCTCGGCCGAACCTTCGATGAAGACCGCGTTGTCGCGCGCGACCTTCATGCTGATGCCCGCCGGCGCGATGGTCTTGAGATCGGCAAGCGCCGCGCGCACGGCCCGCGCAACCGCAACCGTGTTCTGGCCCGACTGCTTGCGGACTTCCAGCGAAACGCCGCGCTTGCCGTCGAGCTCGGCATAGCTGCGTTCATCCGCCATGCCGTCTTCGACCCGGGCGACGTCGCGCACCAGCGTCGCCGCGCCGTCCTTCCGGAAGGCGACCACGATGTCGCCGAAGCCGGGCACCGTCGCCACTTCGCCCTTGGTCTTCACCGCATATTCGGTCCGCCGTCCCGGCGTATCGAGGCGGCCGCCCGGAATGTCGGCATGTTCGCGCCGGATCGCGCTCGTCACATCGTCGGCGGTCACGTTATAGGCGCGCATCTTTCCGGCATCGAGCCAGATGCGCACTTCGCGGTCGCGCCCGCCCACCAGCGTGATCGAGCCCACGCCCGAAATGCGCTGGAGCTGCTCCTTCACCACCTTGTCGGCGAAATGGGTCAGCGTCTTGATGGGCATGTCGCCCGCAATCATGATCGACATGATCGGCTGCGCATCGGGGTCGAGCTTCTGCACGATGGAAGGATCGGCATCCTGCGGCAGGTTCGCCCGCGCCACCGCCACCTTGTCGCGCACGTCCTGCGCCTTGGCGTCGACATTCTCGTCGAGCTTGTACTGCACGACCACCTGGCTCAGCCCTTCCGAGCTGGTCGAGGTCAGCGTGTCGATGCCCGATGTGGTGTTGGTTTCTTCCTCCAGCGGATCGGTGACGTCGCTTTCAATGGCCTCGGGCGAAGCGCCGTCCAGCGTCGTCGCAATCGAAACGACCGGAAACTCGACTTTGGGAAACAGGTCGACGCCGAGCCGCCCGAGCGAAATCCAGCCGAGCACGACGAGCGCTGCGACGATCATCACCGCGAAAACCGGCCTGCGAATGGAAATGTCGGAAATCCACATGATCTACCTGAACCCTATTGGAGGCTGATTTTACGGCGTCTGGCCCGACCCGGGGATAACCTCGCCGGAAGCCGCCACGGCCTCGATCTTGACCGGCATACCCTCGCTGACGAGGGGCAGGTTGGGCCCCACAAGCGCCCGCTGCCCGGCGGAAAGGCCCGACAGAACCTCGACCGTCCCGGCGTCGATCTGGCGCACCGTCACCGGCACGCGCTTGGCGAGGCCGTTCTCGGCGACGAAGACATAGCGCTGATCTTCCGTCCCCTGAACGGCGGTCCGGTCGAGCGATATGACGTTGCGCGGATCGGGATAGAATTCGGCCCGCGCGAAAAGACCCGGCTTCACGGCATAGTCCTTGTTGAGAATCGGCAGGCGCACTTCGACCGAGCGCGTCGTCGTGTCGATGGCGTCGTTGATGATGAGCGCATAGCTGTCATAGGACTGGCCGACGCCGTCCACCGTCACCTTCGCCTTGGTGTTGAGGTGAACCTTGGTGAGATCGACCTCGGGGATCTGCACGATCGCCGCGACGATATCGATCTTCATGATCTGCAACACGCTGCCGCCGCCGCCTCCACCGCCGCCCATGCCTCCCATGCCGCCGCCCATGGTCATCATGTACTTGCCTTCGTCGATGTCGCGCCGCGTGATCACGCCGTCGAAGGGGGCTTTCACCGTGCAGTCTTCAAGCTGCTGCCGGGCGGCGGCAAGCTGTGCCGTCGCAATGCCGAGCCGCGCCGAGGCGGTGTCCTTCGCCGCCCGCGCATTGTCGAGCCCGCCATTGGAAACATAGCCGTTCGCATGCAATTCGTTGGAGCGGTCGAAGGCGCGGCTCATGTTGCGGACTTCCGCCTGGGCGAGCTTCACCTGGTTTTCGAGTTCCGTGACCTTGAGCTTCAACTCGACGTCGCGCGTATGAAACAGCGGATCGCCTTCCTTCACCCGGGCGCCGACATAGACATAGATCTTGTCGATGATGCCGGTGACGCGCGGCCCGAGTTCCGTCGTCTTCGCCGCGGCGATGGTGCCGGTGCCGGTGACGGGTTCGACGAGCGACTTCCGCGTCGCCGTCGCCTCGAAAACGGCGATCGCATTCGCCGGCTTTTCGGCTTCCGCCTTCTTGCCGTCGCCGCAGGCGCCGAGCGCCCCGAAGGCCATTCCGATAAACAGCAAAACAGCCGTCCGTCTTGTCCCGGACGAGAACGCGAACATCATTTCTGAAAGCCCCAGACCTTGCGCCGAACGCCGGCGATCAATAGTGTACGTGAGTATAGTAACCACGGTTACGATATGGAAGGCTCAATTTGACATCTTCGGCACCCGGATCGGATGACGCGAATGAAGCCGTGCGGCGCGCATTCGGCTGGGCGCTGCACGATGTCTTCCGCCTGTTCCAGCGCTCATGGAGCCGGCACTTGCGGGATTCGGGCACCGGCATCAGTCCGGCGCAATGCCGGGTGCTGACTTCGCTCTATGCCAGGGACGGGCTCACCCAGACCGAACTCGCCGACGAGGTCGGAATGGACAAGGCTCCGCTCGGCCGCCTGCTCGATCGGGTGGAGGAACTGGGCCTGATCGTCCGCAAGCCTGATCCGATGGACCGCCGCGTTCGCCGCGTCCATCTGACCGAGGCCGCCAAGGCGCTTGACGAACCCATGTGGGAAGCGGCCCGCGGCATGTTCGATACGGCTCTCGAAAACATGACGCCGAAAGACATGGCGACGCTTCTGTCCCTTCTGGATCGGCTGAAGCAGAACCTCGGGGACGAGGAAGACCAGGCCTGTTTTCGCCCCGGCGCGGGCGCACCGATTACGCCCATCGATTGAAGTCGCCCGCCGCAACAGCTATTGCGGCACCATCGAGAAATAGGGCTCGGCTTCCTTCAGCACGCGCGCATAGGAGGGGCGCTCCTTCAACCGCCGCAGATAGGCCGCGACATTCTTGTAGGTGTCGCCCAGCGGCATCGTCATGTCGGTATAAAAGAGCGCCGGCGCCGCCGCGCAATCGGCCATGGTGAATGTGTCGCCCATGATCCATCTCTTCGAGCCAATTTCCTGTTCCAGCATGCCGAGCGAAGTCCGGTGCATGGCCCTCGCTTCCTCGACGCCGTGGGGATCGTTCCTCCCTTCCGGCCGCAGACGATCGGTGATGATCTTCTGCATGGGCACATGCAGATAAAGATCGAAGAAGCGGTCGCGCATCCGCATCTGCCGCGCGAGATCGGGGTCGTCCGGCATCAGCTTTGATTTGCCCGGATAATGCTGGGCGAGATATTCGATGATGATGCTCGATTCCGGCACCATCCTGTCGCCCGCGCTGTCATGCAGAACCGGAAATCTACCGACCGGCCACATCTTCTTGAAGTTCGCCGCCGCCGTCGCATCCTGCAGGTCCACGAAATGCGGCATGAAGGGCGTGTCGTTCTCGTAAAGCGCGATCAGCACCTTGTGGCAGAACGACGATAGCGGATGGTAGTAGAGCGTCAGCGTCATCTCGCAATTCCTCTCATTCACTTCGCCGGTTTTTTCCAGGCCGGCCCGGTCATCTCCGCCTCGACGATGACTTCCACTTCGTCGCTGACGCCCATGATCGAATTGGGCGGCATCACGCCATAGGAAATGCCGAAAGCGGAGCGGCTGAATTTTCCGTGCACCGAAAAGCCGATGCGCGCATTGGGGTCCATTTCGAAACCCGGATAACCGCCATTGAACGTCGCGTTGAGAATAACGGGATGCGTCTGACCGTGCAGCGTGAGATCGCCGGTGATGCGCGCCGTCTTCTTTCCGGTGCGTTCTATCTTGGTCGAGCGATAGGTGATCTTCGGATATTTCGACGCGAAGAGCCAGTCCGGCCCGCGCAACTCATCGAGGAAACCTGTCGGTGCATTGTCGGCGTCGATGGAAAGAGGATCGATTGTCACGTCGAGTTTCGCGCGCTCGGGATGCTTCGGATCGATGTCGAGATCGACGTCGAACCGCGTGAAGCGCGCCGTATAGTTCGAGAAGGACATATGGCTCAGCCGCACGATGAGGCTCCCATGCGACTTGTCGAGCTTGTAGACGCCGGCAGGGGCGGGCGGCGTTTCGGCCGCCACGGCCGGCAGCGAAATAAGCGCGGCCAATGCGGCGGCGGCCAGTGTCCGGGTAACGAGTATCATTTGCCTTCTCCCTGTTCTGCGGCGGCTTTCAGATTGTTCAGACCTGCCTCGAAATCCTTGCCGACGATTTTGTCGATGTTGAAAAAGACGCCCGCCACTTTCGAGAAGAAGCTGGAGGGGCCATGCATCTCCCACGTGACCTCCGTTGCGTCGCCTTTGGGGCTGAGCGTGAACTGCGCGATATTATGCGCTTCGAATGGCGACATGAAATCGAGTTTGATGACGATCCGCGAGGGTGCGTCGCTCTCCAGGATTTCCATGCGCCCGTCGCCGATCTTTTTGCCCGACCAGCTGTAGACCGCTCCGACGCCGTGTTCCGCGCCGCTGTAGCTGCGCTTCAGATCCGCATCGACCTGCTCGTA
This sequence comes from Parvibaculum sp., assembly GCA_031291615.1. Taxonomy (GTDB): domain Bacteria; phylum Pseudomonadota; class Alphaproteobacteria; order Parvibaculales; family Parvibaculaceae; genus Parvibaculum. Next base: position 18,500 of record JARLIS010000035.1, read on the forward strand.
GGGCGACCACTTGGTCCATTCGCGAAAATCGTCGATGAAGCCGAATATTCTTTCCGGTCCGGCCTTGATGGTGGCGGACCGCTGGATGCTGAATGAATCGGGCCTGGTCGCCGCATAAATGAAGAGGGCGGCGATCGCGACCGCGATGACAGCGGCAATGACGATGATGGTTTTAAGCATTGTTGCCTCGTCGGGATCGGAATGGGCAGGGCCGTCAGGCCGTCGTCAGGCGCAGATAATCGTCCAGCCGGTCGAATGTGCTGGTCCATCCGCCCCTGTGTCCGTCGCGTTCCGCGACCGAGGGCAGCTTCGTCTGACGGAAGCTCATCTCCGTCTTTCCGTCGATGGCCTTGAAGGTCAGTTCCACGCGCATCTCGTGGCCATGCGCCGGATGAGCTTCGTCCCAGGCGAAACTATAGACAAGCCGCCCCGGCGCATCGACCTCGATATAGCGTCCGCCCTGCCAGAGATCGGGGCCGCCTTCGACCGAACGCAGGCAGGCGCGCCACGCGCCTCCGGGGCGCACATCGTGTTCTGCATGGACGGCCGGGTGGTGGCGCGGTCCCCACCATTGCAGGAGATGCCGAGGGTCGGTCCACATCCTGAAAACGAGTTCGCGCGGCGCATCGAACATGCGTGTGATGACGAGTTCGCCCTCGCTCTGCCGCGCCTCGGCGGCGCCTTCTGCCATCGCCATCTTTCCTCCCGTTTGCTGTCTGCGCCCGCGCTACTTGCCGCGTCTCGGGCTTTTGTCATTGGCCTGCACTTCGGCCAGATAGGCATCGAGCCTGTCGAAGCTCTGTTCCCAGAACAGTCGATAATGCTCGACCCAGTTCGCCACATCCTTCAGCGGTCCGGCCTGGAGACGGCATGGCCGCCACTGCGCCTCCCGCCCGCGCGTGATGAGGCCGGCGCGCTCCAGCACTTTGAGGTGCTTGGAAATGGCCGGGCCGCTCATGTCGAAGGGTTTGGAAAGTTCGCCCACGGAGGCTTCGCCGAGCGACAGCCGGGCGAGAATCGCGCGCCTTGTCGGATCGGCAAGGGCCGAAAGGGTGATGCTCAACTGGTCGGTCGGCATGACACATAACCGGAAACAGTAAATAACCAAGTGGTTAAATAAGACCTCCTCCGCCTCCTGTCAAGCGGCACGCCCATGGCCCCGCTGCCGCGTGGTCCAAGCGGACGCGGCGTCAAGGCGACCTCTCCTATCTCATTGTAAGTAAGCCCTTTTCAGCGCGTGAAATGTCGGGGACAATGCGCGCCAACCGGATGCGGGCTGCGCGTTGCAGCGGTGGTCCATCAACAAATCTCGGCCGTAAAGGCTGCGCGGTGGAATTTGGGTGTCGGTCATAAGGGCCTCGCCGAAAGCCATCGTGACCTTGGGAGGTGTCCATGAATTTCGATTTTTCCGATGACCAGAAAATGCTCAAGGAGCAGGTCCGCAAGTTCCTGACCGACAAATGCCCCTACACGGTGCCGCGCCGCATTCTGAACGGCGACGAGCCCTATGCGAAGGAAGTCTGGAAGGGCCTCGTCGACATGGGCCTCACCGGCACCGCGATCCCGGAGGCTTACGGCGGCCTCGGCCTCGGCGCGCTTGAGCTTTGCGTCATCGCCGAAGAACTCGGCCGCGCTGCCGCGCCCGTGCCCTTCGCCTCTTCGGTCTACCTCGCCTCGGAAGCGATCAAGCTCTTCGGCACCGAGAAGCAGAAGGAGACCTGGCTGCCCAAGCTCGCCGCCGGCGAGATCATCGGCACGTTGGCGCTGTCGGAAGGCACGCATGCCGCGAGCCCGCGCAACATCGCGACGAAGTTCGCAGGCGGCAAGATCAGCGGCGAGAAGCTGCCCGTGCCGGATGGCGACGTGGCCGATGTCGCCGTCGTCGTCGTCAATTCGGGCGGTTCGGGCGATCAGGCGATCTCGCTCGCCATCGTCGATCTGAAGGGCGCGGGCGTTACGCGCGAAGTGCTCCGCACCATCGACCCGACGCGCAGCCAGGCGCGCATCACCTTCAAGGACGCCCCCGCCGAACTCATGGGCCCGGCGGGCCAGGGCTGGTCGCAGCTCTCCCGCGTGCTCGACGGCGCCGCCGTGCTCTTTGCCTTCGAGCAGGTCGGCGGATCGGAAGCGGCGATCGAAATGGCGCGCGACTATTCGCTGGAGCGCTATGCCTTCGGCCGCCAGATCGGCTCCTACCAGGCGATCAAGCACAAGCTCGCCGACATGTATGTGAAGAAGGAACTGGCAAAGTCGAATGCCTATTTCGGCGCGATGATGCTGAACGACGAAGGCGCGGAATTGCCGGAAGCGGCGGCCGCCTCGCGCATCGCGGGGTCGGATGCCTATGTCTTCGCCGCGCAGGAGAGCCTGCAGACGCATGGCGGCATCGGCTACACCTGGGAAGCCAACACCCAGTTCCACTACCGCCGCGCGAAGCTTCTGGCGCTTGTCGTCGGCAGCACCGTGCAGTGGAAGGAAAAGCTCGCCGCGCGCCTCGAAGCCAAGAACGCCGCCTGATCCGCGCCCAGACATTCAAAACGGAACCTCATCATGGATTTCAACGACACACCGGAAGAAGCCGCCTACCGCGCTCAGGTTCGTGCATGGCTGGACAAGAACGCCACCCGCCGCTCCGAGGCGAAGGACGCCGAGCAGGCCAAGACGCTTGAAGAGCTGCTGAAGCGCTCGAAGGAATGGCAGGCGAAGAAGGCCGAAGCGGGCTATGCCTGCATCACCTGGCCCAAGGAGTGGGGCGGCGGCGGCGGCACCACCATCCAGAACGTCATCTACGGTCAGGAAGAGGCGAACTACGCCGTCCCCGGCGGCGTCTTCGCCATCGGCCTCGGCATGTGCATCCCGACCCTGATGACCTGGGGACCGGAAGACGCCAAGCAGCGTTATGTGAAGCCCGCCGTCCGCGGCGATGAGATCTGGTGCCAGCTCTTCTCCGAGCCCGCTGGCGGTTCGGACGTTGCGGGCCTGCGCACCCGCGCCGAAAAGGATGGCGACGAGTGGGTCATCAACGGCCAGAAGGTCTGGACCTCCGGCGCGCATTATTGCGACTACGGCATCGTGCTCGTCCGCACCGACCCGACGGTTCCGAAGCACAAGGGCCTCACCATGTTCTATATCGACATGAAGAGCCCGGGCATCGAAGTCCGTCCGATCAAGCAGATGTCGGGCGATGCGAACTTCAACGAAGTCTTCTTCACCAATGTCCGCGTCAAGGACAGCCAGCGTCTCGGCAAGGTCGGCGACGGCTGGAAGGTCGCGCTGACGACGCTGATGAACGAACGCCTCGCGGTCGGCGGCAGCCAGGGCAATGCCGACGTGGCCGAGCTCATCAAGCTCGCCCGCGACACCGAGATCGATGGCAAGCCCGCCATCGCCAACGGCGCCGTGCGCGAGCGCATCGCCGACTGGTATGTGCAGGCGCAGGGCCTGAAGTTCACGCGCTTCCGCACGCTCACCGCGCTTTCCAAGGGCGAGACCCCCGGACCGGAAAGCTCGATCTCCAAGATCATCGCGGCCAAGAAGATGCAGGACCTCGGTTCCTTCGGCATGGACCTTCAGGACATGGGCGGCATCATCCGTGACCGGAAGATTTCGGCCGAGGAAGGCGCCTATACCGAACAGTGGCTCGGCGCGGCGGGCTACCGCATCGCCGGCGGCACCGACGAGATTCTCCGCAATATCGTCGCCGAGCGCGTTCTCGGCATGCCGCAGGATGTCCGCGTCGACAAGGACCTGCCGTTCAATCAGGCCCCCAAGGGCAAGTAAGCGTTAACGCCGAAACGAGAAAGGCCCGCGGGGGGTATCCCTCGCGGGCCTTTGTTTTTCTTGCGCCGCGCCGCCTCATGCTAGATTGCCGCCGGTTCAGAAAGGGCGGTTTGCGGCGTGCCGGGAAATTTGCGCGAGACTGTGAGAAAATTCAGGCATGCGCTGCACGTCTTCGATCCGCCATGGCGCAACAGGCGCATGCCATATCTCGTCGTGCTGGCGCTTCTCGCCTTCGCCGCCGGGAATCTCATCTGGTACATGAATTACGAGCGTCCGGTCGCGCAAGGCCTCGACGCCATCAGATCGTCCGGCCATCTCGTCGTCCTCACCCGCGTCGCGCCGACGACCTACTACCTCGGCGCCGACGGCCAGACGGGCTACGAATATGTGCTGACCCAGGAACTCGGCAAGGCGCTGGGCGTCGATGTCGAGTATCGCGTCTACAGGACGGAAGCCGAGATCACCGCCGCGCTGGCCGCGAGCAAGGGGCAGATCGCCGCCGCCGGTCTCGTCGCCACGGATGAGCGGCGCGAGAAATTTCTGATCGGTCCCGGCTATCAGCCCGTGCGCGAGCTTGTCGTCTGCAACCGCGACATCAAGCTGCCGAAAACGCCGAAGGATCTCGCGGGCCTCAAACTCGCGGTGAGCGAAGGCACGGCGGGCGGCGATGCGGCGCTCGCTCTGGTCGGCGAGGTTGACGGGCTTTTTGTCGGCCCGACGCGCGAGCCGGTCGAGAAACTTCTGGAAGTGGTTGCCTCCGGCCGGCTCGACTGCACGGTGGCGAATACGCTCGAACTTCAGGTCAACAATCCCTACTACCCGCAGCTCGTCGAAGCCTTTCCACTGACGGGCGAAGAGCCGCTTGCCTGGCTCATGGCGCCGGGATCGGAAGATCTGGCGAAATTCCTGAAGACGTGGATGGCGGGCATGTCGAAGTCGGGCGCGCTCGGCGACATTGCGAAACGCTTCTTCGGCTTCCTGCCGGCGTTCGACTATGTCGATGTCAGCGCCTTTCAGGATGCGATCGTGGATACGCTGCCCGACTATGAAAAGGCGATGCGCGACGCCGCGCGCGAAACGGGCCTGCCCTGGCAGGTGATCGCCGCCGTCGCCTATCAGGAATCCCATTGGGACCCGGATGCGACGAGCCATACCGGCGTGCGCGGCATCATGATGCTGACGGAAGACACCGCCGGCCATCTCGGCGGCGTCGACCGCCTCGATCCCATCGAGAGCATTTATGCGGGCGCGCGCTATATCGCCGATCTGAAAAGTCGCCTGCCGGAAGGCGTTGTCGAGCCCGACCGTCTTTGGTTCGCGCTCGCTGCCTACAATATGGGATTTGCGCACCTGATGGATGCGCGCCTTCTTGCCGAACGGCAGGGCCTCGACAAGAACCGCTGGTCCAGCATGCGCCGCGTCCTGCCGATGCTTCAGCAGCCGGAACATGCCGACAGTCTGAAATACGGTCCGGCCAGAAGCGGTCAGGCGCTCCGCTTCGTGCAGCAGGTGCGCGCCTATCAGCACATTCTCGAAGCGATTAGGTGAAGTTACGTATGTGACAACGCCCCGCAGCATCTGCGACAGAATGACCACATTAAAATTGCGGTTATTCGGAGACACTGTTGCCGACAAATACGCACCGCTTTTCGGTGCGGGAGAACGGAGAACAGAATGTCAGGCAACAAGACTTCCAAATATGCCGCCATCGCATTGGCGGCCCTTCTCGGCAGCACGGCTCTCGCAACTGCGGCCAGTGCCGACGACACCGGCTTCAAGACGAAATCGGCGGGCGATTTTGTCGTGCGCCTGCGTGGTCTCTATGTGATGCCGCGCGACAATGCCGACGTCTCGGCCGGCGGCAGCACGGACATCTCGAACGATTTCGTTCCGGAAGTCGATGGCAGCTATTTCATCACCGACAATATCGCCCTCGAGCTGATCGCGGCGACGACGCGCCACAAGGTGACCTGGACGCCGAGCGGCACCAGCCTCGGCAAGGTCAGCCTGCTGCCGCCGACGCTGACGGCTCAGTATCACTTCCTGCCGAAGGAGCGCTTCAGCCCCTATCTGGGCGCCGGCCTCAACTACACCTTCTTCTTCAACGAGGACGCGCCCGGCGGCGCCATCCACAACGTCAGCTACCAGAACCACATCGGCTATGCCTTGCAGGCGGGCGTCGACTACGCCCTGGTCGGCAACTGGTCGCTCAACCTCGACGTGAAGAAAATCTTCCTCCGCACCGACGTGTCGGTGAACGGCGGCGCCGTGACGGCCAAGGTCAATCTCGATCCTTGGATCATTGGCGCGGGCGTCGGCTACCGCTTCTGAGGGGGGACCGGCGGGGACGGGGCTCGCGGGCGACCGCGGGCCCCGTTTTTTCTTGCCGCGCCTTCGCCCGGCACTGCATTGTTTCCAGCATGACACTCGTCTATAAAATCTAGGGTATAAGCCCTAGACGACGCTTGGCGTCCTCTGGCGGCGACCTCAGGAAAATCGGAACGAGGGAGAGAGCAGTGTCGCTATCGCAAGGACCGCGCGGATCGGCAATCGTCAAGCCGACACGCACCGTGAAGATCGCCATTCTCGGCGCCGGCATGGGCGGTCTCGGCATGGCCGCGCAGCTTCGCCGCCACGGCATCGACAGTTTCGTCGTGCTGGAAAAGGGCAGTGAAGTCGGCGGCACCTGGCGCGACAACATCTATCCGGGCTCGGGCTGCGACGTGCCCTCGCACCTCTATTCCTTTTCCTTCGAGCCGAAAGCCGACTGGTCGCGCAAATTCGCGCTGCAACCCGAAATCCACGACTACATGAAACAGGTGGCGCGGAAATATGGCCTCGCGCCCTTCATCCGCTTCAACACTGAAGTCGCCGAGGCGACCTTCGACGAAGCGGAGGGCATCTGGCGCATCCGCACGACGGAAGGCGAGGAAATCACCGCGAATGTCGTCGTCTCCGGCACGGGCCAGCTGAACCGCCCGGCCTATCCGAAGATCGAAGGCCTCGACGCCTTTGCCGGCAAGAAGTTTCACTCCGCGCGCTGGGATACGAGCGTCGACCTGACGGGCAAGAACGTCGCCGTCATCGGCAACGGCGCGAGCGCCATCCAGTTCGTGCCCGAGATCGCGCCCAAGGTGAAGAAGCTCTCGATCTTCCAGCGTTCCCCGAACTGGGTCGTGCCCAAGGCGGACCGTCCCTATACGGAGCGCGAGAAAGCCCTGTTCAAACGCTTCCCCTGGATCGTCCGGCTCCACCGCTACATGATCTATCTGACGCTGGAACGCAATTACCTCGCCTTCATCAAGGACAGTTTCTTCAGCAAGCTCTTCGAGAAGGCGGGGCGGAAGGAAATCGAGACCCATATTTCCGATCCCGAACTCCGCGAGGTTCTGACGCCCGACTACCCGGCCGGCTGCAAGCGCATCCTGCTGTCGAACGACTGGTATCCGGCGATTGCGCGCCCCAATGTCGAGGTCGTGACGAGCCACATCGCGCGCGCCACCGCCGAGGGAATCGTCACCGAGGACGGCAAGACGCATCCTGCCGACGTCATCATCTTCTCGACCGGCTTCGAGACGATGGAGTTCCTCGCGCCGATGAAAGTCACGGGCCGCAGCGGCGTCACGCTCAACGATGTGTGGAAGGACGGCGCGGAAGCGCATCGCGGCGTTGCGATCGCGGGCTTCCCGAACTTCTTCATGCTCTACGGGCCGAACACCAATCTCGGCCACAACTCGATCATCTTCATGCTCGAATGCCAGATCAACTACATCCTGCAAGCGGTCGACGCGCTGAAGAACCCCAAGGTGCGCTACATGGATGTGCGCAAGGCGGCCGAAGACGCCTTCAACCGCGAACTCCAGCACGACATGCAGAAGACCGTCTGGGCGGCCGGATGCTCAAGCTGGTACAAGAACGCCGCCGGCAAGGTCACCAACAACTGGTCGAGCTTCACCGCCCGCTACTGGTGGCAGATGCGCCATTTCGACCTCGACGAGTATCAGCTCGTCGGTTGAGCCCACCGGACGATGCGGCGAAGCTGCCGAAGCCGCTTGCCTGGGGCCTTCCCATCGGGTGATGATGCTCCGCATACCACGGTGGTGGCGGAACGTCGGAGATGGCAGGTCGATACGATATTGGTGCGCTGAGCGCCGTCATGTTCGTGCAGGTCAGAGGGCAGCCCGGGCGCATTTCCCTGCCGGACGTATGCTGCGATCTTCTCTGGGTTGACGAACGTCTGTGGCTCACAGGTCCGCAAAGCAGGGCGCAGCCGACCACCGCTGCCGACCGAATTTTTCAAATCGTGAACATCGATCCGCTCGTTGCGCGCACTTGGCTCGGCGTGCCGCTGCATGAGCTGACGGACCGGCGCATTCCGCTGGATGAGATCGGCGCGCGTTTTGCCGGTCCGCTTTGCGAAATGTTCCATGCGGGCGGGGCTTCGGCACTGGTTCGTCCCGCCGATCATTTCTCTACCCGCTTGATGGATGCGCGCATGGTCGCCGCGGAAGCGGTGTTGCGTCGTGGCGCGTCGGTGCAGGCAGCCGCTACGGCGGCCGAACTTTCGGAGCGGCAACTGGGGCGGCAGTTCGAGGATTGGTTCGGATTGACGCCCAAGCAATATGCCCGAATCCTTCGTCTCCGACATGCGATACATAGCGCGAAATCGGGCAAGAGCTTCGTCGCCGCCGCGCTGAGTGCGGGCTATTCCGATCAGGCCCATTTCAACAGGGACGTGCGAGCGCTTGCGGAAACGAGCCCCCGGGCGCTTCTGCCCCGTGTCGGAAACATACAAGACGTCTCCGACCGGCTCCGCAATTACTAGCCCATTCCAGAACCGGAGGGCATTCGTATGAGCAGTCTTCAAGAGCGCAACATCGCGGTCAGCCACGCAAGAGCGGAGGCTTTCAACCGGCACGATGAAGAGGGCGTTCTCAGTTGCTTCGACAAGGACATTGTCAACTTCGGCCGCCGTGTCGGGCATGCCGGGATAAGAATGGTGCATCAGGATATCTGGACGCGCTTTCCCGACGCGAGCCTCGTATCGAAGGAGACGGTTGCCGTTGGCGATTGCGTCATCGAGCGAGGCATCTATTCCGGCACCCATCTGGGCGTGGGCCGCCTGCCTGTCGATGGCGGGCTGCTGATCGGCGTGCCGCCCACGGGCAAGCGCTTCGCCGTGCAGCACATCCACTGGTGGACCCTGAAGAACGGCCTCATTGTCGAACACCGCGCCAACCGCGACGACATGAGCATGATGATGCAGCTCGGCCTGCTCCCGGCCATTCCCCTGGTCGCGGAACCCGCCAATGTGCATGAGGCGCCTGTGGAGCATCGCAACGTCACGGGCACGGCCGAGCAGGAGCGCAACATCGCCGTCATACGCGCCCAGCAGGAAGCCTTTTTGCGGCGCGATCTGGATTGTGTCGTCTCATATTTCGCCGACGACGCACATAATCACGGTCGTGCTGGCGGGCCCGAACGCTTCCGCATGGTCTTCGGCAATATTTTCAAGACCTACGAACAACTGGGCGACGACACGGGCATCAAGGACATCGTCGCGGTGGACGATTGCGTCATTGCCCGATTTGAGCGGACGCTGAAGCACATAGGCGCGCCCGACATTCCGATCGATGGCGGCCTGCTGATGGGCGTGCCGCCGACGAACAAGACATTCACGCAGCGCCACATTCACTGGTGGACATTGAAGGACGGCCTCATCACCTCGCATCGCGCCTGCCGCGACGATGTGGGCATGATGGTCGAGCTGGGGCTGTTGCCCGCGCCGCCGCCTTTTCCCGTTCAGTGAGGAAAGTCCGCGCGAAGCGAAATCAGTCGATCTGGCCTTCGCGGACGATGCGCTCATGGCCGTCGGTGACGTTCTTCACGCGATACTGATAGCCAAGCCCTTCCGAAGGCAGCAGCCGCACGACGGTATAGAGGCCACGCGTTTTGGCCAGATACGAACCGCCGGGATGGAATTCCACCGTCTCGCCGACCTTGAACTTGTGACTTTCCATTGGGCGCTCCATAGGCGACGCATCGCTTGCGTCGCGGCGGCTCTGTCGCTGTGCTGAGAATGGCCCTGTATGAGGCCCGACGGCCGAAAGAGCAAGGTTTATCGCTCCATGCTCAATGCGACGAATTCGCGGGCGCGGGCCCGTTAACCGCTGTAACCTGCCGATTCGAAGCCCGAATGCGGGCGATCAAACGGGAGATTCGTCATGGCCAAGGGTCAGATGAAAAGCAATCGCGAGAAGAAGAAGCCGAAGCAGGACAAATCGAAGAAGGTTGCAGCGACGACCACTTCGGTCTTCCCGACCGGCGACAAGAACCGCCAGACCCCGCCCAAGGGCAAGAAGTAACGCCTGGGCCTGTATCGGCCCATGCAAAAGCGCGCCTGGTGAAAGGCGCGCGAGCCGAATTGTGTCCGGTTAACGGAGGACGGGCCTATTTTCTGGCCTGTGAAGTCCGCGGCGCAAGGCCGTTCACCAGCAGATGGATGTATTCGTCGACGGTTTTATCCACCGGCAGGTCGGGGTCCTGATGCCGCCAGAACGCGATCGAATTGAGCGCGCCGGCAAGCGCGAGCGCGGTGATCTGCGGATCGGTGACGGCGATCGACCCATCCGCCTGTCCGTCGGCGACGAGCTGGCGAAGCTCGCGGTCGATTTCCGATTTGATCCGCCTGATCTTGCGGCTGCTCGGTTCCGATAGTTCGGAATCGCTTATCCTGACCGTGCAGCGTCCGAAATCGGATTCGATCACTGCGGCATAGCGCTTGAGATAGGCGGTCAGCCGCTGAAGCCCGTTCTTCGCCTTTGCGGACGGGCCTGACGCCTCGCTGCGGAACATCTCAAGCCCGTGCTCGATGCAGGCGAAGAGCATCGCCTCCTTGTTCTTGAAATAATAATAAAGCGTCGGCTTCGTCACATTGAGGATGCGCGCGACCTCGTCGAGCGAGGCGCGGTGATAGCCGTTCTCCGCAAAGACATGCGCCGCCGCCGCCAGCACAGCCTCGCGTTTCAGCGCGCGCTCCTGCTTTCGCTCGGGCGATTTCTTCCAGGGCGAACTGATGACGCCGCCTCGCATGATTCCAACTCCATGACCGATGGTGGGGAGCATAGGGGCTTCACCCTGTTTGACAAGATACTCTGAAGAACATAAGTTACTCAAAAGTAGAATTCCGGAAAACGCCGGGAGGGGGAGGACAGGATGTATCTGACGCAGGCACTTCATCGCGCCGCGGCCACGACGCCGGGTGCCGTCGCCACCATCTGCGCCGGACGCAGCCATAGCTGGGCGGAAGTGAGGGAGCGGGTAGCCCGGTTCGCAGGCGCGCTGCGCGATCTGGGCGTGAAGCCGGGCGACCGCGTCGCCGTTCTGTCCATGAACTCCGACCGCTATTTCGAACTCTATTTCGCCGTCGCCTGGGCTGGCGCCGTCATCCTGCCGATGAACACGCGCTGGTCGGTGCCCGAGCACGTCTATTCGATCGAGGATGCCGGTGCGACGATACTGGTCCTCGACGACACGTTTCTCGAAACGGGCCGCGCCGTCGGCGATATCTGCGAAACCATCGCGCATGTCGTTTACGCGGGCGACGGACCGGCGCCTGCGGGGCTTAAAAGCTATGAGGCGATGATTGCCGAGGCTTCGCCCGCCCCCGATGCGGGCCACGGCGGCGACGATCTTGCCGGGATTTTCTACACCGGGGGCACGACCGGCTTTCCCAAGGGCGTGATGCTTTCGCATCAGAACCTCTGGACGGGCGCGCTCTGCGTCGGCGCGGGCATCGGTTACGATTCATCCGTCCGCTATCTGCATGCGGCGCCGATGTTTCACCTCGCCGATGTCGGCCTCAGCAATGCCGCATCGATCTTCGGCGGGTCGCACGTGTTCTTGCCGGCCTTCGAGCCCGCGGCCCTGTTGCGCCAGATCGCAGAGCACAAGGCCACGCATACGCTCCTCGTGCCGACCATGATCCGCATGCTGCTCGACAGCTCGGAATTCGGCAAACATGACATTTCGTCCTGGAAAGGCATCCTTTATGGCGCCTCGCCCATGGCCGAAGCGCTGCTGACGGAGGCGTTGAAGCGGCTTCCGAGCGTCGCCTTCACGCAAGGCTATGGCCAAACCGAGCTTGCGCCGCTTGCGACGCTGCTCGGTCCGGAATGGCATGTCTTCGAGGGACCGCGCGCGGGCAAGCTGCGCTCGGCCGGCCGCCCCGGCATCTGCGTCGAACTTCGCATTGTCGATGCCGATGGGCGCGAACTGCCGCGCGGGCAGGTGGGCGAGATCACCGTGCGCGGGCCGAACGCCATGCGCGGCTACTGGAACAAGCCCGAACAGACGGCGGCCACACTTGTCGACGGCTGGGTGAGAACGGGCGACGGCGGATATCTGGACGAGGACGGCTTCCTCTACGTCGTCGATCGCGTCAAGGACATGATCGTATCGGGCGGCGAGAACGTCTATTCGGCCGAGGTCGAGAACGCGCTGATGCAGCATCCGGGCGTCGGCGAATGTGCGGTCATCGGCGTGCCCGACGAAAGATGGGGAGAGCGCGTCCATGCCATCGTCGTGCCGAGAGCGGGGCAGGCGCTTTCCGCCGACGAGCTGATGCAGCACAGCAAGACTTTGATCGCCGGCTACAAATGCCCGCGCAGCGTCGATGTCAGGCAGGAAGCGCTGCCGAAATCCGGCGCCGGAAAAATCCTGAAGGCCGATCTTCGAAAGCCCTATTGGGCCGACGAAACCCGAAACGTCAACTAACGAGGCGGACAATGAGCAATCGCGTTGTTGTGGCCGGAGTGGGAATGCTCCCCTTCGTGAAGCCGGGCGCTGCCGCGCCCTATAATGAAATGGGGGCGGACGCCGTGCGCCTCGCGCTCCGCGACGCGGGCCTTTCATACGAGGCGGTCGAACAGGCCTATGTGGGCTGGGTCTATGGCGACTCCACCGCCGGACAGGCGGCGCTCTACAAGGTGGGCCTCTCGGGCATTCCCGTCGTTAACGTCAACAATAATTGCTCGACGGGTTCCTCGGCGCTTTTCCTTGCGCGCCAGGCGGTCGAAAGCGGCATGGTCGAATGCGCGCTGGCGCTCGGCTTCGAGCAGATGTCTCCGGGCGCGCTGTCGTCCCTGTTCAACGACAGGCCGGGTCCGCTCGACGATTTTCTGAGCGTCGCGAATGAAAGTTTCGAAGGCGCCGAAGCCGTGCCGATGGCGCTGCGCCTTTTCGGCGGCGCGGGCTTCGAGTATCAGCAGAAATACGGCGCGCGGAACGAAACCTTCGCCAAGGTGCGCGAGAAGGCGAGCCGCCATGCTCTCCACAATGAGCGCGCGATCTTCCGCACGCCGCTCAGCGTCGATGACGTGCTGCAATCGCCGAAAATGTTTCTCAACCTGACGCGGCACCAGTGCTGCCCGCCGAGTTCCGGCGCGGCCGCCGCCATTCTGTGCAGCGAGGAATTTGCGCGCAAGATGGGGCTCGATGCGAGCATCGTCATCGCAGGTCAGGCCATGACGACCGACCGGCCTTCGACCTTCGCCGACCGCAGCCTCATCAAGGCCGTGGGCGCCGACATGACGAGGGAAGCGGCGGAGCGCGTCTACAGCCAGGCGGGCATCGGCCCGGACGACATCGACGTGGTGGAGCTGCACGACTGCTTCACGACGAATGAAATCATCACCTATGAAGGCCTCGGCCTTTGCGCCGAAGGCGGTGCCGAAAAATTCGTCTGGGACGGCGACAACACCTATGGCGGCAAGGTGGTGACGAACCCCTCGGGCGGCCTCCTGTCGAAAGGCCACCCTCTCGGCGCGACGGGCCTTGGCCAATGCGCGGAAATCGTCTGGCAGTTGCGCGGCACGGCGGGTGCGAGACAGGTCGAAGGCGCGCGCGTCGGCTTGCAGCACAATCTGGGTCTCGGCGGCGCCTGCGTCGTAACCATGTATGAACGCAAGGGAGACGCCCGATGATCGACCGCAAATTCATCGGTCACGAATTCGCGCCGTCGACGGCGGAAGTGGAGAAGGGACGCTTGCGCTTTTTCGCCAAGGCGACCGGCAACACGGACCCGATCTACTCCGACGAAGAAGCCGCCCGCAAGGCCGGGTACCGCGCGCTCCCCGCGCCGCCGACCTTCCTCTTCTGCCTGGAGATGGATCGCGACAATCCGATGGATTCCATCGAGCTTCTGGGCGTCTACATCGGCCGCGTTCTTCATGGTGAGCAGAGCTTTACCTATCACGCGCCAGTCTGCGCCGGCGACCGCATCACCTTCCGCTCCCGCATCTCCGACATTTACGACAAGAAGGGCGGCGCGCTCGAATTTATCGTCATGGAAACGGCGGGACACAATCAGGACGGCGTCCACGTTGTCGACATGCGCCGCTCGCTCGTCGTGCGGAACGGATAGGAGAGAACACATGACCGATATCAGAACGGCGGCCGAAGGCGCCGTGGTGGGAAGTCTGACGGCGGACCCGATCACCCGCCACATGCTCGCGCTCTATTGCGGAGCGTCCGGCGATCACAATCCGATCCATGTCGATATCGACTTCGCCAGGGCGGCGGGCATGCCGGATGTTTTCGCCCACGGCATGTTGTCCATGGCCTTTCTCGGCCGGCTCGTGACAGATCTCGTGCCCCAATCGAGGCTGCGCAGCTTCAGCACGCGCTTTGCCTCGATCACGGCGCTCGGCTCGGAAATCACATGCACGGCGAAACTGGTCGGCCGCTTCGAGGAAGCGGGCGAAAAACGCGCCCGGCTCGAACTCGTCGCCGCGGACCAGAAGAGCGAAGCAAAACTCCTGGGCGAGGCTGTCGTCGCCCTTATCGATTGAGGATTGAACCGTGAAGAAACTTGAAGGCAAGGTCGCGCTTATTTCCGGCTCCGGCCGCGGCATCGGCCGCGCATTGGCGCTGAAGCTCGCGGGCGAGGGCGCGCGCGTCGTCGTCAACGACATGGATGCGGCTCCGGCCGAAGAAGTCGTCGGCGCAATCCGCGCAACGGGCGGCGAGGCGGTCGCCTGCATCGGCAGCGTGACGGCGCCCGATTTCGGCGAGCGCTTCGTGCAGACGGCGCTCGACAACTACAAGGGCCTCGACATCATCGTCAACAATGCGGGCTATACCTGGGACAGCGTCATCCAGAAAATGACGGACGAGCAGTTCGAAGCGATGCTCGCCGTTCACCTCACCGCGCCCTTCCGCATCCTGCGCGCGGCCGCCGAGCCGATCCGCGTCTTTGCCAAAACGGAGGCGCAGGAAGGCCGCGAGGTCTTCCGCAAGATCGTCAATATCTCCTCCGTCGCCGGCCTCGGCGGCAATACGGGGCAGGTCAGCTATTCCTCCGCCAAGGCGGGACTTGTCGGCATGACGAAAACCATGTCCAAGGAATGGGGCCGCTACAAGGTCAACGTCAATTGCGTGGCCTTCGGCTTCATCAAGACGCGCCTCACCCAGCCGCTGACGGGCGAGGGCGCGAATATCGACGTCGAAGGCCGCAAGATCGCCGTCGGCGTTCAGCCCGCCTTCATCGACGCGATGGAAAAGCAGATGATCCCGCTCGGCCGCGCCGGCACGCCCGAAGAAGCGGCCGACGGCGTCTATCTCTTCTGCACGCCGGAATCGAACTACATCAGCGGTCAGGTCGTGATCGTCGGCGGCGGCGTCTCGCTCTGATCTCCTGAAACGACGAAGGGCGGGCCAATGGCCCGCCCTTCGATATTCACGTCAGTTTATTCTAGCGCGCGGCATGGCGCTGATGCGCGGCGGCCACCAGTTCCTGAAACTGGATGACGCCGTTTTCATGGATCGACGACAGTCGGCCGCGATCGTAGATGCCGGCCTCGAGATTGGCCTGCACGGCGTGGCATATGTCGAGATCTTCTTTCGCGACCATATAGGCCCAGTCGATCAGGTCGTCGCGCTCCTTTTGCTTCGCCGGATCGAGATCGTTGAAGAGATAGCGATAGGTAAGGCGCATTTTCTTCGGACCGAGCGGCTCGACCTGGCCGATATTCATGCCCCAATTATACATGTTGAAGAAGAGGCCGGGCAGGCGCCACACCCAGAGCCCGTCCGTCTGCCCGCCGTCGCGCGCGGGTGCATAATGGCGCTGGACGCGAAGGCCGATGGCGTCGATCCGGTAGCCGCGCATGTCGATGGCGTCGTTGAGGCCGGGATGAATGGTCGGGATGTGCCACGCCTCGGCATAATTGTCGCAATAGGTCTTCCAGTTGACGTCGGCCTCGACCGAGAACTGGCGCGCGAGCTTCATGCTCTCGATGGGGTGACGGAGCGCGACGGTCGAAATGTCGTTGAGCCAGTCCGGCAGCGGCTCGATCTCGGCATCGAGTGCAATGAAGATGAAGCCGCGCCAAGTCTCGCAGAGAACCGGCACGAGGCCATATTGCTCCTTGTCGATATTCATGTCGGGCGCGCCGCGCAGCCGGCCCTCGAAATCATAGAGCCAGCGGTGATAGGGGCAGCTCAGCCTGTCGGTATGGCCGGCGCATTCGCGCAGCAGCGGCGAGGCGCGATGCCGGCAGACATTGTGGAATCCGCGCAGCACGCCGTCCTTGCCGCGAATGGCGAAAACGGGATAGCCGGCGATTTCCGCCGACACATAGTCGCCGGGATTGGCGACCTGCGATGCAAGCCCGACGAGAACCCAGCTCTTCGCCCAGATCTCGCGCCTCTCGATCTCCCAGGCATCCGGCGTCCAGTAGAGACTCGCGGGCAAGGTCTCCGGATCGAGCGATTGGCCATCCTTCATCTTCTCTCCTCCGAAACTGGCATCGCCATGGCTTTGGCAGCGGACGGTATCGGGAGGGATGGGAGGGCGGTATGTCCTCTATAGGATAGCTAGGCGGTGGTCCGCCGTGCGGCGGCTTCTTCCAGCGTCTCGAAGAAGAGCGCCAGCAGTTCCGCCTGCGAGCGCACGTCGAGCTTCACATAGATGCGCTTGATGTGATTGCGGACCGTGCCCGGCGCAATCTTCAACATGCGGCCGACGGATTTCGGCGGCAGGCCCTTGAGCAGAAGATGCGTCACTTCCTTCTCGCGGTCGCTCAGCTCCTCCTCGCCGAAGCGCTCATAGGCGGTCGAGAACAGACGGTGAAGCTGGTGCGAGGGCGCCGGGTCGGGGTGCTTCTGCTCGTTGTAGAGCGCCCATATGCGCCGCGCTGCAACTTCGACGCATTCGGTCAGGGCGGCAAGGCGACGGAAATCCGTGACATTGAACTGGGGCGCACCGGCAAAGCGCATTAGCGAGAAATAGGCGGCAAAATTGTCGTCGAAATAGAGCAGGTAGCAGATCTCGTCGATCATGCCGTAGGGCCGGTAATAGGAGATGTAGTAGGCGCTCTCCCGAAAATCCGGCGGAAACATTTCCTTCGGCGACAGGCACACGCTCGTCCGGCGCTTCAGGAACTGCTCATAGCTCGGATCGAGAAGATACTGCCCCTCCTTGTAGTCGCGGTTCCATTCATGCTCGCCGTCGAGATCGATGACGATGGGCGGCGCGTCCCGCAGATAGAAGCCCGCATAAAGCGTCGTGTTCGGAACGAGCGCGGTGAGGCCCTTGCCAAGCTTCCGGATGCTTTCCAGCACATCGCTTTCGGTCAGCGCCTCGGCGAGATGCTTGCTCCACGAGGCGTTCAGCGAAAGCGGAAGCGTTCCCTTGAAATCGATACTGTTCATGGGACCCATTTTTATCCCTTCCTGCGGATATTTGAAGCGGAAAGGCCGGGTGTCCCATCGTATATGGCTGCCGCTGCCATAGCCTACCAAGGCCACAGAGCGCGCCGCCGCGATGCAGTAAAAACAGGAGGCGCATCGTCGGTGCGCATGAGAACGCAGATTTGACAAGGCGTCGTCCGTGGCGCCGGGAGCACCACCGTGGCCATAGCCAATATCACCGAGGCGCCGATCGCAACATCCGACATCGATCGGCGGCACATACTGCACCCCTTCACCGATCTCTCGGTGATGGAGAAGGCAGAGCGCACGGTCATCGTCGGCGCCAAGGGCAACTATGTCTACGGCGAAGATGGCCGCAAGTTTCTCGACGGCCTTGGCGGCATGTGGTGCGTCAATATCGGCCACGGCCGCGACGAGATGGCCGACGCCATCGCCGATCAGGTGCGCCGCCTCGATTATTATTCGCCCTTCGACGATCTGACGACGCCCGCCATGGCGGCGCTTGCCGAAGCGCTCGCGTCGCATGCGCCGGGCACGCTCAACCGCGTGCTTTTCACGACCGGCGGATCGACCGCCGCCGACTCCGCCATCCGCATCGCCCATCACTATTTCGAGCGCATCGGTCAGCCCGGGCGCCGTCATGTCATCACGCGCGACCGGTCCTATCACGGCAGCACCTATCTGACCGCCTCCCTGAGCGACCGGAGCTATTGCGACGGCTGGTCCCGTGAAAGCGGCTTCATCCACCACATCAGCGCGCCGGGCCTTTACCGGCGGCCGGAGGGCATGTCGGAAGCTGCCTTCGCCGATCATCTGCTGAAGGAGTTCGAGGACAAGATCGCGGAACTCGGTGCGGAAAACGTCGCGGCCTTCATCGCGGAACCCATTCAGGGCTCGGGCGGCGTCATCGTGCCGCCCGCAGGCTACCTGCGGCGTATGCGCGAAACCTGCCGAAAGGCCGGCATCCTTTACATCTCCGATGAAGTCGTGACCGCCTTCGGCCGTCTTGGTCATGTCTTCGCGTCGGAAGATGAATTCGGCATCGTTCCCGACATGGTGACGACGGCGAAGGGTCTGACCTCGGGCTATATTCCGCTCGGCGCCGTCATCCTGTCCGACGAAATCTACGAGAAGATGCGCAGCCCCGGTTCCTACTTCAACACAGGCTTCACTTATTCAGGCCATGCGGTGGCCTGCGCCGCGGCGCTGAAGAACCTCGAAATCATCGAGCGCGAAAAGCTCTGCGAGCATGTGCGCACGATCGGCCCCTTCTTCGAGAGCAAGCTCGCGGAGCTGCGCGACCTGCCGCTTGTCGGCGACGTTCGCGGCCATCGCCTGATGATGTGCGTGGAATATGTGGCCGACAAGGCGCGCAAGGAACTCTTCGCCGATGAAACGCGGATCGGAAAGCGCATCTGGCGGCATTGCCAGAAGCGCGGGCTCCTCGTGCGCCCGCTCGCCCATCTCAACGTCCTGTCGCCGCCTCTGACGCTTGGCCGCGACGAGATTGAATTTATCGGCGATGTGCTGCGCGCAGCGATCCTCGACACGGCGGACGAACTCGTCAGGGATGGGATCAAGGTCACTTGAGACTATCCCATCTAGGCCATATCGCTCGGGCGGGGAGTGCCTAGTCTTGCAAGTGTCGACCGTCATGCGTGGTCGATGGAGGGCCGCTCTGGGGGAGCGGTCGGTTGATGAAAAGGGGGGCTTATGCAAGGACGCTTCGGAGAACGGATCAGGGCATCTCGTGGGATGCTGCTCGCGGGCGGCTTTGCTGCGCTCGTCATGGCCGCGCCGGGAACGGCCGAGGCTCAGAAATTCAAGTCCGGCGACTTCGACATTTCGGTCGACACCACCTTGTCGGCGACCGCCATGGTGCGGACCTCGAACCGCAACTGCGCCTTCATCAGCGACACCAATCCGCAGGGCTGCGCCTCGGACGGCTTGACCGACAACTACGATGACGGCGATCTCAATTTCAATCGCTGGGACATTGTCAGCGCGCCTCTTGGCGGCCTCACCGAAGTCGAAGTCAAGAACGGCGACTACGGCGCATTCCTCCGCACCAGCTATTTCGTCGACGCCATTCTCGCCAGAAAGGATTCGACGCGCCGCACCGATCTCAGCGAAACGGCGGTCCATCAGGAAGGCCGCCGCATCAGGCTGCTCGATGCCTATGTCTATGGCGACGTTCCGGTCGGCGACATGCCGGTGAATGTGCGCCTCGGCAATCAGGTTCTGAATTGGGGCGAAAGCCTCTTTTACGGCGGCGGCATCGCCGAAACCAATTCCTACGATTCCTCGAAGCTGCGCGGCGCCGGGGCGGAGATCAAGGAAGCCTTCCTTCCCGCGCCGATGGGTCTTTTCAGGTTCTCGCCGCTCGACGGGCTCGACATCTCGGCCTACTACCAGGTGCGCTGGAACCCGACGGAACTCGATCCCGTCGGCACCTTCTTCTCGCAGGAAGATATTGTCGGCCCCGGCCATCAGGGCATTTTCTACGGCCCCGCACTTGGCGGCATCGGCGACCCCGGTTCGTCCGGCGTCTCTCCGGCCCAACAGTTCGCGCTCGGCACGGGCATTCCCGATGTCGGCGGCGGCGAGCCGCGGCATTCCGGTCAATGGGGCGTGTCCGGTACCTATTTCAGCGATGCGCTGCAAACCGAATTCGGCCTCTATTACATGCGCTATCACCAGAAGGTGCCCGCCGTCGGCGTGAATGCCGAATGCTACGGCACGCCGGTCGATTGCTACCCTGTGTCCTACTTCCTCAACTATGTGCAGGATCAGAACCTCTACGGCGCGACGGCGAGCTATGTCTGGCAGGGCGTTTCCTTCGGCGCGGAAGTGGCCTATCAGCCTAATTACCCCGTGCCTTTGTCCGATCCCTTCACGCCCGCCGTGCTGGCCGCCTACGACGCCGATCCGGTCACCTTCCTCGGCAGCGCCAGGGAACAGGGCTTTGCCCGCGCGAACCGGACGCAGACGATCCTGAATGCGATCTATATCGCGCCGCCGACGGATACCGTCTTCGGTCCGATCATCGGCGGCCTCGGCATGGACAATCTGACCATCATGGCCGAAGCCGCCTGGACCCATTTCGACAGGAAGCCTGAATATACCTTCGGCGACGTGAACGCCGTCGGCTATGTCCTCGACGTGACTGGCAGCTATCAGGGCGTATGGAACACGTCCTGGGTTCTCTCGCCGGGCATCAGCTTCAAGCAGGATGTGCGCGGAACGGCGCTCGACTATGCCCTGACGGACACGCATGTCGACGGACGCAAGTCGATCACCCTGCGGTTGACGGCGGACTATCAATCCGTCTGGAGCCTGGGCGTCGCCTATACCAACAATTTCGGCGGCGGGATGACGAATTTCCTGAGCGACCGGGATTTCGCTTCCTTCAATGTTTCCTACGCGTTCTGAGCGCGGCGCGATCACCGATTTTGAAAGGGTGAAGAGAATGTCGAAAAAGATTTTCGCCGCCGCGGCTCTGTTCGTGTGCGCGACCATGGGTGGGGCGGCAGCGGACGATGCGTCGGACCTCGGCGGCAGGCTGACGCCCGTCGGCGCGGAGCGCGCGGGCAATGCCGCCGGCACTATTCCGGCCTGGGACAGCGGGCTGGCGACGCCGCCGGCGGGCTACAAGCCCGGCGGCGATTATGTCGATCCCTATGCGTCAGACGCGAAGCTCTTCTCGATCGATAAGAGCAATCTCGACCGCTACAAGGACAATCTGACCGCGGGCCAGCGCGCCATCTTCGCGCGCTTCCCCGACTACCGGATGGATGTCTATCCGACGCATAGAAGCTGCGCGCTTCCCAAGAGCAATTACGAAAAGACGAAACAGAATGTCGGCGTGGCGAAGCTCGATCCCGCGACATGGGATCTCGTCGGCGCGGTACCGGGCGGCTTGCCTTTTCCCCTGCCGCAGAACGGCGCGGAAGCCATGTGGAACCACAGGCTCGCCTTCGAAGGGATCGGCCGCAACGTCTCCGGCACCTCGGCCGTCGTGAACGCGGCCGGCAGCTTCGTGCCGCAGAAGTGGGAGGAGGTCCGCCTCTCCAATTACTACAATCCGGCGAACACGACTTTCGATGCGTTGCAGAACATTCAGCTCAAATATTTCACCATCTACACCGAGCCGGCGCGCCTCGCGGGCGAGGAATATCTCGTCCACGAAACGCTCAACGGCGAGCGCAACGCCTGGATCTACAGCCCCGGCCTTCGCCGCGTCCGCCGCGCGCCGACGCTGGCCTATGACAATCCGTCTTCGGGCTATGAAGGCCTTGCGACCAACGACCAGCTCTACATGTTCAACGGTCGCCTCGACCGCTATGACTGGAAGCTCGTCGGCAAGAAGGAGCTTTATGTTCCCTACAACAACTTCGCCTTCGCAAGCTCGTCCCATCGCGTCAAGGAGCTCGTGAAGGACAACTTCACCAATCGCGACCTCATGCGCTACGAGCTGCATCGCGTCTGGGTGGTCGACGCCACGCTCAAGCAGGGCATCCGCCACATGCTGCCGCACCGCGTCTTCTACATCGACGAAGACAGCTGGCGCATCCTCGCCACCGATATCTATGACGGACACGGCAATGTCTGGCGGTATCAGGAGGAAACGACCGTTCCCGTCTATGACGTTCCGACCTGCTTCAGCTTCGGCGAGACGTTTTACGACTTCCAGACCGGCCGCTATATTCTCGATCTGGCCTATAACGACGACAAGCGTCCTGATTTCCATGCCGAAACAAATGGCGGCGCGACGGACGACATGTTCACCGTCGGCTACCTGCGGAAGCGGGGCACGCGCTGACAAGCGCTTCGGCCCCCGGCCGGAGAGTATCGCCATCGTCGAGGCGGGATCGCGAGATCCCGCCTCGTTTTTTCGCCGTCGGGTGTTGCCGATCACGGCTCCGGGAGATAGTGCATGACGGATGAAGTTGAGCAGGCGGCAGGCGGATGGTGGCGGCGCGTCGATCACCGAAGCTCGGCGACGCTCTTTTTCATCGCCCTTGCCGGCGCCTATGGAATGCTCTTTGCCTCGATGCTGCCCGCGCTTGTCGATGTCTGGGTGGCCCACCTCCATCTTTCCGAACGGACAGCGGGCCTCATCGCCACGGCGAATGTTCTGGCCGCCACCATCGGCCTCGGCCTTTCCATCCGCCTTGTGAGCCTGTGGTCGCTGACGCGCATTGCGCGCGCGGGCATCGTGGCGGCGCTTGTCGGCGATCTCGCCTCGATCGTGGCCAGCGATGCCACGGAACTCTTTCTGTTTCGCAGCCTTGCGGGCCTCGGGCTTGGCCTTCTCGCCGGCGCCATGACCAACTGGTTCGGCCGCCATGAACATGCAGAGCGCGGCTTCGGCATGTCGATCATGCTGCAATTCGTACTGGCGGCGCTCCTGTTCGCGGCGATCCCGGCCCTGCATCCCTGGTTCGGCCAGGCGAGCGTCTATGTCGCCTTGCTGTCGCTGGGCGCGGTGTCCGTCATTCTCCATCCCCTGTTCAATCTGAACGGCGGCTCCGTACCGCTGCCGGCCACGATGAAGGCGTCGGCCGTTCAAGAGGAGGGAAGGTCGACCGCGATCAAGGTTTCCGCTGTGCTCGCCTTCGCCCTTTTCGAGCTCGCCGTGGTCGGGCTCTGGAGTTACATGCTGCGCTATGCGGAACTGGGCGGCATGTCGCCGGATACCGCATCGCGCTTTCTCGCGCTCTCTTCTCTTTGCGGCATTCCGGGGACATTCCTTGTCTTCTACCTTGGAAGCCGTTACGGGCGCCTCTGGCCCTTGCTTGCATCGCTTGCGGTTTACGCTTTGCCGACGCTCGCTCTCATTCGGCTTCAGGCGTCAAGCCTTGTTCTCGTCACGGCGCTTGTGCTCCAGAACATCGCCTGGGCCTTCGCGGCGCCCTACTTTCAGGCGGTCCAGGCGAGTCTCGACAAGACGGGGAAACTGGCGGTCTGGGGCATGCTGGTTGCATCGGCAGGCGCGGGCCTCGGCCCGGCATTGCTCGGCGCGGCGATCGACGATCGCTCCTACGTCGTCGCCTTCGCGGCCGTCGTCGCGATGCTCGCGGTGTCGGCGCTCCTTGTCGCCCGTCCGGCCATCGTCGCCGACCGGACGGCGGACTGACGCTCAGATATTGCCGCGAAAATCGGGAAAGGCGTCGCCCGTGAAAAGCGGCGGCGCGGCGCGTTCATAGGCCGTAGCGAGCACGAAAGCCGTCACATCGTCATAGCGATCGGCGATGATCTGGATCGATGTCGGAACATTGCTCGCCCCCCGCCCGGTCTGGACAACGACGATGGGATGCGTATAGAGCACGTTGAACGGATGGGTGAGCCACCAGCCGGCAAAGCTGTCCACCTCGACGCCGTCGATTGAAAGCTTGTCCAGCAGCGGCTCGTTATCCGCCGCGACGGAAGGAACGCCCGTGGTGGGACAGACGATGGCGTCGAAGCCCGCATCATAAATGGCGGCGACGCTCTGGTTGATTTCGCCGACCAGTTCCGCCGCGCGTTCCACCGTGCCGCGAGGCAGGGCGCGCGCCTTCGCATGCATGCGCCGGAAGTGATCCGACACATCGTCCGGCTCGCTCACCATGTCGACGACATTGTCCATGAACTGGCCCCAATAGCCGGTCAGCAGCGTGCCGTGAAAGGCTTCCAGAATTTTCTCCGCCGTCCAGTCGATCTTCACTTCTTCGACATGAACGCCGAGCGACCTGAAATGTTCGAGCGCCGCCTCCGTGTTGCGGCGAACCTCGGGCGAGACCTGCGCAAAACCGAGATCGGGGCTGTAAGCGATGCGCATACCGGCCGGGTTCGGCAGCGAAGTCGGCATGTTCAGTTTCGGCAACGCCGTATGATCGTAGGGCGCGGGCCCGTTGCCGATATCGTACATCATGGTGAGATCGGTCATGCTGCGCGCCATCGGCCCGTAAACCGATTGCGGCGCAAGCCCCCAGGGGATCACCGTCGGAAAGCGGCCGAAGGGCGCCTTGACGCCATAGACGCCGTTGACGCTCGCGGGCAGGCGGATGGAGCCCGCGGAATCGCTGCCCGTCGCAAGCGTCGTGAGGCCTGCGGCAAGCGCAGCGCCCGAGCCGCCGGAAGAACCGGCAGGCGTATATTCGAGATTCCACGGATTGCGCGTGATGCCCCAGAGCGCGGATTTTGTGACGGCGCTCATGCAGAACTCCGGCACGGTGGATTTCATGTGCACGATCGCGCCGGAGTCGACATAGCGCTGCACCATGGGATGCGAGGCTGGCGCGACATAGTCCATGAAAAGTTTCGAGCCCGAAGCGGTCACCTTGCCCGCGAGGTCGGTGTCGTCCTTCACCGCCAGCGTTACGCCTTCGAGCGGCCGCGCTTCACCGCGCATGTAGCGGGCTTCGGCGAGCTTCGCCGCCTCGCGCGCCTCATCGAAGAACGTCCAGGCGGCGGCGTTGACGCGCGGGCCCACTTCCTCGGCGCGGGCGATCTGTGCGTCCAGCATTTCGACGGGAGAGAGTTGCCGGGCGCGGAACAGGCGAAGCTGCGCGCTTGCCGGCAGATATAGAAGTTCGAGATCGGCGCCCATATTCATCTCCCCGATAATTTGCGGCAGGCCATGACTGTTCCTTGTGCAGTAAGCCGGGCGCCGCGTCCTTCCACCATAGCCCATATTGGCCAGTATCGGGCGCAACGAAGCTCGCCGCTGTTCCGTTCAGGGATGAAGCACGGCCTTGATCTCGGTGAACTCCTCAAGTCCGAAAGAACCCTGCTCGCGGCCGTTCCCCGATTGACGATACCCGCCGAAAGGCACATCCGCGCCGAGCGCCCCGCCATTGATATGCACGTTGCCCGCGCGCAGCCGCGCGGCGATGGCGACGGCGCGGGGTGCATCGGCCGATGACACATAAGCGGCGAGGCCATAGCGCGTTCCGTTGGCGATGCGGATGGCATCTTCTTCGTCGCGATATGGAATGACGGAAAGCACCGGCCCGAAAATTTCCTCCTGCGCAATCGTCATGTCCGGCGCGACGCCGCCGAATATGGTGGGCGCAACGAAATATCCCGCCTCCGGAAGCGGCTTCCGCCGATTGTGGCCGGTGACGCGCGTGGCGCCTTCGCGGAGGCCGGTGTCGATCATCGCCTGCACGCGGCTCATGTGAAGACGCGAGACGAGGGGACCGATATCCGTTTCGGCATCTTGCGGATCGCCGACCTTCAGCGCCTCCGCCGCATCCGCCGCAATCTCAAGAACTTCATCATGCCGGTCGGCGGGAACGAGAAGGCGCGTCGGCGCATTACAGGACTGGCCCGTATTGTCCATGCACATGCCGACGGCGAGCGGAACCTCGCGCGCAAAGTCGACATCGGGCAGGAGAATGTTCGCCGACTTGCCGCCGAGCTCCTGGCATACGCGCTTCACTGTGGGCGCGGCGCGGATCGCAACCTCGACGCCCGCCGCCGTCGATCCCGTAAAGGACACCATGTCGATGCCGGGATGGGAGGCAAGCGCGGCGCCGACCTCGGGCCCCGTGCCATGCACCATGTTGAAGACGCCTGCGGGCACGCCGGCCTCGTCCAGCACCTCGGCAAGGAGCTGCGCCGAAAGCGGCGTCAACTCGCTGGGCTTCAGCACCATGGTGCAGCCAGCGGCGAGCGCCGGGGCGACCTTCGCCATGATCTGGCTGATCGGCCAGTTCCACGGCGTGATGAGCGCGCAGACGCCGACGGGCTCGCGGTGGATCGTCGCATTGCCCCGGCGCAGCACCGGCTCGGCCGACATGAGCGCTTCGATGGTGGCGTTCAGATGGTCGATGCCCGTTGCGGCCTGCGCGGCGCGCGAAAGCCGGACGGGCGCGCCCATTTCCAGCGTGATGGCGGCGACGAATTCCTCATAGCGCCGCGTATAGACGTGGAGGATCGCCCGAAGCAACGCTGCGCGTTCCTCCACTGTCGTGGAGGCAAAGGCCGGAAAGGCCCGGTTTGCCGCCTCGACCGCAAGGTCCACATCCTGCGCCGTCCCCAGCGCAACCTTGCCGTAGGCCTCTTCCGTCGCGGGGTTGAAAAGCATGTGCTGGGGGCGTTCGCCCGCGGCGCGCCATTTCCCGTCCGTATAGAATGAATCGATGAAAATCATGGCCAGACCGCAACCCCGTTAACCTCGCAACCATTCCCCGGCGTTTCCTCTCCGGATATAGCCTTGAGGGGCTAGCGGCCGCTTGATCGAAAGCCTCATTCGGACGATCTTGTGCCCGCCATTCGCAAACCGCCGAACCACGGAAGCATGCCGAACCATATTTTCTCCATAGCGCCCATGATGGACTGGACCGACCGGCACGACCGGTTCTTCCTGCGCCTCATCACGCGCCGTTCGCTGCTTTACACCGAGATGCTGACGACGGGCGCCGTCATTCATGGCGACCGGCAGCATCTCCTCGGTTTCGATGCTTCCGAGCATCCCGTCGCGATCCAGCTTGGCGGTTCGGAGCCCGGCGCGCTCGCCGAGGCTGCGCGTATTGCCGAGGATTTCGGCTATGACGAAGTGAACCTGAATGTCGGCTGCCCGTCCGACCGCGTGCAGTCGGGCCGCTTCGGCGCCTGTCTCATGCGCGAGCCCGAACTCGTCGCCCGCTGCGTCGCGGCGATGAAGAAGGCCGTTTCCATTCCCGTGACCGTCAAGTGCCGCATCGGCGTCGACGAGCAGGACCCGGCTCAGGCGCTGCCGACGCTTGCGCAGATGGTGCGCGACGCGGGCTGCAAGACTCTCGTCGTCCATGCGCGCAAGGCCTGGCTCGAAGGCCTGTCGCCGAAGGAAAACCGCGACGTGCCGCCGCTCGAATATGAGCGTGTCTACGCCTTGAAGCAGGCGATGCCCGACATGGAAATCCTCATCAATGGCGGCATCCTGACGCTCGATGACGCCGCAGCGCATCTCGCCCATGTCGATGGCGTGATGCTCGGCCGCGCCGCCTACCAGACGCCCTACGTGCTGGCCGATGTCGACCGCCGCTTCTATGGCGATACGCGCGAACCGCTCACGCGCCACGAGGTGCTGGAGGCTTTCATGCCTTACGTCGAACGCGAACTCGCGCGCGGCATCCATCTCCACTCAATGTCGCGCCACATATTGGGTCTCTTCCAGGGCATGCCCGGCGCCCGCGCCTTCCGCCGCTACATCTCGGAGAACGCGCCAAAGCACGGTGCGACAGCGGAGGTCATCCGCGACGCGATGGCGCTGGTGTCGAAAGAGCTCATCGCGGCCTAGAGACAGCTCACAGACCTGCCGACGGGTGCGGAACCGCAAGGCCTCAATTCATTCGGTCGTGGGCGCTCAGTCTGCGCGCGCCCCTGATCGCATGCGCCGCCAGGCCGACCAATGCCACGCCAAGCGGCACATGCAGCCACAGAAGGTTCGCGCCGTTGGCGGACAGCTTTCCGACCGCGAATTGCAAAGCGAGTGCCAAGGCGAGAACGAGAAGCGTCACGCCGAACCTCGTGCCGTTCTCAATGCGCCGCAGCGAGACGGTCGCAACGAGGCTCGAGACGAGTGTTGCCGCAATCAATATGGAAGCCGTCAGCTTGTGCGCGCCGAGTGCGAAGGCGCTGCCTGAAAGCATGGCGCCGGCAAAGCCCGCCTGCAAAAATAGGCCGCCCGCGATAAGCAGGGCTATGCCGGTCCACCAGATGCGCAGACGATTTGCGGGCGCGCCCGGCGGCCTTCCCGAGCGGATCGCCAAAACGGCTTTGCCTGTCGTCATCTGCTGCCTCCCCGGCTATTATGTCGCCGCCCGGGCTGCGGGTTGAAACAACTCGATGAAGTTGCCTGACGGGTCTTGCAACAGGATTTGTTTTCCGCCCGGTCCCGTGATTGCGTCATTGCGAAATGTGGCACCGGCACCGCGGAGCCGCGCGATTTCGGCTTCTATGTCGTCGACGATGAGGTGGATGCGATTCCAGCCGCCGGGTTCGGGTCTGACGCCATCGGCCATGGGACGCCCCGCTGAACTCGTCTGTCCACTGAGCAATAGTCTTAGATTGCCGCGCCCGACATCGGCGAAGGCGGGCGCAAAACTCGTCAGCAATTTGAAGCCGAGCATTGTCGTGTAGAACTCGGTTGCCGCAACGACGTCATGGACGATGTATCGCACGCTTACCATTTCGGTCTGGTCTGTCATGGGACTTCCTTGTCGTCGGATGGGCCGGCGGCTTCATCTGCAAGCGTGGCAAGCAGATAGCCGATGCGCGTCACAAGTTCGGCGGCCGTTTGCTGGAAGAGCGGATAGGTGACGTTATCAGCTTCCCCCGTTGCCGGATTGGGGAGACTCCAATGGATTTCCGCCGGCCGGCCGGGAAAATGCGGACACACTTCACGAACCTTGTCGCAAAGGCTGATCACCAGATCGAAATGTGCGTCGGCGTAGATGTCTTGGTGCTTGGGTTGGTGTCCGGTGAGATCGAGTCCGTGTTCCTCTTTCATCACGCGCACGGCATTGGGGTGCAGTGGCTTGGGATGGCTGCCCGCGCTATGGGCTTCGATCGCGCCGCCCGACAAGGCAACGGCAAGCGCTTCGGCCATTTGCGAGCGCGCGCTGTTGCCGGTGCAAAGGAACAGCACTTTCGTGGGCTTCGGTTTGATGGTGTCGCGGATGGCCGGATTCAGCCGCAGGCCGGGATGGATCGCACGGCCGGCCGCCGCCAGCAGGCCGCCGATGCTGGCAAGATCGAGCGCATAGTAAGTGTCCCGCCGGTCCGCCGAGCTTTGCCGTGCCGACACCAGGCCCGCGGTACGCAATTTGCCGAGATGATACGAGATCAAATTTTGCGGTTCGCCCACGAGTTGGGTCAGCTCGCGCACCGCCCTGTCGCTCCGTGCGAGCTCATTCATCAGCCGCCAACGCAAGCGATGCCCGGCTAATTGCAGGATTTCAGGCGGCGAGGGGGTGGCATGAATTGAGTGCGCGTTCATGCACCAGAAAATACATCAACCTATTTTGATTTGTCAAATTAGATTGATGTATTTTGGCGGGCACCGGCTGTCCTCAGATCTTCTGGTCGTATGCCCCGACTTCCGCGTTCGCCGACAGCCGGCTGTCGATCTCCTCGAACATCTTGCGCATGTTCGCTTCCGAGGCCGGGCTTTCAACCACGACGACGAGGCCCGGCTTGTTCGACGACGCGCGGACAAGGCCCCATGTGCCGTCTTCGACCGTCACGCGCACGCCGTTCACGGTGACGACGCTGCGGATCTTCTGGCCGATCAGCTTCTCGCCCTTCGCCTCCATGTCGGTGAACTGCTTCACCATCCGCTCGACGACCTGATACTTCACTTCGTCGGGGCAGAAGGGCGACATGGTGGGCGAGCCCCAGGTCTTCGGCAGTGCCTCGCGCAGCTCCGACATCTTCTTTCCCGGATTGCGGTCGAGCATGTCGCAAATGGCGATGGCCGAGACGAGCCCGTCGTCATAGCCGCGCCCGATCGGCGGATTGAAGAAATAGTGGCCGGACTTCTCGAAGCCGACCAGCGCGTTGAGTTCATGCGCGCGGCGCTTGATGTAGGAGTGGCCGGTCTTCCAGTAGTCGGTCTTTGCACCGTTCGCGATCGGCACCGGATCGGTGAGGAAGAGGCCGGTCGATTTGACGTCCACCACGAACTGCGCGTTCGGATGCCGCGCCGAAAGATCGCGGGCGAGCATGACGCCCACCTTGTCGGCGAAGATTTCCTCGCCCGTATTGTCGACGACGCCGCAGCGGTCGCCGTCGCCGTCGAAGCCGAGGCCGACATCGGCGCCTTCCGCCAGCACCTTGTCGCGGAGCGCGTGCAGCATCTCCATATCTTCCGGGTTCGGATTGTAATGGGGGAAGGTGTAGTCGAGCTCGCAGTCGAGCGGGATCACCTCCGCGCCGATGCCTTCGAGCACCTTCGGCGCGAAATAGCCCGCCGTGCCGTTGCCGCAGGCCGCGACGACGCGCAGCTTGCGCTTGATCTTCGGCCGGTTGGTGAGGTCGGCGATATAGCGCGCCGCCATGTCCGGCACATGGATATATTTGCCGCCGTCATGCGTCTTCCAGGCGCCCGCGAGCACGATTTCCTTCAGCCGCGTCATCTCGTCTGGGCCGAAGGTCAGCGGCCGCTGTGCGCCCATCTTCACGCCCGTCCAGCCATTCTCGTTGTGGCTCGCCGTCACCATGGCGACGCAGGGCACATCGAGCGCGAATTGCGAGAAATAGGCGACGGGCGAAAGCGCGACGCCGATG
Source organism: Parvibaculum sp. (assembly GCA_031291615.1). Classification (GTDB taxonomy): domain Bacteria; phylum Pseudomonadota; class Alphaproteobacteria; order Parvibaculales; family Parvibaculaceae; genus Parvibaculum. Next base: position 49,250 of record JARLIS010000035.1, read on the forward strand.
TCGTGCACTTCGCAGCCCGATGCGATGAGCCCGACGATGAGCGCATTCTTGATCGAAGCCGAGTATGAGCGGTAGTCATTGCCGACCGCGATGCGCGGCTGAACGCCCATCTCGCGGATCAGCGTGCCGAGGCCGAGCCCCAGCGCCTGAATGCCGACAAGGTTGATCTGTTGGGGGTAGAGCCAGCGCGCGTCATATTCGCGAAAGCCCGAAGGCGAGACGAGGGGAATAGTCTCGAATTCGTAGGTATTGGGTTTCAGGTTCGCTTGCGGCTTGGGAAGCATCCCGGTCGTCTCCTTGCGCGTCTGGTCTTGGCTCATCCTTCGAGACGGCCCTGCGGGCCTCCTCAGGATGAGGATGAAATTTGCCCCTCACCCTGAGGAGCGCACGCGTAACGCGGGCGCGTCTCGAAGGGCGAGGCCCCACTTATAGCGGGTCCGGCGCCTTGTTTGGGCGTCGATTAGGGTAAGTTTGTGGCAGGCGGGCCCCGCATCCGCGATTTACTGCCGCAGCACCAGCCGGTCGCCCTTGACCTCGATGCTGCCGATCCGGTTGAGGAAGCTCATGCCGAGCAGCGACATGCCGCTATTGCCCCGCGAGACGGAGGCCTGCACATCGTTGACCGCTATGTCGCCGATCTTGATTTCGCCCAGCGTCACCCGGGCGCCCATGGTGACGCCGTTGGCGGTCTGATAGGGCATCGTATAGGCGAGCTTGTCGAGGTCGATGCCGAGCCGCCGCGCATCCTCGGTCGAAATGGCGACGTCGCTCGCGCCCGTATCCACGAGGAAATCGACCACCGTGCCGTTGACGAGGGCGTTGACGTGGAAATGGCCGGTGGCGTTTCGCGTCAGATAGACGGTGCCCGCCGCCACCTGCTGCGGCGCCGAGGGCACGAGCCCGGCCGCGACCCGTCCGCCGAGGCCTTTCCCGAGGTCCATGAAATCGTCTTTATATGTGTAGGCGACGACGAGAACGAGCGCCGTCGCCACCCAGACGAGCGCCTGCTTGATGGCGATGCCCGCCCGCTCGCGCCAGCCGATGCCGACGCTCGCCACGATCATGGTCAGCAGGGTGAGCCCGTAGACGAGGCGCATCCGGCTGTCGTCGTCGTTGAGCGCGCCCGGAAAATGCACATTGAGATAGATGAGGAGCGCAACGACGCCCAGCAGCGCCAGCGCGCCATATGTCCAGTTGTTCTGTCTCATGGGGACAACAATAGGCGGATTCGGTGACCGGGAATTTAAGCGGCGGCGCTGTTCAATGCCCATTAGTGTCATCCCGGAATAAATCCGGGGTGGCACTGTTGTGGGGGTGGCGAAAGCGCCGACAAACCTCTATTTACGTGCTACTCTTGGAGTGTCGAAATAAACACGATTTAGATACGTAAAATGTCAACCGGCAAACTCATAGACCTCGGCGGCAACCGGGTGCCCGAAGCGGAGGAGGCGGCCTCCCGCCTTGCATTGCCGCGCTTCGAACCCGGCTGGGTCTGGCTGGTGGGTGCGGGCCCCGGCGATCCGGGCCTGCTGACGCTCCATGCGCTCAACGCGCTCCGTCAGGCCGATGTGGTCGTCTATGACGCGCTGGTCGATGAAACCGTTCTGCAATTCGCCAATCCTCGCGCGCGGCTTGAATATTCCGGCAAGCGCGGCGGCAAGCCCGGCCCCAAGCAGCGCGACATTTCCGCAAAGCTCGTCGAGCTCGCGCGGGCGGGCAAGCGCGTGCTGCGCCTGAAGGGCGGCGATCCCTTCGTCTTCGGCCGCGGCGGCGAGGAGGCGTTGGCGCTTGTGGATGCCGGCATTCCCTTCCGCCTCGTCCCCGGCGTCACCGCGGGCATCGGCGGCCTCGGCTATGCGGGCATCCCGGTCACGCATCGCGACACCAACCACGCCGTCACCTTCATCACTGGCCACATGGCGGGCGGCGACGTGCCGGAGCATCTCGACTGGCCGTCCATCGCCAGGGGCTCGCCCGTCATCGTCCTCTATATGGCGCTGTCGCATCTCTCCCGCATTGCCGACCTCCTGATCGCCAACGGCCGCGCAGCCCACGAACCCGTCGCTCTCGTCCGCAATGCGACGCTGAAGGACCAGCAAGTTCTCGAAACCACATTGGGTTCCGCCGCCGCCGACGTCGCCGCCGCGAACTTCACCGCGCCCGCCATCATCGTCATCGGCGAAGTCGTGAAACTCCGCGACGGCCTCGACTGGCTCGGCGCACTCGAAGGCCGCGTGCTGAAACGCGACCCGCTGAACCTCCGCGCGAAGAAAGACGTGGGCTGAATTGCCGCTTACCCTCTCCCGCGGGGAGAGGGTAGGGTGAGGGTCTTCCTTCCTTCAATTCAGCGGACCCCGAATGACCGACGTCAAGGACAGCAACGGCAACATCCTCGCCGACGGCGACAGCGTGATGGTCATCAAGGACCTGAAGGTGAAGGGCACATCCGTTACGCTGAAGCGCGGCACGGTTGTCAAGAACATCCGCCTCACGGGCGACGCCGGCCTGATCGAGTGCAATGCCGAAAAGGTGAAGGGCCTGGTGCTGAAAACCGAATTCCTGAAAAAGGCCTGAGCGGAGGCAGCCCATGCTCGTCATCCTTGGCGGCCTCCCCGGCACCGGCAAGACGACTATCGCCCGCGAACTCGCCCGCGCGCTCGAAGCGATCCACATCCGCATCGACACCATTGAACAAGCGATCCGCAATTCAAGCCTTGCGCCTGCCGAGATCAACGAAGCGGGCTACCTCGTCGCCTTTGCGCTCGCCGAAGACAACCTCCGTCTCGGCCGCACCGTCATCGCCGACAGCGTCAACCCCATCGAGCTCACCCGCGCCGCCTGGCGCGAAGTCGCCAATCGCGCCGGAACGTCCTTCACCGAAGTGGAACTTATCTGCTCGGACCTCGCCGAACACCGCCGCCGCATCGAAACGAGGCAAGCCGACATCGACGGCTTCAAACTCCCGACATGGGAAGAAGTCGTCGCCCGCGACTACGAGCCGTGGACGGACGATCACATCGTCATCGACACGGCCACGCTCGCAACCGGGCACATCATCACCAAGCTCCGCGCGATTCTGCCCCACTCCCCTTGAGGGAGAGGGAGGGACCCGCGCGATAGCGCGGGAGGGTGAGGGGTTCTCTTTAGAAAAGCCCTTCCATCCAAATCCGTCATGGCCCGACTTGATCGGGCCATCCATCTTCCTTACCTCGCGCAAGAAAGAGATGGACCCCAGATCAAGTCCGGGGTGACGGGTTTGTTATATGGGGGAGAGTAACGTCAGGGCATGCGGCGAAACGTAAGCACTTACCCTCCGTCGTCATGCCGGACTTGATCCGGCATCCATCTTTCTTCCCTCGCGCGGAAGGACGGACTCCACATTCCCGGCCTTCGCGGTAGACGGCAGCGACATTCGGAGAGAGGCAAGCGGCGGTCTAACTCCCCACCGCCTCCACATTCCACCAGGGAAAATCGGCGCGCGGCGGATCGTGGCGGAAGACTTGCCCGTTCATCGCGTTGACGCTCGCGCCGAGGCGGGCGTGATGCTGGATGCTCCAGAAGACGCCGCCATGCGCGACGATGAGAAGCGGGCCGTCGAACCTGAGCGCCTTGTTGACGCCGCCGAGCGCGCGGGCGAGGAAGCCCTCATAGGTTTCCGCGCCGTCCGGGCAATAGGTGCCGGCGCGCCAGTCGCCGAACCAGGCGCCGCCGGCGCGGCCCTCGTCCGCGCCGAGCCCGCATTCCTTCAACTCGTCGATGACGGTGATCGGAACGCCCGAGGCCTCGCTCGCGAAGCGCGCCGTCTCATAGGCGCGCGACAGCGGGCTCGCGCAGATTGTTCTGAGCCCGAGACCGCGCACCACCTCGGCGGCGGCCTTCGCCTGCGCGATGCCAGTCGCGTTCAGCGGAATGTCGATCTGGCCTTGCGCCCGGCGGTCGCGGTTCCAGTCGGTCTCGCCGTGACGCAGGAAATAGAACGGGACTTCGGTGAGCATCGTCAGGCCCCGAGCGCCGATTTGATCCGCGCCACGGCCAGCATGGGCGCGGCTGCCTTCGGTCCCAGCGACAGGATGCGGTCGGGGAGTTCGGCCATGACCGCGCGGCGTTCCGCCTCGCTCATGCCGCTCCAGCCGGCGATTTCCTTCAGCCGCCTTCCGCAGCCCGTGCAAAGGCCCGAGCGCCCGTCGACGGCACAGACATTGATGCAGGGGCTTGCGATGGGCTTCTGGGCGGTCAAGGCGGCTTTCCGGTTTTCTGTGAGCGGGCAGGCTACAGGAACTTGGGGTTTCGGCCAAAACAATCGATCTAAGCCACGGTTCTCTCGGCCAGATTTCGTACAGCCCCCCGTTGGAGGGCGCACAGCGAGCAGCCTTGCAACAGGCGGGGGTCTGGCTATTATCGCCCGCAAAATAAGGCGGTCGGGCATGGGATGGCACCGGCCCCGTTTCCCATTTCCGGCATCGTCGCGGGCGCTCGATAGCGCCCCGCTTTGCCGTACAGGAGGTTCGCCAATGGATATGAGCTTTTCGCCGGAAGACCTGGCGTTCCGCGACGAAGTGCGCAGCTTCATCGCCGACAACTATCCCAAGGACCTGAAGTCGCGCCGCACGCGCGGCGAGATGACGAAGGAAGACATCCTTCGCTGGCACCGCATTCTCTACAAGAAGGGCTGGGTCGTGCCCCATTGGCCGGTTCAATATGGCGGCACCGGCTGGACGATCACCCAGCGCTACATCTGGAACGAGGAGAATGCGCGCGCCGAGACGCAGCCGCTGCTTCCCTTCGGCCTGTCGATGGTCGGCCCCGTGATCTTCAGCTACGGCAATGAGGAACAGAAGAAGCGCTTTCTCCCCGGCATTCTTTCGGGCGACGACTGGTGGTGCCAGGGCTATTCCGAGCCCGGCGCCGGCTCCGACCTCGCCTCGCTGAAGACGCGCGCCGTGCGCGAGGGCGATCATTACATCGTCAACGGCCACAAGATCTGGACGACGCTCGCCCAATATGCCGACTGGATGTTCTGCCTCGTCCGCACCGATCCGGCCGCCAAGGCGCAGGAGGGCATCTCCTTCCTTCTCATCGACATGAAGACGCCGGGCATCACCGTCCGCCCCATCATCACCATGGATGGCGCGCATGAGGTGAACGAGGTTTTCCTCGAAGACGTGAAGGTGCCGGTCGAGAACCGCATCGGCGAGGAGAACAAGGGCTGGACCTATGCGAAGTTCCTGCTCGGCAACGAACGCTCGGGCATTGCCGGCGTCTCGCGCTCCAAGAAGGCGATCGAGCGGCTGAAGACCATCGCCACCGCCGAGCTTCTCGACGGCTCGCCGCTCATCAAGACCGACGAATTCTCCCGCAAGATCGCGGAAGTCGAAATCGACCTCACCGCGCTTGAAGTGACCGAGCTCCGCACGCTCGCCGCCGAAAGCCGGGGCAAGGGCCCGGGACCGGAAGCCTCGATCCTCAAGATCAAGGGCACCGAAATCCAGCAGCGCATCACCGAGCTCACCGTCGAGGCCGTCGGCAATTACGGCATGGTTCAGGTGCCGACCGGCGAAATGGCGGGCAACGACTTCGTACCCGGCCCGGAATACGGCCAGGGCGCGGCGCAGAACTACTTCAACATGCGCAAGACCTCGATCTACGGCGGATCGAACGAGATTCAGCACAACATCATCGCAAAAATGGTGCTTGGCCTTTGAGCTAAGGCCGGGTACCTCATAGAAAACAGAAATACACGCAGGGAAGGGTAGGACATGGATTTTTCGTTCACCGAGGAACAGACGCTGCTGCGCAATTCGGTGCAGAGCCTGCTCGCCGACAAATATGACTTCGACACGCGCCGCAAGATCGTGAAATCGGCCGAGGGCTGGTCGCCGGCCATGTGGAAGCAGTTCGCCGATCTCGGCCTTCTCGCCGCGCCCTTTTCCGAAGAGATGGGCGGCCTTGGTGGCGGCTCCATCGAAACCATGATCCTGATGGAAGAGTTCGGCCGTCACCTCGTCGTCGAGCCCTTCGTTGAAACGGTGGTTCTCGCCGGCGGCTTCCTCCGCGAAGGCGGCTCGAAGGCGCAGCAGGACGCGCATATCCCGGGCATCATCGACGGCTCGACCGTCTGGACCTTCGCCTATGCCGAACCGCAGGGCCGCTACAACCTCGCCGATCTCGTCACCACGGCGAAGAAGGACGGCGCGGGCTACGTCATCAATGGCTACAAGGCCGTCGTCCTCGGCGCCCCCTGGGCCCAGAAGCTCGTCGTGACGGCGCGCACCTCCGGCGGCCAGCGCGATCGCGACGGCGTCTCCGTCTTCATCGTCGACAAGTCGGCGCCCGGCGTTTCGACCCGCGACTATCCGACGGTCGACGGCCGCCGCGCCTCGGAAATCACCTTCGAGAACGTCAAGGTCGGCGCCGACGCCCTCATCGGCGCGGAAGGCAAGGGCCTGCCCCTCGTCGAGAAAGTCACCGATCAGGCGATCGCCGCGCTTTCGGCCGAAGCCGTCGGCTGCATGGGTGAGCTCAACAAGGCGACCGTCGAGTACTGCAAGACGCGCAAGCAGTTCGGCGTTCCCATCGGCAAGTTCCAGGTGCTCCAGCACCGCATGGTCGACATGTTCATGGCCTATGAGCAGTCCGTCTCCATGACCTACATGGTCAACCTGAAGCTCGGCGAGAACGACGCCGAGCGCGTCAAGGCGGCAGCCGGCGCCAAGGTCCAGATCGGCAAGGCCGGCCGCTTCGTCGGCCAGCAGTCCGTGCAGCTTCATGGCGGCATGGGCATGACTGACGAACTCAATGTCGGCCACTACTTCAAGCGGCTGACCATGATCGACACCCAGTTCGGCAATGTCGACCACCAGCTCAAGCGCTATTCCCAGGCGGCGTAAGTTCGCCGGGTAAACTGGAAGGCCGCATCTCCGGATGCGGCCTTTTTTCTTTGGGGCCTTGCAATTCGTCGGCGAGTTACTTTATAAAACAAAGTACATTGTATTTGGGAGGCACGGCATGGACGAGGCCGGCAAAGCTCACGAAGACATCGCCTTCATCAGAAGCAATCTGGAGGATGGGCGGGCCTATGCGCGGCTCAGGAGCCCCGATTTCGCGGTCTGGGGGCTCGCCGCCGCTTTCGGCTATCTCGGCACCTATGCTCATGCCCTGCATCTATGGTCGGCCGATCCGCGCCTGATCTGGTACGTCCCGGTCGCGGCCGCCTGGGCCTTTTCGCTGCGGAACACCATTGCGGCGGCGTTCGGCCGCGCGCGCGAACAGCTCCCTTCGCCGGCGGTGCAGACGCTGCGCGCCGTCTGGCGCGGTTTCGGCATCACCGCCATGCTGCTCGCGCTCGTCGCCTTCGCGGCCGATCCGCAGGCCAACTGGTTCGCCGCCGTTACGGCGGGGATGCTGGGGCTCTGCTTCCACGTCAGCGCCGCCGCCAGCGGCATCGGCTGGTTGCGCAATCTCGCTTACGGCTGGTGGGGCGCGACGATTGTGCTCTTTCTGTTGCGCGACAGCGTCGACGTTCTGCCTGTCGGCGCCGCGTCCATGATCCTGCTTCTCTTCCTGCCGGGCCTTGTGCTCTGGCTGCGCCGTCCCGGCCATGGCTGATTTTGATCACAACGCCATCGACGACGTGCTTCAGGGCCGCGTGCGGCTGGCCATCGTCGCCTTTCTCGCTGGCGCGGGCCGCGTCGACTTCACGACGATCCGCGACGCGACGAAAACGACCGACGGCAATGCGAGCGTGCATCTGAGAAAGCTCGAGGAAGCGGGCTACGTCGCCATGGAAAAGCGCTTCGTCGGCCGCAAGCCGCAAACGACCTACGCGCTGACGGCGAAAGGCCGCAAGGCGCTGCTCGACTACGTGTCGCATCTGGAACATCTGCTGCCGCCCGCCGGTGGCGCGAAAAAGGGAGACGCCGGGAAATGAAGGAATTTTTCAGCGACATGCTGTCGACGATCATCTTCGTCGCGCTCTATATGGCAATCGGCGACATCTACATCGCTACGGGAGTGGCCATCGCCATCGGCATTTTCCAGGTGCTCTATCTGAAGTTGCGCGGTCGCAAGGTGGATGCGATGCAGTGGATGGGCCTTGCTCTCGTCATCGTCTTCGGCAGCGCCACGCTCTACCTGCAAGATCCCCGCTTCGTGATGGTGAAGCCCAGCATCATTCACTTCGCCATCGGTTGCGTCATGATGCGCCGGGGCTGGATGGCCCGCTACCTGCCGTCCCGTGCCGTCGAGAACCTCAGCAGTCGCATGGTCAATGGCTGGGGCTATGCCTGGGCCTTCTTGATGTTCGGGCTCGGCATCTCGAACATCGTGATTGCAATGACCTACAGCCCGCAAATCTGGGGCTACTTCATCTCCTTCGGCGCGATGGGCGCGAAGATTGCGATGTTCGGATTGCAATACTGGATTTTCAAGGCGACCGTCATCCGGCGGCTTTCCACCTCCGGCGCAGCGGCTTCCTGATCTTCAGATCGCCAGCGTCGCCTGTCCCGTCGGATAGTTCAGGCGCCGCGCGGGGAAAATCGCCTCGGCCTGCGTGCCCTTGCCGAGTTCGCTCCTGATTTCCAGGCGCCCGCCATGCAGCGACATCAGGCCCTTCACGATGGAAAGGCCGAGGCCTGAGCCCTTGCCCGGCTGCGCGATGCCCGCAGCACCCTGCGTGAAGGCTTCGGTGACGCGGTGGAGCTCCGCTTCCGCTATGCCCGGGCCCTGATCGTGGACGCCAAAGCGCAGATCTCCCGACGCATCTAGGCCCGCGATCATCGTGACGGTCGTTCCCGCAGGCGAGAACTTGATCGCATTGGTCAGAAGGTTGATCCAGATCTGGCGTGTCACCCGGGCATCGGCATGGAGGGTCGGAAGGCCGTGCGCGAACTCGGTCCTGACGGAAACGCCTTGCGCCTGAGCCCGGATTTCCAGCAGGCGGCCCGCTTCCTCCGCCAGATGCGTGATGTTGACCTCTTCCTCGACGATCTGGAACCGTCCCGCCTCGATGCGGGAGAGATCGAGAATGTCGTTGATGAGTCCGAGAAGGTGCTGGCCCGAGCGGTTGATGTCGCCGGAATATTCCTTGTAGATCGGCTTGGCGTGGCTGCCGAATATCTCGCTCGCCATGACTTCCGAAAAACCGATGATGGCATTGAGCGGCGTTCTGAGCTCATGGCTCATATTGGCGAGGAAATGCGACTTCGCCTGGTTCGCTTCCTCGGCCCGCGCCCGCGCCGCATCCGATTCCCGTTTGGCGCGGAACAGCTGCTCGATCAGCGCGTTCTTGTCCGATTGCAGATTGATCGCATGATGCATGGCGGCGTTGATCTGCGCAGCCATCCTGACCAGAAGCCCGCTGAAGAGGATCAGCACGGCGGCGACCGCGAAGTGGAAAGCATCGCCATAGGCGAGGAAACGGATGACCAGCGCCGCGAGGATCGGCAATACGGTGCGGCGGAGAACCGGCAGATAGCCGATCGTCACCAGCGTCATCGGCGCAAGGGCAGCCGTCATCGCCGAAACGAGGAAGCTCTCATAAAGAATGCTGCCGGGAACCCACAATATGTAAAGGCTCGACGCAAAGGCGACGGCGAAGCCGAGGCTCTGCCATTCGAAACGGCGGCCCCACATTTCCGCATCTTCGAGCGGAATGTCCGCCGCCATGAAGCGGCGCGCATTCGCATTGCCGAGCACATGGAGCGCCGCCATCATGGCGACCCAGCAGACGATATTCGGCCATGCCACCGCCGGATAAAGGCTGGAGGCGAAGCCCGTCATGAGCACTGGAAAAGCGAAGGGAATGCTGAGTTGCGGCTCGGCAAGCATGCGCAGTTGCGCCAGCCGCGCTTCAGGAGAAGGGTCGCGTGTCGGCACGGCGAAGAACGCACCCAGATACGCGCCGAGGCCTGTCCAACAATCCCTTAAAAAGGATCGTTCGGAAGCGCCTTCGCTTGCACGCCGGCTTATGCCGGCGCTCCGCGGTGCATCTTCCAGCGCCATAATAAATGCCCTATTCAAACAGACCGGTGACGGACCCCCATCTGCAACGCCCAACGAATCCTTCGTTCCGTCGGCCGTCAGGGTCGGCTAAAATCCTTAATAAGGTTTTCCGATACTTGGTTAACACCGGGCGGCGGAGAGGGTGGGTTCCGGAAAGTCACAGACTTTTAGGGAAAACCCTTCCTCACTCATGATCCGGTCGCGATCCATCGCACTCGGGTAAGAATAACGAGGCGGGGCCATGGGCCTGCGCCCAAAAAGGAGCGTCCTGAATATGAATGATGCGCTGCTGTTCGAAAAAAACGGGCCCGTGGTCACGCTGACCATCAACCGGCCGGAAAGCCGCAATCCGCTCGGCGCCGCCGACGATCCCGAGAACTTCACGGAAGCCGCGCGGCGCATCAACGCCGACCGCGATGTGCGCTGCGTCATCCTGACCGGCGCGGGCAAGGCCTTCTCCGCCGGCGGCAACGTCAAGGCGATGCGCGAAGGCTCGGAGGGCTTTGGCGGGCCCGGCGTCCATATCCGCGAGCATTACAGGAACGGCATCCACCGCATCGTCCGCTCTGTCTGGGGCATCGAAGTACCTGTCATCGCGGCGGTGAACGGCCCGGCCATCGGCCTCGGCAACGACGTCGCCTGCCTCTGCGACACGCGCATCGCGGCCGATACGGCGATTTTCGGCGCGACCTTCCTGAAGATCGGCCTCATCCCCGGCGACGGCGGCGCCTGGCTTCTGCCCCGCATCATCGGCATGGCGCGGGCCTCGGAGCTCCTCTACACCGGCGACACCATCGACGCGAAGACGGCCGAGAAATGGGGCCTCGTCTCCGAAGTCGTTCCTGCCGCCGAACTGATGTCCCGCGCCCGCGCGGTCGCCGAGAAGATCTGCGGACAGGCGCCCGACGTCCTGCGCATGACGAAGCAGCTTCTGCGCCAGGGCATGACGGTTTCCTTCGACAACATCATGGAACTGTCGGCCACGATGCAGGCGCTTGCCCACCACACGGGCGACCACAAGGAGGCGCTCGACGCCTTTTTCGACAAACGCCCGGCGAACTACAAGGGCGAATAGAGGCCTGTTCGACATTGAACGGGCAGGGGAGGCCGTGGACGTTGATGCGGCCCCCCATTGGCCCTAAAGTCGCGCCAATCCGAACATACGGAACAACATTGAAAATCGGGAGAAACGAATGGCCACCATCGGACTCGTCGCCACGCTGAAAATCCAGGCGGGCAAGGAAGCGGAATTCGAAGCCGTGTTCAGCGGCCTGCGTTCGCAGGTTCTCGCGAATGAAAAGGGCTGCCTGCAATATGACTTCTTCAAGTCGAAGTCCGACGGCACGACCTACATCGTCATGGAACAGTATGCCACGCAGGCTGACCTCGACGCCCATGGCAAGACGGACTACTTCAAGGCGGCGGGCGCGAAGTTCGGCGGCCTGCTGGGCGGCGCGCCCAGCCTCGTTTTTGCCGACAAGATTGGATAAGGCGACCCCATGGATCTGAATTTCAGCAAGGAAGACGAAGCGTTCCGCAAGGAAGTGCGCGACTTCATCGCGGAAGCCTATACGCCGGCCATGCGCGCGAAACATGCGCGTTCCAAGCACGGCTATATCGACAAGGAAAGCCACATCCAGTGGCAGAAGTCCCTTGCGAAGAAGGGCTGGCTCGCGCCCAACTGGCCGACGGAATATGGCGGCCCGGGCTTCACCGCGTCGCAGAAGTATATCTTCGATGTGGAGATGGGCCGCGCCGGCGTTCCGCACACCGTGCCCTTCGGCCCGACCATGGTGGCGCCCGTCATCATGAAGTTCGGGACGCCGGAGCAGAAGAAGCGCTTCCTGCCCGACATCCTCGCCACCAATGTCCTGTGGTGTCAGGGCTATTCGGAACCGGGTTCGGGTTCCGATCTTGCCTCTCTCCAGACCAAGGCCGAGAACAAGGGCGATCACTATCTCGTCAACGGCTCGAAGATCTGGACCTCAGTGGCGCAATGGGCCGACTGGATTTTCTGCCTGGTGCGCACCTCGAAAGAGGGCAAGCCCCAGGAAGGCATTTCCTTCCTGCTGATCGACATGAAGACGCCGGGCGTCAAGGTCGAGCCGCTCGTGCTCCTCGACGGCACGCCCGCGCCTCACCAGGAAGTCAATCAGGTCTTCTTCACCGATGTGAAGGTGCCGATTGAAAACCGCATCGGCGAGGAGAACAAGGGCTGGACCTACGCCAAGTACCTGCTTGAGTTCGAGCGTGGAAACCCTTATTCGGCGGGCCTTTATCGCGCGCTGAACAAGGTGCGCAAGATCGCCGCCGACACGAAGGTCGGCGATCACACGCTGGCCGACGAGCCGGAGTTTCAGGCCGCCGCTGCCGATCTCAATGCGCAGATCGTGGCGATGGAATTCACCGAGCTTCGCATTTTCTCGGCGCTCTCGACCGGCGGCAATGTCGGTCCTGAATCCTCGCTGCTGAAATGCCGCGGCACGGAAATCCAGCAGGCCATTTCGCAGCTCGCGGTCGAAGCTGTCGGCCACTACACCATCCCCTTCGTCGAGGATGGCATGGTGGACACGAACGAGCCGCCCGTCGGCCCCGCTTACGCCTTCACCACGGCGCCTTACTATTTCTCGCTGCGCAAGGCGTCGATCTATGCGGGCTCGAACGAGGTCCAGCGCAACATCATGGCGAAAGCCGTGCTCGGCCTCTGAGCGACATGGCCGCGAACATCACGACAAGACAAGCGAGCGCCGGAGACATTCCGGCGCTCGCTCGCGTTTGGCATGACGGCTGGCACGAGAGCCACGCGGCGCTCGACCCCGATGTCGCCGCGCGCCGGCCGGTCCGCTTTTTCGACGAGCGCATAGCGACGGCCGTGCCCGACAGCGTGGTCGCCTGCGTCGACGGCGAAGTCGTCGGCTTCGCGCATTGGGAAGATGACGGGATAGGACAGGTCTTCGTGCTGCCCGCATGGCATGGCAAGGGCATCGCGCCGCTGGTGCTATCGGCGGCGGAGGCGGCTCTACGCGCCAAGGGGCACAGCCGCATCTGGCTTCAGTGCCGCAAAGGCAATAATCGCGCGCGGGCCTTTTACGAAAAACATGGCTGGGCCGTCGTCGGCGAGGTCGACCACAGCCTCGGCCACATGGAAGGCCGCAAGCCCGTCATCGTCTGGCGGCTGGAAAAATCGCTGGGTTAAGGGAAATCCCCTATGCGCCGTTTTGGCGCTGGGACGGCGGCGTCCGGCGATGTAGTCTTCTTCGAAGTTGATCGGAAGAGTCGAGACCATGCACACAAGGGCGACGGAGAGGATCGGTTTGACGCTGGCGGCTTTGTCGCTCGCGATCAACATCCTGCTCGCCATGGCGCATATGGGCCTCTTCGTCGAACGGCTGGGCATGAACGGCGCTGCGGCGCCTGTCTCCGCATCGGCGCCCGGCGTGACCGAGGCATCGCTGATGACTGCGCTTGCTCAGATTTGTTCCGGCCACGGTCTCACGCAGCGCGCGGGCGGCGGCGATGCCGACAAGTCCACGCCGTTTGCGTCTTGCCCGCTTTGCTTCTTCTTCGCGGCGGCGAGCCTGATTCTCGCCATGGGGAATCTTTTCCTTATTCTGCGCCGCATCTCAGCCGACAGGCTGCAACCGCTGGCGGCGTCGAGACGCCTCAGCGCCTTCCTGCAAAGCATCGCGCAGCCGCGCGCGCCTCCTTCTCATTGGATTGCCGCCTGACGGTCTGACGCTCTGCGTCGGAACGAAAGCAAACGGGTGCCGGCTTGTCCGGCCCCTTCGCATTCCAATTGCATGAAGGATTTTCCGATGAACCGACCCTTGAAGGGGCTTTTCGCGCTCGCTTGCGCAAGTCTCGCCGCCACGCCGGCCTTCGCTCACGCGATCGCCGGCAATCGCGTTTTTCCCGCCACGATCAACACCGACGATCCGGGCGTCGCCGACGAGCTGTCGCTGCCGACCATCGACACGTTCAAGACGAGCGACGATCCGGCCGCGCGCGAGAGCGACTACGGCTTCGAATTCGACAAGACGATCACCGAGGACCTCGCGATTTCGGTCGATGGAACATGGGTGAATGTCAGCCAGCCGGGCAGCGAAACCTTGCGCGGCTTCGACAATTTCGGTCTCGGCCTGAAATATCACTTCCTGACCAATGCGCCCCACGAGCTGATGATGTCGGTCGGCCTTAATGCGGAAATCGGCGGCAGCGGCGCGGCGCGCATCGCCGACAGCTACACGACCTTCACGCCAACTTTCTATTTCGGCAAGGGTATGGGCGATCTGCCGGACAGCCTGTCCCTGCTGCGTCCGTTCGCCGTCACGGGCAATGTCGGCTATGCGATTCCGAGCAGTAACAACAACATCGACGGTTCCGGCAATCCGAACTATCACCCCCGCGCCATGGAATATAGCGGCGCCCTCGAATACAGCCTGCCTTACCTCCAGGCCAATGTGCACGACTACGGCCTGCCGAATTTCGTCAATCACCTGACGCCCATCGTCGAATTCGCCATCGAAAAGCCGACCGCGAATTCCGACGGCGGAACGACCGGCAATTTCTATCCGGGCGTCATCTGGTCGGGCGACACGTTCCAGGTCGGCGCAGAAGCGATTATTCCGATGAACCGCTCAAGCGGCACCGGCGTCGGCGCCATCGTCCAGCTCCACTTCTTCCTCGACGATATTCTGCCGACGACGCTCGGCAAGCCGATCTTCCAGTGAGGGCATCATGAAAAAATATCTGATCCTCACTCTTCTTGCGGGCCTGACGGCGGCCTCTCCCGCCTTTGCCCATGCGCAATTGCAAAAGGCCGATCCCGCCGCGGGCTCCATGCCTTCGGCGCCGGTCGCCCATGTCGATCTCTATTACAGCGAAGAGCTGGAGCCGCATTTCTCGAAGGCGGTGCTTGCCGACGAAAACGGGAAGCCGGTCGAGGCGGTTTCCGAGGTCGATCCGAAAGACGCCAAACATCTCGTGCTGACGCCCAGGACGCCGCTCGAAAGCGGCACCTTCAGGGTCGAATGGCACGCGGTCTCCGTCGATACGCACAAGACGCAAGGCAGCTTCCAGTTCATGGTCATGCCCTGAATGCAAACGGCACTCGTCTTCTGCATCTGGGCGCAATTCGCGGCCGCGATGCTTCTCTTCGGCGGAGGCCTGTTCCGGCTTCTGCTTGGAGGGCTCGCGGCCGCAATCGACCGCGATCTCGTCCGCGCCCTGCGCGGTGCGACGGCCGTCGCCTGCCTCTCGGCGCTCGGCTGGCTCATGCTGGAAGCGGCGAATATGGGCGAGGGCTGGTCCGACGCAATCGACCCGGCCACCGTCGAAGCTGTCCTGCGCGACACGGATTTCGGCCATGTCTGGACGGCGCGTCTCGTCATGGCGCTGTTCCTCGTCGCCTTTGCCGTTGCGCCGGCCTCACGCCGCGCCTTCCGCTTCGGCACGGCGCTCTCGGCGCTCTTTCTCGCAAGCCTCGCGCTCACCGGCCATGCCGTCATGGATGAAGGCGTCGCGGGCACCCTGCATCCGCTGAACCAGATGGCGCATCTCCTGGCGGGCGGCGCCTGGATCGGCGCGCTGTTGCCGCTCTGGCTCTGCCTGCGGCGCGGCGTCGAAGCCGATGCGCTGACGCTGCTCGCCGTGCGGCGCTTCGCCGGGCTCGGCTATGTCTCCGTCGCGGCGGTACTGGCAAGCGGCATCGCCAACACATGGTTTCTCATCGGCAGCGTGAACGGCCTCGTCGCCACATTCTATGGCCGCCTCCTGCTCGTGAAGCTCGCGCTCGTCGTCGCCATGCTGGCGCTGGCGACGCTCAACCGTTTCCGCCTCGCGCCCGAAATTGAGGTTCGGCCCGTCTCACGCGCATGGCTGGTGCGAAGCGTCGTCGCCGAAATCCTGCTGGCTGTAGGCATTCTGGCTGCGGCGAGTTTCCTCGGCACCTCCGCGCCGACCATCTGACATGAAAAAGGGGAGCCCTGAGGCTCCCCTTGAACATTCGCCGCAAGGCGCGTTGCTTACTTGCCGCCCGACGCGAGCTTGAAGAACTTGCCCGTCTGCTCGCCGCCCATGAAGAAGGGCGTGGCGTTCGAGAAGTCGGTGATCTTGCCGATATTCTCGGCGACCATTTCCGCCGTCACGCCCGACGCGCCGAGGAACACGCCTTCCGATTCCTCGATGCGTGCCGAGGCGAAAACGCCCGCGCCCGCGCAGAGGCAGACGCCGGTGGGCGCATCTTCCGAGACGAGATAGATGACGGCAGGCGTCACCGCTTCCGGCGCGAGCATCTTCTCGGCTTCCGGCGGCATCAGGTCCGACGTCATGCGCGTATAGGCGACGGGCGCGAGGATGTTCGCGCGGATATTGTCCTTCTGGCCTTCGAGCTTCAGCGTATTGACGAAGCCGTAGACGCCGAGCTTCGCCGCGCCGTAATTCGTCTGGCCGAAATTGCCGTAAAGGCCGGTCGAGGAGGTCGTGACCATGATGCGGCCATAGCCCTGATCCTTCATGATCTGCCAGACGGCCTTGGTCGGCTTCACGGTGCCCATGAGGTGCACGTCGACGACGAGCTGGAAGTCGGCGATTTCCATCTTCGTGAACGACTTGTCGCGCAGGATGCCGGCATTGTTGATCAGGATGTCGATGCGGCCGAAGGCGTCCATGGTCTGCTTGACCATGTTGGCGACGCCCGCGTCGTCGGTGACGCTGGAGCCGTTGGCGATGGCTTCGCCGCCCAGCGCCTGGATTTCGGCGACGACGGCCTTGGCCGCCTCCGAATGCGCGCCCGTGCCGTCGCGCGAGCCGCCGAGATCGTTGACGACGACCTTGGCGCCGCGACGCGCGAGTTCCAGGGCGTGGCTCCGGCCGAGGCCGCCGCCCGCGCCGGTCACAATGGCGACCTTGCCGTCAAAACGAATGCTCATGGGTGTCTCCCGTTGGTCTGTGGGGCGGGCGCAGGCACTTCGGCTCGCGGGCCCGAATGGCTCTTCGGGGGCGACTTTGTGCACAATGCCAAGGCAGGGGTCAAGGCGGGCCGGGCAGGGCCGTTGCGCGGGGGTGCGCCGCCCCTATGATGTGGGCCTCGCCATTCCGCCCTCCGGAGCCTCCATGCCCTTGCTGCCCCTGCAAAGCGCCTTCGGGCTTGCTGTCCTTGTGGCCTTGGCCTGGGGCCTGAGCGAGCGGAAAAGCGCCTTTTCTCCCCGTCTGGTCCTGACCGGCATCGCGATCCAGATCGCCGTCGCCCTGCTGATGCTGAAGCTGCCCGCCGCGCGGGAAGGGCTACTTGCCCTCAACGTCGCTGTGGACGCCTTGACCGAGGCGACGAAGGCGGGGACCGGCCTCGTCTTCGGCTATCTGGGCGGGGGCCCCGCGCCTTTTGAAATCAAGCAGCCGGCGGCGAGCTTCGTTCTCGGCTTTCAGGCCCTGCCGCTCGTCCTCGTCATGTCGGCCCTTTCGGCGCTTCTCTGGCACTGGCGCGTGCTGCCCGCGGTCACGCGCGCCTTCGCCTTCGTGCTCCAGAAGAGCATGGGCATCGGCGGCGCGGTCGGACTCGCATCGGCTTCCACCATGTTCCTCGGCATGGTCGAGGCGCCGCTCCTCATCCGCCCCTATCTCGAGCGGCTGACGCGGGCCGAACTCTTCATGATGATGACGGTCGGCCTCGCTTCCGTGTCGGGCACGGTCCTCGTCCTCTATGCGAGCATCCTCGAACCCGTCATTCACGGCGCGCTTGGACAAATCCTCGTCGCCTCGCTCATTTCACTCCCGGCGGGTATCACGGTCGCGCGGCTGATGGTGCCGGAAGACAAGGACTTCGCCGGAACGGGTGTCGCCCATGACGAACCGCTGATCGAATATGAAAGCAGCATGGACGCGGTGACGCGTGGAACGATCGACGGCCTCCATCTCCTGCTCAACATTCTGGCCATGCTGGTCGTCATGGTGGCGCTGGTCGCGCTCGTGAACATCATTCTGGGCGGCCTGCCCGATCTCTGGGGCGCGCCGGTCACCTTGCAGCGCCTGCTCGGCTGGGCCTTCGCGCCGCTTGTCTGGCTGATGGGCGTGCCCTCGTCGGAAATCGGGACGGCGGGCCAGCTCATGGGCACCAAGACGATCCTCAACGAACTCATCGCCTATATCGATCTTGCGCATCTGCCCGCAGGCGCGCTCAGCCCGCGCTCCACGCTCATCATGGTCTATGCGATGTGCGGCTTTGCCAATCTGGGCAGCGTCGGCATTCTGATCGGCGGGCTGACGGCGCTCGCGCCCTCGCGCCGCTCCGACATCGTGAAGCTCGGCACGCGCGCCATCGTATCGGGCACGCTTGCGACCTCGATGACCGGCGCGGTGATCGGGCTAATTGCTTGAGAAATTGAAACCGGGAGGGACCGATGAAGCTCTACAACGAAAACATGCCCGCGCCGAACCCGCGCCGGGTGCGCATCTATCTCGCCGAAAAAGGCATCGAGGTGCCGCTCGTCCGCATCGACATGATGAAGCGTGAACACAAGGCGCCCGAATTCATGGACAAGAATTCGCTCGGCCAGGTGCCCGCGCTTGAGCTCGACGACGGCACGGTGATTGCCGAAAGCGTCGCGATCTGCCGCTATTTCGAGGCCCTCAATCCCGAGCCGGCGCTCTTCGGCCGCACGGCGCTTGAACAGGCGCAGATCGACATGTGGATAAGGCGCGGCGAATTCATCGTCATGGGGCCCATCGGCAATTTCTGGCGTCACGCCCATCCGCGCACGGCGAAGCTCCTCAAGCAGTTCAACGACTTCGGCGAGTCGAACCGCGAGGCGGCCGCCCGCTCGATGCACTGGCTCGACCGCGAGCTCGAAGGCCACGACTTCATCGTCGGCAACGACTTCAGCGTCGCCGACATCACCATGCTGTGCACCGTCGATTTCGGCAGCTTCATCGGCCTTGGCATTCCGGACGACTGCGCCAACCTGAAGGCCTGGCATGCCCGCGTCTCCGCCCGGCCGAGCGCGGCGGCCTGAAGGAGTTAGATGGCGGCGTCCATGGGGTACGGGCTGGACGCCGCCAAGACGAGTCTCCCCGCACCCGATGAAAGTCCCGGAGAGAGGCGTCACCGATGGGCCCTGGGGGGCTTCCCGGTAATGTGGACATTGAAGGAATGCACCTGAACGCCGGCTGAAGGCCTTGCTCATTCACCGTTGCTCTTTCCGCCGGGCAGATAGTACATTCACTTTACTACTTTGAGGCGGAGGCCAGACACCGGGGAGGGTGGCTGAATGGATGCGGGCGTGACGGGTGTGTTCAAGCTGAGCCGGTGGCAGCTTTTTGCCTATGGCCAGCTCGTGGTGCCGATGGCGGTGATCGGTCTGCCGCTGGCGATCTACATCCCGCCTTTTTATTCCGGCACGCTCGGCCTCAATCTCGCCGCGGTCGGCTTCATCCTGATGCTGGCGCGGCTTTCCGACGTCTTCACCGATCCCTTCATCGGCCGCTGGAGCGACCGCACGCATACCCGATGGGGCCGCCGCCGGCCCTGGGTCGCGCTCGGCGTCGTCGTGATGATGGTGTCGAGCGTCATGCTGTTCATGCCGCCCGTGGCCGTGAGCAATCTCTACCTGCTCGGCTGGATCGCGGCGATCTATCTCGGCTACACGCTGATCGAGATTCCCTATGGCGCCTGGGGCGCGGAGATTTCCGACGACTATCACGAGCGTAACCGCATCACCGGCAGCCGGCAGATATTCCTGCTGATCGGCCTGCTGGTCGCCATCACGGTTCCGATCGTGGCGAGCCATAGCGGCGGCGATGGCGGCGACGCAAGCGCGGCAAGCCGCAAGTCGATGGCGGCCCTCGGCTGGCTGACGGCGGGGCTCCTGCCGATCTGCCTCGTCGTCATGTTCACATCGGTGCCCGAGCCCGCCATCGGCCACAGCACGCCGGTCTCCTTCGTTGCCGGAATGCGCATCGCCATGCGCAACGGCCCGCTTCGCATCGTGCTGATCGCGACGATCATCGGCGCGCTGGCGGGCTCGATCAACGCCGGCGTCGCGGTGCTCTTCTTCGAGCACGTCGCGCAGCTGGGATCGGGCAGTTCGATCCTTATTTTCGTGCTGTTTTTCGCCGGCGTCGTCGGTTCGCCCTTCTGGGTTCGCATCGGCGGCAAGATCGGCAAGCACAAGGGCATCGGCGTTGCGGGCTTCATCAGCCTCTTCGCCTTCGCCTTCGTGCCCGTGGTGATCTATTGGGTGAAGCCGCTTTATCCGTATGCGGTTTTCCCGGCCATGCTGCTCATCACCACCATCCAGGGCTTCACCATCGGCGCCGCGCCCATTCTCGGCCAGTCGATCCTCGCCGATGTCTGCGATCTCGACACGATCAGGAGCGGCGAGCAGCGCACGGCCTTTCTCTTCGCCTTCCTGGCGATGGTGCGCAAAATGTTCGAGGCGGCCGGCGTGGGCATCGCCCTGCCGATTCTCTCCTGGGTCGGTTTCAATCCGAATGCGCAGGCGAATTCGGGCTTTTCACTCTTCATGCTGACGGCGATGTATTGCCTCGTGCCGCTGGTGCTCTGGATCGTCTCGACCCTCGTCATCTGGCAATACCCGATCACGCACGCAAGACAGGCGCGGCTTCGTTCCGCGCTCGACCGCCGCACTGCGCGCCGCGCAAGCGTTCGGCGGCAGGTAGCCGACTAGGCGAGGCCGAAAGCCTTGGCGAGAAGCTCGTAGGAGCGGATGCGGTCCGCCTGATCGTAGGTGATCGTCAGGATCACGAAATCGTCGACGCCATATTCCTCGCCCATCTGGAGGAGGCGCGCGCGCACCTGCTCGGGGGAACCCACGATGCCGCGCCGCTCGATGCCGCGCAGCATCACCCGCTCGTCATCCGTATAGGGATAGGAAAGCGCCTCCTCGATGGAGGGGAACGATCCGGCGCGGTTTTGCAGGAGCTGCATCACCCAGAGATTGCGCGAGGATGAGACGCGCTTTGCTTCCTCTTCCGTCTCCGCCACCGTCACCGAAACCGCAATCGCACCATGCGGCGAGGCGAGCCGGCGCGAGGGCCGGAAGAGCCGCCGGTAGGTTTGGAGCGGACTCGTGCCTGCGTCCTGATTGATGAAATGCGCATAGCAATAGGCCATGCCGAATTCGGCCGCATGCACCGCGCCGTCGCCGCCCGAGCCCAGCATCCAGAGTTCCGGCATTTCCGGTCCGCGCGGCGTCGCATGAATGCCCTGCCAGGGATGATTGGTCGGAAAGCCGCCCGCCTCGCCCGATAGCCCGTTCGAATCTTCGAGGAACTGGATCAGCAATTCCACCTGCTGCGGAAAGACCTCGATGCCATAGGCCTGCGGTCCCGGTTGCAGCGCGCGCGCCGTCTTCTGGTCCGACCCCGGCGCGCGCCCGATGCCGAGATCGATCCGGCCGGGATGCAGCGTTTCGAGCAGGCGGAAAACCTCCGCAACCTTCAGCGAGCTGTAATGCGGCAGCATGATGCCCGCCGAGCCCACATGGATGCGGCTCGTCGCATTGGCGACCGCCTCGATCATGATCTCGGGCGCCGAGCCCGCGAAGGACTGCGTGTTGTGGTGCTCCGCCAGCCAGTAACGCCGATAGCCCAGCGCTTCCGCCCGGCGCGCCAGGTCGATCGTATTGGCCAGCGCCTCGGCCGCGCTGCCGCCCTTGCGTATCGGTGACTGGTCGAGAACGCTCAGGCTGACCATGACGGGCTAACTCGCCTTCCTCTTGATGCGCTTCACGATGCCGCTGAAATTGAGGAGCACGCGTTCATGCTTGCCCTCGCCGGTGAAGACCTGCCCGCGGAGGAAGACCATGCTGCCCGTATTCTGCACCACTTCGCCCCGCGCGAGGATCACCTCTCCGGGCCCGGTCGAGGCCGTGAACTCGGCGTTGAACGACACCGTCACGGCCGGTCCATGCAGAATGTCCGAGCCAATGGCGAATAGCGAGAAGTCTGCGAAGGTCATCAGCGAACCGCCATGCAGGAAGCCGCCGCCGTTGCAATGCTGCGGCCCCGCCTCGAAGGCGCAGATGACCTGGCCCGCATCCGTCTTGCGGAAGAAATAGGGTCCGGCATGGTCCTCGAACGGGTCCGTTCCGTCCCAGCCCTTGAAGCCCGCCGCGGCGAGCCGGGCGCTTGGTTTTTTCGACATCTTATTATTACGCGGCCTGTAACAAATGGATTTTCTGTCTCATATCAGGAACGGCCGGAGATCCAAAACGCCTTCCTTCCCGTAACAGCCCCTATGACGGTCCGTGTTCACTTCGGATTAGGGCCTTCCCTTTAGATTTTGAGTTCTCTTGGACAGGTGTGCCGTTGCGAGGGCCCGATGGGCGAGCTTGAGGAATTGATTGTAAAAGCGGGCGCGGGCAGCGCTGGCCTGCGCAAGCTTCGCGATCTTTCCGATCCGATGGTTCTTGAGGTTCTGAACTATTGGTACGCCAAGCGCGGCGACCGGCGCATGCCGAGGCCTCAGGACATGGACCCGGTCGACTTCGCCCGCCACATGCCGAACCTCATGATGATCCAGGTCGACTACGAGCCCTTCGCGCTCACCTATCGCCTGATCGGCGAGGAAGTCGCCCAGGTGCATGGCGCGAACTACCGCGGCCGCTCGGTGCTGGAAGTGGACAATGTGAGGTCGAACCTCGGCTCCCTCCTGCATGAGCTCTACAAGGCCGTGGCCATGCTCGGGCGCCCCGTGGGCGTCGGCGGCGGCATGGAATTCGTCGGGCGCGGCCACATGGTCTTCGAGGCGGCCTATATGCCGCTCTCCTTCGACGGCGAGCGCACGGACCGCATTTTCACCGCCACCTCCTACAAGCCCCTTTCGGTGGCCCAGCGCTTCAGCATCGAGAGCGCCGGCCCCGGAACCCTGACGGTCTGACGCCAGGCGGCGTCGGAGGGTCCAACCATACTTTGACCCCCATGGGGTCGGTGGCCTAAATTCCGCCCGTCCTGAACTTTCCCGTCAGCCGGAGCGACCATGGCCCTCGACGCCGAAACCCGCGAACAACTCATTTCCTCGGTCCGCCGCCTCGTCGACGAGCGGTTGCGCCCCATCGAGGACAAGGTTTCGGAGGACGACGCCGTCCCCGCCGAGATCGTCGAGGAGATGAAGGAACTCGGCCTTTTCGGCATTTCGGTTCCGGTCGAATATGGCGGCCTCGGCCTTAACATGGAGGAGGAATGCCTCCTCATGTTCGAGATGGGCCGCACCTCGCCCGCCTTCCGCTCCGTCTTCGGCACCAATGTCGGCATCGGCAGCCAGGGCATCGTGATGCATGGCCGCGAGGACCAGAAGGCCGAATGGCTTCCGAAGATCGCGAGCGGCGAGGTCATCATCAGCTTCGCGCTCACCGAACCCGAAGCCGGCTCCGACGCCGCTTCGCTGAGGACGACCGCCATCCGCGACGGCGACCATTACGTCGTCAACGGCACCAAGCGCTACATCACCAACGCCAACAAGGCGCACGCCTTCACGCTGCTCGCGCGCACCGACCCGAAGACGCCAGGCGCCAAGGGTGTCTCCGCCTTCATCGTGCCGCGCGACATTCCGGGCATTTCCATCGGCAAGCCCGAAAAGAAAATGGGCCAGCAGGGCGCGCATATCTGCGACGTCATCTTCGACAATGCCCGCATTCCCGCCTCCTGCCTCCTCGGCGACAAGGAGGGCAGGGGCTTCGTCACCGCCATGCAGGTGCTGGAGCGCGGACGGCTGCACATCTCCGCCGTCTGCATGGGCGTCGCCGACCGGCTAGTCGAGGACTCGACGAAATATGCCGCCGAGCGCAAGCAGTTCGGCGCGCCTATCGGCAACCTCCAGCTCGTGCAGGCCATGCTGGCGGATTCCAAGATGGAGCATTACGCCGGCCGCTGCATGGTGCTCGACGCCGCCAGACGTCGCGACAAGGGCGAGGACGTGGCGACCGAAAGCTCCTGTTGCAAACTTTTCTGCTCCGAAGCCGTCGGCCGCATCGCCGACCGCGCGGTGCAGATCCATGGCGGCGCGGGCTATGTCGCCGATTACGGCATCGAGCGCCTCTACCGCGACGTACGCATCTTCCGCATCTATGAAGGCACGAGCCAGGTGCAGCAGGTCATCATTGCGCGCAACATGCTGAAGGATGTCGGCTAGGCGGCAATGCCCACGCGCCTCGACAAGCTCGCCGCCGAAATCCGCGCCTGCCGCATCTGCGTCGAGCATCCGCAAGGCAAACCGCTTCCCCATGAGCCGCGCCCGGTGCTGCGCGTGTCGCGCATGGCGCGCATATGTCTCGCCGGACAGGCGCCCGGCACCAAGGTTCACGCCTCCGGCATGCCCTTCACCGATGCGAGCGGCGACCGCCTGCGCGACTGGATGGGCGTGACCTCGGAGGAGTTCTACGACACCTCCAAAATCGCCATCGTGCCGATGGGCTTCTGCTTTCCGGGACAGGATGCGAAAGGCGGCGACCTGCCGCCGCGCCGTGAATGCGCCCCGCACTGGCGCGCCCGCCTTTTCGCGGAAATGCCGCAAGTCGAATTGACATTGCTCATCGGGCAATATGCGCAAGGCTGGCATCTCGGCGAGGCGGCGAAGGGGAGTCTCACCGAAACGGTCGCGGCCTGGCGCGGCTATCTTCCCCGCGCCATACCTCTGCCACATCCCTCATGGCGTAATAACGGCTGGATCAGGAAAAACCCATGGTTCGAGACGGAGGTTCTGCCCATGCTGCGCATGGAAATACGCCGCCTGATTGGAAAGTCCGGATGAGGCGGGCTCTGCGTTTCGCGCTCGGGTCCGCGCTTGTCGTCACGCTGACATTCGGCTGCGCGCCGCGCCTCATGGCAACGGGCGATCCGGTCTATCAGCCGACGCTGGAGCCTTCATCCGTCGCCATGTCCGACGGCGCGCGCCTGCCGCTCCGCGTCTGGCCGGCCGAGAAGCCGCGCGCGATCATCATCGGTCTCCATGGCATGAACGATTATTCCAACGCCTTCGAGATGCCGGGCGTCTGGTTCGCGGCCCATGGCGTCACGCTCTATGCCTATGACCAGCGCGGCTTCGGGCTCGCACCGGGGCGCGGCCTCTGGGCGGGCAGCGACCGTATGGCGGACGATCTTAAAAGCGTCGTCAACCTTGTTCGCGCGCGCCATCCCGGACTGCCGGTCTACCTGTTGGGCGAGAGCATGGGCGGCGCGGTCGCCATGCGCGCCTTCGCGCTGCCTGAGCCGCCGAAGGTGGACGGCGTCATCCTTGCTGCGCCCGCCGTCTGGGGCTGGCGTTCGATGAATGCGTTTTACGAAACGGCGCTATGGGTGAGCGCCCACACGGTGCCGTCCCTGACGGTGACCGGGCAGGGGCTCAACATCCGCCCCTCCGACAACATCCCGATGCTGCGCGCGCTTGGCCGCGATCCGCTGGTCATCAAGGAAACGCAGATCGGCACGATATACGGCCTGGTCAATCTGATGGACGATGCGGCTGTCTCGGCAGGCCGCATTGGCGTGCCCGTTCTGCTGATGTATGGCGCGCATGACGAGATCGTGCCGCCTATACCCGTCTCCCGCGCCTTGCGGGACATGCGCGCGGCGGGCGTGGACGTGAAGGTGGCCTGTTATCCGAAGGGCTGGCACATGCTGCTCCGCGATCTCGAACGCGAAACCGTTTGGTCGGATGCCGCCGCCTGGATGGCCGCACCCGCCATGCCGCTGCCGTCGGGCGCCGACAATCTCGCGCCCTGCGAGGCACTTGCAAGCGCCGCGAACTGATCCATATCAATGCCGTTTTAGGCGTTCTGCACTCGAATGCAGACGCTTTGGATTGTTCTCATGGAGGTTGGTCATGGCAAATCTTCCATCGAAAAATGCAAGCCACGGCGCGCCGTCGATGTTTCCGCGTGACCCGTTCCATTCCTTCCGCGAAGAAATGAACACGCTGTTCGACCGCGCCTTCGGCAAGTCGTTGAGCTTCCTCGATCCTGCCGCAACGTCATGGGCCGCGGGCAGTATCACGCCCCGCATCGACATTCACGAAACCGACAAGGAAATCACGCTCACCGCCGAACTTCCGGGCGTTGACGAGAAAGATGTCGATCTGAGCGTCCATGATGGCGTGCTGACGCTGAAAGGCGAGAAGCGCTACGAGAAGAAGGAAGGCGAGGGCGACGCCCGCGTCGTCGAGCGTCATTACGGCAGCTTCTCGCGCAGTTTCACCCTTCCGTCCGGCGTGGACGAAGCGAAGATCTCCGCGAAATACGACAAGGGCGTGCTGAGCGTCGTTCTGCCCAAGCGGCCGGAAGCGGAAGCCGCAACCCGGCGCATCGCCATCGGCAAATAGAATCGGGCGCGCTCAGTCGCCGCTCGCCGCAACCGATCCGACGTTCGCGCTGTCGGACGTCGGATCGGTGTCGCGGCGATTTTGCCTGACGCGGTCTTCCTCTTCGCCGAAACGTGCGGCGAGTTCGCGCTCAATGTCGCGGATGAGGTCCGGAACGCTGGTCAGGAACGGCGTCTCGGCCTTCAGGATCGAACGGAACAGCCGCGCCTTGATCTGCGTGAAATCCTTGCCGCTCCCGCTTCCCGTCACTGCCGCGCTCGCCACAATGTCGACCAGCCGGTCGGCCGCGTGGAGACGGCCCCAGAGATAATCGTTTTCGCGCGCGCGCCTGCTGAAGAAGGCCGCGAAATGTCCGAGATCGCGCCCCATCAGCGTCGCCTGCGCGCCGCCCTTGCGGATCGCCTTTGCGTCTTCTGGGCTGATCCGGTCGACCTGCATCGTGTCCACGTCGTCGAGGTCGTTCCATTTGTTGAGCGGCAGCGTCAGCACGTCGAAGAAGGGAAAGCCGACATAGGCGAGCATCAACTCGAGCCTCGGCGCGCGCGGCAGATAGGTCTGCGACATCATCGCGAAGGTCTCGTCGATCACCTTGTCCGCGCCGACGAGATCGAGCGCCGGTCCCATATGCTGAACGAGCGCGTCTATGTCCTCGATGGTCGGCGCGCCCTTGGCGAAAGCCTGCGCGCACATCTTCATCACTTCGGGCGTCGCGATGCGCGTCGCGGGCCGCGCATTCAGAAGTTCGAGGCATTCGTAGATGCTGGCCTTGAACTCGTCGAGCGCGCCCGTGTGGTCGGTCGAACCGGCGGCCTCTTCGTAAAGCTCGTTGAGGCGGCGGACGACGAAACGCAATCGGCGAACGCGGAAACTCAGGTCGAAATCGCGCAGAAAGCGCACCCAGCTTGTCTGCGCCGTCGGCGTCGCGACCTGACCGTTGGAGCGGGTCCATTGCACGGGGAAGATTTCCTTGGCCTTCGCCCAGGCTTCCACCGCGCGCGACAGGCCGAGATAGTCGGCCGGGTTGTGCACCGCGCCGCTCGTGTCGGCGATGAAGCGGGTGAGCCGGTCGATCACCGAGCTCACCTTCAACTGGACATAGCCGTCATAGGCATAGCCGGCTTCGAAGGCCGCCTGGGCATTGGCGCGGTTACGCCGTTCGGCCAGCGTGTCGGCCGTCGGCGCGAATTCGGGCGTATCGCCCAGAAGCTCACGCACGCGCTCGGCGACATGCGGCCGCGTCGCGCCGACGATCTGGCGATACTGGCGCACGCGCTCCGAAAATTCGTGCACGGATTCAAGTTCGTCGCGCACCGGCTGATTGCGCGGAATGTCCGACAGCGCGCCGCGGATTGTGTGCAGGAAACCCGGCGCCGCGCCGCCGGCCTCAAGGTGCCCGCCTTCCGGGTCGGGGTCGATATAGACGATGCGCCGGTCGACTTCGCGATAGGCCGGCCGACCGCGGATCGAGGCGATGGCCTCGCCGAACGGCTTGTTGTTCAGCACGCTGCCGTCGATGAAGGATGTCTTGACCGGATCGGTGCCGGACATGATGAGCGGCTTGAATTCCTCGGCGATGAATTCAGCCCGCGTCGGCC
Source organism: Parvibaculum sp. (assembly GCA_031291615.1). Classification (GTDB taxonomy): domain Bacteria; phylum Pseudomonadota; class Alphaproteobacteria; order Parvibaculales; family Parvibaculaceae; genus Parvibaculum. The sequence goes on from JARLIS010000035.1 coordinate 77,174, forward strand.
ACGTCTCCTCGCGATGCGCCAGCACCTCATCCATCTCGCCGATCTGCGCCGGAGGAAACGCGCCGGGAAAAGACGACGTCGCCCGCGCCGCAAACGCAAGGCCCGGCACATGGTCGGCGTCGAATTCCGTTTCTTCGCGGCCGCCCGAATGCTGCACATAGTCGAACTTCAGCACATGCCGGTGCTCGCGTTCGCGGATGAACGGCGGATCGTGCAGCGGAATGTCCTGCGTATAGCCGTAAAAATCGGTCACCGAGACGATAAGTTCGAGCTTGTGCGCGAGCGGCAGCAGGGACGCGCCGGGCTTCGCACTTTTGCCCATCGCCCTGAAGGCGTCGAGCAGCATGTTCGTCATGAGCTTGCCGGAGAAGGGCGGCTTGAACCAGCGCGAGCGCGTGAACAGCAGAAGCTTCTGGCGCATCTCGGCATCGGGCGCGAATTGCGATAGCCAGCGATTGTTGATCGCCCAGAAGACCGGCTTCATGAAGAGCTTGCTCCACCGGCCGGCGATATGCTCCTCATCCATCAGCGCCAGAATGTCGGCCTGTTCGAGCCACATCTTGCGGTGCTGGTCGAGCGAGAGATCGTGGGCAAGCGCGCGGGCAAGCAGCACCCCGTTGATGCCGCCAGCCGAAGCCCCCGCAATGGTGTCGACGAAGATGCGCAGATCGAGCGTCTCGCCGATCTCCTGCAACATTTCGAGATAGATCGCTTCGGTGTCGCGCTCACGCTCGCCCACATTGTCGAGTTCGGCAAAGGTCGCAATCTGCCGGCGCGCATGGTTCGCCTCGCCGTGATAGGCGCGCGACGACCTGACGAGCTTCAGAATCTCCTTCGTCACGCCATGCATATAGACGGCGAGCGAAACGCCGCCGTAGCAGACAAGCGCGAGCCTGAGTTCCTTTTCCTTCATGCCGCGATGCCCGTTTCCGCGATCGACCGTGAGTCCCTGAATTTGGTCTCCATAGTCTAGGCGACCAATCATGTAGGAACATTAACGATAATTGAGGCGAAATCCGGCAGAATTCTGCGGCCGCTGGCATTGCGCCGCCTTACCTGGCCGGCATAGGTAGCCCCGCGCGCTGGAGATCGGCGACGAATCGCTGGATGCGTGCATGGTTGAGCCGGACGCTCTCTTCGTCTTCGAACCGGCGCTGGACCTCCGCGGGAACGATGACGCCCTGCGAGCCGGTTTTGGCGAGCCGGCCCTCCCGCACCATGCGATTGACGTGCCGCCGCACGGTTTCATAGGGCATTCGCAGGGAGTCCGCGATCGACAGCACCGTCACCGGCCGGCGCAATTCGTCCGAACCGAGATCCGCTTCGAAGGTCGAGCCTTCGCCGTCCCAGGCCCTGACGACGTGATCGAGATTGGCCGCCAGAACGATCATGTAGATGAGGCCGGTCATATAGTTGCCATGCGCTTTTCCGAGCCGCTCGGCCTCATGCACCATCAGTTCCCCATGCAACCTGATGCCTGCGCGCGCCGTCGCGACCATGTCTTCCATTGCCGGCGCCTTCGACATTGCCGGACCGAAATCGAAACGCACGCGATGCAGGTCGCCGAGAAAACGCATTGTGGCGGCGAGCATCTTGCGGGCGTAGTCGATCATGCCGGGATCGCTGAACATCGCCGCGGGCACGACGAGGCCTTGCCTGTCTATCCGCTGGCAATATCCGCTGGCGACGAGCGCCGCCGAATGGCGACGGACCGTCTCGTAGGGAATGTTCAGGGAGTTCGACAGCGCCAGGACGCTGATGGGCTTTCGCATTTCGTCCGGCGGCGGGCTGTCGAGCCTTCCATATTCCGAACTTGCCGGCGAGTTGATGAGATGGCGGACATTCGCGGTCCAGATCGCCGTCCAGATCAGTATCTTTATGGGTTCGCCGTTCTGTGCGTCTCTCACGGCGTCGACGCTGCGCAGAACGAAGGCGTCGGTCAGGCGCATCAATGCGCGCTCGGCGGCGAGCTGGGTTCCCTTGCCCCAGTCCAGTTCCGGATGGTCGGCCAGCCCGGATGTTCGCTCGCGCATTATTTTCCCGCTTCTGAAACCACTCGCCCGGCTTGCTACCCAAATTGAGGATAGCAGTTCATCGAGCTGCGATCGACAGCGTTACTGTGCGTGCATTGCGCGATCATGGTGTGGGAGCTGCCGTAGTGATTCAGGTTCTGGTGATGGGGGAGGACACCGACCTCCGTGACAGGATGATCGGTTTTCTGTCGGCGTCGGGGATGGCCGCTTGCAGCCTTGCCGATGGTGTCGCGCTCGATGCGAGGCTCGCACGGAGCCCGGTCAACATCGTTGTGATGGATATCGACGGGCAAGGCGCGAACGGCCCCGCGCTCGCCGCGCGCCTGCGGGGGAGCGTCGGGGTCGGGCTGATCGCTCTCAGCAATCGGGACGATGTCGATCATCGCGTCTCATGGCTTGCCTCCGGCGCCGACAGCTACTTTGTGAAGCCGGTCGATATGCGTGTTCTTGAAGCGGCGATAAGAAACCTCGCCGAACGCATCGCGCAGGCCGGCGGCAGGGTCTCGGGCATCGCGGAGAGCGGCTGGACCTTCGACCCGACGACCTGGCGCCTCACCGCGCCCAACGGCATCGCCGTCGAACTGTCCGCCAGCGAGCAGCGCGTGCTTTGCGCGATTTCGGCCAATGGCGGACTGCCTGTCACGCGCGAGGCGATCCTCGCCGCGCTCGGCAAGTCCCGGCTCGACAATGAGGAGCACAGCCTGAACGCCATGCTGACAAGGCTGCGCCGCAAGGTCGAGGCCCATGCCGGCATGGAGTTTCCGATCCGCTCCATCCGCGCCATCGGCTACGCCTTTGCCGCGCGCCTCAACATCGCCGACCGCGAGCTCGCCTAGCGGTTCCGTACCCGTGGCGCGAATCTGCGCGGCGGATTACTCTCCGGCTCGAAGCAAGATCGAGCAGGGGCGGCAATGGGTTTCCGGTTCAGAAAAAGCCTGAGCATTCTTCCGGGCGTCAAAATCAACTTGTCCAAGACGGGCGGCTCCCTGTCGCTGGGCGGGCGCGGCGCCAGCGTCAACCTCGGCCGCAAGGGCGTGAAGACGACGGTCGGCTTGCCGGGCTCCGGCATGTCCTACAGCGAGCAGACCTCCTACGCCGACGCAACGTCAGCCGAAGGCCGTCCGGGAGGGGCAGGCCTCGGCAGGATCGTCCTGATGATCCTCGCCGGCCTCGGCTTCGCCGCCTGGCATTACTTCACGAAATAGGGAAATTCCGGCTTTCGCGCCCCTTTCGGGACATGGTGGGCGGTACTGGACTCGAACCAGTGACCCCTGCGATGTGAACACAGTGCTCTACCAACTGAGCTAACCGCCCTTGACCGAACCGGCTTTGGCCCGTCTATAGGACGCGCGCAATCCCGAAGTCAAGCGGACCTCCTTCCGCCGCCCGGCGACCCTAGATTTGGACGAGAAAGATGGATTTTGAGGCTCTGAAGGCCCGTGCGGGCGAGGTGCTCCGCGACGCGACCATCCCGGAACTGCCGAACCACTACCGAGGCAAGGTCCGGGACAATTACGACCTGCCGGACGGACGGCGGATCATCATCGCGTCCGACCGCCTGAGCGCCTTCGACCGCATCCTGGCGGCGATTCCCTTCAAGGGGCAGGTGCTGACCGAGACGGCCCGCTTCTGGTTCGAGGAAACGCGCGACATCTGCCCGAACCACGTCCTCGAATATCCCGACCCCAATGTCGTCGTCGGCCGCCGCCTCGACATTCTCCCGGTGGAAATTGTCGTCCGCGATTACCTGGCCGGCACGACCGGCACCTCCATCCTGACGCTCTACAAGAAGGGCGAGCGCGAGATGTATGGCGTCCGCCTGCCGGACGGGCTGCGCGACAATGAGAAGCTCCCGCAAACGATCATCACGCCGACCTCCAAGGCCTTCGACGGCGGCCATGACGAGCCGCTGACGCCCGACGCCATCGTATCGCAGGGCCTGCTGACGGCGGAACAATGGAAAACCGTTTCCGGCTATGCGCTTGCGCTCTTTGCGCGCGGGCAGGCAGTGGCGAAGAAGCGCGGCCTCATCCTCGTCGATACGAAATATGAATTCGGCACCGACGCGCGCGGCAACATCATCCTTGCCGACGAAATCCACACGCCCGACAGCAGCCGCTACTGGCTCGGCGGCAGCTATGAAAGCCGCTTCGCCAGGGGCGAGCGGCCGGAAAGTTTCGACAAGGATTTCGTCCGCAGCTGGGTCGCCTCGCGCTGCGACCCCTACAAGGACCCGATCCCCGAAATTCCCGCCGAGATGATCCTCGAAACCGCCGCCGTCTACATTCGCGCCTTCGAAGCGATCACCGGCCAGACTTTCCGCTTGCCCGAAAGCGTCGAAGCGCCGCTCAATCGGATCAGGAGAAATCTGGCGAAGTATTTCTGAGACGGACGGACAGAGGGAGCAGGATATGGCCAAGGGAGCGGGCCTCAGGGCCGTGACGACGCTGGCGCGGATAGCGGGCCGCAGGTTGCTGCGCGGCGCATCGAAGCCTGCCGACCCCATGGCTTTGGAGGCGGCGCTGAAAATGCTGCTCGCCCGGCCCGCCATGTCGGCCGAGGTAAAAGATATCCGCTTCATCGAGATCAACGCCGACACGCCCGGCTGGTCCGAAACCGGCCTTACCCTCGCGCCCGGCGAAGAAGTGACGGTCTTTGCGGCAGGCGCATTCTGGGCCTCGAAAGCGCTCGACATGTATTTCGGCGCCCGCATCGGCCTCTGGTTGCGCGCGGGCGAAAAGGGCAGGGCGGTGAAAACGCCGAGCAATGCGTCAACCGTCAGTCTTGCGGAAGGCGGGCCGCTCTACATCGTTGCAAAGCCGCCCGGCGAATTCCTGGACGAGCAGGGCACATTCGATCCCGCTTTCCCGCGCGGCGGATTGACGGGCGGATTGCGCGCCTGCCTCATCACCTGGACGCATGGCGCGGCGCGCGGCCTCGACGCGCTGGCGGCAGAAGGCGACTGGCACGGTCTCGTCGCCCGTGCGCGCGACCGTATGCATGCGCCGGTCGCAACGCCTTCGGGCTGGAACTATCTCTGGCGGCTCGGGCAGGGCGAAATCTACAGCGACGTGGCGGGCGAGCACGGTCGGCACATACATTGCCGCACGCATGAAGACGTCGGCATCCTCCAATTCCCTGCCGACTTTCCGTTGACGGACAAAACGGAACTTCGCTGGCGCTGGAAGGTTGACAGGCTCCCCATCGACCTGCCGGAAGACATCCAGCCGACGCATGACTATCTTTCGATCGCGGTTGAATTCGATAACGGCCAGGACCTGACCTATATGTGGTCGGCCTCGCTCGAGGAAGGCACCATCTTCCGTTGTCCGCTGCCCTATTGGGACAAGGTCGAAACCCATTGGGTGCTGCGCTCGAAGCCCGCCGATCTCGGCCGCTGGCTTGCCGAGGCGCGGCCCGTGAAGGCCGACTACGCCCGCGCGGTCGGCGCGCCGCCCGCCCGCATCGTTCGTGTCTGGCTCATCGCCGTCAGCGTCTTCCAGCGCGGCGAGGGCGTTTGCGACTATGCCGATATCGAGCTGGTAGACGGCGAGCGGCGGCTGAAGGTTCTCTAGCGCCAGCCGTCGAACTGGTCGGGCAGCAGCGTTGCAAGCGCGCGCGGGAACTCGTCGAAGTGGTCGATGATGATGTCGGCCCCAAGCTCCGTCACCGGCTGGCGCGTATAGCCGAAGCTGACGCAGATCGACGGCATCTTGGCATTCTTCGCCGCGTCTATGTCGGCCTCGCTGTCGCCGACCATGAGGGTCGTCCGCCGGTCGCCGCCGAGCAGGCGCACGGCCTCGAAAAGATGCTCGGGATCGGGTTTTTTTACCGACAGCGTGTCGCCGCCGATCACCACCGGGAAATATCCGTCCAGGCCGAGCTTTTCGAGAAGCTGGCGCGACAGCCGCTCGACCTTGTTGGTGCAGACGCCGAGCGCGACGTCGGCCGCCTGAAGCCGGTCGAGCACGGGCACGACGCCCGGCCAGATCGCCGTGTGGTCGGCAATGTGTTCGCTGTAGTAGGAAATGAATTCCTCGAAGGTCTGATCGAGCAGCGCTTCGCTCGCCGGCGCGCCGGTTTCCGCAAAGCCGCGCTCCAGCAGCAGCCGCGCGCCGCCGCCGACGAGATGGCGCACGCGTGTCGCGGGCACGCGCTCGCGGCCGTGCCGTGTGAGAACCACATTCATGGTCTCGCAAAGGTCGCCCGCCGTGTCGGCGAGCGTGCCGTCGAGATCGAAAAGGATGGTCGGGCGGGGCATCGGAACCGGATGTGAATGAGATCGCCTTATGCGTCTGTCTCGCATGCGGCTCAGAAGCTGGCAAGTCTCCCGGCGAGCTTCGCCTTCACCTGCGGCCATTCTTCGCGGATGATCGAGAAATAGACCGTATCGCGCACATGCCCGTCCGGCAGCACCATGTGGCGGCGGAACACGCCTTCCCGCGTCGCGCCGAGCTTGGCGATGGCGGCTTGCGAGCGTGCGTTGCGGGCATCGGTCTTCAGTTCGATGCGGTTGAGGCCGAGCGTCTCGAAGCCATGCCGCAGCAGCATCAGCTTGCAGGCCGGGTTGACGGCGCTTGCCCACACACCGGGCGCATACCATGTGCCGCCGATTTCGACGCGAAGGTCATGCGCGGCGATGTTGAGATAGCGCGTGGAGCCGACGAGCTTGCCGTCGGCCAGCGTCCGCACCGCCCATATGGCTTCGCGCCCGTCGCCGTTCAGCTTCAGCGAAGCGTCGAACCAGCGGTCGAAACCGCCCGCCGACATGTCATAGGGAAGGTAGCGCCAGATTTCCGCCGCCGCGCCTGCCGATGCTAACCCGGCGCGATGCGCTTCGGTCAGCGGTTCGAGCCTGACGCCCGCTTCCTCAAGTTGAACGGCGCGAATATCGGGTCTGGTCATCGTTGCTCACTCCGGTTCGTGCCGCTTCTTAGGCGCCCGCCAGCACTGCCGAAAGGTCCATTTTTCAATCGGCAACAGGCCGCGTCTCGGGCATAATTCGCTCATGAACGTGCTCACGCGATATCAGCTGCGCATGGCCTGGCCCAATCGGGACGAGGGAGCGATTGCGCGCCTCAAGGTCGCCTGCTGGCGCGAGGCCTATGACGGCATCCTGCCTAGGCCCATCCTCGACGATCTGAGCGTCCGCCGTTCGACCATGGAATGGACACGCGGCCTTCGTGAAGGCATCGCCTGGCTTGCCGAACAGGCAGGCGAGCCCGTCGGCTTCGGCCATATGCGCCGCGACGAGGTGACGACGCTTTATGTCCGCGCCGCCGATCACGGCCGCGGCCTCGGGCGCGAATTGCTGACGCGCTGCTTTGAGGAAATCGGCTGCCTCGGCCATCGCCGCGCGCATCTCTGGGTGCTCGAGGAAAACCGTCCGGCGCGCATTTTCTACGACCGCATGGGCGGCCGCCCGACGGCGCGGCGCTCGGTCGGCTATGCGCGCTGGCCGCACATCATGGAAGTGCGCTACGATTTCAGGATTGGCGGCTGACGCATGATCGGCCGCGCTCAGTCCGCGGCTCTCGCATTTTCCAGCGACCATTCCGCCAGACCGGCAAACGTTACCCGATAGCATTCGAGCGCGTTGTGAATGACATTGTCGTGCCACGATTTCCGGCGCGGCGCATAATCGTCGCGGATTTCCTCGAAGTAGGTTCTGGCTTCCGGCGCGTCGAACCCGCCTTCGAAGCGGAGCCAGCGTTCGAGCAGCGAGGCGCGGATGGCCTTGGCCGGGTTCGGCTTGTGGCAGGCGGAACGGAACTCGATCACCGCGCCCGTGAGCCGCGCATGCCGCGCCAGTTGCGCCTCGAGGCCCCAGAACATGATGCCGCGCCGCGACGGGCGCTTCGATCCCCACATGGCGTTGACGGTCGCAGGATCGAGCGCGTCGCGGCCCCACCAATGGGCGGCGCGGGCAAACTCCGCGCCGTCCGGCTTTGAAAAGCAGAGATGGATCAGCTCGCCGTCGCCCGCCGGTCCCGAATGCCAGTCGATGAAGCCGACGCGAGAGGCGCGCGCCAACTCCGTCTCGATGATCTTCCGCATGACGAGGTTCGACCATTCCGGCGCAAGCCCGCCATAGTGATAGCCGTCGGGATGCGTGTACTGGCCGCGGCTGATCGCGTCTTCAAGCGCCCATTGACCATGGCGCTCGACGAAGCGCGCGCCGGCGAAAAGCATCTGCTGGATCGAGGCCTCGTCCAGAGATTTGGGACAGAGAAAACGATGCAGCTCGTCATATAGCGGATTGTCGGGATGCTCCGCATTGTGATCGAGAAAATTGCGGTTGAGATCGACATTGTTCTCGGTGCCGCGCAAACCCCAGGCAAATCCGTACGGGTTCACCGCATGGACGAAAAGCGCTGCGACGCCGCGCGGCAGATCGAGCGGCCCGCAGGTCGACATCCATGCAAGCTGCGCCGCCGAACCCGCAAAGCCTTCCGCGCCATGCGTGCCGCAGGTGTTCAGGAGAACGGTGCCGGCATCGCGCGGGCCGAACCAGGCCGTATCGAGATGAAGCGCACCGCCATCCGGACCGACGGCAAAGGGATTTTCATGCGATTGAATCTCGGCCCCGGCGGCCTCCGCCGCTTCGAGAAAGCGGGAGCGGGCCTCGGAATATGTCTCGGAGAAGAACTTTCCAGCTTCCATTCTCGGACCGTGACCCCTTGCCGCCCTTTTTTCCGTCGCGAACCGGTGCTAACTAGGAGCACTCAGCCACGCGGGGGCGCTTGTCGCCATTTGAGCCGGACAGTGCCTTTAAGGCAAGGTCGGGCTCCGAAGCAAGAAGAGGATTTCCGATGAAGCTCGCTGCACGCCTGAAAGACCAGAGTCTGCTCAAAACCCAGTGTTACATTGACGGCGCCTGGGTGGGTGGCGGCGGCATCGAGGTGACAGACCCTGCAACCGACGAGGTTATTGCGACCGTTCCCTCGCTCGGCGCGAAGGAAACGCGCGATGCCCTCAAGGCGGCCGAACGCGCGCAGAAGGAATGGGCGAAGCGCCCGGCGAAGGAACGTGCGGCCATCCTGCGCCGCTGGTTCGATCTGATGATGGCGAACCAGGACGATCTGGGCGCGATCCTCACGGCGGAGCAGGGCAAGCCGCTCGCCGAAGCCAAGGGCGAAATCGCCTATGCGGCATCTTTCCTTGAATTCTACGGCGAAGAGGCGAAGCGCGTTTACGGCAGCATCGTCCCGTCGCCGCTCGCCGACCGCCAGATCGTCGTGCTGAAGCAGCCCATCGGCGTTTGCGCGGCCATCACGCCGTGGAACTTTCCGGCCGCCATGATCACGCGCAAAGCGGGCCCCGCGCTCGCTGCCGGTTGCGCCATGGTCGTGAAACCTGCCTCGCAGACGCCGCTTTCGGCGCTGGCGCTTGCGGCGCTTGCCGAACGCGCGGGCGTGCCCAAGGGCGTCTTCAGCGTCATCACCGGCAAGGCCGGTGAAATCGGCACCGAGATGACGACGAGCGACATCGTCCGCAAGGTCACGTTCACGGGCTCGACCGAAATCGGCAAGAAGCTGATGCAGCAGTCGGCATCGACCGTGAAGAAGGTGTCGCTGGAACTCGGCGGCAATGCGCCCTTCCTCGTCTTCGATGACGCCGATATCGACGCGGCGGTCGAAGGCGCCATCGCATCCAAGTATCGCAACACGGGCCAGACCTGCATCTGCACCAACCGCTTCCTTGTGCAGGACGGCGTTTATGACGCGTTCGTCGAAAAGCTCGTCGCCAAGGTGAAGGCGATGAAGCAGGGCGACGGCTTCGAGGAAGGCGTCGTGCAGGGTCCGCTCATCGACATGGCTGCGGTCGAAAAGGCCGAGGAGCATGTCGCCGATGCGCTCGCCCATGGCGGTCGCGTGCTTGCGGGCGGCAAGCGCAGCAAGCTCGGCCATTCCTTCTACGAGCCGACCGTCATCGCCGATGCAACGCCTGCGATGAAACTCGCGCAGGAAGAAACATTCGGCCCCGTCGCGCCGGTCTTCCGCTTCAAGACCGAAGAGGAAGCGATCCGTCTGGCGAACGACACGCCTTTCGGCCTCGCTTCCTATTTCTACAGCCGCGACATCGGCCGCGTCTGGCGCGTCGCCGCCGCGCTTGAGGCGGGCCTTGTCGGCGTCAATGCGGGCCTCATCTCCACCGAGGTTGCGCCCTTCGGCGGCTACAAGGAATCCGGCATCGGCCGCGAGGGCGGCCCTTGGGGCATCGAGGAATTCCTCGAAGTGAAATATGTCGCGATGGCGGGACTCGACAAATAGATGACGCCCGACGATCAAAAGAAGGCCGCCGCCATTCGCGCCCTCGATTTCGTCGAGAGCGGCATGAAGCTCGGCCTCGGCACGGGGTCGACGGCGGAGCATTTCGTGCATGCGCTCGCCGAACGCGTGGCGGGCGGCCTCAAGATCGTCGGCGTGCCGACCTCCGAGCGCACGGCCAGGCTTGCAACGAAGCTCGGCATTCCCTTGTCGAACCTCGACGACACGCCGCATCTCGACCTCACGGTCGATGGTGCGGATGAGCTTGACGGCGCGCTTCGCCTCATCAAGGGCGGCGGCGGCGCGCTGTTGCGCGAAAAGATCGTCGCCACCTCCTCCGATCGCATGCTCGTCATCGCCGATGCATCGAAACTCGTGCGCACGCTCGGGGCTTTTCCGTTGCCGGTCGAAGTCATCCCCTTCGGCGCGGTTTCGACGGCGGGCCGGATTGCCGAAGTCGCAAGCGCCTTCGGCTGCCACGGCAAGATCGCGCGGCGCGTCGACAGCTATGGCGAACCCTTTTTCACGGACTCCGCCAACTTTATTTTCGACTGCTCTTTCGGGCGCATCCCTGATCCCGATGGTCTGGCCGCCGCGCTGAACCTCATTCCCGGTGTCGTCGAAACGGGCCTGTTCATCGGCATCGCCGCCGCCGCCCTTGTCGGAACGCCTTCGGGTGTCGATATGATAGAGGTGAATTGACGGCCATGCTTCGAGACGAGCGGACTGCGCCCGCTCTCCTCAGCATGAGGTTGTTTTTTTGAATAAATCCTCACCCTGAGGAGGCGCAGAACGCGCCGTCTCGAAGGGTGCGGCCCGGAGCGGACACATGACCAAGTACGACTACGACCTCTTCGTCATCGGCGCGGGCTCCGGCGGCGTCCGCGCCAGCCGCGTCGCCTCCATGCATGGCGCCAAGGTCGGCGTGGCGGAGGAATACCGCGTCGGCGGCACCTGCGTCATTCGCGGCTGCGTGCCGAAGAAATTATTCGTCTATGCAAGCCAGTTCGCGGAAGAATTCGAAGACGCCGAAGGCTTCGGCTGGACGGTCGGCGAAACGAGTTTCTCCTGGACGAAGCTCGTCGCTAACAAGGACAAGGAAATCGACCGGCTCAACGGCATCTACATCCGCAACATGGAGCGTGCAGGCGTCGAGATCATCCAGACCCGCGCTTATCTGAAAGACGCGCACACCGTCCATCTCGTCGCGCAAGGCCGCGACGTGACGGCGGACAAAATTCTAATCGCCACGGGTGCGCGCGCCTTCAAGCCGGTCGGCCTTCCCGGCATCGAGCACGCCATCACCTCGAACGAAGCCTTTCACCTGCCCGAATTGCCGGAACACATCGTCGTGGTCGGCGGCGGATATATCGCGGTCGAATTCGCCGGCATCTTCAACGGCCTCGGCGTCGAGACGACGCTTCTCTATCGCGGCGAGAAGATCCTGCGCGGCTTCGACGACGATCTGCGCACAGGCCTCATGGATGAAATCCGCAAGAAGGGTGTCGATCTCCGCACCGACACCGACATCACGGCCATTGCGCGCGAAGGCGGGCGCTTCGTCGTGACGCTCAACGACGGCAGCACGCTCGAAACCGGTCTCGTCATGTATGCGACGGGCCGCGTGCCCAACACGCCGGGCCTCGGCCTTGAAGAAGCGGGCGTCGCCCTGAAGAAGGACGGCGCCGTCGCCGTCGACAAGTTCTCGCAAACGAATGTGCCGAACATCTATGCCGTCGGCGATGTGACGAACCGCGCGAACCTCACCCCCATCGCGATCCGCGAGGGACAGGCTTTCGCCGAAACGGTTTTCAACAAGAACCCCATCGCCGTCGATCACTCGATCATCCCGACGGCCGTCTTTTCGCAGCCCGAGCTTGGCACCATCGGCCTCACCGAGCAGCAGGCGCGCGAGAAATTCGGCGCCGTCGACATCTACAAGACGACCTTCCGCGCCATGAAGCACACCATGACCGGCCGCGATGAAAAGACCTTCATGAAGCTGGTGGTCGATGCCGCGACCGACCGCGTGCTTGGCGTCCACCTGATGGGCCCGGCGTCGGGCGAGATCATCCAGGCGGTCGGCATCGCCGTCACCATGGGCGCGACCAAGAAGCAGTTCGACCAGACCGTTGCCGTCCATCCGACGGCGGGCGAGGAGCTGGTGACGCTCAAGGAGAAGTGGGTTCCCCCGGCGGCAAAAGCGGCGGATTAACCGTCTTTTTCGACTGTTCCGAGCGGAATCAGGGGCTTACACTTCACTTTTATGGACCCGTGCCTTATATCCAAGCCCTTCATGGCCCGGTCTGTCCGGGCCATCCACGCCTTATTTTTGTGCTGAAGACGTGGATGACCCGGACCGACCGGGTCATAGCGGTGAAGACATAGGGTTGTTAGAGGCGACGATCATGGCGGAGACATGGACCCCGGAGAGCTGGAGGACGAAACCCTCGAAGCATCTCCCGATTTACCCGGACGCGGTGGCCTTGAAGGCCGTCGAGGCCCGCTTGCGCTCCTATCCGCCGCTGGTTTTTGCAGGCGAGGCGCGCAAGCTGAAGAGCGAGCTGGCCCAGGTCTGCGAGGGCAAGGCTTTCCTGCTTCAGGGAGGCGACTGCGCCGAGAGCTTCGCCGAATTCTCCGCCGACAATATCCGCGACACGTTCCGCGTGCTGCTGCAAATGGCGGTCGCGCTGACATTCGCCGCCGCCTCGCCGGTGGTGAAGGTCGGCCGCATCGCCGGCCAGTTCGCAAAGCCGCGTTCCGCGCCCGAGGAGACGATCGGCAATGTGACGCTGCCGTCCTATCTCGGCGACAACATCAACGGCATAGAGTTCACGGCCGAGGCCCGTATCCCGGACCCCGAGAGGCTCCTGCGCGCCTATTCGCAATCGGCCTCGACGCTGAACCTCATCCGCGCTTTCGCGACGGGCGGCTATGCCGATCTCGATTTCGTGCACCGCTGGAATCTCGGCTTCGTCGCCGACAGTCCGGAAGGTGCGCGCTATGAGGAACTGGCGAACCGCATCACCGAAGCGCTCGACTTCATGCGCGCCTGCGGCATCGACAGCGAAACGCAGCCGCAGCTCCACACGACGGAGTTCTACACGAGCCATGAAGCGCTGCTGCTCGGCTTTGAGCAGGCGATGACGCGCATCGACTCGACGACGGGTGATTGGTACGACACATCGGCCCACATGCTCTGGATCGGCGACCGCACGCGCCAGCCCGATCACGGCCATGTCGAGTTCCTGCGCGGCGTGAAGAACCCGATCGGCATGAAGTGTGGCCCCTCGCTCGACCCGGAAGAGCTGGTGCGCCTCACCGACATTCTGAACCCGAAAAACGAACCGGGCAGGCTGACGCTCATCTGCCGCTTCGGTTCGGAGAATGTCGAGAAGCACCTGCCGCCGCTCATCCGCGCCATCCAGCGCGAAGGCAAGAAGGTTGTCTGGTCCAGCGATCCGATGCACGGCAACACGATCAAGGCGTCGAACGGCTACAAGACGCGCCCCGTCGACCGTGTGCTGAAGGAAGTGCAGTCCTTCATGGCCGTGCACCGCGCCGAAGGCACGCATGCGGGCGGCGTCCATTTCGAGATGACCGGCCAGAACGTCACCGAATGCATCGGCGGCGCGCAGGCCATTACCGAAGGCGACCTTGCCGACCGTTACCACACGCATTGCGACCCGCGCCTCAATGCGAGCCAGGCGCTGGAACTCGCCTTCCTTCTCGCCGAAGGCCTGAAGCGCGAGCGCCAGGAACAGCAGAAGAAACAGATCGCCGCCGTCGGCGCGCGCTGAAAACTTCGCAGACGAAATGGAAAAGGCCCGGTGGAAACGCCGGGCCTTTTATGTTTGGCGATCCTTCGAGACGCGGCTTCGCCGCTCCTCAGGATGAGGAACATGAAAACCTCATCCTGAGGAGGGCCGAAGGCCCGTCTCGAAGGATGCCCGCACTCCCTAGCTCACCTTCACCAGCCGCCGCCCGTGGTTCTCGCCCTCGAACAGGCCGATAAAGGCCTTGGCAGAACCTTCGATCCCTTCCGACACGTCTTCCGTGTAGATGAGCTTGCCCTCATGGATCCAGCCCGCCATTTCGGTCTGCGCGGCGCGGAATTCCTTGAAGTAGTCGAAGACGACAAGCCCTTCCATCCTGAGCTTGTGCGTGATGAAGCGCGTCACATTGCGGATGCCGACGAGTTCATTGTCGGCGCGGTTATATTCGCTGACCTGGCCGGAGACGACGATGCGCCCGTGGTCCTTCATGTTGAGGATCGCGGCATCGAGCATCGCGCCGCCCACATTGTCGAAATAGATATCGACGCCGCCGGGGCAGGCCGCCGCCATCACCGCGCGCAGATCCTTCGCCTCGCGGTAGTTGATCGCGCCGTCGAAGCCGAGACCCTTCACGTAGTCGCATTTCTCTTTCGAGCCCGCGATGCCGACGACCTTGCAGCCCTTCATCTTGGCGATCTGTCCCGCCGTCGCGCCCACGGGCCCCGCCGCCGATGAGATCAGCACCGTGTCGCCTTCCTTCGGCTTGCCGAGATCGAGCAGCCCGAAATAGGAGGTGAGCCCGGGAATGCCGAGCACGCCGATGGCCGCCGTGGGGCGCAGCTTGCCGTGATAGATTTTCGGATCGAGCACCTGTACGCCGCGCCCGTTGGAAAGCGCATGGCTCACCCAGCCGAAGCCGCCGGTCACGCGGTCGCCCACCTTGAACTTTTCGTTCTTCGATGCCTCGACAATGCCGACCATCGCGCTGTCGATCGTGTCGCCGACGGGAAGTGCCGCCGTGTAGCTGTCGCCCGACAGCCGCCCGCGCATGCCGGGATCGACGGAGTGAAATTCCGTGCGGATGAGAATTTCATGCTCGCCGGGATCGGCAAGCGTGATCTCCTCCAACCGAAAATTATCGAGCTTCGGCTTTCCCGTCGGGCGCGAGGCCAGCACCCAGCGTTTGGCTTTTGTCGGCATGGCTTCTTTTCCTCCCACTTTCGCGATCCGCCCTTGCGAGCGAAGCGAAGCAATCCAGTCGGCTTTTGCCACTTTGGATTGCTTCGGCCTTCGGCCTCTCAATGACGAACAAGAAGTCGTCTAAACCGCCTTGTCCGGCCCGATCTTCACCAGCATCTTGCCGGTGTTCCCGCCGGAGAAAAGTTTGATGAAGGCGTTCGGCGCATTCTCGATGCCGTTCTCGACCGTCTCCTGCCACTTCATCTTGCCGGCTTTGATGAGCTTGCCCATCTCCGCGTAGAACGCCGGAATGATGTCGAGATGGTTCGAGACGATGAAGCCTTGCAGCTTCAGGCTCTTGCCCACCGCCATGATGATGTTCGACGGGCCGGGGCGGGGCGCGGTGTCGTTATACTGCTCGATCATGCCGCACAGCGCGAGACGGCCGAAGGGCTTCATGTGGTTGATCGCGGCTTCGAGATGCTTGCCGCCGACATTCTCGAAATAGACGTCGATGCCCTTCGGAAATGCCTTGCCGACCGCTTCGTTGAGATCGCCGCAGGTCTTGTAGTTGATCGCCTTGTCGATGCCGGCTTCCTTTTCGAGCCAGCGGCATTTGTCGTCCGAGCCCGCCGAGCCGACGACATAGGCGCCATGCGCCTTGGCAAGCTGGCAGACAACCTGACCGACCGCGCCCGACGCCGCCGAGACGAAGACCGTCTCGCCGTCCTTGAACTCGCCGATCTTGAAAAGGCCTGCATAGGCCGTCATGCCCGGCATGCCGAGCGCGCCGAGATAGGCCTCGATGGGTCCGAGCGAGGGGTCGATCTTCTGGAAGGTCTCGGCCTTCGCAACTTCATATTCGCGCCAGCCATACATGCTCTGCACATAATCGCCGACGGCGAGCTTCGGCGATTTCGACGCGACCACCTGGCCGATTGCGCCGCCCTGCAACGGCTCGCCGATCTGGAAGGGAGGCACATAGCTCTGCCGGTCCATCATGCGCCCGCGCATATAGGGATCGACCGACATCCAAATGTTGCGCACCAGCACCTCGCCGTCATTCGGCTGGGCGACATTGCGCGTCGCCAGCTCGAAATTGGCCGCGGCGGGCACGCCTTCGGGCCGCGACTTCAGGCGGATTTCCTTCGAGACGATATTCGACATGGGGCTCTCCCTTGAGTTGTTGTTGGGGAGAGTAAACACGCTTTTGCCCCCGCCCGGTAGTTCGGACGGGAGCAATGCCTGTTCGGAAATTTACGCCTTCAGGCGACGCGCACCATCCGCTTGCCGATATTGTCGCCCGCGAGCAGCCCGATCAGCGCCTGCGGCGTGTTCTCGAGCCCCGTCATGATGTCTTCGCGCACCTTGATCTTGCCGGCCTTGACCCAGGATTGAAGGTCCGCCAGCGCCTTGTCGCGCTGGTCGTTGAAGTCGGTCAGGATGAAGCCCTGCATGGTCAGCCGCTTGACGACGATGAGGCCGGGAATGCCGCGCGGCCCATGCGCGGGCGCCGCGCCGTCATATTGCGACACGGCCCCGCAGCAGGCGATGCGGCCGTAATTGTTCATGCCGAACAGGCAGGCTTCCAGAATGTCGCCGCCCACATTGTCGAAATAGACGTCGATGCCCTTGGGTGCTGCGGCGCGCAGCGCCTTGCCCACGGCTTCTTTCTTGTAGTTGATCGCGTGATCGAAGCCGAGTTCGCTTTTCAGCAGCGCGCATTTGTCGTCGCCGCCGGCAATGCCGATGACCGTGCAGCCCTTGAGCTTGGCGATCTGGCCGACGATGGAGCCAACCGAGCCCGCCGCCGCCGAGACGACGACTGTGTCGCCCGCCTTCGGCTTACCCACATCGAGCAGCCCGTGATAGGCGGTCAGCCCCGCAACGCCATAGACGCTGAGGAGATGGCTCAAGGGTTCCATCGCCGCAACCTTCTGCGCGCTCTTGGCGGGAACGGCGGCAAATTCCTGCCAGCCCGTATCCGAGAAAACGAGGTCGCCCGCCTTGAAGCCCGGCGCCTTCGCCTCGATCACTTCGCCGATGGAGCCGCCGGCCATGACCGTGCCGGCTTCGACCGCCGAGCGATAAGTCGCCCCCTGCATCCAGGCGCGGTTGGCCGCGTCCAGCGAAATGAGCTTCACCTTGACGAGGATTTCGCCGTCTTTCGGCGTCGGAATCTGCCCCTGATTGAGCTTGAAATTGCCGGCCTCAAGTTTCCCTTTCGGCGTTTCGACGAGAAGTATCTGGCGGTTCGTACCCGTGGCCATTTGTCGTTCCTCCCGGTTTATGTCGTTGGGGAGAGCTTATCGGCATTGCCACCTCCGCGCATCCGGTGAAACTCGGGGCCCCCGCTCATCCCTGAACTATTGTTCGCCCGGCCTGCACGGGATAGAAACGCCGGTAGCTGCTACGCTCTCCGCATAGAATTTGTGGCCTTATGACCGACAAGCTCCGCATCGCGCTCGCCCAGCTCAACCCGACCGTGGGCGACATCGCCGGCAACCTGAAAAAGGCGGTCGAGGCGCGGCGCGTGGCAGCCGCCGCCGGCGCCGACCTCATTGTCTTCAGCGAGCTCTTTCTGGCCGGCTATCCGCCGGAAGATCTGGTGCTGAAGCCGGCCTTCCAGCGCGCCGCCGCCGAAGCCGCGGGCGAGCTTGCCCGCCAGACGGCCGATGGCGGCCCCGCTGTCCTCGTCGGCGCGCCCTGGGTCGAAGAGGGAAGGCTGATGAACGCCGTCCTCTATCTCGACGCGGGCGAGATCAAGGGCCACCGCTTCAAGGTCCACCTGCCGAATTATGGCGTCTTCGACGAGCCGCGCGTCTTCCAGCCGGGCCCCATGCCGGGCCCGCTCAACATTCGCGGCGTCCGCATCGGCGTGCCGATCTGCGAGGACATCTGGCTCACCGATGTCGTCGAATGTCTTGAGGAGACGGGCGCCGAACTTCTGCTAGTGCCCAACGGCTCGCCCTATGACGCCGACAAGTTCGACGCGCGCATGCAGCTCGTCGTCTCGCGCATCAGGGAGACCGGCCTGCCGCTTGCCTATGTGAACCAGTTCGGCGGACAGGACGAGCTTGTCTTCGATGGTGGCTCCTTCGTCGTCAATGCCGACTTCTCGCTCGCTGTCCAGATGCCCGCCTGGGAAGAGCGCGTGACCATCACCGACTGGTCGCGTGGCGCGAGCGGCTGGGTCTGCGCGCCGGGCGAAAAGGCGCTGGTCGAGGAAGACCTTGAGTCCGTCTATCTCGCCGTGGTGCAGGGTCTTCGCGACTATGTGCGCAAGAACCGCTTTCCCGGCGTCGTGCTCGGCCTCTCCGGCGGCATCGACAGTGCGCTCGTCGCCGCCATCGCCGCCGACGCGCTCGGACCCGATAAGGTCCATTGCATCATGCTGCCCTATCGCTACACATCGAGCGAAAGCCTGACCGACGCCGAGGCCTGCGCCAAGGCCATCGGCGTGCGCTACGACGTGGTGCCGATCGAAAAACCCGTCGCGGGATTCACAGACGCGCTCGAAAAACTTTTCGAAGGCACGCAGTCCGACACGACGGAGGAAAACCTTCAGTCGCGCACGCGCGGCGTCATCCTGATGGCTGTGTCCAACAAGTTCGGCGCGCTGGTGCTGACCACCGGCAACAAGTCGGAAGTTTCGGCGGGCTACGCCACGCTCTATGGCGACATGAACGGCGGCTACAATCCGATCAAGGACCTTTACAAGATGAAGGTCTTCGCGCTGTCGCGCTGGCGCAACGCCCATCGTCCCAAGGGCTGCCTCGGGCCGCAGGGCATCGTCATCCCCGAGCGCATCATCACGCGCCCGCCCTCGGCCGAGCTTCGTCCAGACCAGAAGGACGAGGACTCGCTCCCGCCTTATCCGATGCTCGACGCGATCCTCGAATGTCTCGTCGAAAAGGAAATGTCGATCCGCGACATCGTTGCGCTGGGCTATGACCGCGCCGTCGTGAAGCGCATCGAGCACCTTCTCTACATCTCCGAATACAAGCGCCGCCAGGCCGCCCCCGGCGTCAAGATCACCGCCCGCAACTTCGGCCGCGACCGCCGCTACCCCATCACCAACGGCTTCCGCGATGCCGATTGATCGCGTCACCGTCCGCTTCGCGCCGAGCCCCACGGGCAAGCTCCATGTCGGCAATGTGCGCGCCGCGCTCTTCAACTATCTCTTCGTGCGCAAGGCCGGCGGCGCCTATCTCCTGCGCCTCGACGACACCGATCTCGACCGCTCGACGGCGGAATTCGCCCAAGGCATCGAGACCGATCTCGCTTGGCTCGGCATTCGCCACGATCTCTTCGCCCGCCAGTCGGACCGCATCGCCGCCTATGAGGCCGCCGCCGACCGGCTCAAGGCCTCGGGCCGCCTCTATCCCTGCTACGAGACTGCGGCCGAACTGACCCGCAAGCGCAACCGCCAGCTCGCGCAGAAGAAGCCGCCGGTTTACGACCGCGCCGCGCTGAAACTGACGGATGAGGAAAAGCGCGCGCTGGAAGCCGAGGGCCGCAAGCCCCATTGGCGGTTTCTGCTTGCCGACGAGGACACGCGCTTTGTGGACTTGATCCATGGCGAAACGCGCATCGATCCGCATTCGCTTTCCGATCCGGTGCTGATCCGCGAGGACGGCCGCTTCCTCTACACGCTGCCGAGTGTGGTGGATGACATCGAGTTCGCCATCACCCATGTCATTCGCGGCGCGGACCACGTGACGAATACCGGCGTGCAGGTCCAGCTTGCCCGCGCGCTCGGCGCCGAGCCGCCGGTCTATGCGCATTTCTCGCTCCTCCAGAGCGTCGATGGCCGCCCGCTCTCGAAGCGCGAGGATGCCGACTTCTCGCTCGAAGCGCTGCGCAACGCGGGCTATGAGCCCATGGCGCTCAACTCGCTGCTCGCGCGCCTCGGCACCACCGACGCCATAGAGCCGCGCCAGACGCTGGAAGAGCTCGCCGCCGGCTTCGACATTTCGCATCTCGGCCGCGCCGATATCCGCTTCGATCCGGCCGACCTCGACAAGATCAACGCCGCCTTCCTTCACATGCTGCCCTATGAGGCGGTGATGGGCCGCCTCGGCGCGATGAAGTGCGATCTCGGCCGCGATTTCTGGGAAGCCGTGAAGCCGAACCTCGCCCGGTTCGCCGATGTGAAGGACTGGGCGCGCATCGTCGAAGGCCCCGTCGCGCCCTCGATAGAGGACGCCGCCTTTGCAGCCGAAGCGGCGGACGCGCTGCCCGCCGAGCCCTGGGGGCCGGAGACATGGGGCCTCTGGACCAACGCCGTGAAGGAGAAATCCGGCCGCAAGGGCAAGGCGCTTTTCATGCCGCTTCGCCTCGCGCTGACCGGGCTTGAGCATGGACCGGAGCTGAAAAACCTGCTACCTCTCATCGGCAGAAAGCGGGCGGATGCCCGGCTTCGCGGTCTAAGCTCTTGAAAGAGCTGGATTATTTGTAACGGCGAGACGATGGCAACCGACATGGCGATGAAACGCCGAGCCACGATTTGGGGTCTCATTATTACCGGCTGACAACAGTCTGCCGCCGCCGTACAAGCTCGCTTTAAATTCCATGTGAGACATAACGGGTCCGGTCGCGGCAGGGCGAGAGCTTGCGCGACACACAGAACCGAACCCAAGAGTCACGATCATGACGAAAGAGCGCCTCTACCTTTTCGATACCACGCTGCGCGACGGCGCGCAGACGCAGGGCGTCGACTTCTCGGTCGAGGACAAGCGGCTGATTGCCGGCCTCTTGGACGATCTGGGCCTCGACTATATCGAAGGCGGCTATCCCGGCGCGAACCCCACCGACACCTCCTTTTTCAGCGAGCGTCCCGAACTGAAGCGCGCCCGCTTCACCGCCTTCGGCATGACGAAGCGTGCAGGACGCAGCGCCGCCAACGATCCGGGCCTCGCGCCCGTGCTCGACGCCGATACGGATGCCGTCTGCCTTGTCGCCAAGTCCTGGGACTTTCAGGTCCGCGTCGCGCTCGGCATCACCAATGAGGAAAATCTGGAATCGATCACCGACAGCGTGAAGGCGATTGCCGCGCGCGGCCGCGAGCCGATGATCGACTGCGAACATTTCTTCGACGGCTACAAGGCAAACCCCGTTTACGCGCTCGCCTGCCTCAACGCCGCGCTGTCGGCGGGCGCGCGCTGGGCCGTGCTTTGCGACACCAATGGCGGTACGCTGCCGCAGGAAGTGACACGCATCGTCGGCGAGGTCATCGCCTCGGGCGTGCCGGGTGAGCGTCTCGGCATCCACGCTCATAACGACACCGAGAACGCCGTCGCCAATTCGCTCGCCGCCATCCGCGCCGGCGTGCGCCAGGTGCAGGGCACGTTGAACGGCCTCGGCGAGCGCTGCGGCAATGCCAACATGGTATCGCTGATCCCGACGCTTCTCCTGAAAGCGGAATTCGCCGACCGCTTCGAGATCGCCGTCACGCTCGAAAAGCTGAAGGGGCTCACGCATATCTCGCGCACGCTCGACGAGGTGCTGAACCGCGCGCCCAACCGCTACGCGCCTTACGTCGGCGAGAGCGCCTTCGCCTCCAAGGCGGGCATCCATGTTTCGGCGATCCTGAAAGACCCGACAACCTACGAGCATGTGCCGCCGGAAACGGTCGGCAATGCGCGCAAGATCGCCGTTTCCGATCAGGCGGGCCGCTCCAACATTCTCGCAAGCCTCGAAGAAGCTGGCATCACCCTCGATCCCAAGGATGCGCGCGTGCAGCGCATGCTGGACGAAGTGAAGGAACGCGAATTCCTCGGCTATTCCTATGACGGCGCGGGCGCCTCCTTCGAACTTCTGGCGCGCCGCCTTCTCGGACAGGTGCCGGAATATTTCACGGTCGAATCCTTCCGGGTTCTGGTGGAGCGCCGCTACAACGCGGTCGGCGAACTCGTCACCGTGTCGGAAGCGACCGTCCGCGTGAATGTCGACGGCGAAGTCCTGATCTCGGTCGGCGAGGGCAACGGCCCCGTCAACGCACTCGACCAGGCGCTGCGCAAGGATCTCGGCAAATACTCGCCCTATATCGAAGACCTGCGGCTCGCGGACTTCAAGGTCCGTATCCTGACGAGCGGCACCGAGGCCGTCACGCGCGTGATGATCGAAAGCATGGACGCCAAGGGCGCGCGATGGTTCACCGTCGGCGTGTCGCCCAACATTGTGGACGCCTCCTTTCAGGCGCTCGCCGACAGCATCACCTACAAACTTCTCCGCGACGGTGCACCCGCTCCGTCCAGAGCCGTCCGAAAAGCCGACATCCGTAACTGATCTGCAGAGCGCCCATCCTCGCCCGCGCTCCGCATGCGTGGAGGGGGCGAGGGAAGCGCGATTGAAAGCTCTGCATCATGCTCGACCCTTCTTCGACGGAAAGTGAAATCAGGCGGCAGGCGGTTCTGGGCGCTGCTGCGGCGGCGGTCGGCTACCTCACCTGGGGCCTCTCCGTCATCTATTACCGCCAGCTTGCCGATGTCTCGCCTATCGAGATCCTTGCCCACCGCGCCCTCTGGAGCCTGCTGCTGGTCAGCATCTGCATCCTCGCCTTCGGACGCATGCCGCACCTCATGACGGTGCTGCGCGATCGCCGCGCGCTTGCCTTGCTCACCGTCACCGCGACGATCATCGGCTCGAACTGGCTCGTCTTCATCTGGGCGGTGAACAGCGGCCGCATTCTCGAAACGAGTCTCGGCTATTTCATCAATCCGCTGGTCAGCGTTCTCGCCGGCGTCGTGCTGCTCGGCGAGCGCCTGTCGCGCGCGCAGATCGTGGCAATGGCGCTGGCGGCGGCGGGCGTCTTCTACTTCACGCTGGCGCTCGGCTTCGTGCCGTGGATTTCGCTTTTTCTCGCCTTCAGCTTCGCAGGCTACGGCTATCTGAAGAAGATCATGCGCGTCGAGGCGCTGGAAGGGCTCTTCGTCGAAGTTCTGGTCATCGCGCCTTTCGGCATCGCCTATCTGATCTGGCAGTCCGGCCATGGCGGCTCGGGCTTCATCCATGACGGGCTCTACACCGATGCGCTCCTCGTGCTCACCGGGCCGATGACGACGATCCCGCTGCTGCTTTTCACCTTCGGCGCGCAGCGCATCCGCCTGACGACGCTCGGCCTGATGCAATATCTGGTGCCGACGACTTCTTTCGCCATCGCCGTCTGGCTCTATGGCGAGCCGCTGGAGCAGGGCAAGATCGTCACCTTCGCGATGATCTGGACCGGGCTTGCGATCTTCACCGTCGACACATGGCGCAAGGAACGCGAGCTGCGCCGCGTCCTGCCGTCGCGCGCCTAGGCGGGAATGGGCGTCATCCAGTCGGCGGTGATGCCGACCGGATATTCGAAGCCGACTGTGCAGCCGTGCCAGAATTTCGGCGAGACGACGGGCAGCGTGCGCGTGCCGAACCAGGCGCCCCAGAGCGAGAAGGTGCTGCTCGAAATGACGCCGCCATCCGTCAGCGTCATCAATCCGAGGTCTTCATACATGTTCGCGCCACGGAATATGTGGATGCCCGTTCCCTCGAAAAGAGGCGCAACCTCGTTCATGCCGTCGCTCAGCAGAACGAATTGCACATTCGCATCGGCCGCCCGGATGAGCTCCATCCCCCGTTTGAAATAGTCGATCTCGAGTATCGGCGAGTGACCAAAAATCTTGCGCGGCTTCAGATTGCCGCGCCGGACATGGACGAAAGCCACTTTGCCGGCAGGCAACGTCTTCAGAAAGGCGCGACCGGCTTCCAGAAATTGTTCCTTGATGCGGAACGAGCCCTGCGGAACGATATCCTTCCGTTCGAAATATCCCTTGTCGACAAAGATGATCCGGCTGAAGAGCCCGCGCGAATAGGTCACGTCCCGGCCCGCCATCATGTAGGTCGAGCCCTCGACCTCGAACGGCACTTTCTTCTGCTTGTAGCCGTCGATGAGCCGAAGGCCTACCAGCGCTCGCCCGATCATGCGCAGAAGGCGTTTCAACGCGCGCCTCGAACGCAGATTGGGCGTGTTGGTGAACCGGAACGGATGCCAGTCGAACCCTTCGATGAGATGTTCGAGCCCCATGGCGGTCAGCCGGTCGTCTGCCGACAGAATGCCTTCGAGAAAGGCGGCCTGGAACATCTGGTTTCCCAGTTCCCCGTCGGCCGTGAAGAATGCGTGCTTGCTGCGCGGTTTTGTCGTCATGTTCTTGTCGTTCGATTGTCCGTATTCAAAGCGCCGCCTCGATGCGCGGCAGAATGTCCTCGACCCGGTCCACGACGCCGTAGAAACGCCGGATACTGTTGCCGACGAATTTCGTCTCGATCATGTGGTCGAGAAGATCGATCAGCGGATTCCAGAAGCCCTTGAGATTGGCGATGACGATGGGGTGCTTGTGCCGCCCGAGCTGCGCCCAGGTCAGCATCTCGATCAGCTCCTCCAGCGTGCCGATGCCACCGGGCAGGGCGACGAAGGCGTCCGACCGCTCGAACATGGTCCGCTTGCGCGAATGCATGCTGTCGGTGACGATGAGCTCGCTCACGCTGCGCAGCGGCACTTCTTCCCTGAACAGGAATTCCGGGATCACGCCCGTAACGTGCCCGCCATTGTCGAGCACCGCCCTTGCGAGCGCGCCCATCACGCCGATGCTGGCCCCGCCATAGACGAGCCCGACATCGGCCTTGGCCAGCAGACCGCCCAGCCGCGTCGCCGCCGCCGTCAGGTCCGGGTCGCCGCCATCCTGCGAGCCGCAATAGACGCATATGTTGGAAATCTTCATTAACGCAGGTCCGGACTCGTTCTTTTTTGCCCCGAAACGGCATTTCACAATGGTGCCGTGATTGCAAGATAGACGATAATCTTGCAATTGAACGCGACGAATGTGCCGTCGCGGCACGGAATTGGCTACTTGTGGCTTACAGCGGAGGATGAACGGTCGATGCGGAACAATGGACTTGTCGCAGGCGTGGTCGTCGTCCTGCTGGTGCTTGTCGTCGGCGGCTACTTCCTCTTCTTCCATCGTCAGGCCGAAGCACCCCTGCCGTCGTCGCAGGCGACCGGCGAATCCCAGCCGCAGACGGGCGCCAAGGTTGAAGACAAGAGCGTGCCGACCTTCGACATCGTCCGCGTCGAGCGCGACGGATCGACGGTCGTTGCCGGCCGCGCGCTTCCCGGCGCCAAGGTCGAGATCAAGGCGAACGGCGTCGTCGTCGGCACCGCGACGGCGGACGACCACGGCGAATGGGTCGTCGTTCTTTCCGAGCCCCTGAAGCCCGGCAATATCGAAATCACGCTGACCGCGCACAATCCGGACGGCACCGTGAAGGACAGCATCCAGACCGTCTCGGTCCAGGTGC
This sequence comes from Parvibaculum sp., assembly GCA_031291615.1. Taxonomy (GTDB): domain Bacteria; phylum Pseudomonadota; class Alphaproteobacteria; order Parvibaculales; family Parvibaculaceae; genus Parvibaculum. The sequence continues at coordinate 102,767 of JARLIS010000035.1, forward strand.
CCGAGCAGAAAGACAAGCCCGCCCTCGTCGTCATGAGCGAGCCGGGCAAGGCAAGCCGCGTGCTGCAAGGCCCGGGCGTGCCGTCGGACGCGGGCAACCTCGTGGTCGAAACCGTCGACTACGACGCGAACGGCAACCTCATCATTTCCGGCAAGGCCGACAAGGGCGCAACCGTCCGCGTCTATGTGGGTGGAAAGCCGGTGGGCGACGCCGTGGCGGACGCCGCCGGTCACTGGGAGCTCCGCCCGACGGTTGCCATCGCGCCCGGCCAATATGCGCTGCGCGTCGACCAGCTCGACGCAACGGGCAAGGTCGTCGCCCGCGTCGAGTTGCCCTTCGAGCGTGGGGAGCCCTCCGCCGTCATCGCCGCCATGAAGAACGGCAAGGTCGTCATCCAGCCGGGCAACAATCTCTGGAACATCGCCCGCCAGATCTACGGCTCGGGCTTCAACTACACGGTCATCTACGAAGCGAACAAATCGCAGATTCGCGATCCGAACCTGATCTATCCGGGCCAGATCTTCTCCACGCCCGCCAAATAGGCAGGCTTGCTTACCGGCCTGTAAGGCTTATCTATGTGGGGTCATTCGGGCGCCCCGTCCGAACAATCGGGCGGGGCGCCTTGTCTATTGCGGGTGGTTATCAAGACTGCCGCCGAAACCGGAACGACCGAAACATGGCCATGCATACGAGGCGCGGCGCAGGCTCCGAGCCGGTGTCGCTCGGGCTGAAGCCCGGCGGCAACCGCCAATGGCAGACGTTGCGTTCCTTCGCGCCCTATCTCTGGCCGGTGGGCCGGACCGACCTGCGCGCCCGCGTCGTCTTCGCCATGATCGTGCTCGTCGCCTGCAAGGTCATCACGGTCTACACGCCCTTCCTCTACCGCGACGCGACGAACATCCTGTCGCCCAAGTCTCCCGCCCATGCCGCCATCGTCGTGCCGCTGGCATTGATCGTCGCCTATGGCGTCGGCCGCATCCTGATGGTCGTGCTTGCCCAGGTGCGCGACGGCGTTTTCGCTAAGGTCAGCCAGAATGCGGTGCGCCAGCTCGCGCTGGAAACCTTCCGCCACCTCCATGCCCTGTCGCTGCGCTTCCACCTCGAACGGCGGACGGGCGGATTGTCGCGCGTCATCGAGCGCGGCACCAAGGCGATCGACCTGCTGCTGCGCTTCTCGCTCTTCAACATCATTCCGACGATCCTCGAACTTGCCTTCGTCGCCGTCATTTTCATCTGGGCCTTCAACGTCTGGTTCGCGGTCGTCACCGCCGTCACCATCGTCTTCTATATCTGGTTTACCTTCGCCATCACCGAATGGCGCACGCGCTTCCACCGCGAAATGAACGCGCTCGATACCGAGGCGAACACCAAGGCCATCGACAGTCTTCTGAACTTCGAGACGGTGAAATATTTCGGCAACGAGAATTTCGAGGCGAAGCGCTTCGACGCCTCCATGGCGCGCTACGAACGCGCCGCCGTGAAGACGATGACGACGCTCGCCACGCTGAATAGCGGCCAGGCGGCGATCTTCACGCTCGGCCTCACCGCGCTCATGCTCATGGCCGCGCAAGGCATCTCGCAGAAAACCATGACCATCGGCGATTTCGTCATGGTCAACGCCTATCTGATCCAGCTCTATCAGCCGCTGAACCTGCTCGGCACCGTCTACCGCGAAATCCGCCAGGCGCTGATCGACATGGAAACCATGTTCGATCTGCTGGAAATCCCGACCGAGGTCGAGGACGCGCCCGACGCGCGCATGCTTGCCGTGGGCGGCGGCGAAATCGTCTTCGACGGCGTTTCGTTTTCCTACGACAAGGATCGCGGCATTCTCGACAACGTGTCGTTCCGCGTCCCCGCCGGTCGCACGCTGGCAATCGTCGGCCCATCCGGCGCCGGCAAGTCGACCATCTCGCGCATTCTCTTTCGCTTCTACGACATCTCGAAAGGCCGCGTGCTGATCGACGGGCAGGACATTCGCGACGTGACGCAGGCCTCGCTCCGCGCCGCCGTCGGCATGGTTCCGCAGGACACCGTGCTCTTCAACGACACGATCCGTTACAACATCCGCTATGGCCGCCCCGATGCGACGGATGCCGAGGTCGAAGCCGCCGCAGCCCAGGCCCAGATCGCCGACTTCATCGCGCGCCTGCCCAAGGGCTACGAGTCGAGCGTCGGCGAGCGCGGGCTGAAGCTGTCGGGCGGCGAGAAGCAGCGCGTGGCCATCGCCCGCACCATTCTCAAGAACCCGCCCATTCTCATCCTGGACGAGGCGACATCCGCCCTCGATACGCATACGGAAAAGGAAATCCAGTCGGCCCTGAAGCGAATTTCCGAGAACCGGACGACGCTCATCATCGCTCACAGGCTTTCGACGGTGGTCGATGCCGACGAGATCATCGTTCTCGACCACGGCCGCATCGTCGAGCGCGGCCGACACGAGGAGCTGCTCGCCCGTGGCGGCAAATACGCCGCCATGTGGAGCCGCCAGCGCGAGGCGGACGCGGCCCGCGAAAAGCTCATAGAGACCGAGGACGAGGAAGAAGCCGACCTCGATCCCGAAACGGCGCGCGGCCCCCTGGCGCTTGCCGGGGATGCCTAAACCGCCCCGAAGGCGTAAGATGCTCCCTGACGACGATTTCCCGCCCGAAGCGAATCCCGAAGAGGAAAAATGGACAGCCTGACTTCAATCCTTGTGCCGATCCACCGCGAGGGGCACCGCTTCGTCATCATCTTCGCGGCGGTCACGGTCGCGCTCTTTCTGATCTGGCAGCCGCTCGGCTGGGTCGGCGTCGTGCTGACGCTCTGGTGTCTCTATTTCTTCCGCGATCCGGACCGGGTGACCCCGCAACGCGAGGGCCTCGTCATCAGCCCCGCCGACGGCGTCGTCAACATGATCGTGGAAGCCTCGCCCCCGCCGGAGCTGGGGCTCGGAGACATGCGCCGCACCCGCGTCAGCATCTTCATGAACGTCTTCAACTGCCATGTGAACCGCGCGCCGGTCGCGGGGCGGGTGAAGCGCATCGCCTATCGTCCCGGCCAGTTTCTGAATGCGAGCCTCGACAAGGCGAGCGACGACAATGAACGCAACGCGATGGTGATCGAGCGCGCCGACGGCCAGGACATCATCGTCGTCCAGATCGCCGGACTGGTCGCGCGCCGCATCGTCTGCGACGTGGCGGAGGGCAAGGAGCTTCTGGCGGGCGAGCGTTACGGCCTCATCCGTTTCGGCAGCCGTCTCGACGTTTACCTTCCCGAAGGCGCCATTCCGCTGGTTGCCGTCGGCCAGACGGCGATTGCGGGCGAAACCGTGCTCGCGGACTCGATTTCGGTCGAACCGCATCACATATAGCGCCGAGATCGTGTAGAATAGGCTGTCAGTCAAAAGGACCAGGCACATGGCAAATCCGATCCCGCCTTTCGGACCTCGCCGCGAACGTCCCTTCGCCAACCGGCGGACGCGGCCTTTCAGCCCCATGCCCATTCGCACAATCATCCCGAACGCGCTCACCGTGCTTGCGCTCTGCGCCGGCCTGACCGCCATCCGCTTCGCGCTCGAAGCCCGCTTCGAGGCGGCGGTCGCCGCCATCATCATCGCCTCCGTGTTCGACGCGCTGGACGGCCGCGTGGCGCGCTTCCTCAAGGGCACGACGCGTTTCGGCGCCGAACTCGACTCGCTGACCGACTTCGTCAATTTCGGCGTCGCGCCCGTGATCGTGCTCTATCTCTGGTCGCTCAGCCAGATCGGCGGTATCGGCTGGATCGCGGTGCTGGGCTATGCCGTCTGCTGCGCGCTGCGGCTTGCCCGTTTCAATGTTGCGCTCGAAGACCCGGACAAGCCAGCCTGGACCGGCAACTACTTTGTCGGCGTCCCGGCCCCCGCCGGCGCCATGCTCGTCATGATCCCGCTCTATCTCACCTTCATCGACGTGCCGGGCATTCAGGGCCTGCCGCTTCTCGTCGCGCTTCATTGCTTCTTTGTGGCGTTCCTGATGGTGAGCCGCATCCCGACCTTCTCGGGCAAGCGCATTGGCCTGCGCGTCAAACGCGACATGGTGATGCCGATCCTGCTTCTGGTGGGCTTTGCCGCCGCCGTGATTCTGAACTATCCCTGGGACGCCTTCACCGCGCTCGGCATCGGCTATCTGCTGCTCATTCCCGTCGGCGTCATGCGCTATCGCCATCATCAGGCGAGGACGGCGAACGTGGCGGCGACCGTCGAAAGCGACGATCTTTCCATAGATTGAGAGAGGTTCTGCTTCTCCCGTTTCCTGTGCCTGAAAGTCTCAGGAACGGGCGAGGTGGCTCGCCATGCGCTCTTCGCCGAGGCCGGGCTTCGTCCGGTCGGCGGGTATGCGCCGCAACGTTCCTGAAGCGTCGAAAATCGGTTCAATGATGCGTCGTGGCTGGTTCGCCATGGCCGATGCGCCGTCCGTCATGTTCGTCTCCCTGTCGAAGGAGGGTTGATCCGTCATGCGGGCGGCTTCGGTTGCCATTTCAGCGCCCCGGTTCGCCGGTGCGTTTCGCCCCCGAATTGGGGTGTGCCGTGAAATGAAGCAGGCGAAGTCGTCCGCTTTCGAGGGCGCGGCTCCTTGCGAGCCACAGGTTGCCCTCAGCCATCAACATGGCGGCTGTTTCCGGCGGAAGTTTGGCGTTTTGCAGGCAAGTATGCAGCCTTTTCCATCCGGCCTGGATCAAGGGGAGATATTCCGCCGTCAGATCCTCGAATGCGTCGACCTTGTACTTCAGCTCCGCAAGCATCTCGCCATATTCATCGATGCGCGCGGGCAGGGGATTTCCCGGCTCCGTCGCGCGCCAGGCCGCAAAGGACGGATCGTTGACGTCGTCCGTGCTGAGGGCGAAGTCGGTAATGACCAATGCGCCGTCCGGCGTCAGCGCCCGATGGAGCTTCGCCAGCAGCTTCTTGCGATTGGCGACCGGAAGAGCACCTGCCGCGCGAATATCGCCTGATAGCAGCCGTCCTCGAAGGTCACGCTGTCCACGGATGCGCAGCGCACGGGCGCCGTCTGGCCGAAGCCGAGCTCGTCGGAAATCGCCTGGCCGGCCGCTGCGAGCTCGGGGTCGGCTTCGATCCCTTCGACGATGACGTGGTGTGTGTTGGCCAGCGCCCGCGCCGCGCCGCCGAGACCGGCCGACAGATCGAGGCAGGGCTTGCCCGGCGCGAAGTCCATGCCCTGGGCAAGGCGTAGCGCAAACTCTTCGCCGCCCGGCAGGTGAAAACCGTCGCCCCAGAGCGTCTGCATGATCTGGAAGCGGTCGAGCGGCATGACCTCGGGCGTGCCCGCTTCACCTGGAGAAACTTCCGCCGGGGCCGCTTCTGCGACCGCTGCCGCTGCGGCGGCCGGAGCGGCCTCGGCCTTCGCCGCGGGCTTTTTGACCGGCGCATCGGCCTTCTTCTCGACTTTGGGTTTCGCGCCGCCCTGCTTTTCGCGGGCGGCATCGAGAGCGGCCAGCTCCTCGACGCTCACGCCTTCCCACCAGGCGCGAAGCCGCTTCTTGAAATCGGGAAAGGGACCGCGCTTCGACGTGCCGGCCGGCTGGCCGGATTTGGCGGGCGATGCGGGAGGTTCGAATTCACCGGCGCCGCCCGGACGCTTGTCGGGATGTTCGACCAGATATTTTTCGAGCGCCTGGCGGTGATGGCTGCTGAGTTTGCGCATGCGGCGGAAGCGCGCGATGGCATCGCCCGACATGCGTTCGAGGCAGGACGTGAAGACCTGCACCGACATGGCTTCGAGTTCGGCCGTGCCGACTGTCGCCAGATTGATTGTCGCGCTCTCGCCCATGCGTTCCTGCCGCGCCTCCGCTTCCTTCTGGAAGCCCCGTGTGGCGTCAGCGCCGCTCCGTCCCGCCGGAGGCGAATTGCGCATAACGCCCAACATGCCCTTTTTGACGCAATAGTCTTAAAATCGTGTATCCCGCCATGGTGAAATTCGCGTTCAGGGCGGTTGTCAGGGCCTTCCGCGTGATTAAAATGCAAATTCCAGGGGGAGGTACTCCAAAGGCGGCCCGGCGGAGATGGTCCGGGCCCTGATGGGTTTGTACTCAAGGGCGACGGGGCGGCGCCATTGAATGACTAAAGTGTTAAATCCGGTGCTGCGCGCGCCGCGTACCGTGATGGCGTTGTGTTTCCTGATTTGCATGATCGCGGAAGCCGGCCTTCCGCGGCTGACGCTGTCCTCGGACAGCCGCGTCTTTTTCGATCCCAAAAGTCCCGAACTGGTCGAACTGGAAAAGTTCGAGCACAAATACGGCCAGAACAACGGCGTGCTGATGGTCGTCTCGGCGGGCGACGAGAAGGTGACGAGCCCCCATGTGCTCGCCGCCATCGGTGACCTCACCAAACGCGCCTGGAAGCTCCCGCATTCGACGCGCGTGGAGTCGCTGACGAATTTCCCTCACGTCGAGGCCGACGCCGACAGCTTCTCCGTCGAAGAGCTGGTGCCAGATCCCGCCCATGTGACGCCGGAACAGGCGCAGAAGATCGAGCGCATAGCGATCGACGATCCGCTTGTCCGCAACAGGCTCATCGCGGCCGACGGCAAGGCTGCGGGCGTCCTCGTCAATTTCAATCTTCCCGAGGAAGGCTCGAAGCAGGTCCGCGAGATCATCGCCGCGAGCCGCGAGCTTGCCGCCAAACTGGAAGCTGATCACCCCGGCATCGACGTGAAGCTCACCGGCAATGTGATGCTGCTCGGCACCTTCGCCGAAGCCGCCGTCAGCGACGCGACATTGCTGATTCCCGTCAGCCTCGTCGTCACCTCGCTCATCATGGTTCTCTTCGTCCGCGCCATCCGGCCGAGCATCGCCATCCTGACGCTGCTCGTTCTCTCCAGTGCCTCGGCCATGGGCGTCGCGGGCTGGCTCGGCTATGTGGTCAATCCGGCGAGCATCGCCGCGCCCATCATCATCATGACGGTGAACATGGCCGCCGCCGTTCGCATCGTCACCACGGCCATGTCCGAACTGGGGCAGGGCAAGACCAAGCTCGACGCCATCAGGATCGCGCTGCGCATCCACGTCCGGCCCGTCACGCTGACCAACGCGACGAGCGCCATCGGCTTTCTGTCCATGAACCTCGCCGAAGCGCCGCCCTTCCGCGACCTCGGCAACATGGTCGCCATGGGCATCGGCTTTGCCTATGTCTTCACCTTCACCTGGCTCCCGGCGATGCTGGTGCTGACGGAATTGAAGCCGACGCAGAACCGCTCCGAACGCTTCATGATCGGGCTCGGCCGCTTCGTGAACCGCTACTATATGGGCCTCTTCGTGCTTTGCGGCGTCATCGTCGTCGCCTCCAGTTTCTGGCTCGAAAAGATCACGCTCGACGACGACTTCGCCCGCTACTTCGACGGCCGTTTTCAATATCGCCAGGATTCCGACTTTGCCGAGGACCGGCTGACCGGCCTCAACATCATCGAATTCGATGTCGGCTCGGGCAAGGAAAGCGGCGTCTACGATCCGGCCTATCAGCGCAAACTGTCCGATTTCGTCGACTGGCTCCGCGCCCAGCCGCATGTCGTCAGCGTGCTGGCGATCCCGGACATCACGCGTCGCATCAACAAGGCGATGAATGCCGGAAAACCCGGCGATCAGGCGCAGATACCCGACGATTCCGACAAGATCGCGCAATACTTCCTGCTCTATGAGCTGTCGCTTCCCTACGGCTCATCGCTCACCGATCAGATCAATGTCTCCCGCTCGTCGAGCCGCGTGACGGCGATTTTGAAGCATGTGAAGTCGAGCGAGATCAGGACCATCAACGCGGCGGCGCAATCCTGGCTCGCCGCCAACGCGCCGCCGGCGATGAAGGCGGACGGCATCAGCATCAACGTCCTCTTCTCCACCGTATCCTGGATCAACATCCGCTCGATGATTGGCAGCACCATCATCTCCATGCTGGTCATTGCCGCCATCGTCGCGCTGGCCTTGCGCAGCGTCACTTATGGCTTCCTCAGCATCCTGATGAACGTGCTGCCCTCGATTGTTGGCTTCGGCATCTGGGGACTTCTGATCGGGCAGATGGGGCTTGCCGCCTCGGTCATCACGGCCATGACCATCGGCCTCGTCGTCGACGATACGATCTACTTCCTGCTGATGTATCAGGCGGCGCTGAAACGCGGGCTCAACGCGGAGGAGGCGATCAACGAAGTCTTCGCCACCGTCGGCACCGCCATGCTGGTCATCACCTCGTCGCTGGCCATCGGCTTCGGCGTGCTGGTCGCTTCCGGCTTCGAGGTCAACCGCTCGCTGGGCGCGCAGACATCCATCGTCATCCTCGCTAATCTTTTCATCGACTGGTTGATGCTGCCGCCGCTCCTGCGCTTGATGAGCCGTCGCGCCCAGGCGAAGGCCGCGGCCGTTTAGGGTAAACTTGGCAATTTAGTCACACAGCACATTGAAACGCTTGTGAAGTACTCGTTAACTATATGGTAACGTTTGCAATTCGTTAACGGGTGTGATTCCTTTCGAATATTGAATTGTTTATTGTAGGAGTGGGGCTGGTGATGCGGACCTACGAGGAACTGACAGGCGCCGAAGGCCGGCGCATGTTCTACCGGGCAGAGCGCTTCCGGCCGGATGACCTTTTCAAGGAATCCGTGCCCGTCGTGATGATCGGCGATGAACGCGCGGCGCTGAAGAACATCAGCATGACCGGCGTTGCCGTGCAGTCGAGCAGGCTCGATGCCTGGGATGCGCGCATCGGCACCGAAATGCCCTTCGAGCTGCGCGTCGGCGAGGATCGTCTATACGGCGGCGCTGGCCGCATCCGCCGCGTCGAGCCGCATGGCGCGCGCGCGACCGTCGCGCTCGAATTCACCACCGGCTTTCTCGACATTCCCGCGATCGTCACCGATCACGACAACCTCCTTCTCGCCCAGGCGCTGGCCGACCCCGCCTTCGGAACGTCGGAGGGTATCCTTCCGGAGTTCGCGCAGCTCTGCACCGAAATCGTCAATCTCTTCCGTTCCTACAAGCAGGTCCTCGAGAGCTTCGAGGCGCGGCTGAAGGCGACGGGCCGCGAGCGCGAGCAGAAACTTCTCGAAGCCCTCATCGCTTGCGAGGACCGCATCGTCCCGCAGTGGAAGGAACTCTGGTATCGCGGCAGCGACGTGCTTGAGCCCGTCTGGAGCGACCCGGCGACGCTCGCCCGCCACAAGCGTTATGCCGAACGCGTGCTGACGCCGGACTTCATGCCGGGCGCCGTCATGCGCCGCTGCTATGAAAAGCCGCTCGGCTATCCCGGCGACTTCCAGATCATGAACTATGTCTATGAGTGGCAGCGCGTCGGCAACACGCCATACGAGAAGCTCCTTCATCGCATCGGCATCGAGACGGGCGCCTGCGTCGGCACGCGCCTGCGGATGACGCAGAAGATCCTGGGCGAGCGGATCGCGGCAAATCCCGGCGACAAGGCCATGAACATCGCCAATCTCGGCTGCGGCTCGGCCTATGAAGTCTATGACTATCTGAAGATCGACCGGCTTGCGCGGCCGGTGAATTTCACGCTGATCGATCAGGACCAGCGCGCGCTCAGCCACGCCTATGAGCATGCCTATCCGGAAGTCGTGCGCCATGCGGGCAGGGCGAAGGTGCAGTGCCTGCAAGCCTCTTTCGCGCAGCTCCTGAAGGCGGGTGCGCTCTTCCAGACCTTGCCGCCCCAGGACATTCTCTACAGCCTCGGGCTCTTCGACTATCTCTCGCATCGCCGCGCCCGCGCGCTCGCGCACGACCTCTATGCGCAGGTCGCGCCCGGCGGCAAGCTGATCATCGCCAATGTGAAGCAGGGCCGCGAGACGTGTCAGTGGCCGCTCGAATTCGTCACCGACTGGAGCCTCATCTATCGCACCGAGGACGACATGCGGGCGATGCTGAAGGGGCTCGATGTCGAGAAGGTGACGATCGAGGAAGACGCGACCAAATGCGTCTGGGTGATGGTCGCCGACAAGCCGCTCTGAGGCTCGAAGGTCAGCGCACGTTCCAGCGGATTTCCTCGCTCGGATCGGGAACGACGAAACGGCTCTTCGGGAAGGTCGCCGTCACGGTCGTGCCTTCGCCGACGACGCTCTCAAGGTCGACCGAACCGCCATGCAGGCTCATGATCTTGCGGACGAGCGGCAGGCCAAGGCCCGTGCCCTGATGCGTGCGCGACATGGCGTTCTCGACCTGCACGAAAGGTTCGAAGATGCGCGTGATGTCGGATTTCTTGATGCCGATGCCGCTGTCCTTGACCGTCAGCACCAGATTGCCCGATGCGTCGATGGCGATCTCGATCCAGACATTGCCGCCTTCGGGCGTGAATTTGAGCGCGTTCGAGGTGAGGTTGATCGCCACCTGATTGAACAGCCGCGGATCGGCGATGATCCAGGGAATGTCGTCGCGCACGCGGAACGAAAGATCGACGCCAAGCTCCGACGCGCGCTGGCGGAACATGCGCATGGCCCGGTTGAGCGACTCGACCGGATCAATCGGCTCCTCTTCGAGTTGCAGCCGTCCGGCCTCCGCCTTCGATATATCGAGAATGTCGTTGATGATGCTGAGCAGATGCGTTCCGCTCGAGCGGATGTCGCCCGCATAGTCGGCATATTTCGCCTGGCCGACGGGCCCGAACATCTGGTTCGCGATGATCTCCGAAAAGCCGATAATGGCGTTGAGCGGCGTCCGCAATTCATGGCTCATGATCGCGAGGAAGTCGTTCTTCGCCCGGTTCGCCGCTTCCGACCGGCTGAGCAGGCGCTCCGATCGCGTGCGCTCGAAACGCAGCTTCTCATTGTCGACGTAGCTTATCCGGAGCTGATATTCCTGGATGTAATTGATGAACAGGCTGACGCCGATCGCGAAGACGAGGAAGGCGTTGTTGTTCATCAGGATGATCGGCGGCACCGGATTGACATAGAGCAGCACCGCCTCGTAGCAGGCGAAGACGAAGAGCGATATGCCGCTTGAATAGAGGCAGCCGAGCCGCCACAGGCAGTTGTTGTAGCCGATGATGATGATGAGGCCGGCATAATAGAGATAGCTGCCGGGCGCGCCCGCAAGCGCGGTCATGGCGACGACGCAGAGCCCCGGTATCGCCAGCGACAGGGCGAGCACAGATTGATGCTTGTGCGAGAACCACGGCATGTAGGAAATGACCACGAGGCCCAGCAACAGCGGCGCGGCGACGACGAACCGGATCGCCCAGGCTTCATAGAGAATGTCCGGGATCACATAGGTATCGAACAGCGAATAGATGCCGAAAATGATCGCGCCGCCGCCGATCGATATGCGCGTAAGCCCGATCTGGCGATTGAAATTGTCGATGCGGAACGCTTCCTCAACCTCCGGCTCGCGGAAGTTGAGCGTTAGCAGATTCAGCGCGTAGCGGTTCGGGCTGCCGGCGGAATTCGGCGCAGCATCTCCCTGCGCGCCCCGGAGAAGTCCGGCACGCTCGCTGTATTCATCATGGCTCGATGCCAAACTCAACGTTTCCGTCATGATCTACCGGACAGCCGGCGAGATGCGTTCTCGCCCCGCCTAAAATTAGGGCCAAACGTCTAATGCCCGGTTAAGTCCGATTTACTTTTGCGCCCGGTAAGGAATCCGTAACAGGTCTTAAACCGGCTGGAAAAGATAGGCCGCCAATGCGAGGCCGAAGACGATTCTGTACCAGCCGAAAACGCCGAAGCCGTGATGGCTGACAAAGCCGACGAGCCAGCGCACGACGAAAATCGCCGAAATGAATGCTGCAATGAAACCGACGGCGATCACGGAAGCGTCGTCGGGATTGAGATCGTGCCGCGCCTTCCACAGGTCGAGCGCCGTCGCACCGAGCATGGTCGGGATCGCTAGAAAGAATGAAAACTCGGCCGCCGTCTTGCGCTCGACGCCGAGCGTCAGCGCGCCGAGGATCGTGGCGCCCGAGCGCGACACGCCGGGGATCATGGCGAGACACTGGAAGAAACCGATCTGAAGCGCCGTCAGCGGTTTCAGGTCCTCGATCTCGGCGATCCGCGGCGCGGGCTTCCAGCGCTCGATCAGTAGAATGGCGACGCCGCCGAGCACCAGCGAGACGGCGACCACCTCGGGCGAGAACAGCTTGTCCTTGATGAAGTCATGCAGCAGGAAGCCGAGCACGGCGGCGGGCAGGAAGGCGATGATGACGGCAAGCGCGAAACGCCGCGCCGCCGGATCGCTGCCGAGCCCGAAGGCGACGCCGAGCAGCTTGCGAGCATAAAGCACGCAGATGGCCAGGATCGCGCCGAGCTGGATCACCACTTCAAAGACCGAAGCCAGCGGCCCCGTGAAGCCGATGAGGTCGCCGGCCACGATCAGATGGCCGGTCGAGGATACGGGCAGAAATTCGGTCACACCCTCGACGATGCCGAGGAAGAGGGCCTGAAAAAATACATGTTCGTTCATTTTGGGGAGATGCCGGTGCGGTGATGAAACTAGCGATTTGCACCGAACCTAGCACAACCGGCCGGGCCGGATGCGAGGCCAGGATGACGCCAAACTCGGTTCATCTCCGGTTCAGCCAGAATCTGTGAATCTCTCCCTATCGCTGGCGTAGAAGGCCGGCCGATCAAGGGAGGCACCTCATGGTGCGCATGGAAAAGACGGCAATTGGTTTGGCGCTCGCGGCCGCAGTCGGCTTCGGGTCGCTTGGCCTTTATACATCGACGGCCTTGGCCGGCGGTCCGAACGACTGGCAGTCCCGTCACGGCGGCGAAAACAGCCGTCAGGGCGATCAGCGCCAGAACGACGATCGCCAGCGCCGGGATCAGCAGCGCCAGGACCAGCAGAGACAGCAGGCCGAACAGCGCCAGCAGCAAAATCAGCAACGCCAGCAGCAGTTCGACCGTCAGCGTCAGGAAGAAGGTCGCCGGCAACAGGAGCAGCAGCGCCAACAGGCGGAGCAGCAGCGCCAGCAGTTCGACCGTCAGCGTCAGGACCAGCAGCGTCAGCAGAATTGGCAGCGCCAGCAGGCCGACCAGCGCCAGCAGCAGGAACAGCAGCGCCAGCAGTTCGACCGTCAGCGTCAGGACCAGCAGCGTCAGCAGAACTGGCAGCGCCAGCAGGCCGACCAGCGCCAGAGTCAGGACCAGCAGCGCCAGCAGAACTGGCAGCGTCAGCAGGTCGACCAGCGCCAGCAGCAGAACGACCGGCAGCGCCAGAATGATCGTCAGCAACAGCAGCAGGACCGCCGTCAGCCCGACTGGCAGCGCGGCCCCGGCGACAGCGGCCGTGACTGGCGTTCCCAGCAGCAGGCCCACTTCCAGCACGACCGCAACGAGCAGCGCGTCCGCGACCGCCAGCTCCAGCAGCAGCGCTGGGGCGACCTGCGCGAACGCAACTGGTCGCGGGTTCGCGAATGGGGTCCGGGCTTCGAGCGCCGCGACTACTATCGCGGACCGGACTGGGATGATTGGCGCCGCCGCCACTATGTCGAGCGCCCGCGCTACCGCTGGGACCAGGACCGCTATTCACGCCCCTGGTTCGACTATGGCAGCGTCACCTACCTGTCGATCTATGCGCCGACTTATATCGTTCCGTATGACGCCTATGACACCTATGGCACGAGCTATTACGGCCCGGTCGGTTGCAACCGGAACGTGGTCGGCACGGTAATCGGCGGCGTTGCCGGTGCTCTCATCGGCGCCAACAATGGCGGCGGCGGAGCGACTGTCGGCGGCGCCATCGTTGGCGCCATCCTCGGCGGTGCGTTGGGTCAGGCCATCGATATGAGCGATCAGGCCTGCTACGGCCAGGTGCTGGAATATGTGCCGAACAATCAGCCCGTCTATTGGGACGATAACGGCGCCCAGTATCAGGTCACGCCGCTTCGCACCTATCAGGGTTCGGACGGTCTCTATTGCCGCGAATACCAGACCTCGATCTATATCGACGGCTATCCCCAGCAGGCCTATGGCACCGCCTGTCGCCAGCCCGACGGCTCCTGGCAGCTCCAGAATTGAAGCTGCGGCGCTTTAAAAAATACGGCCCGGGATCGCTCCCGGGCCGTTTTCGTTTTCCTCTATGGGCTGAAGCGGCCTTACTTGTCGCGCCGCCCGGTGATGCGCGAAACATCGCGCACCGCGCCCCGCGCCGCGCTCGTCGCCATGGCGGCATAGGCTTGCAGGGCAGGGGAGACGCGCCGCTTGCGCACTTCCTTGGGCTGCCAGCCGCGGGCTTCGCGGTCTTCGCGCCGCGCCGCCAGCGTCGCATCGTCGACCGCGAGGTGGATGCGGCGCTCGGGAATGTCGATCTCGATCAGGTCGCCCGTTTCAACGAGGCCGATGGCGCCGCCGTCGGCGGCTTCCGGCGAGACTTGGCCGATGGAAAGCCCGGACGTGCCGCCGTTTAAGCGTCCGTCGGTCACCAGCGCGCAGGCTTTGCCGAGGCCCTTCGACTTGATGTAGCTCGTCGGGTAGAGCATTTCCTGCATGCCCGGCCCGCCGCGCGGCCCCTCATAGATGATGACCACGACTTCGCCCGCCTTCACCTCGCCGGTGAGAATGCCGGAAACGGCCGAGTCCTGGCTCTCGAAGACCCGCGCCTTGCCCTTGAAGGTGAGGATGGATTTGTCGACGCCCGCCGTCTTCACGATGCAGCCGTCTTCCGCGATGTTGCCGTAAAGCACGGCAAGCCCGCCATCCTGGCTGTAGGCATGCGCCTTGTCGCGGATGACGCCCTTCTCGCGGTCGAGATCGAGATCGGGATAGCGACGCGATTGCGAAAAGGCTTCCGTCGTCCTGACGCCGCCGGGCGCCGCGCGGAAGAACTCATGCGCGTGATTGTTCTTGGTGTGGGCGATGTCCCAATGGTCGATGGCCTCGCCCATCGTCGAGCTGTGCACCGTGGCGACGTCGCGGTGGATGAGGCCCGCGCGGTCGAGCTCGCCCAGAATGGCGAAGACGCCGCCGGCGCGATGCACATCTTCCATGTGAACATTGGCGACGGCCGGCGCGACCTTGCAGAGGTTCGGCACGCGATGCGACAGCCGGTCGATATCCTTCATCGAAAACGGAATCTCGCCCTCATGCGCGGCGGCCAGCAGATGCAGCACGGTATTGGTCGAGCCGCCCATCGCGATATCGAGCGACATGGCATTCTCGAAGGCCTCGAATGTGGCGACGTTGCGCGGCAGCACGCTCATGTCGTCGGTCTCGTAGTGGCGGCGCGTGATCTCGACGATCAGGCGGCCGGCTTCGAGAAAGAGGTTTTTGCGGTCGGCATGCGTCGCCAGCGTCGAGCCGTTGCCCGGCAGCGAAAGGCCGAGCGCCTCGGTGAGGCAGTTCATCGAATTTGCGGTGAACATGCCCGAGCACGAGCCGCAGGTCGGACAGGCCGACCGTTCGATCTCGGCGACCTGGGCGTCCGACACCTTGTCGTCGCCCGCCGCGATCATCGCGTCGATGAGGTCGACCTTGCGGTCCTCGTCGTCCCACTTCACCTTGCCGGCTTCCATCCGTCCGCCCGAAACGAAGACGACGGGAATGTTGAGCCGCATCGCGGCCATCAGCATGCCGGGCGTAATCTTGTCGCAATTGGAGATGCAGACGAGCGCGTCCGCGCAATGGGCGTTGACCATATATTCGACGCTGTCGGCGATGATCTCCCGCGACG
>JARLIS010000036.1 GCA_031291615.1 Parvibaculum sp.
GACGACTATTGAAGGTAAGGAGAGGGCCAGAAAGAAAATGCGCAAACCTCTTCGCCCCTCTCCCTCTGGGAGAGGGAGGGGCCCATTGCAAGGCAATGGGAGGGTGAGGGCCTCCCTCACCCCTTCTTCGCGTACCCCGCGCCCGACAGCGCCTCGCCGATCTCGTTCAAAATCATCGGATCGTCGATGGTCGCGGGCGTCGTCCAGGCCTCGCCGTCGGCGATCTTGCGCATCGTGCCGCGCAGGATCTTGCCCGAGCGCGTCTTCGGCAGGCGCTGAACGACGACCGCCGTCATGAAGGCCGCGACCGGGCCGATCTTGTCACGGACGAGCGCGACCGCTTCCTTCTCGATCTCCGCCATCGGCCGGTTGACGCCCTTGTTGACGACGAGGAAGCCGACCGGCACCTGCCCCTTCATCGCATCGGCGACGCCGATGACGGCGCATTCGGCGACGTCGGGATGCCCCGCCAGCACTTCCTCCATGCCGCCGGTCGAAAGCCTGTGTCCGGCGACGTTGATGATGTCGTCGGTGCGGCTCATCACATAGAGATAGCCGTCGGCATCGAGATAGCCCGCATCGGCCGTTTTGTAGAAGCCGGGAAAATCGGCGAGATAGGAATCGTGAAAGCCCTCGTCGTTCTGCCAGAGCGTCGGCAGACATCCTGGCGGCAGCGGCAGCTTGACGACGATGGCCCCCGTTGTGCCGGCGGGCACGGGCTTTGCCGCCTCGTCCACCACCTGAATGTCGTAGCCAGGCATGGCGACGGTGGGTGAACCGTATTTGACCGGCAAGGGCTCGATCCCCATCGGGTTAGCCGCCATCGGCCAGCCGCTTTCCGTCTGCCACCAATGGTCGATCACCGGCACGCCGAGCGCACGCTCCGCCCACTGAATGGTGTCGGGATCGCCGCGTTCGCCCGCGAGGAAAAGCGTCTCGAATTTCGACAGGTCGTAGTTCCTGACGAGCTCCGCCTTCGGGTCTTCCTTCTTGATCGCGCGAAAAGCCGTCGGCGCGGTGAAAAGCGCCTTGACGCCATGCTCCGCGATGACGCGCCAGAAGGTGCCCGCATCCGGCGTGCCCACGGGCTTGCCCTCGAAAAGGATCGTCGTGCAGCCCTGGAGGAGCGGCGCATAGACGATGTAGGAATGGCCGACGACCCAGCCGACATCGGACGCCGCCCAGAACACCTCTCCCGGATTTATGCCGTAGACATTCTTCATCGACCATTTGAGCGCGACCATGTGCCCGCCATTGTCGCGCACCACGCCCTTGGGCTTCCCCGTCGTGCCGGATGTGTAGAGCACATAAAGCGGATCGGTCGCGGCGATGGCGACGCAAGCGGGCTTCGCGCCCGCGGCCCGCGCCTTTTCCATTTCCTCCGCCCAGTCGAAATCGCGGCCGGGAATGAGATCGCATGAAAGCGCCTCGCGCTGCATGACGATGCAGGCGGAGGGCTTGTGCGCGCTGAGTTCGATCGCCTTGTCGAGCAGCGGCTTGTAGGCGATGACGCGGCCGGGTTCGAGCCCGCAGGAGGCCGAGACGATGAGCTTCGGCTTCGCATCGTCGATGCGCGTCGCGAGCTCGTTCGCCGCAAAGCCGCCGAAGACGACGGAATGAATCGCGCCGAGCCGCGCACAGGCGAGCATGGCGACGGCGGCCTGCGGCACCATCGGCATATAGATGATGACCCGGTCGCCCTTCGTAACGCCGCGGCGCGCCAGCACGCCCGCGAATGTCGCAACCTTGTCGAGCAACTCCCGATAGGTGAAGCGCTTCACCTTGCCGAGCATGGCGCTGTCATAGATGAGCGCGAGCTGCTCGCCCCGCCCTTCGGCCACATGCCGGTCGAGCGCGTTCCAGCAGGTATTGCATTCCGCGCCGACGAACCAGCGCGCAACGCCATCGACTTCGGCCAGAACCTTGTCATGCGGCTTCGACCAGACGATCGCGCGCGCGGCATCGGCCCAGAAGCCTTCGGGATCGCGCTTCCAGCGATCATATGTATCCCGGTATTGCCCCATCTCGATCTCCCGTCAGGCTGCCCTTCCCGAAGCCGGTCTGCGCCGGTTTTCCGCGCGACTCTTTCAAGCTCCTTCCCTCATTGCAAGCCCTCCGCGAACTCGATTAGCTTGGCCGGGACGGCGCGCATTATCGGGCGCAAGGGGAGCAATGAATGACAAGAAATCCATACGAAATCGATCTCGACAAGAACCCGGCAAACCACCAGCCGCTGACGCCGCTTTCATTCCTGAAGCGCGCCGCCGAGGTCTACCCCGAAACCGTCGCCGTCATTCACGGGCCGCTGCGCCGCAACTATGCCGAGTTCTATGCGCGCTGCCGCCGCCTCGCCTCCGCCCTGTCGGAACGCGGCATAGGCCTCGGCGACACGGTCGCCGTCATCGCGCCGAACATTCCGGCCATGCTGGAGCTTCACTATGCCGTGCCGATGATCGGCGCGGTGCTGAACACCATGAACATCCGCCTCGACGGACCCATCATCGGCTTCATGCTCGACCATGGCGAGGCGAAGGCGCTGTTCGTCGACCGCGAATTCTCGGGTCTCGGCAAGTCGGCGCTCGACAACGCCAAAGTGAAGCCCTTCGTCATCGACATAGACGATCCGGAATATGACGGCGCGGGCGCCCGCATCGGCGAAATCGAATATGAAGACTTCCTCGCCAGGGGCGATGCGCATTTCAACTGGCAGCTTCCCGCCGACGAATGGCAGGCGATCAGCCTCAATTACACCTCGGGCACGACCGGCAATCCGAAAGGCGTCGTCTTCCATCATCGCGGCGCCTATCTGCTTGCCATGGGCAACATCGTCACGGCCGGCATGACGCATAATTCCGTCTATCTCTGGACGGTGCCGATGTTCCATTGCAACGGCTGGATTTTCACCTGGTCGATGAGCGTCGTCGCCGGAACCCATGTCTGCCTCCGCCGCGTCGCCGCGAAAAACATCTACGAGGCGATCGCCGCCCATGGCGTCACCCATATGGGCGGCGCGCCGACCGTCATGGGCTTCCTCATCAACGCGACCGACGAGGAAAAGAAGCCGCTGCCGAACACGGTGCATTTCTTCGCCGCCGCCGCGCCGCCGCCCGCCGCGACCATCAAGAAGCTGGAGGACCAGGGCTTCAACGTGATCCATGTCTACGGCCTCACCGAAACCTACGGCCCCGCCGTGGTGAACGCCTGGCACGACGAATGGGACGAGCTCGAAGCGAACGCCCGCGCCCAAGTGAAGGCGCGGCAGGGCGTCAACTATCCCGTCCTCGAAGGCATATCGGTGCGCGACCCTGAAACCATGGAAGAAGTGCCGCGCGACGGCGAGACCATGGGCGAGGTCATGTTCCGCGGTAATGTGGTGATGAAGGGCTACCTCAAGAATCCGAAGGCGAGCGCCGAAGCCTTCGAAGGCGGCTGGTTCCATTCCGGCGATCTCGGCGTCTGGCATGCCGACAATTACATCCAGCTCAAGGACCGCTCGAAGGACATCATCATTTCGGGCGGCGAGAACATCTCATCGCTCGAGGTGGAAGACATACTCTACAAGCATCCCGACATCATCGAGGCCGCCGTCGTCGCAAGGCCCGACGAGAAATGGGGCGAAACGCCTTGCGCCTTCATCAAGCTGCGCAGCGGCGCGGCGCTGACGGCTGAAGAGGTCATCGCCTATTGCCGCGAGAACCTTGCCCATTTCAAATGCCCCAAGACGGTCGTCTTCAGCGAGCTTCCGAAAACCTCCACCGGCAAGGTGCAGAAATTCAAGCTCCGCGACATGGCAGCCGCACTTTGAGGCTCGCCGTCAGACGATCATGTTGACCAGCCGGCCCTTGTTCGGATCGGGATAGGGCGATGCCGCCGCGCCGGGCGAGACTTGGTCCTTTGCCTCACTCGCGCGGATTTTCCTTGGATCGGTGGCGCTGATCGACGGATCGCTGTCGGCATCGACGCCGTAGGGCCCGGATTTCGGATGCGCGGGATCGATATGCTTCTTGGCCTCGTCAACCTCGGTGCAGTTGCGGCACTTGAAGCCGTTGACCGTGACCGGACTTGGATAATTGACGGTTAATGCCATTCCTGCTTCCGTCCCGGCGGCGCATCCTGTGCCGCGTCATGGACGGACAACATAAGGCGCACCCGTAAACATTCGGATAAGCGGCCAAAAACAACAAAGCGCCGGGCATCGCCGCCCGGCGCTCTCATTCTTGACTATCGGATTTATAGAACCGTCAGGCTGCGGATTTTTTGAGGCTGAGACGCTCGATTTCTTCCTTGAGCCTGAGCTTCTGCTTTTTCAGCTCGGCAATGTGGAGATCGTCGCTGGCGGGATGGTGAATTTCACTCTCGATTTCACGTTCGAGAGCAGTGTGCCGATCGCGAAGTTCGGCGATATGGGACTCCAGAGCCATGTCGTACCTACCTGTTCGTTGGGGTGGGTAACGTGAAAAGCATGACTCTTTTTTGACGCCTTGTCGAACCCCTCTCGCAAATACAGAAAAGAGGGGGTAAATCTTGAGCATGGTCAAAACCGATTGCTCCATTGCGGGAATCCCGGCCGCCGCCTGCTCGCCTCTTTGCCGCGGCACCGCGGACTTGCTCTCGCGCCACTATCCCGCCACGATGACCGCCGGAGTAGCTTCGGGGCGCATGCTCCTCATCATCGGACCAGTATGACCGAACAGGAAGAGCAGGAACTTCAGCGCGCGCTCGCGCAGCTCAAGGAGGAGCATCGCGATCTCGACAGCGCCATTGTGGCGCTGGAAGCGACGGCCAATCCCGACCATCTTCAGATCAAGCGGTTGAAGAAGCGCAAGCTCTACCTGCGCGACCGCATCAAAGAGATCGACGATCTCCTCTTCCCCGACATCATTGCGTGATTGCCGTCAGGCCCGGGTCCGCTTCGTGCGGTACATGGCCTTGTCCGCCCGCGCCAGCGCCTCAAGCGGATCGTCCTCGCCAGTGAAAGCAATGGCGCCGGCCGAAATCGACAGCGGAATCTCCTCGCCCTCGATCAGCAGCGGATGCATCGACATGAGGAGCATCAGCGCCTTTGCCTTGGCATTGGCCGCCGGCTCATCGGTGCGCGCCAGGATGACGCCGAACTCGTCACCCCCGAGACGCCCGACGACATCGGACTCGCGGATATTGGCCGCGATGATCTCGGCAATATGCTTGAGCGCCGCGTCGCCGCCCGCATGGCCGTGGGCGTCGTTCACCTGCTTGAAATTGTCGATGTCGAAATAGACGAGCCCGGCGGATTCCTTGTAGCGCCGCCCATAGGCGACGACACGGTTCAACTCGCGTACAAAAGCGCGGCGGTTGAGCACCGGCAGCAGCGGATCGAGATCGGCCAGCTCCTCGCTGTCGCCGAGCCGCTTGCGAACCTGCTCCACCTCGCGGCGCAGCCGCTCGACCTCGGCCATCAGCGACATCAGCGCGTCGCGCACCTTGGGCGTAAGTTCGGCCTCGGGAATGCCCATGAAGCTGACGGCATCCGTGACGATCCGTCCCGCGCCCACAGGGGCCCGCCCGGTCGCTTCTCCACGTTCGCGGCCCGGCGAGGGAGCGGAGCCCCCCAGCGGCCTGCTGTCGCCGATTTTCATACCACGCCCGATCGGTCTGTCGATCCGACTGCTTACCCATCCGGCCGGACGAACCCCACCCCCCGGAAGTGCCGGGATTTGGGGGTGTCGCACGGCCAAACCCCGAATCGAAGATGCCATTGTTCGCCCAAAAACGCCACCGATCCGTCCTTTTCCGGGGGAATCCAGCCCGCCCCGCCCCCGCCTTGCCAAGCGGGGGTCGATGCCTATACTGCCTCGCTTTCCGCGCCCGGGGGCCCTCCCCGAGGCCGGTTTGAAACGGGAAGCAGATGGCCATTCAAGCCCTGGTCGGCATCATCATGGGAAGCCAGTCGGACTGGCGGACCATGAAACACGCCGCCGACGTTCTGGACGAACTGCGCGTGCCCTATGAAGCGCGCATCGTTTCGGCCCACCGGACGCCCCAGCGCCTCGTCGAATACGCCACCACGGCCCGCAAGCGCGGCCTCAAGGTCATCGTCGCCGGCGCGGGCGGCGCGGCCCACCTGCCGGGCATGGCGGCCTCCATGACGGCGCTCCCCGTCTTCGGCGTGCCCATCCAGTCGAAAACGATGAACGGGCAGGACAGCCTTCTCTCGATCGTCCAGATGCCGGGCGGCATTCCGGTCGGCACGCTTGCGATCGGCGAGGCGGGTGCGAAGAATGCCGGCCTCCTCGCCGCCGCCGTCCTCGCCCTTGCGGACGAAGCGCTGGCCAGACGGCTCGACGACTGGCGCGCGGCGCTCACCTCCGCCGTCGGCGAAATCCCCATTGAAGAATAAGGCCGTGCTCATTCCACCCGGCGGACGGATCGGCATTCTTGGCGGCGGCCAGCTCGGCCGCATGCTGGCGCTCGCCGCCGCCGAACTCGGCCTCCAGTGCCACATCTATTGCCCAGACGAAGACGCGCCTGCAGCCGAGGTCGCAAGCCGGCTGACCCGTGCGGGCTACGACGACGCCGACGCGCTCGCCCGCTTCGCCGACAGCGTCGATGTGGTGACCTACGAGTTCGAGAACGTGCCGGCCGAAACGGCCGCGATCCTTGCGGCGCATGCGCCCGTACGTCCCGGCGCGAAGGCGCTGGCGACGGCGCAGGACCGCTTCGTCGAAAAGAATTTCATCGTCTCCTGCGGCATTCAGACGGCGCCCTTCGCCGATGTGCCCGACAGGGCGGCGCTCGATGCCGCATTGAAGACGATCGGCGCGCCCGCGATCCTGAAGACGCGCCGCTTCGGCTATGACGGCAAGGGCCAGGCAAAGATCGCCGATACCGCCGACGCGGCGACGGCATGGGCGGACATCGGCGCGCAACCCGCCATCCTCGAAGGCTTCGTGCCCTTCGAGCGCGAAGTCTCCGTCATCGTCGCGCGCGGTCTCGACGGAAAGACGGCGGCCTACGATCCGGTCGAGAACGTCCATACCAATCACATCCTCGACCGCACCTATGCGCCCGCCGCGCTCGATGCGAGCCTCGCGGACGAGGCCCGCGCCATCGCCGCGAAGATCGTCGCCGAACTCGACTATGTCGGCGTCATGGGCGTCGAGATGTTCGTGTTGCCCGCAACGAGCCGGGGCTCGCGTCTTGTCGTCAACGAGATCGCGCCCCGCGTTCACAACTCCGGCCATTGGACGACGGACGCCTGCCTCGTCGGCCAGTTCGAGCAGCACATCAGGGCGATCTGCGGCTGGCCGCTCGGCTCGGCCGCGCGCCATTCCGACGCCGTGATGACGAACCTGATCGGCCGGGACGTCGATGCCTGGGCGAAAATCATCGCCGAACCCAACGCCGCGCTCCACCTTTACGGCAAGGCCGAGGCCCGTCCGGGCCGCAAGATGGGCCATGTCACGCGCCTCTACCCTCTCGGCCATCGTCCTTCGAATACCGACCGTTAACTCCGCCGGGCGCAAGATCGCCGGAACTGGCCCTTTTCAGGAGGGGCCACGACATGGGCAAGCGGAGCTATGAGGGCCATGAACCTCGCAGAGGCCGATCGCCGTCCAGCGCCGGGCGGCAAAGCTCATCCGGTCGATTTCAATCATCCGGGATTCTCAACGCTTTTCGACTATTGGCAGAGCGTGCGCCGCGGCCCCGCGATCCCTCATGCCTCGGATTTCGACCTGCTTGAACTGGCCGGCTGGTTGCCGGACATCGTCATCCTCGACGTCGTCAACCAGGAATGCGCCATGACCCGCTTCACGGGGACCGCCGTCGCCGAACGGCTGGGCATGGACCCGACGGGCCAGAACGTCCTCACCATCCAGGCAAAGAGCTCGTTCGATCAGGCGGCCCGCGCCTACCAATCGATTGCCAACCTGCCATGCGGAGCGCTGGCGCGTTATTGCTCCGTCTACAGTTCCGGCCGCGAAGCCACCGCGCGCAGCCTCTATCTGCCGCTGAAGCCGCCCTCGGGCGAAGCGCCGCGCCTGATCGCCATGAGCATGCGCGAGGACGGCGGCACGGTCTATGCCGAGACCATCGAACGCACCATGACGGGCACGCGCATTCTGTCGCTCGACTGGCTCGACCTCGGCTTCGGCGTACCCGCCAAATTCTGACGCTGCGCGCCCGGTCAGGAACGCCCGATCAGGAACGTCCGTAGCGCAGACGCCCGATGAGCCCGAAGGGATCGGGCAGCATCGCACCCGCCTTCTTCACTCGCGCCTTCACCTTTTCGATCTGCATGACGTCACCGATGCGCCGGTCGAGAAAGGCCCATGTGTCGGCGTAACCGTCCGAATTGTCGCCGAACCAGGTGATCGTCACCGCCGAATAGACGCCGGCGAGAATGGCGCGCTTCGTGTAGAAATTGAAATCGGTCGAGGTGTCGCCCGCCGCGCGCCAGATGGCGTCGACCGTGCGATAGAGCGAGCGCGGCCCGCCCGCGCCAGAAATCGGCAGCGCGAGCAGCGTCACCGCCCGGCGCACCGCTTCGCGATGATCGGCGTCGACCTCGATGCGCGTCCTGACGGCGAGCGTGATGCGCTCGCGAATTTTCATCGCGGCGAGATCGCGGCCGGCCAGCGCCTCTTCCATGCGCCGGTCGCCATCGGCCAGAAAACATTCGACGAGATCGACGATGCCGCCCGGAAAGGCGAGCCGCATCTCGCCATGAGCGACGCCCGCCGCATCCGCTGCCTCGCGCATGACGCGCGTGGTCCAGCCATCGAAGGCGACGTTCGGCAGGGCGGCTGCGAGGATCTTCGCCCGCACGTCATCCATATGACCGGACCCGGCCGTCGAGCCGCCCGGCAGACGTGTTCCTTCACGCATCGGCCGTCTCCTCTTTGCTACGCGCCTCGGCTTTCGCCCGCGCGGCGAGCCAGTGCCGCGCCTCGCTTTCGAATATCAGATCGGCAAGATTGCGCATGCGCTGGGGATAGAGCACGCCGTCGAGATGATCGCATTCATGCTGCACGACGCGTGCGTGAAAGCCCTTGGCGACACGCTCGATCCGTTGCCCATCGAGGCCGAGCCCGCGATAGCGAAGCGCCGTATAGCGCGGCACGAGACCGCGCAGGCCGGGCACGGACAGGCAGCCTTCCCAACCCGCTTCCATGTCGGGCGCGAGAATTTCGATCTCGGGATTGATGAGCACCGTGAGCGCGGCCTGATGGTCATAGGCCTCTGCCTCGTCGATGCCTTCGGGCGACCGTTCAGCCGGCGCCTGGAAAATGACGATGCGCTTCGGGACATAGACCTGCGGCGCGGCGAGGCCCGCCCCATTGGCGTCGATCATGGTCTCGACCATGTCGGAAACGAGGGCGCGAATCTCCGGCGCTGTGGGATCGGCGACGGGTTCTGCGATGCGGGAAAGGACGGGATGCCCCATCCGGGCGATTTTGCGTATGGCCATAAGCGGAATATGAGACGAGCCCAGCCAGTGGACAAGCCGCGATTCCTTTGCTAGAAAGCGGCTCGCTTGCAGGGGGCTCAACCCCCTCGCACCTAACCCATTGAATCCAGACAGGATTTTCTCGTGCAGGTACTCGTCCGCGACAACAATGTCGACCAGGCCATGAAGGCTCTGAAGAAGAAGCTTCAGCGCGAAGGCGTTTTCCGCGAAATGAAGCTCCGGAACTTCTACGAGAAGCCCTCCGAGAAGCGCGCCCGCGAGAAGGCCGAAGCCATCCGCCGCGCCCGCAAGCTGGCCCGTAAGCGCGCCCAGCGCGAAAGCGGCGTCGCCGCGAAGCCGCGTGTTCCGGCCTGATCCTTTCGGCCATCCAAAATAAAAACGCCCCCGATTTCGGGGGCGTTTTTGTTTGTTCGGGCTTCAGCCCGCCTGCGGCAGCTTCCTTGCACCGAAGACGAGCAGCGCAACCAGCACCAGCTCGACAATCACCGGAGCGGCGACGCCCTCCGGCGGACCGTCAACCGCTATACCGATGAAGCGCGCCGTCACCGCGAGGCCATAGAGCAGAGCCGCGCCCCAGAGCCAGTTCGGGCGCCTCGCAAAAAGTGCGAGCGCACAGGCAATGGCGCTGGCGAGAAAGAACGCGCCCAAATCCGCCCTGAGCGCATTGAGGCCGAGAGGTGTCAGCGCCCCCAGCCCGAGCGTCGCGCCAAGCTGAGCCGGCGACGCCCAGGCCATGCCGCCCATCGCCAGTGAAAACAGCCCCGCCAGAGCGACGCCGATACGTGCAACCCAGATCATGCTTCCCATCCCCGTTTCGATTGACCGATTACAGCTAGAACTTTTCCTCGCCGCGCTTGCGCACCGCGTCCGGAAAATCCCGGTAGAGCGCGAACTGGACATTCGTCACCAGCGAATTGACGCCGTGATGCTCGCCTTCGATCGCGCCTGCCCGCGTCGCGACGAAGGAGAAGGCGTCGTCGAGCTGCGCCAGGTCGCGCACCTCGATCATGAAATGGAAATCGCCAAGATGGGCAGGCCCGAGCCCGAGCTTGCGCCGCGTGAGCCGGTAGCTCTCGACCTTCCCCTCGCGCTTCAGATGCGCCATGTAGCGCGCAAACGCGTCGGCGAATTCCATGTCGCCGATGCCGGGCTTCAGGTCGCACCAGCCGTGATAGATGTCCATCCTTGCCCCCATACGAAAACGGGCGGCGCATCTTTCGAAGCGCCGCCCGCGATAGCCGACTTCAGCGGATCAAAGCGCCTTGATGATCTGCTCGACCATTTTCTTCGCATCGCCGAAAAGCATCATCGTATTGTCGCGGAAGAAGAGCTCGTTCTCGACGCCCGCATAGCCGGACGCCATGCCGCGCTTCACGAAGAGAACCGTGCGCGCCTTTTCGACGTCGAGCACCGGCATGCCGAAGATCGGGCTCTTGGGATCGGTCTTGGCCGATGGGTTCGTCACGTCGTTCGCGCCGATCACGAAGGCGACGTCGGCCTGCGCGAACTGGTTGTTGATGTCCTCAAGCTCGAAGACCTCGTCGTAAGGCACGTTGGCTTCCGCGAGCAGCACGTTCATATGGCCGGGCATGCGGCCCGCGACCGGATGGATGGCGTAGGAAACCTTGACGCCTTCCTTCTTCAGATGGTCGGCCATTTCCTTCAGCGCATGCTGCGCCTGGGACACCGCCATGCCGTAACCCGGAACGATGATGACCGAGCCCGCATTCTTCATGATGAAGGCGGCGTCGTCCGCCGAGCCCTGCTTCACCGGGCGCGTCTCGACCTTGCCTTCGCCGACGGCAGCCGCATCGGCGCCGAAGCCGCCGAGGATGACGCTGACGAAGGAACGGTTCATGCCCTTGCACATGATGTAGCTGAGGATCGCGCCCGACGAACCGACAAGAGCGCCGGTGATGATGAGCGCGAGATTGCCGAGCGTGAAGCCGATGCCGGCGGCGGCCCAGCCCGAATAGGAGTTCAGCATCGAGACGACGACGGGCATGTCCGCGCCGCCGATCGGGATGATGATGAGAAAGCCGAAGAGGAAAGCGACGAGCGTGATCGCCAGGAACAGCTCGGTCGACTGATGCGCCGGGTCCATGACGATGTAGACGACGCCCGCCACGATGGCGAGAAAGAACAGCGCGTTGATGACATGCCGTCCCGGCAGCATGATCGGCGCGCCCGACATGTTTCCGTTGAGCTTCGCAAAGGCGATGATCGAGCCCGAGAAGGTGATCGCGCCGATGGCGACGCCGAGCGACATTTCGACGAGATTGCCGGGATGGATCGCGCCGAGCTCGCCGATGCCATAGGCGGCGGGCGAGAAGAAGGCCGCCCAGGCGACGAGCACCGCCGCGAGGCCGACCAGCGAGTGGAAGGCGGCGACGAGCTGCGGCATCGCCGTCATGGCGATACGGCGCGCCGTGACGGCGCCGATGCCGCCGCCGATGGCGACGCCGCCGATGACGAGCGCCCAGGTCGTCTGGTTCTGCGCCTGCAACACGGCAAGCGTGGTGGCGACCGCAATCGCCATGCCGATCATGCCGAGACGGTTCCCGCCGCGCGAGCTTTCAGGCGACGACAATCCGCGCAGCGCCATGATGAACAGCACGCCGGAGACGAGATAAAGCAGAGCCGAGAGATTTGCTGACATGTCCGGCGCCCCTCAGCGATCTTTTTTCTTGTACATGGCGAGCATGCGTTGGGTGACGAGGAAGCCGCCGAAAATATTGACGGAGGCGAGGATCACGGCGACGAAGCCGAGCCCCTTGGAAAGCCAGCCGGTTTCGCCGATAACCTGAACGCCGACCGCGATGAGCGCGCCGACGATGATGACGGACGAGATGGCGTTGGTGACGGACATCAGCGGCGTGTGCAGCGCAGGTGTCACGCTCCAGACGACGTAATAACCGACGAAAATCGCGAGCACGAAGATCGCGAGCCGGAAAACGGTGGGATCGATCGCTGCCGCTTCCATATCAGTTTCCCCCCTCGCGGAATGCCGGATGAATGACCTGTCCGTCTTTTGTCAGGCAGGTGCCGGTGATGATTTCGTCCGCCCAGTCGATCTTCAAGGACTTCGTCTCCTTGTCGATCAGCGGCGTGATGAAGTTCAGAAGGTTCTTGGCGTAGAGCGCCGAGGCGTCGACCGAAAGCTGGCCCGCCACATTGAGGTCGCCGATGATGGTGACGCCATGCTTCACCACCGTCTTGCCGGGCTCCGTCAGCGGGCAGTTGCCGCCGCGCTCGGCCGCGAGATCGACGATGATCGAGCCGGGCTTCATCGACTTCACCATCTCCTCGGTGACGAGAACGGGCGCCGGTCGGCCGGGGATCAGCGCCGTCGTGATGACGATGTCCTGCTT
This sequence comes from Parvibaculum sp., assembly GCA_031291615.1. GTDB lineage: Bacteria > Pseudomonadota > Alphaproteobacteria > Parvibaculales > Parvibaculaceae > Parvibaculum. The sequence goes on from JARLIS010000036.1 coordinate 12,820, forward strand.
CTTGATGTGCTCGGCGACGAGAGCGGCCTGGGCGCGCTTGTACTCGTCGCTCATTTCCTTGGCATAGCCGCCGGCGGCGTCGCCGGATTCGGAAGATTCGACCATCACGAAAGTGCCGCCGAGGCTTTCGACCTGCTCCTTCGTCGCCGAACGCACGTCCGTCGCCGAGACGATGCAGCCGAGGCGCTTCGCCGTCGCAATCGCCTGAAGGCCCGCGACGCCGACACCCATGACGAAGGCGCGGGCGGGCGCGATGGTGCCCGCCGCCGTCATCATCATCGGCGTGGCGCGCGTGAACTTCGCCGCCGCATTGACGGCCGCCTTGTAGCCGGCAAGGTTCGACTGCGACGACAGCACGTCCATCGACTGCGCGCGCGTGATGCGCGGCATGAATTCCATCGCAAAGGCGTTGACGCCCGCATCGGCGTATTTCTTCAGCCGCGCCTTGTCGTCATAGGGGCTGAGAATGGCAGCCAGCATCGCGCCCCGCTTCATCAACCCGATTTCCTCGTCGGAAGGCGCACGCACCTTGAAGACGAGATCGGCATCTTTCAGCGCCTCGGCCTCGCTGGCGGCGATCTTCGCGCCTGCTTCGGCGAAGACGGCGTCCGCGATGCTTGCGTGAGCGCCGGCCCCGGCCTCGACGGTCACGTCAAGTCCGAGGGCGACGAGTTTCTTCACTGTCTCGGGCGAGGCCGCGACGCGCGTCTCGCCGTCCTGCCGTTCTTTTGGAATCGCGAGCTTCATGAATTGGCCTGCTGCGTTGAGACAAAGCTGTTGCCGCGTGGGCACAAGGCGGGCCGGAGCCGATCCGGCGCCCTGCCCTTACTCACACGGGGATACGAGGTCGGTTTGCCCGTCTGAAAACGTCAGAGAAGGAAATAGGCCATGCCGGCGAGCAGGACGACCAGAAAGCCGATGCCCCATTTCGCTCCGGTGATGAACCCTTCATAGGTCGCGATATGGTCGCCTGCGTCCATCTCCGCGCCCCAGCCCGGATGTGCTTTGTCTTCAGCCATGTTGCCTGCCTCTTGTCCGTAAGTTCCGCGGGTTCAGGTTTGGCCGGACTATAGCAAAGAGAGGGCTGACGGCAAGGTCAGCCCCGTCAGGGGCCTGTGCAGGAACGGGCGGGGCTCAGACGTCGAAAGGCAGCCTTGGGGGCAGGTCCGTCCGCCGTGTCGGTTTTGAATGGTCCCAGTCCGCCAGAAGCGCCCGGAGCGCCGAAACAAAGGCGAGCGGCTGGTCGAGCATGACATGGTGCCGGGCCTGGGGAATTTCGATCACGGGCGCGGACTTGCCGAGGAGCGTGAACATGTAGTCGCCGATTTCGGGCGGCAACAGCACCGAGAACTCGCCGCGCATGATGCCGATTCGGCAGCGCGTGGCGGCAAGCCGCGCACCCATGTCGCCGATGTTGAACCGCTGCCAGATCGCCGGATCGAACTTCCAGGTCCAGCCGCTTCCGCCTTCCGGGGTCGCGACCTGTTTCAGCGAATGGCGGGCGATATAGTCGACGATATAGAGGTTCTCGCAGGGCTGCGGCGGCGCAAGACGGAAACGGCCGAGCGCCTCCTCAAGCGTCGGATAGACCCTGTGGGGCCTGAACTCGCGATTGGGCGGCCCGCCCGGCCTGTCCGGCGGATTGACCGGGCTGTCGACGATGACGGTGCCCGCAAGCCTGTCGCCGTAAAGCGCGCCCGTCAGGATGGTGATGAAGCCGCCGAAGGAATGGCCGACGATGATCGGCGGCTCCTCGCCCTTGAAGAAGCCCGCATCCTCGCAAACGGCGATCTGCTCCTCGGCGAAGACTTCGAGCGAATATTTTTCCCGCCAGCCGCTGTCGCCCATGCCGGAAATGTCGATGGCAGCCACCGAATATTCGCGCGCGAGAAACGGCGCGATGAAGGACCACCAGCGCGCATGCGCTCCGTTGCCGTGAACGAGCAGCAGGCCGGGCTTTGCAGCGTCGCCCCAGCGCAGATAGTGGATGGGCGCACCCTCCACCATGATGGTCCGGCTTTCGGGCTCGATGGCAACGGCGCGCTGGAACCATCCCGGCGCCTCGGTGACGAAGGGGCCCTGCTCGTCTCCCGGCGCCATGGCGGGCAGAGGCGGCGGCGATGCTTCGGCTGGCGTCTTGCTCATTTGCGTGGTTCACCCTTGGGGGGACGCTGGCCCAGCGCCTTGAAAACAGCCGTGCCCGTCATGATGGTCCGGTCGCCGGACCAGATGCGCCCCTGCACGGAAATGAAATCGTCCTCGGTGCCGATGATGACGGCATTGCCTTCGACCCAGTCGCCGATCTTTGCCGCCGACAGAAAATCGGTGAGGAGCCGCACCGTCACCCAATAGCGATGCGTCGCCATCGTCACCGCATGGCCGAACGCCATGTCGGCGAAAGCCATCAGCATGCCGCCATGGCAATTGCCCATGCCGTTGGTGTGATGCTCCTGCACGAGAAAGGCGCGGGTATATTTCCCTTCGCTCTCGATCTTTTCATAAAGCGGCCCGATCTGACGCCCGAAACCGTGAAACCAGTTCATAGGCTGGTATCCGGGCGGCAGCGGAGCCGTACTTTCTTCGAGGAGATCGTCTGTCATGGGGAAACTCGACTGAAAAGAACAGGGCGCGATCAGGCGGGCGGCCGAACGCCAGCCTTCTTTAACGCCTCCTTTTGGCGCTTATCAAGCTTCGCCGCCTCGAAGCCTTCGATGGTCTCATTGAATATCCGGTGGAAATTCAGCTCCGCGCCGAGATGCAGAAAGACGCCGCCGAGCCCGACGGCGGCGCGGTCCATGAAGACGAATTCGCGCGGCGGCGTCACCGGCCCGAGTTTCCTCAGCGCCTGATGCACCTGAAACGCTTCCTTGCGGCCATAGTCACCCGGCTTCACCCCATCCGCGATGGAGCGCACCCGATCGTCGAGCATGGGCCCATAGATGAAGCCCGCCCAGACGTTCAGCACGTCGATGAGCTCGTTCGAGAGATTGGCAAAACCCCATCGCGCATAGGCGGCTGCGGCGCGGTCGCGATCCTCGGTTTCGAGCGCCCGGTAAAGCTCAACCACGCCTTCGACAAAGGCGGCGGGGAAAATCCTGATGCAGCCATAGTCGAGAAGATTGATGCCGAGGTCGGGCCGTACCGTGTAGTTGCCGAGATGCGGATCGCCGTGAATGACGCCGTAATGGCTGAAGGGATACCACCAGGCCATGAACATGGCTTCGGCAATCGCATTGCGATCTTCCAGCGCGCGGTCGCGGAAGGTGAGAAGCGGCGCGCCGTCGAGCCAGCTCATTGTGAGAAGGCGCGCGGTCGAAAGATCCTCGACGACCTCCGGCACGGCGATGCGCTTCTCCCGGGCGAAAATCGCCTTGTAGAGACGCATATGCGCGGCCTCGCGCTCGTAGTCCAGTTCCTCGCGCAAACGCTCCCGGATCTCGGCATAGATTTCGCGCGTATCGACCGAACTGTCGAGGCGGCGATGGATTGAAAAGACGATGCCGAGCTGATTGAGATCGGCATCGACCGCCGACTGCATGTCGGGATATTGGAGCTTCGCTGCAAGCCTCGCGCCGTCGAGACCGACCGCGCGATGCACCTGACCGAGCGAAGCGGCGGCAGCGGCCTCATGCTCGAAGGACCGAAAGCGCTTTTCCCAGCCCGCTCCCAGTTCGGCGCGCATACGGCGCTTCACGAAGGGCCAGCCCATGGCCGGCGCCGCCGATTGCAGCTCGGAAAGCTCGCTCGCAAATTCAGCAGGCACGACATCGGGAATGGTCGCGAGCATCTGCGCGACCTTCATGATCGGGCCCTTGAGCCCGCCCAGCGCCACCTTCAGATCGCGCGCATTGCGATCATTGTCCGGCGAAAGGCCGAGGAAGCGCTGCCCCGCCACTCGCGCCGCCAGACCGCCGACGCCGGCGCCGACCTGCGCGTAACGCTTCACGCGCTGACCGAGGCGATTGGCCTCGTCGTCTTTCGGTGGGGCGCCGGTCTTTCTGGTGGTCACTCACCCTGCTCCAGCTCGTCGATCAATCCGCGAATGACGGAAAGACCCTTGTCCCAGAATTTCGGATCGCTCGCATCGAGACCGAAGGGCGCAAGCAACTCCTTGTGACGAAGCGTGCCGCCCGCCGACAGCATGGCGAAATAGCGCTCGGCAAATCCGTCCGACGCCTGCTCGTAGACGGCATAGAGCGAGTTCACGAGACAATCGCCGAAGGCATAGGCGTAGACATAGAAAGGCGCATGGATGAAATGCGAGATGTAGCACCAATAAGTCTCGTAGCCCTCGCCGAGATGGATGGCGGGCCCGAGGCTTTCGCCCTGCACTTCAAGCCAGAGCTTTCCGATATCGGCTGAGGTCAGCTCGCCTTCGCGCCGCGCCGTGTGGAGCTTCCGCTCGAACGTATAGAACGCGATCTGGCGCACGACCGTGTTCAGCATGTCCTCGACCTTGCCGGCGATCATCGCCTTGCGCCGCTTCGGGTCTTTGGTATCGGCGAGCAATTTGCGGAATGTCAGCATTTCGCCGAAGACGCTTGCGGTCTCGGCAAGCGTCAGCGGCGTATCGGCCATCAACGCGCCTTGCCGCGCGGCAAGCACCTGATGCACGCCGTGACCGAGCTCATGGGCGAGCGTCATCACGTCCCGCGTCTTGCCCTGGTAGTTGACGAGCACGAAAGGATGGGCGCTCGGCACGGTCGGATGCGCGAAGGCGCCCGTCGCCTTGCCGGGGCGCAACGGCGCGTCGATCCAACCATTGTCGAAGAAGCGCTCGGCGATCTCCGCCATGCCGGGCGTGAAGCCGCGATAGGCGGAGAGAACCGTGTCCTTCGCCTGCGCCCATGGAATATTCGCATCGTCTGCATCGGGCAGCGGCGCGTTGCGATCCCAATATTCGAGCCTGTCGAGACCGAGCCACTTCGCCTTCAGCTTGTAGTAGCGATGCGACAGCACGGGATAGGAACGCCGCACCGCCTCGACCAGCGCCGCCACCACTTCAGGTTCGACGCGATTGGCGAGATGGCGTGAATCGGCGATGTCCTTGAAGCCGCGCCAGCGATCCTCGATCTCCTTGTCCTTGGCGAGCGTATTGGTGACGAGCGTGAAGGTGCCGATATTGGCGGCGAAGGTTTTGGCGAGCGCATCGGCCGCCACCTTCCGCTTCGCCGGATCGCGATCGGAGAGACGGTTCAGCGCCGCTTCGACGGCCACGCTCTCGCCGTCGACGTCGAAACTCAAACGCCCCATCGTCTCGTCGAACAACCGGTTCCATGCCGCGCGGCCCGAGACGGATTTTTCATGCAGCAGCGTCTCGATCTCGTCCGAAAGCTGGTAAGGCCGCATGGCGCGCAGATCGCGCAGCCAGGGCTCGTAATGCGCGAGCGATGGGGTTTCGAGCGCCTTGGCGAGCGCCGCGTCGTCGACCTTGTTGAGCTCCAGCGCGAAGAACAGAAGGTCGGTCGATATCTGCGTCACGCGCTCCTGCATGTCGCCATAGAACTTCGCATAGGCAGGATTTGTATTGTCGCTCGCATAGAGAAGCCCGGCATAGGACATGACCCGGCCGAGCGTGTCTTCGAGCGCCTCATAGGTGCGGATCGCTTCGGCAAGCGCGGCTCCGCCCTTCGGCTCGCCGATCAGAGCGGCGAGCTTGCCGCGATACCGCTCGGCGAAAGCCTTGGCGGTCTCGGCGGATCGAGCGAGGTCGTGGCCGATCTCGGGCGCGTCGGGGGCCGAATAGAGGTCGCTCATATCCCAGACAGGCAGCACGCCGTCCTCGGCCTTCGGCCGGGCGGTGGAGGAAGAAGGCTGGCTCATGGAAGCTCCGGTGGCAGGAGAAGTCCTTTGATCCTATATCGCGCTCCGGAGCCGCCGATTCAAACCCCAATAAGCGAAAAGCCCCGGCCTTTCGGCCGGGGCTCTCCATTTCGTTCAGACGTACTGCGTTACTTGCAGGGCGTCACAACCGCACGGCGGTTGAGCGGCTCGCGCACGCCGTCGCCCGTCTTGACCGCAAGGTTCGTCTTGCCGTCCGAGGACACCGAGCAGGTGCTCTTGCCATTGGCCTTCAGAGCGCCGGCAACCGAGTTGGCGCGACGCAGACCGAGCGCGTCGTTGTAGGCATTGCTGCCGACCGTGTCGGTGTGGCCGACGACTGCGAAGGACGAGATCGAGGTCTTGGCGATCTCGGCAACCACAGCCTGGGCTTCCTGCGTCAGGTTGTACTTGTTGAAGCCGAAGTAGATGGTCCAGGGACCAGCGGCAACGACGCCCTGGCACTGGGTCAGCGCTTCATAGAACGCTGCCTTTTCGGCCTTCACGCGTTCCGGCTGCACCGGACCGCCTTCGCCGCCGAGCCAGGAGCCGTTCTCGCCGAGCTTGTTGTCGCTCGCCTGCTCCACCCAGCCGTCATAGTAACGCTGCGCCTTGGCGCACTTACAGGCGTTCGGACCGGTCCGGCCACCATTGTCGAGTGCCGCGAGCAGCTTCGCCCGCGCATCCTGCAGCTCAGGCAGGTCGGCCGGGAGAACGCCGCGCGTTGCGGGGTCCCAGGGAAGGACGGTTTCGCCAGCAGCCGCGGCGCGGCCCTTTTCGACGATCGTCGCGGTGTCGATCCAGTTGCAATCGACATACGCTTCAGAGGTTGCCCTCTCTTGATATTCGCGCGCCAGGCATGCGTTGAACGAGTCACCGCTGATCGTCTCATGCAGATACGATTCAGCCGTCCAGGTGCCGCAGCCAGCCAGCACCAGGAAGGTCCCCAACGCTATAAGCCGGGATATGATTTTCATCCCAATCTCCGTCGTTATTATGCTCAACCGCCCGACAACACGACGGGAGGCCCGGACCCCACCGGAAAACTTTCATCAGGGTAATTTCATCGCATGGAACCGAAGGCACCATCAACCCGAATTGCCAGATTTCCTTAAGTTCCAGCCCCAAAGTTACACGATGGCAACACTATTCCGGGTACGTGACGATTCTCCGCCCCACACCATTAGACCTCCGTAAAAGGTAAATTTCCGCCCCTTGCGTGAACGGAAATCAGACCCTCTCGCAGGCCCGCGGGATTAAGATCGTCTTTACCAATCCGCCCCATTATGGGCCGAGCTGTTGCCGCCCCCCGGCGGCACCCGGAACCCGAGGCACCCCGATGACCCAATCCATCCTGATTGTGGACGACGATCCCGCCCAGCGCCGCATCCTGGAAGAAGTGGTCAACCGCGACGGCTACCGCGCCGTCTCGGTGGATGGCGGCGAAGCCGCTCTTGCCCGGCTGGAAGGCCCGGCGGGAGCCGAAATCTCGCTCGTCATCCTCGATCTCGTCATGCCCGGCGTCGACGGAATGGAAGTGCTGAAGCGCCTCCAGCCGACGCGTCCGAACCTGCCGGTCATCGTGCTGACCGCGCACGGCGGCATCGAAACGGTCGTCAACGTCATGCGCGAAGGCGCGACGGACTTCGTCATAAAGCCCGTCAGCCCCGAGCGCCTGCATGTCTCGATGCGGAACGCGCTCAAGGTTAACGCGCTGACCGGTGAAATCTCGCGTTTGCAGAAGAAGCAGAGCGGCCATCTCACCTTCTCCGACCTGATCGCCCGCAGCCCGGGCATGGAACAAGTCATCCGCCTCGGCAAGCGCGCCGCCCAGTCGAACATCCCGATTCTCATCGACGGCGAAAGCGGCGTCGGCAAGGAAATGATCGCCAGCGCCATTCAGGGCGAGAGCGACCGCGCGGGCAAACCCTTCGTCACGGTCAATTGCGGCGCGATTCCGGAGAATCTCGTCGAGAGCATTCTATTCGGCCATGAGAAAGGCGCCTTCACCGGCGCGAGCGACAAGCATGCCGGCAAGTTCCAGGAAGCTTCCGGCGGCACGCTCTTCCTCGATGAAATCGGCGAATTGCCGCTCGACATGCAGGTAAAGCTCTTGCGTGCGCTTCAGCAGGGCGAGGTCGATCCCGTCGGCTCGAAGAAGCCGGTCAAGGTCGACATCCGCCTGATCTCCGCGACCAATCGCGACCTTCTCCAGATGGTGAAGGAAGGCCGCTTCCGCGAAGACCTCTATTACCGCCTCAACGTCTTCCCGATCCATGTGCCGCCGCTGCGCAGCCGCAGGGAAGACATTCCCGAACTCGTCGCCCATTTCATCCGCCGTCTGGCTGCGGAAGAAGGCAAGCCCGTCGTCGGCATCTCGCGCGACGCGCTGTCCATGCTCTGCGCCTTCGACTGGCCGGGCAATGTGCGCCAGGTCGAAAATACCGTCTTCCGCGCCATCGTCCTCTGCGACGGCGACATGCTCGACGTTTCGGACTTCCCGCAGATCGCGAGCCTCGTCGAAGGCTATGCCGGCGCCGCCATGCCGACAGCCGCCGCCGCGCCCCGCCAGATGGCGCCGGCCCCCTTCCCGGCCGAACGCTACGAAGCGCCTGCGCGCGAACAGCGCAACACGCTCGCCGAATTCGCCAGGTCGAACTTCTCCGACGGCATCGCCGTGACGGATGCGGCTGGCAATGTCCGCAAGCTCGAAGACATCGAAGCCGAGATGATCCGTCTCGCCATCGAGAAATACAAAGGCCACATGACCGAAGTGGCACGCCGCCTCGGCATCGGCCGCTCGACGCTCTACCGCAAGGTTCGCGATCTCGGCCTCGAGGTCCGCGAGGAATAAACGCCTCCAATCCGGATGCATCGAAACGGCGCGGGCGAAATCCCGCGCCGTTTTGTCATGCGCCCGAAGCGCAAGCCGCAATTGCCGGATGCGCGCCATAGGTGCTACCTCTTTGGACCCTCGTCTTTTCCGGTGGCCATATCTCCATGAAGATCGCGCCCCTTCCCCTTCTGCTGGGCCTCGTCCTCGCCGCGCTCTCGACCTTTTTCATCTGGGCGCATCTGGCCGCCCCCGTCGACATGGTCGATGCGCCGTCAGGCAAGGTGCGCTGCGTCAGCTACACGCCCTATCGCGACAACGAGACGCCGTTCAATCCCGACTACGTCGCCGATCCCGCGCGCATCGACAGCGATCTCGCCATGCTCTCGCAAGTGACGTCTTGCGTGCGCACCTACAGCGTCAAGCAGGGTCTCGATCAGGTCGTGCCGGCGGCCGAGAAGCACGGCATGCAGGTGCTGCTCGGCATCTGGATCGGCCGCGAGGAAAAAGGGAACCAGCAGGAAATCGCCCAGGCCATCGCCGTTGCTAATGCGCACCCGAAAACGATCCGGGCCATCATCATCGGCAACGAAGTGCTGCTGCGCGGCGAGCAGCAGCCGGACGATCTCATCCGCTACCTGAAGCAAGTAAAGGCGGCGACGGGCCTTCCCGTCACCTATGCCGACGTCACCGATTTCTGGATGAAGGCGCCGAAGGAGCTTGCCGATGCAGTCGACTTCATCACCATCCATATCCTGCCCTATTGGGAGAACAACCCAACTTCGGCCGAAGGCGGCGTCGCCTATCTGAAGAGCGTGCGCGAGGAAGTCGCGGCCGAATTTCCGGGCAAGCGCATCTTCATCGGCGAAACGGGCTTTCCGAGCGCGGGCCGCGAACGCGCCGAAGCCGTGCCCTCCATCGTCGCCCAGGCGCGCTACCTGCGCGAACTCGCCGTCTACGCCGACAGCATCGGCCTCGATTACAATCTGATCGAAGCCTTCGACCAGCCCTGGAAGCGCGCACTGGAAGGAACGGCCGGCGGCCATTGGGGCCTTTTCACCACCGACCGCGAACTGAAGTTCCCCGAAACCGGCCCCGTCACCAACTATCCGCATTGGCAAAGGGAAGCAGGCGCCGCCTTCGCCATCTCGCTTTTCGCGCTCCTCATGCTCGCATGGCGCGGAAACGTCGGCGGCATGCTGCCCGGCATCGCCGCCGGCATCGGCTCGGCGCTTGCGGGCACCGCGCTCGTATTGCAGGCCGAGCATTCCTGGCTCGCATGGCGTTCGCCGCTTGAAGCAACCGTCGAACTTCTGGTCTTCCTGCAATCTCTTGCCGTCATCATTGTCGTCTTGCCGGAAGTCGCGCGCGGAGAGCGCGCCGTCGCACCGCTCCCCATCGCACGCACCGTCGCCTGGCTGCGCGCGCCGCGCCGGTCGCCGTTCGACCGCGCGCATGCGCTCGGCCTCGTCCAGCTTTCCGTCACCGCCTCGATGCTCGTCATCTCGCTTGGCTTGAGCTTCGACAACCGCTATCGCGATTTCCCCAACGCCGCCTATGCGATCGCGGTCGGCGGCTTCGTTCTGCTGGCTCTGCAACGCGGCGACTATCGCCGCGCGCCCGAAGGCAGGCGGGAGGAAGCGCTCTTCGCCCTTCTTCTCGCGCTCAACGCCGTCGCCATCGCCTTCAACGAAGGCCCGCAAAACATTCAGGCTTTGATCTGGTGCGCGTTGAACCTGCTCTTCGCCCTGCCCTGGCTCGCCGTGGCGCGAACGGCATGGCGGCGGACCTTCAGGAACGCGGCAGCCGCAACAGCGTGAGCACGAGGCCGGGCGCGGCATAATCGGCATTGTAGAGAACGAGGCCCATCAGGCTCATCGCAAAGCCGAGCCTGAGCGCCCAGCCCCAACCGAAGACGAGAGCCAGCGCACCGCCCAGAAGTCCGAGCGTGCCCCAGGCGTACCAGGCATGCATCAAAACGATGGCCTGGCGCGGCGCGCACCACCACGGCACCACATCCTCGCCGCAGGCGATGCCGATCATATGCGGCTCGATCACCGCATAACGCAGCACGAAGGCCACGGCGAGAACGCCGACCGCGAAATAAATCCAGGACAAGACGCGGGAACGCGGCCATTCGGAAGCGGCGACGGACAAGCTGATCTCCGGCGGCAACAGGACAAGGGCGACGATCCGCCCGTCTTTCCTATATCAGGTCGCGCCGCGCGGTAGAAGACGGAGCTATTCGGCGATGCCGAGCGCGCTGAGATAAAGATCGAGAATGGCAAGCTGCTCCTGCCGCTCGGTCTTGTCCTGCTTGCGGATGCGCACCACCTGCCGGAGCGTCTTGGTGTCGAAGCCGTTGGCCTTGGCCTCGGCATAGACTTCCTTGATGTCGGCGGCGGTCGCCGCTTTCTCTTCTTCGAGGCGCTCGATGCGCTCGACGACCGAGCGAAGCTGGTCATGCGCGACGCCGCCGGTATTCACAGGGCCATTGCCGTCAGCCATGATGCGGCTCCAATCGAAACTGTTCGCGGGGTGGGCCGAGACATTATCGGTGGGGGCCGCGCGCAGCAACATCGCCGCGTGAGAAAGCTGTGGATATAAAACTATCCATGCGCCTTTTTCTGTGAAGCCTCGAAAGCGGCGAGCTGTTCGGGCGTTGCGTCTTTCTGATGCTTCGCTTTCCATTCGGCAAAGGGCATGCCGTAGATTGTTTCGCGCGCTTCGTCCTTCGAAAGCGAAATACCCTTGTCTTCCGCCGCTTCGCGATACCAGTCGGCAAGACAATTGCGGCAGAAGGCGCCATAGGTCATCAGGTCAATGTTCTGCACGTCCGTGCGAAGCCGCAGATGCTCGACAAGGCGTCGGAATGCTGCCGCTTCAAGTTCAGTTTGCGTCGCCTTGTCCATCGAACCGTCTCCTCGAAGTTTTCACGCATCGGTGCGCGAACCGTAGTGGCGCATCATGCGCACGCCAGGCATGGCGGCGATAGGCCGAACGAGCGCCGCGATGCGCTCCGCCCATTCCGCCTGCCCCTTCCCGTCCGAGATAAGGTCTTGCCTGATTTCGATCAACACATGCGGCAAGCCATTCTGCGTCCCGTGCCGATAAAGGCAATCGCCCCTCAATTCCCCCGAATAGGGCTGGTTGTCGCCGACGACGAGCCCGTTTTCGGCCCTGAGCGCCTGAAGAAGAGGCGCAGGCAGCCTGTCGTCGCGATCCCAGAGAATGCCGACATGCCAGGGCCGCGCGCGACCTTTCCAGGCGGGCGTAAAGCTGTGGATCGAGAGGATCGCCGGCACGACGCCCGCCGCCCGCGCCTGCGCGATCGCCGCGGCGATGGCTGCATGATAGGGCGCGTAGAAATTCGTCAGCCGATGCCTGAACTCCTTCTCGTTCTGAAAGGGATCGACGTCGCGGTTTGCCGGAATGATGGCGCCGTCCGAAAGTTTCATCACGAGCGTCGGATCGTCGGCCCCGCGATTGAGGTCGATCAGGAGCCGCGAGAAGCGCGCGAGAATCGCCGGACAGCCGAGCCGCCCGGCCAGCAGCCGCGCCACGCCCGCCGCGCCTATGTCATAGGCGATGTGTCGCTCGAACTCGGACGCGTCGAGCCCGAGCGAGCCATAGCCGGGCGGCAGCGCATTCGAGGCATGATCGCAGACGACGAGGAATCCCGGATCGCCCCGCGGATTGACGATCTCGAATGCGCCGCTATCGCCTGCGGCATCGCGTGACAGAGGTTGCATGGGAGCACTATACCGGAGAGTGAAAATGCGGAAAACGGTGCACACGTCCCCATGGCGCATGACATGGCTGCAACGCGCGAGCTTCTGATCGGCCTTTACGAGGCGGCGGTGCGCGCGGCCTTGCCCGAAGCGATCCTTGCCCACCATCTGCCGCCGCCACCGAAAGGCCGCCTCGTCATCCTCGCCATCGGTAAGGCCGCCGCCTCCACGGCCGCCGCCGCCGAAGCGTATTACGCCGCTCAATGGCCGCAAGCGCGTCTCGAAGGTATCGCGCTCACGCGCTACGGCCATGCGCGGCCGACGCAGATCGTGGAGGTAATCGAGGCGGCTCATCCCGTTCCCGACGAGGCGGGAATGACCGCAAGCGCCCGCATCCTCGACCTCGCGGCAGGTCTTGGCGCCGACGACTTCGCGCTTGTGCTGATCTCGGGCGGCGGCTCGGCGCTCGCGATCCTGCCAATCGATGGCGTGAGCCTCGCCGACAAGCAGGCCGTAACCCGCGCGCTCCTTGCATCGGGGGCGCCCATTGCCGGCATCAACTGCGTCCGCAAGCACCTCTCGCGCATCAAAGGCGGCAGGCTCGCCGCCGCAATCCACCCCGCCCCGTCGCTGACGCTGGCGATCTCCGATGTTGCGGGCGACGATCCGAGCATCATCGCCTCCGGCCCGACAATGCCGGACCCGACGACACGGGAAGAGGCGCTGAATATTCTCGACCGCTTCGCCATCGACTTGCCCCCGCCGCTACGCCGGGCGCTCGCCGCCGCGCCCGAAAGCCCCAAGCCCGGCGATGCGTCATTCGCTCACGCGCGTTTCGAGCTGCTCGCAAGCGGCGAAGGTTCGCTCGCCGCCGCCGGGGCGCTGGCGAAATCCCACGGCTATGAAGTCCTGAACCTCGGCGACCGCATCGAGGGCGAAGCGCGGTACGTCGCCACGGAACATGGGCGAATGGCGCTCGACGCCATGCGCGCCGGGAAACGCCTCGCCATCCTTTCGGGCGGCGAACTGGGCGTCACCTTCGCGAAGGGTGCTCCATCCGGCAGGGGCGGCCCGAACCAGGAATATGTGCTGGCGCTCGCGCTATGTCTTAACGGCGCGAAAGGAATTGCCGCCATAGCGGGCGATACCGACGGCATAGATGGCGGCGCAGGCAGGGCGGACGACCCCGCAGGCGCGCTCATATTCCCTGATACGCTGGCCCGCGCCCGCGCGCGGGGCGCCGATCCCGAAGCCGCGCTCGCCCGCCATGACGCGACCGGCTTTTTCGAGCCCCTCGGTGATCTGCTTGTCACCGGGCCGAGTTACACGAATGTGAACGATTTCCGTGCGATTCTGGTAGAAGGGGACAAATCCTGAAGGAGGCCAAACCCGTGATCCGCCGGCGCAACGTCAAGATCATTGCGACGCTCGGGCCCGCATCCGACACGCCGGAAATGATCCGCGCGCTGTTCGACGCGGGCGCTGACGTCTTTCGCCTGAACATGAGCCATCTCTCTCATGAAGGGCTGCGCCGCGTGCACGGCATCATCCGCGCCATCGAAGCGGAAGTGGAGCGCCCCATCGGCATCCTGGCCGACCTTCAGGGCCCGAAGCTGCGCGTCGGCGAAATGAAGGACGGCGCGGCCATGCTCGAAAAGGGCAAGAGCTTCCGCCTCGATCTCGACCCCGCGCCGGGCGACGCAACGCGCGCGCCTTTGCCGCACCCGGAAATCTTCGCCGCCGTTGAGGCAGGCCAGGCCCTGCTGCTCGACGACGGCAAGATTCGGCTGCGGGTGACAAAGGCCGGAAAAGACTTCGCCGAGACCGAAGTGATCGTCGGCGGACGTCTCACGAACCGCAAGGGCGTCAATGTGCCCGAAGCCGTACTGCCGGTGAATGCGCTGACCGAGAAGGACCGGAGCGATTTCGAAGCCGCGCTCGAACTCGGCATCGACTGGGTGGCGCTCTCCTTCATCCAGCGTCCCGACGACATCGCGGAGGCGCGCAAGATCGCGCGAGGCCGCGCCGCCATTCTCGCCAAGATCGAAAAGCCGCAGGCCCTCGTCCATCTCGAAGACATCATCGACATGGCCGACGCGCTGATGGTTGCGCGCGGCGATCTCGGCGTGGAATTGCCGCTCGAACAGGTGCCGGGCTGGCAGAAGCGCATCACCCGCGCCGCGCGCCGCGCCGGCAAGCCCGTCGTCGTCGCAACGCAGATGCTGGAATCGATGATCGCCGCGCCCGTGCCGACGCGCGCCGAAGTCTCGGACGTCGCCACGGCCGTCTTCGAAGGCGCCGACGCGATCATGCTGTCGGCGGAATCGGCGGCCGGCAAATATCCGATCGAAGCCGTGCGCATGATGGACAGCATCGCCGCCGAGGTCGAAAGCGACCCGACCTATCCCGGCATCATGTATGCGCAGCGCAACGCGCCCGAAGCGACCGGCGCCGACGCGATCAGCGCCGCCGCCCATATGGTCGCCGATACGCTGAAGGCCGCCGCCATCGTCTGTTGGACGAATTCGGGCTCGACCGGCCTGCGCGCCGCGCGCGAGCGGCCGCTCTTTCCGATCATCGCGCTGACGCCGATCCCGAACACCGCGCGCCGCCTGGCGCTCGTCTGGGGTCTCCACTGCGTGCTGACGGAAGACGCCCACGATCTCGATGACGTCGCCGAACGGGCCTGCCGCATCGCCTTCCGCGAAGGCTATGCCCAGCCCGGCCAGCGCATCATTGTGACGGCAGGCCTGCCGCTCGGCACGCCGGGGGCAACGAACATGCTCCGCGTCGCCTTCGTGGGGCGCAAGGGAAGCTCGCTCGACTAGGCTTTCGGCTCGACGACATGCATGCCCGCGCGAGGCGCCTCGCCCCGCGCGAGGCGCTCCAGCGCGTCGATCACGATTTCGGGCCGCACATAATGCGGCATGTGCCCGACGCCGACGAGCTTGACGAGCTCCGAACCTGCGATCTCGTTATGCAGAGCATAGGAATGGAGCTTCGCCAGCACCGTCTGATCGCGGTTGCCGGTGACGATGATCGTCGGCACCCTGATCTCCGCATAGCGTTTGCTCTGGGAAACAAGATGGCTGCGCAGATTCTTTGAATCGGCGCTGTTTGAGCGGAAATGCCCGGGCCGGAAGAGCAGCGGCAACCCGATCGCCTCGGCATAGCCGGGCGGCGCCTTGTCCGGCGCGAAGACGCCGGTGACGCCGGGGCCCATCAGCAACTGGCCGCCGGGGCCGAGCAGAGTCCGGAGAAAGAGCCACCCTGCAACCGGCGTCGCAACGAGACGATGGTACCAGGCCGTCTCGCCTTCCCAGACATGGGTTGCGCCCGCCAGCACCAGCAGTCCCGAAAGCGCTTGCGGAAATTCAAGCGCATAAGCCGTCGCCACCGCCCCACCCCATGAATGGCCTAGCAACACGGGTTTCCTGACGCCGAGTTTTTCGAGCGCTGCATGGATGATGCGCGCCTGCTCCGTCGGGCTCGTCATGTTGGGCAGGTTCGGGCGCTCGCTCCAGCCATGCCCCGGCCGGTCGAAGGCGATGACGCGATGGCGCTTCGCTAGCTCCGGCATCAGGCTCGCAACCATATCGCCCGCATTGCCGCTTGCGCCATGAACCAGCACGATCGGAGCGCCTTCCGGCTTGTCCGGCCCCATCTCCACGTAATGGATCTTCGCCCCCGCGACCTCGACGAATCGCCCGCGTGGCGGATAGGCCCGCGCAATTTTTGCGCTGAGGACGGCGGTGTAAAGGGCAAGCGCCAGAAGAAGCGCAGCGAGGACCGAAATCGCCGTGAACATGAAACTCAAATCCCCCGCCCCTCAACGTCGATCGAGAGCGATTTCTCCGCCTGCGCCGCACCATCGAGATAGGGATTGAGCTTCAACGCCCGGCGATAGACGTCGAGCGCGCCGCGCTTGTCGCCAAGCTCGTTGAGGATCACGGCAAGCCCGCCCATGGCGCTGAAATGGCGCGGTTCGAGCTGCAACACATGCTCAAGGTCTTTCAGCGCCTCGGCATATTTGTCCTTGAGATAGAATATGGCGGCACGCTTGTCCCAGCCTTCAACGAATCCGGGCCGCAACGCCACGACTTCATTGAAATAGAAAAGCGCCCGGTCGTAATCCTTCATGGCGAAGGCATCGAGGCCGTGGCTCATCAGAATGTCGATGCTCGGCGAGCCCGACTGCATCCAGATGCTGAAGATCGCCCCCTCGATCGCCTTGCTCTCCTGCGGACTGCGCGCCCGCGCCAACTCGTTGAAAAGCGTGTCGAGCATGACTGCCCGCGAACTCTCGTCGTCCTTGCCCGCAAGCGGATTGGCGCCCGCCTCGGGCGGGACCGGCGCACCCGGCATGACGGCGGCCGACGCCGGCGCGAAGGCAAGCGGTGCGGCGAGAAGCGAGATGAAAATGGACAAGCGGACACTCATGCGATGAAGCATAGGCGCGCGCCCGATTCCGGCCAAGGCCCGGCCCGTCAGCTATTCAGGTCTTGCCGGACGCAGCCGTCGAACTCGGTGATGAAATCGGCCCCGAAAACGCGCGACGGCGTCTGAAAGCCCGGCTGCGCCTCGCCGTTGAGAACCCGGCGCACGATCTCAAGGCTCGTCATGGCGGTCAGCGTATAGCCTTCGGGGGTGCGAAGCCGCGTCAGCACCCGGTCTCCATTGGCATTCATCGCCTCGCCGATGAGAACGCCGCTGCCCGCTCTCCGCTCGGCATCGGTCGGCCCTTCGGGTTGCTGATCGATCGCCCGTTTCAGACGCCGCTGCATGAAACCGCGGCTTGCAAGCCAACGCTTGAAGCCGCCCAAGGCCGCCATCTGTTCCAGCTGCGGGCTCGCCTCGAAATAAACGGTAATGTCCGGAACGCCGGTCGAATGGAATGCCGTGGAAACGTCGCCCCAGCCGAGCGCGACCGCCGGATGCGGGCCCTTGCCGAAGTCGAACTCGCGGCGCGGCGGCACTTTGAGCGCGACGATCTGCCCGCCGCGACGCACCCGCGTGCCGAGCCCGATGCTCTCGACGCCCGTTTTCGCCGTACCGCGCGACATGGCGCCCAGGCCGGAAATCGCCAGCGAGATCTCGGTCGCATCGGGCATCCGCGCCTTCATATGCGCGGCCAGACAATCGCTCGGCACCACGTCGAAGCCGACGCCCGGCAGAACCATGATACCTGCCTGCTTTGCTTCGGCGTCGCGCGCCGCGCAAGCCTCGAAGACGTCGATCTCGCCGGTGATGTCGAGATAGTGTTTGCGCATGCGGATGCAGGCGTCGAGCATCGGCTTTGAGGTCTGCGAGAATGGCCCGGCGATATGGAGCACCACATCGACCTGCGACAACGCCTCGTTGAGCGCCGCCGTATCGGAGAGATCGAATGCCCGATAGTCGAGGCCGTGCTGACCGGCGACGGATTTGAGCCGCGCCTCGTTGCGACCGGCGATGAGCGGCCGCATGCCGAGCGCCTTGGCGGTGCGAGCCACGAGCTTTCCCGTATAGCCGGTCGCGCCGTAGATCATGAATTTATCGCTCATCGTCCCTCCGCTTGCGCATCTCCCCATACTCCGCTCACGCGGGGGGCCGACGATCGACTATACCGACTTTTTCTCAATCGATA
>JARLIS010000037.1 GCA_031291615.1 Parvibaculum sp.
CCGGCGCCCAAGCCGGCGCCGGCCCCCCTCGCCTCGCGCGACCCGTCGCTCTTCTATACGCCGAAGGAAATGGCCGGACGGCCTCTCATCCGCGTGGCGCTGCTGCTGCCGTTCAATTCGGCGCGGCCCGAAGTCCGCGCGCTTTCGAACTCGCTCTACAATGCGGCCCAGCTCGCGCTTTTCGAGTTCAACAATCCGAACATCATCCTGATGCCCAAGGCGACCGGTAGCGCGACGATGGCGCAGGCGGCGGCCGAAGACGCGATCCGCAAGGGGGCCGACCTCATCGTCGGGCCGCTATTCGCCGAGGAAGTGAGCGCGGTCGCGCCCATTGCGCATGCGGCCAATGTGCCGGTCGTCGCTTTTTCGTCGGACACGACGGTCGCAGGCAACGGCGTCTATCTTCTGTCCTTCCCGCCGACCGAGGACGTGAAGCGCATCATCGATTTCGCCTCGACCAAGGGCTTCAACAATTACGCCGCGCTCTTTCCGCAGGACGATTACGGCACGCGGGTGCGCGTGGCCTTCGAACAAGCGGTCGCGGATCATGGCGGCCACATCGCCACCATCGAGACCTATGGCACGAGCGCGGAGAACATGAACCTGCCCGTGCAGCGGCTGGCGAATTACGGCGCGCGCCACGGCGCGCTGCTCGCCAAGAAGGCGGCGCTCAAGAAGGCGAACGATGCGGCGGGGCTCAAGGCGCTCGACCGCGTCGACACGATCGGCGACGTCAATTTCCAGGCGGTCTTCGTGCCGGAAGGGGGCGCGCGTCTGCGGGCGCTGGCGCCGCTCTTGCCCTATTACGACGTCGATCCGCGCAAGGTGAAATTCCTCGGCACCGGCCTCTGGGACGATCCGACGCTTGCGCGCGAGCCCGCGCTTGACGGCGGCTGGTTCCCTGCCCCGCCGCCCGAGGCGCATCAGCAATTCGTCGCGCGCTATCAGCGCGTCTATGGCGGCGAGCCGCCGCGCATTGCGAGCCTTGCCTATGACGCGGTGAGCCTTGCGGTGGCGCTGTCGTCGAAACCGGAAGGCCAGCGCTTCACGCCGGAAGCGCTCATGACGCCGGACGGATTTGCCGGCGTTGACGGCATATTCCGCTTCCTCGGCGACGGGCATACCGAACGCGGCCTTGCCGTTCTCGAAATGCATCCCTCGGGCGCCGTCGTCATTGATCCCGCGCCGACGAGCTTTGCGGTGCCGCCGTCGCTTTGAGGCTTCGGTTCAAACCAGCAATCGCGCGAGCAGGCCGTTGAGCACCAGACGACCTTCGGGCGTCGCGGCGATGCGGTCGCCCGTCTGCACGAGAAGACCTTCGCGGATGAGCGAGCCGATGCGTTCGGGCGCGAGCGCCCTACCCGTCAGGCGCTCGTAGCGCGCGAGCGAGACGCCTTCGCTCAGGCGCAGGCCCATTAGCATCATTTCGTCGCCCTGCTCTCCCCTCGTGATTTCCTCGCGCGCTTCGAGGCCGTGGCCGCGGGCTTCGACCGAGGCGATCCATTCGCCGGGCGATTTCAAGGTGCGCGTGGCGAAGCGGCCTTCGGGCGTTTCGATGCGGCCATGGGCGCCGGGGCCGACGCCCGCATAGTCGCCATAGCGCCAATAGACGAGATTGTGGCGGCTTTCGGCGCCGGGCTTGGCATAGTTCGATACTTCGTAGGCGGAGAGTCCGGCCTCGCCCGCGATCTCGCCGGTGAGGCGATAGAGTTCGGCGGCGTTTTCCTCGTCGGGCAGCCTGAAAGCGCCCTTCTCATAAAGCCGCGCGAAGGCCGTGCCTTCCTCGATCGTGAGTTGATAGAGCGAGAGGTGATCGACGGCATGGGCGAGCGCGGCGCGCAATTCGCGCGACCAGTCTTCCGCCGTCTGGCCGGGCCGGGCATAGATGAGATCGAAAGAGAGGCGCGGGAAAATTTCACGGGCGAGCGCGATGGCGGCGAGCGCTTCGCCGGCCGAATGAAGGCGGCCGAGAAATTTCAGGTCGCGGTCGTTGAGCGACTGGACGCCGAGAGAGAGACGGTTGACGCCCGCCGCCCTGTAGCCGCGAAATCTTTCGGCCTCGACGCTGGTCGGGTTTGCTTCAAGCGTGATCTCGGCATCGGGCTCGACCGGCCAGAGCTTCGCAATTTCGGACAGCACCGTCTCGACGGTCGCGACATCCATCAGCGAGGGCGTGCCGCCGCCGAAGAAAATGGACGAGACGCGGCGCGGGCCGGTGAGCGCGCGCATATGGGCAAGCTCGGCGGAAAGCGCGCGCGCCCATTGGCGCTGGTCGATATTGGCGACGACGTGGCTGTTGAAGTCGCAATAGGGACATTTCGACAGGCAGAAGGGCCAGTGGACATAGACGGCGAAGCCCGCATCCGAGGCCTCAGATACGGCGGCGTCAGCTCTTGAAGCAGGCATCGACGAGCTGGCGGAAGGCGGCGGCGCGATGGGTGAGCGGCGTTTTTTCATCCGGTTCCATCTCGCCGAAGGTGCGGGTCTGGCCATTGGCCACGAACATCGGATCGTAGCCGAAGCCCTTCAAGCCCCGGGGCGGCCAGACAAGCTCGCCGTCCACGCGCCCTTCAAAATATTCGACATGGCCGTCCGGCCAGGCAAGCGCGAGGCCGCAGATGAACCAGGCGCGGGTGTCGAGCGTGCCTTCCTCGACGAGGCCAAGGCGCAGCCGCTCCATGGCGAAGTCGAAGTCCTTTTGCGGCCCGGCCCAGCGCGCCGAATAGATGCCGGGCGCGCCGTTGAGCGCGGCGGCGCAGAGGCCGGAATCGTCGGCCAGCGCCGGGCGGCCCGAAGCGGTGGCGGCGGCCAGCGCCTTCAAGGTCGCGTTCGCCTCGAAGGTGTCGCCGGTTTCTTCCGGCTCGGGCAGGCCGAGATCGCCCGCCGATATCGTTTCGATACCGAAAGGAGCCAGCAATTCCCTTATTTCCCGGACCTTGCCGGCATTGTGGCTGGCGACGACCAGCGATTTTTCCGCGAAATGGCGGCTCATTTTGCGATGGCCTGCTTCTGGAGTTCGACCAGCGCCGCGATCGAGGTCTTGGCGAGGCCGAGGAGCTTCATCAGTTCGTCCTCGCTGAAGGGTTCGGCTTCCGCCGTGCCCTGGATTTCGCAGATGCCGCCCCTGCCCGTCATGACGAAATTGGCGTCGGTGTCGGCTTCCGAGTCCTCGGCATAATCGAGATCTGCGACCGGCGTTCCGCGATAGATGCCGCAGGAGATCGCCGCCACATGATCCTTGATCGGCGAGACGGTCAGCATGTTGCGGGCCGTCATCCATTCAATGCACTGGTGGAGCGCGACCCAGGCGCCGGTGATCGAGGCCGTGCGCGTGCCGCCATCGGCCTGAAGCACGTCGCAATCGATCGAAATCTGGCGTTCGCCAAGCAGCTTCATATCGACGACGGAGCGAAGCGAGCGGCCGATCAGGCGCTGGATTTCCTGCGTGCGGCCGGACTGCTTGCCCTGCGCGGCTTCGCGGCGCATGCGCTCATGGGTCGAGCGCGGCAGCATGCCGTATTCGGCCGTCACCCAGCCCGCGCCCTTGCCCTTCAGAAATGGCGGCACGCGCTCTTCGAGGCTCGCGGTGCAGAGCACATGCGTGTCGCCGAATTTGACGAGGCAGGAGCCTTCGGCGTGTTTCGTCACACCGGTCTGGAGGCTCACGGCCCTCATTTCATGGGGCTGGCGGCCGGAGGGGCGCATGTCGAACCTCTTTGCTGACTGTTTCTCGGAAATGCGGGCCCTTCCTAGCGCGGGCGGCGCGGGAAAGAAAGCGCGGCGGGAGGCGCAATTGACGTAAGGTGGCCCGCTTCCTAGATTCACGGGTCTATTTTCATAAGGCCGTTTCAGCCTTTTCAACGCGGAGACGCAGGGAAACCTCATGGTTGCCGTCAAGGATCTTAACGACCGGTCGCGCGATATCCTGCGCCGCGTCGTCGAGACCTATCTGGAGACGGGCGATCCGGTGGGTTCGCGCTTTCTGTCGCGGCTGATGCCGATGTCGCTGTCGGCAGCCTCGATCCGCAATGTCATGTCGGATCTCGAGGCGCTGGGGCTCATCTTCTCGCCGCATACGAGCGCGGGCCGCGTGCCGACGGAAGCGGGCCTTCGCATGTTCGTCGACGGGCTTCTCGAAATCGGCGACATATCGGAAGACGAGCGCCGCCAGATCGAGGCGCAGGTCGCGGGCCAGCATCGCAGCGTCGAGGACGTGCTCGACGAGGCGTCGAAGATGCTGTCGGGCCTCAGCCATGCGGCGGGCTTCGTCGTCGCGCCGAAATACGAAGCCTCGCTCAAGCATCTCGAATTCGTGCCGATCGATCCCGGCCGGGCGCTCGTCGTCATCGTGACGGAAGGCGGCGAGGTTGAGAACCGCGTCATCGACATTCCGAAAGGACTGCCGCCTTCGGCGCTGACGGAAGCGTCGAACTATCTCAATGCGCGGCTCAGGGGCAGAACCTTCGAGGAGGCGAAGACCATTCTCGCCGACGAAATGAAAACGCTGACGACGGAGCTCAACGAACTCACCTCGCGCGTCATCTCGTCGGGCCTCGCCACATGGTCGGGCGCGAAGGCGACGTCGAACGACGATCCGCTGTCGAAGTCGCTGATCGTGAGAGGCAGGGCGCGGCTTCTGGAAGACGTGCATGCGATGGAAGACCTCGAGCGCGTCAGGCTTCTCTTCGACGACATAGAGAACAAGCGCGATCTCGTGCAGCTTCTCGGCCTTGCCGAGCAGGCGGACGGCGTCAGGATTTTCATCGGCTCGGAAAACAAGCTCTTTTCGCTGTCGGGTTCCTCGCTCGTCGTCAGCCCCTATATGGACCGCAGCCAGCGCGTCGTCGGCGTGCTCGGCGTCATCGGGCCGACGCGGCTCAACTATGCGCGGATCATTCCGATGGTGGACTACACGGCAAAACTGGTCGGCCGCCTCATCAATTGAGGCCGGTTGACAAGAGGGGGGCGAGCGCGCACATCAGGCCCGGATTTCGGGGCGCCAAACCCTATGGAAGAAGCGATGAACGACGAAACGAACGACATAGACGAGACAGAACAGGGCGACGCCGCGCCGCAGCAAGAGCAGGCGGGCGCGCCGGCAGAAGGGCAGGGCGAGCCCGACCCGTTTGCCGTGCTGGTCGCCTTGCAGGCGGAAAATGCCGAGCTGAAGGACAAGGCGCTGCGCGCGGTCGCGGAAGCGGAAAACACGCGACGCCGCGCCGAGCGCGAAAGGCAGGATGCGGTGCGCTATGCGGCGGCCAATTTCGCCCGCGACATGGTGCAGGTGTCGGACAATCTGAGGCGCGCCATCGCGACGCTCAATCCCGAGGAGCGCGAAGCGGCCGATCCGTCGATCCGTTCGCTGATCGACGGCGTCGAGGCGACGGAACGGCAATTGCTCTCGACCTTCGAGCGCCACGGCATCAAGGAAATCACGCCGGCGCCGGGCGACAGGTTCGACCCCAATCTCCATGAAGCGATGTTCGAAGTGCCGGGCACGGGGCAGCCCGCGGGCACCGTCGTCCAGGTGATCGAGGCCGGCTACATGATCGGCGACAGGCTGTTGCGCGCGGCGCGCGTCGGCGTCGCCAGGGCGGATTAGCGGAAGCACCGCCGCAAGGCGTCAGGTCCGGATATCGACCATGACGATGCCGGTGCGCGCGACATAATCGTCCCAGAGCGCGAGCATTTCGGCGAGCCTTGCGGGCTCGGCGGATGCAAGGTCGTGCATTTCTGCCGGATCGGCGGCGACGTCGTAGAGCTGCCAGTCGCTCGTGCCTTCGGGCGCCGGGATCCAGATCGCCTTCCAGTCGCCCTTGCGGATGCCGCGGCGGCCGAAGAACTCCCAGCCGGTGACGGCGTCCCCGGGATGAACCTCATCGCTTTCGGCGGCGAAGTAGGGCGCGAGCGTGCGGCCCATCATCGGCTCCAGCGGACGGCCGCGATATTCGGCGCCCGGATGCGTCGTGCCGGCCAGTTCGAGCAGCGTCGGCATCACATCCATCACAGTCGAGAAGGCATGGCCGATTTCCGCTTTTCGCGCGAGGCCCGCGCCCGAGGCAAATGCGACGACGCGAATGCCGCCTTCCGATGTGTATGTCTTGTAGAGGCGGGAAGGCGCGGTGGCGGCCTGTGCCCAGCGCGGCCCGTACCAGACGTAGGAATTGGGCCGGCCGATATTTTCGAGGCTGTTGTCGTAATACTTGTCGATGAAATCCATCAGATAGGGGCCGAAGACGGGCACGGCCTCGATCAAGGCGCCTTCCGCGCCATTGTCCGACATGAAGAGAATGAGCGTGTTGTCGAACTCACCCGTCTCCTTCAAGTGGCGGACGAGGCGGCCGACATTCCAGTCGAGACGTTCGACCATGGCCGCATAGACTTCCATCGCACGGGCCGAACGAGCGCGCTCCTCGGCATTCATCTCGACCCAGGGCTTGTTCTTCGCGACGATCGGATGGGCTTCGATATCTTTCGCGCAGAGGCCGAGTTCCTTCAGGCGCGCAAGGCGCTCCTCGCGCAGCGCCTCGGGGCCTGCGTCATAGCGGCCGCGATATTTGGCGATGAGATCGTCGGGCGCCTGCAAAGGCCAATGCGGCGCGGAAAAGGCGAGATAGGCGAAGAAGGGCCGGGTCTTGTCCTCGCGCTCGCCCAGATAGTCGATCATCCGCGTCGTGAAGCCGTCCGAGGTGTAGAAGTCTTCCGGGAGGTCGACGAATTTGTGGTCTTCCGTATAAAGAGTATCCTGCTTCGGAAAGCCCGTGCCCGCTTTCGGCGACGAGGCGTAGTGGTTGGCGGCGCCCGGCAGAAGCGCGAAGGAGCGCGCGAAGCCGCGTGTCGCCGGGCAGGTTTCGAGCGAGGAGCCGAGATGCCACTTGCCCGACATCAGCGTCAGATAGCCCGCATCGCCGAGGAGCTGGGGCAGGGTGACGACGCGCTCGTTGATGTAGCATTCATAGCCGGGCTTGCCGCGCTGGCTCGGCGCGAGCACTTCTTCATGCGTGCCGATGCCCGCGATATGGGGATCGGTGCCGGTGAGCAGCATGGCGCGGGTCGGGGCGCAGGCAGGCGCGGAATGGAAGTTGGTGAGGCGCAAGCCTGTTGCAGCCAGCGCGTCGAGGTTCGGCGTCTCGATCTCGCCGCCAAAAGCGCCGATATCGGAAAAGCCCAGATCGTCGGCGACGATCACCAGAAAATTCGGCCGCTTGGCCCCGCTCCTGCCGCTCACTCGACCCCCTGCCTCGAAAAATTCTGACGCTTCGCCACGCTTATCAATGGCCGGGCGGCGGCGAAAGGGTAAAGCTCACCGGGGAAGAAAAGGAGCGGCGCGAAGACTTGCGCGCCGCTGCGGCAGGCCTATATCATAACGGTGTTATATAAACCGGGAGGAAAGCCATGTTGAACCTCTGGGCGGCCGCGGGCGCCTTTCTCGCTCTACATCTCGCCATTGCCGGCACCAGGGCGCGCGACCGCATCGTCGGCGCGCTCGGCGAGCGGGCCTATCTCGGCCTGTTTTCGCTCGCCTCCATCGGCGGCATCGTCTGGCTCTGCATGGCCTACAAGGCGGCGCAGATGGAGCCCGATTGGCTTTACTGGACGGCGCCGGACTGGCTCGTCCACCTCGCCCCGCCGGTCATGATCGTTGCCTTCCTCTTCGCGGTGATCGGGCTCACGACGCCCAATCCGACAGCGGCGATGGCCGAGGGGCTGCTCGACAAGCCCGACACGATCAAGGGCATGCTCAGGATCACGCGGCATCCGTTTCTCTGGGGGGCGATGATCTGGGCGGCGCTTCACATCGCGGTCAATGGCGACAAGGCCTCGATCATTTTCTTCGGCACCTTCCTGGTGCTCGCCGCGCTCGGCA
Source organism: Parvibaculum sp. (assembly GCA_031291615.1). GTDB lineage: Bacteria > Pseudomonadota > Alphaproteobacteria > Parvibaculales > Parvibaculaceae > Parvibaculum. Next base: position 7,868 of record JARLIS010000037.1, read on the forward strand.
CGCTGTCGATCGACGAGAAGCGCAGGCGCAAGGTGGGCGAGAAATGGGCGGGCTTTGCGGGTGCAACGTCGAACCTGCCTTTCGCGGCCATCGTCGCCGGGCGCAACAGGCTGAGGCTCGGCGAACTTGGCTGGTGGCGAATCCTCGCGGCGCTCATCGTGTTTGGCGGGATATTCTACGGCCATCTCTGGCTTTTCGGCGTGTCGCCGGTGCCGGGCTGGCAGCCCTACTGAGGCGGGGGCTTCGTCACGCGCCTGAGCGTCAGGTTCAGGCGGCCGCCGCCTTCGAGCAGCGTCGAGGAGCCGGGAAGGATGCGGTCGACGCCGTGGAAGCGCATGCGCGCGGCGCCGCCCAGAACCAGCACGTCGCCTGAGGCGAGTCTGAAGCTCTGCGTCCTGTCGCCGCGGGCGAATCCGCCGACGCGGAAAAGGCAGGTATCGCCCAGCGAGACGGAAATGACGGGCGCGTCCGTCGCCGCCTCGTCGCGGTCCTGATGGAGGCCCATTTTCGCCTTCTCGCCCCTGTAGAGATTGACGAGGCAGCATTCGGGCGGAGCATCGTAGCCCGCAAGATCGGCCCAGAGCGCGAGTAGGGCCGGCGGTATGGCGGGCCAGGGATTGCCGGTCAAGGGGTGCGCGGCTTCGTAACGATAGCCGTGCTCGTCCGACACCCAGCCGAGCGGGCCCATATTGGTCTGCATGATCGACCAGGGCTGGCCGGTACGCGGCATCAGCGGGCGATAGGGCGGCGCGGCGGCGGCTGCCTCCCGCAGGGCGGCGACAAGGGCGCGCTGGGCCGCCTCATCGAAAAGGCCCGGATAAAGCGCGAGGCCCTCCAGCCCCGTATCGATGGCCGAACCTCTCATGAGCTTCGACGGCGCCTCCCTTCGCAGCGGTGATGCAAGGCAATCCCACAAAACGGAACCCTGTGGCCCAAATGCCGCATGACCGCTTGCGGGCGTCAACTGCCAAACCTATATAGAGCCCAACACGTTCAACCCCTAACGGACCCCTATGGGGGCCGGATCCGGCCAGGGTGTTTTTCAAAGACGCTCCAAGCCGACGTGCGGGCGCCCGAAGCTAGATGGGGCCCGGCCGGCCTGCTGTGACAGAAAGAGGACCATCGAGATGGGAAAAGTAATCGGCATCGACCTCGGCACAACGAATTCCTGCGTCGCGGTCATGGAAGGCTCCACGCCGAAAGTCATCGAGAACTCCGAAGGCTCGCGCACGACGCCTTCGATCGTCGCCTTCACGCCGGATGGCGAAAGGCTGGTCGGCCAGGCGGCCAAGCGCCAGGCGGTGACCAATCCGACCAATACATTCTTTGCGATCAAGCGCCTCATCGGCCGCGCCTATGACGACCCGACGACGCAGAAGGACAAGGGCATGGTCCCTTATGCGATCGTGCGCGGGCCGAACGGCGACGCTTGGGTCGAGGCCAATGGCGAGAAATATTCGCCCGCCCAGATTTCCGCCTTCATCCTTCAGAAGATGAAAGAGACCGCCGAAAACTATCTCGGCGAAAAAGTCACGCAGGCCGTCATCACGGTGCCTGCCTATTTCAACGACGCCCAGCGCCAGGCGACCAAGGATGCGGGCAAGATCGCCGGCCTTGAAGTGCTGCGCATCATCAACGAGCCCACGGCGGCGGCGCTTGCCTACGGCCTCGACAAGAAGAGCGGCGAAGTCATCTCCGTCTACGATCTCGGCGGCGGCACCTTCGACATTTCGGCGCTGGAAATCGGCGACGGCGTGTTCGAGGTGAAGGCGACGAACGGCGACACCTTCCTCGGCGGCGAAGACTTCGACATGCGTCTCGTCAATTATCTCGCCGACGAATTCAAGAAAGAGGCCGGTATCGACCTCAGGGGCGACAAGCTTGCGCTGCAGCGCCTGAAGGAAGCGGCCGAAAAGGCGAAGATCGAGCTGTCCTCCACACAGCAGACCGAAGTGAACCTGCCCTTCATCACCGCTGATCAAACCGGTCCGAAGCATCTGACCCTGAAGCTGACCCGGGCCAAGCTCGAGGCGCTGGTCGACGATCTCATCGCCAAGACCATCCCG
>JARLIS010000038.1 GCA_031291615.1 Parvibaculum sp.
ACGGCGTCGTTTGGCACCTCGATGTCGGCTCATCACATCCTGGGGGGGGAGCACCTCCCAAGGGTTCGGCTGTTCGCCGATTAAAGTGGTACGTGAGCTGGGTTTAGAACGTCGTGAGACAGTTCGGTCCCTATCTGCCGTGGGTGTAGGAAAATTGAGAGGATTTGTCCCTAGTACGAGAGGACCGGGATGAACATACCTCTGGTGGATCGGTTGTCGCGCCAGCGGCACAGCCGAGTAGCTACGTATGGACGGGATAAACGCTGAAAGCATCTAAGCGTGAAACCCACCTCAAAACCAGTTTTCCCTTGAGAGCCGTGATAGACGATCACGTTGATAGGCCGGGTGTGGAAGAGCGGCAACGCTTGCAGCTTACCGGTACTAATCGCTCGATTGGCTTGATTGCTCTCATTTATCTCTGCTCATTCGTTCCGGCCGCTTGCGGCTCGATCGAATGGGATAACGAAAATCTGTAGACTGAAGATAATCATTCGACTTCTGAACATGTGCGCTTTGCCGGCCTGGTGGTTATTGCGAGGGGCCTGCACCCGATCCCATCTCGAACTCGGCCGTTAAATCCCTCAGCGCCAATGGTACTATGTCCTAAGGCATGGAAGAGTAGGACGCTGCCAGGCCTGCCAAGCGCACATTTTCAGAAACCTTCTTCACGATCTCCCTTCCGCGAAAGCCTCACACATTTCTGAATTTTGTGTCCGGCGTTCGCGCAGGGGCATAAAACCGTTTCGAGACTTTGACGCGGGGTGGAGCAGCCCGGTAGCTCGTCAGGCTCATAACCTGAAGGTCGCAGGTTCAAATCCTGCCCCCGCAACCAACGATCAGCCCTCCGGGTTCCGCCCGGAGGGTTTTTCTATTTGTGCCGGGGGTGGGGAGCGAGGCGGAGCCGCGGTCTAGCCGGCTTTGCTGTCCTTCAGCAGGTCGATGAGCGGGTTCTGCGCGGGCGGTGCGACCCGCCGCAATGTATTGGTGTCGCGGTGGTCGAATGGCGGCGTTGCGCCGCGAACCGCAAGATCCGTCCGCGTCACATAGGTCCAGCTGTCGTCATCGTTGAAGGTGATGTCGATGCGGTAATAGTCGGTCCGGAATGCTTCCTCCAGAAAACCGGTCGAGCAGATCCCGAAGCGGGTATCTCCGCGCCGCGCCTCCACGGAAATGCGCCTGTCGTCCGGCGCCGCCGTTCCGCCGGCCAGCACAACCTGACCGCGCGGGATGGCGATGGTCTGCATGATCAGCCCGGTGGCCGGTTCCCACAGCCAGTAACCGACCTGATCGTGGAAGGTGATGGCTTCTTCCGGCGTGTTGATATGGATGTGGTAACGCAGCCCGTAGAGGAGCTGAGGCCCGTTGGGCTGGGGATCTATCGGGTCCATGCGAATATGCTCGCGGTATTCGCGCCTTTCGGGGCCTGCCGCCTTGGGGCTGATGTCCACTCCCCGATCGGAGGCCCATGTACCGGCGAGGCGGCGCAGTGGGCCGAGATTTGCCAGCGTATCGGGCGAAAAGTCCTCGGGCTCGGTAAAAATGTCGTCGGGAATATTCGGCATCGGTTGCTCGGTCGCCTGATGTTCGTGTCGGGGAAGCGTGTCCGGCCCTTGGCGTCGATCCCGAAGGATCGGGCGCGCATCCGGAAGGTGTCGGAATATTTCTCACACGATGCGGATGCATTTGTCCATCGCGCCTGCGCCTGCGAGACTATGGCAAAGGCATCGGGGCGCTTTTGCCGCCGGCCTTTGCCGGCCGCGTCGTGAACAGGAGCGCGCCATGAGGGATCTGCCGCTATCCAGGGTCTATCAGCTGCTTGAGCCCGGCCCGGTCGTGCTGCTGACGACGTCGGCCAGAGGCCGCGCCAATGTGATGACCATGTCCTGGCACATGATGGTGGAGTTCGAGCCGCCGCGGATCGCCTGCGTCGTCAGCAACGGCGATTACAGTTTCGCGGCGCTGCGTGCGACGAAGGAATGCGTCATCGCGGTGCCGGCGGTCAAGCTCGCGCAGAAGGTCGTCAATATCGGCAATTGCTCGGGCGCCGATGTCGACAAGTTCGCGGCTTTCGATCTGACGCCGAAGCGGGCATCGCATGTGGCGCCGCCGCTGGTCGCGGAATGCTTCGCCAATCTCGAATGCAAGGTGATCGATACGCGTCTCGTCAACGCATATGGCATCTTCATTCTCGAGGTGCTGAAAGCCTGGGTCGATCCGGCGCAGAAGAATCCGAAGACCATTCATCATCACGGATTCGGGAAGTTCGTCGTCGACGGCAGGGCGATCAAGCTGAAGTCCAGAATGCGATAGCGGTTAATCCGCCTTCAGCCGGTAGCCGACGCCGGTTTCCGTCAGGATGATTTCGGGGCGCGTCCGGTTCGCTTCGAGCTTCTCGCGGAGCAGGCGGATATAGACGCGCAGATATTGCACGTCTTCGGCATGGGCGGGGCCCCAGACTTCCTTCAGGATGAAGCTGTGCGTGAGCACCCGGCCCGCATGGGCGACGAGGAGGCGCAGGAGGTCGTATTCCTTCGCCGAGAGCTTCACCTCCTTGCCTTCGACGGTGACGATGCGGCGGACCACATCGACGGCGAGTCTCCCCGAGCGGAAGACCGGCGTCTCGCCTTGCGTCTGGAGCTTGTGGCGGAAGGCTGCGCGGATGCGGGCTACCAGCTCCTCCATGCCGAATGGTTTCGTCACATAGTCGTCGGCGCCGAGATCGAGCGCGTGGACCTTGCCGCGCTCGTCGCTGCGGACCGAAAGGACGATGATCGGCACCTGCGAGTGCGCGCGAAGTTTTTCGATGACGGCAAATCCGTCTTCATCCGGCAGGCCGAGATCGAGGACGACGAGGTCCGGCTTTTCAGTGGCGGCAAGCGCGAGGGCCTCAGCGGCGTTCTGCGCTTCCGACAGACGGTAGCCCTGGGCGCCGAGGCTTGTGCGCAAAAAGCGCCTGATCTGCGGCTCGTCATCGACGATGAGGATATGTTCGGGCGTCGTCATGCCTGTGTTCCTGCGGTCATGGCGTCCGGCCTCGCAGCGGCGGGCAGACGGACGGTGAAGATCGCACCGCGGCCGCCCAGCTTGTTGTTCGCCGAGACGCTGCCGCCAAAGGCCTCGACGAAGCCACGGCAGACGGCGAGGCCGAGCCCCGTTCCTGCCGGGCGCCTGTCGCCGGAGCGGGCGCGGCGAAACTTGTCGAAGATCGCCTCGATATCCTCGGGCGGAATGCCTTCGCCTTCGTCCGCGATGCGGATGATCACTTCGCGGCCCGCCGCCTCCGCCGAAATACCGATGCGGGTTCCGGCCGGCGCATATTTCGAGGCGTTGTCGAGCAGGTTGAAGAGCGCCTGTTCGAGCAGCACGGGGTCGGCCTCGACGGGCGGCAGATCGGCCTGGATGTCGACCTCCACGCGATGGGCGGCGAGCATGCGGCCGGCGCGGCGCAGCGCCGTTTCCACCAGCTCGGCAATCTCGATCCTGCTTGTGCGCATGTCGAGCGCGCCCGATTCAAGCCGCGTGATGTCGAGAAGATTGCCGACAAAGCGATTGAGCCGCTGGGCCTCATCCTCGATGGTCGCCATGAGTTCTTCACGCTCCTCCCGGCCATAGCGGTCGAAATAGCTCCGCAGGCTCGTGATCGCGCCGATGATGGAGGCAAGCGGTGTCCGCAGGTCATGCGAGATCGAGGTCAGGAGCGCGCTACGCAGCCGCTCGGTCTCGCTCATGATGCGGGCATTGTCGATGTCTTCCGAAAGCCGGATGCGTTCGATCGATACGGCAATCTGGTCGAGCAGCGCATCGAGCAGGCGGCGTTCATCGGTCGTGAAGAGGGGGCCCGGCTCCTCGCGGTCGAGACCGACGACGCCGAGCATGGCGCTTGCCGTTCTGATCGGAAGGAAGAGGCGTTCGGCGCCCGGCAGCGTGTCGGAGCCGCGCCCGGCCGGACGCTCGTGATCCCAGGCCCAGCGCGCGGCGGCGAGTTCGGCATCGCCGGCGACGTCGTCGGGCGGATAGGCGGCGGCGACGGACATATGCTGGCCTTCGGGAAACATGAAGACCACGCGCAATTTCAGCATGGAGGCGATCTGGAAGGCAGCCGCCCAGAGGAGATCGTCGAGATCGCCGATGCCGACGAGCTTGCGGCTGAAGGAGTTGAGCTCGGATGTCGTCTTGATCTGGGCGCGGGCAAGCATGACCTGCCGCCGCGTTCGCGCCGTCAGGTTGCTCGTCAGCACCGCGACGATGGTGAAGAAGATCAGCGCCAGCACATTCGCCGGGTCTGCGATGGTGAAGGTGTAAAGCGGCGGCAGGAAAAAGAAGTTGTAGGCGAGCGTGCTGATGAGCGAAGCATAGAGAGAAGGCCAGAGCCCGTAATTGACGGCCGTGTAGAGAATGGCGGCCAGAAAGACGAGCGAGATATTCGGTATGGTGACGACCCTTTCGAGGCCGAACGCGACGGCGAGCGCGCCGGCGACGGTCAGCGTCGAGAAGACATAGGGAAGGGGATCGAGCGCTTCCCGCTCTTCGCGGATGCGCACGCGCTTCAAGGGGCCGCCCGTGCTCTCGCCCGGCACGATATGCACGCCGATGGCGCCGGCATCGCGGATGAGTTCGTGGACGACGGACTTGCCCCAGAGCGCCCGCCATACCGGCTGCGTCGTCCGGCCGAGAATGATCTGCGTTATGTTGTTCTCGCGGGCATAGGCGAGCACCTCGCGGGCGATATTGTCGCCATGCACGCGCACCACCTCGCCGCCGAGCGTTTCGGCGAGGCGCATGGTTTCCGCGATCTGCTCCCGCCCGGCGGGCGAAAGCTGCATGTCGCGCGAGGTTTCCACATAGAAGGCGATCCAGTTCGCCTTCAGCCTGTCCGCGGAGCGGCGCGCGTAACGGACGAGGCCGGCAGAGCGCGGGTCTTCGTCGATGCAGACAAGCACGCGCTCGCTTGTGGCCCATGGCCCCGCGATGGCATGGGCCTGCATGTAATTGACCATCTGCTCGTCGACGCGCTGCGCCGTGCGCCGCAGAGCGAGTTCGCGGAGTGCGGTGAGATTGCCGGGGGCAAAGTAGTGCCTGAGCGCGCGCTGCGCCTGATCGCGGACATAGACCTTGCCCTCATGCAGCCGCTTGATGAGATCGGCGGGCGTGATGTCGATGATCTCGATTTCGTCGGCGCGGTCGATGATGCTGTCGGGCACCGTCTCGCGCACGCGGATGCGCGTGATCTGCTCGACGACATCGTTCAGGCTTTCGACATGCTGGATGTTGAGCGTCGTGTAGACGTCGATGCCGGCCTCGATCAGCTCCTCGACGTCCTGATAGCGCTTGGGGTGGCGCGAGCCTGGCGCATTGGTGTGGGCAAGCTCATCGACGAGGACGAGGCCGGGCCGCCGCTTCAGCACGGCGTCTATGTCCATCTCGGTGAGGATGCGGCCCTTATAGTCGATGACGCGCCGGGGCACGGCATCGAGCCCGCGGGTGAGGGCCTCCGTTTCGGCCCTGCCATGCGTCTCGACGACACCGATGACAACGTCGACGCCTTCGCGCTTTCGCTGGGCGGCGGCGTTCAGCATCTCATAGGTCTTGCCGACGCCCGGCGCCGCGCCGAGGAATATCTTGAGCTTGCCCCGCGCCTCGGCCGCCGCCTTTTCCAGCAGGGCTTCGGGCGTGGGGCGCTTCTTATCCTGGTCGGCTTTTATGCCTGTCATTCATTACCGCGCAGGCGCATTTGGCCGTCACTTGGCGGCGAGGTCATCCAGCGCCAGATTGAGCTTCAACACATTGACGAAAGGCTCGCCGATTATACCGAAGGTTCTGGGCTTCGTGAACCGGGCGACGAGGTCCGTGACCTGCTGCGGATCGAGATGGCGCGCTCTGGCGATGCGCGGCACCTGAAAGAGAGCGCCGGCGGGCGTCAGGTCGGGGTCGAAGCCGCTGGCCGACGTCGTCACCAGATCGACCGGCACGGGCGTCTTCGGGTTCTCGGCAGCCAGCTTGCCGGCATCGGCCCTGATGCGGTCGATCAGCGCCTTGGCCGTCGGGCCGAGATTGGAGCCCATCGAATTGGCGGCATTATAGGGTTGGGCGATGGAATTGCCCTTGTCGTCGGTGCCCGTGGTCGCGGAGGGGCGGCCATGGAAGTAGCGGTCGGAGGTGAAATACTGGCCGATCAGGTCGGAGCCGATCGTCTTTCCGTCCTTCACGATCAGGCTACCTTGCGCCTGGTGCGGGAAAAACGCCTCGGCGACCCTCGTCATGCCGAGCGGATAGGCGATGCCGGTGAGAAGCGTGAAAAGCAGCATCAGGACGATGGCGGGACGGATTTCATTCATCATGATTGCGATCCTCAGATCAGGCCGGCGGAAGTGACGACGATGTCGATGAGCTTGATCCCGATGAAGGGGACGATCACGCCGCCGGCGCCGTAGATCAGCACATTGCGCATCAGGAAGGCGGCGGCGCTGCGGGGCGTGTATTGCACGCCTCTGAGCGCGAGCGGGATCAGGGCGATGATGATGAGCGCGTTGAAGATGATCGCCGAGAGGATGGCGCTTTCCGGCGAATGCAGGCCCATGATGTTGAGAACGCCGAGGCCGGGATAGAAGGCGGCGAACATGGCCGGGATGATCGCGAAATATTTCGCGACGTCGTTGGCGATCGAGAAGGTGGTGAGCGTTCCGCGCGTCATCAGAAGCTGCTTGCCGATGGCGACGATCTCGATGAGCTTTGTCGGGTCGCTGTCGAGGTCGACCATGTTTCCGGCCTCGCGCGCGGCCTGGGTGCCGGTCTGCATGGCGACGCCGACATCGGCCTGGGCGAGAGCGGGCGCGTCGTTGGTGCCGTCGCCGCACATGGCGACGAGCTTGCCCTTGGCCTGTTCGGCGCGGATCAGGCGGAGCTTGTCTTCCGGCGTCGCCTGGGCGAGGAAGTCGTCGACGCCCGACTCGGCCGCAATGGCCGCGGCCGTCAGCGGATTGTCGCCCGTGATCATGACGGTGCGGATGCCCATGCGGCGAAGCGCGGCGAAACGCTCGCGGATGCCGCCCTTCACGATGTCCTTCAGGTGAATGACGCCGAGAATGCGGGCGTCCTTCGCCACGGCGAGCGGCGTGCCGCCGGCGCGCGCGATGCGGTCGACGATCTGCTGGAACTCGGCCGGTACCGAAGCGGCGCCTGCGGGCGACTTCGAGGCGACGAATTGCAGAACGGAGTCGGCGGCGCCCTTTCTGATCTGCGACCCGTCGACATCGACGCCGCTCATGCGCGTCTGCGCCGAGAAGGCAATGAATTTCGCGTCATGGCCCGCCATTTCGCGGCCGCGCAGACCGTGCTTCTCCTTCGCCAGAATGACGATGGAACGGCCCTCCGGCGTTTCGTCGCTGAGCGAGGAGAGCTGCGCCGCATCGGCCAACTCGGCCTCGCTCACGCCCGGCAGAGGGACGAACTCGCTCGCCACACGGTTGCCGAGGGTGATGGTGCCGGTCTTGTCGAGGAGCAGCGTATCGACGTCGCCCGCCGCTTCGACGGCGCGGCCCGACATGGCGAGCACGTTGAATTTGACGAGGCGGTCCATGCCGGCGATGCCGATCGCCGAGAGCAGCGCGCCGATGGTCGTCGGGATCAGCGTGACGAAAAGCGCGACGAGCACGACGACCGGCACCTTGCCGCCCGCATAGGCGGCAAAGCTCGGGATCGTCACCGTGGCGAAGACGAAAATGATCGTCATGCCGACGAGAAGGATGTTGAGTGCGATTTCGTTCGGCGTCTTCTGGCGCTCGGCGCCTTCCACTAGAGCGATCATGCGATCAAGAAAGGTTTCGCCCGGGTTGGACGTGATTTTGATCTTCAGCCAGTCGGAGAGCACACGCGTACCGCCAGTCACGGCAGAACGGTCGCCCCCGGCTTCGCGGATTACCGGCGCAGACTCTCCGGTGATTGCGGATTCGTCCACGGAAGCCACACCCTCAAGAATCTCACCGTCACTGGGGATGAACTCGCTAGCGATGACTCTCCCCAGGTCGCCGGAGCGCAGTTTGCCACTGGGAACCTGTTCCGTCTTCCCATCGGGCAACAGACGATTGGCCATCGTCTCGGCGCGAGCCTTGCGAAGGGAGTCG
>JARLIS010000039.1 GCA_031291615.1 Parvibaculum sp.
GCTTCATGCGCTGCCGCAAGCTGGTCGCCCTCTCCTTGCGTGATCACGCCCTGCCTGACCGCCTCCTTCCAGTCGTGAAGATGCGCGGCGCGCATTCTCTTTGCGATGTCCTCGGCCGCGGTGACGAGAAGGAATGCCTTCTCGAGCCGCGCCACGCCGCGGTCGTCGTCGACATGCGACAGATCCGGCGTCAGGCGGTCGCGGGCCGCCGACGGCTCCAGCACCAACTGCGCGCATTCGTGCACCACACGGTCGGACGGGCCGAGCACGCGCGCACCGAAGGGCTGGATCAGGAATTTCAGAACGACGGCTACGAACCGGTTCGGCAAATTCGCCAGGATTTCCGCGAAACGGTTGTCGATGGTGCGGAAGCCGCTTTCCATGCACCATTCCAGCGCGGCAAAATCCGGCACCTGGCGTCCCTCGTCCTGCCAGCGCTTGAGTGCCGCCGACAGCAGATACAACTCGGACAGAATGTCGCCGAACCGCGCCGAAAGCATTTCCTTGCGCTTGAGCGCGCCGCCCAGCGTCAACAGCGCCATGTCGGCGCAAAGCGCGAAGGCCGACGAGTAGCGCGAGAGCTGACGATAAAATCCGGTCGCTTCGCCGGCGTCGGGCGCAGGCGCAAACATCCCGCCGCTCCAGCTTCGGCCCCAGGCCCGGAACAGCGTGACCACGCTGTGACCGACATGTTTCCAGAACGCCTTGTCGAAGGCGTCGAGACCTTTGGCGGGGTCCTCCTCGCCAAGCGCGTTCATCTCTTCCAGCAAATAGGGATGAGCGCGGATCGCGCCTTGCCCGAACACGATCAGGTTGCGGGTCAGGATATTGGCGCCTTCCACCGTGATACCGACCGGCACCGAGCGATAGAGGTTGCCGAGGTAATTCTGCGGGCCGTCGATCACGGCCTTGCCGCCATGGACATCCATCGCGTCGTCGATGGCGACCCGCATCCGCTCGGTCGCCTGCAGCTTCATGATGCCGGAAATCACCGCCGGATGATGGCCCTGGTTGAGCGCCGCGCAAGTCAGCCGTCGCGCCGCGTCGAGCAGATAGGCTGTCGCCGCGATCCGGGCGAGCGGCTCCTCGATGCCTTCGAACTTGCCGATGGAGATGCCGAACTGCTCGCGGATCCGCGCATAGGCGCCGGTGGTTCGCGCCGCACAGGCCGCACCGGCCGCCGACAGCGACGGCAGCGAGATGCCGCGTCCGGCGGCAAGCGCCGTCATCAGCATTTTCCAGCCCTGGCCGAGACGTGCCTCGCCGCCGATGATGTAGTCCATCGGGATAAAGACATCCTTGCCCCAGTTCGGGCCGTTCTGGAACACCTGCATCGCCGGCAGGTGACGATGCCCGATCGAAACACCGGGAAGATCGGTCGGGATCAGCGCCACGGTGATGCCGAGTTCGCCCTCGGTCCCGACCAGATGATCAGGATCGTAAGCCTTGAAGGCGAGCCCCAGCAGCGTCGCCACTGGACCCAGCGTAATATAGCGCTTGTGCCAGTTGAGACGTAAGCCCAGCACTTCGCGGCCCTCGAAACTGCCTTTGCAGATCACGCCTGAATCGATCATCGAGGCGGCATCCGAGCCGGCCTCCGGGCTGGTCAGTCCGAAGCAGGGGATGTCGCGGCCATCGGCCAGTCGCGGCAGCCATCGTTCCTGCTGCTCCTTGGTGCCGAAGCGCATCAGAAGTTCGCCGGGCCCGAGCGAGTTCGGCACCATCACGGTGACGGCCGCGGCCAGCGAGCGCGACGACAGCTTCCGCACCACTTCCGAATGGGCGTAGGGCGAGAAGCCGAGCCCGCCGTGCTCTTTTGGGATAATCATCCCGAAGAATTTCTTGCGCTTGATGAAGTCCCATGCCTCGCCCGGGAGGTCGCGCCATTCCCAATTGATCTTCCAGTCGTCGAGCATCGCGCAGAGCTCGTCGACCGGGCCGTTGAGGAAGGCCTTCTCCTCGGGCGTCAGTGTCGCCGGCGCCTGGCTAAGCAGTTTCGACCAGTCGGGATTGCCGGTGAAGAGGTCGGCGTCCCACCAGACATCGCCGGCTTCCAGCGCCTCGCGCTCGGTATCCGACATGGCCGGCAATACGCCGCGCGCCCAGGAGAAGATCGGCTTGGTGATGAAATCGCGGCGGAAGGAGCTCATGGGCTTTCGTCCTCATGGTCGGCGCAACGGCGCGAAGGGGCAGCTACACATATGCCAACAGACGGCTCACTCTAGCGGAATGCGCGAGACTTGGTTGATACTTCGCATTGAAAATAAAGCGAAATTGATGCGGGATCGGGTCTGGCGGATAACGGCGGCCGGCCCCGACAGTTCCGAAACGTGAACAGCAACTTAATCCGGCCGCGGCATCTCGAACATGGCGTCCGGCCGGATCTCAAAATAATCGCCCTTGCGGCCGGCGCGCACGATCGGGCGCGCCAGCGCGGTCTGATAAACGCCGTCCTTGATCATGGCCTTGTCGATGTGGACGGCGACGACCTCGCCAAGCGTGAGCCAGGCCTGCACCTTCCTGCCGTCGGCGCCTTGCAGCTGAACGATCTGCGACAATTTGCATTCGAACGAGACCGGGCTTTCCGCGACCCGGGGGACGTTGACGAGCTTGCAGGGCGCCGCCGTCAGCCCGGCGATCGTAAATTCGTTGACGTCGTGGGCGACATGCGCGGCGGTCGCGTTCATCTGCTTCGCCAGGTCCATGGTCGCGAGATTCCAGACGAATTCGCCGGTCTCCTGGATGTTTTCGACACTATCCTTCCAGGAGGTCGAGGAAAATCCGATAATAGGAGGCGTGTAGCAGAACCCGTTGAAGAAGCTGTAGGGCGCGAGATTGACGTTACCCCTGGCATCGCGGGACGAGATCC
>JARLIS010000040.1 GCA_031291615.1 Parvibaculum sp.
CCGCCTAAATGATCAAGCCCCGTCACCCACCCCACAGGGCCCCCCCCCCCCCCGCCCCATGGTTGTGGGGGGTGAAAGAGCATTCTGTACGACGCCCACCCCCGCGGGCGGCGGGCGGGCCCCCCCGAAGGTGGGAGGGTGAGGGCCTGTTATCGCCGGCCGAAAATCGCGCGCATGCTGCGCAGCCAGCCCATCAATGTGGCGTTGGTCTTGATCGCGCGCTTGAGGCTGAAGCGCGTGCGCGAGGCGGCGACCGCCGCGATGCCCCAGGGCTTTGCCGCCGCGACATAGTTGAAAAGCGGCATCGGCACGTCGCAGAAACTATCCTTGTAGGCGGCATGCCCGACGGAGAGATCGTAAAGCCAGTGCCCCGCCTCGATGCTCGCCTTCATCAGCTTCAGCATGTGCAGCCGGCCGGGCGAAAGTCGCGCATGGGTCTGTTCATAGGTGTGGACGAGAAGCGTGGCGCGGCCCTTCCAGACATGCGCGATGGAGCCCGAGAGGAACTGACCGTCAAGCGTCAGCGCCGCGACCTGAAGCATGCGCCGCTTCGGCGGCAGTGCGGCGAGCGCGAGAAAGGCGGCGCGATGCGCCCCATCCTCGAAAATGGAGGAAATGCCTTGCGCGCGAAGCTGCGCGGCCTTGCGGTCGAGAATGTCGACGGCCATGCGGCGCGCCTCCTCGCCGCTTTCGGCAATGCGGAATTCGAGCTTGCCCTTCTCGCCGAGCTTGCGCTCCTTCGCGCGGTCGTTGCGCCGCGTCTCGGGGCGGAAGCGCGCGGCGAGCGCCTCATAGGTCGGCGGCAGCGCGAAAACATAGCCGCGATCGGGCGCAGGCGTACCGCCAAGATCGGTGAAGGGGTTCGCGGCAACGCCGAGAAGCGCCGGCTGGTTTTCCAGCGCGATGAAATCATGCGCGGGCAGCGCGCGAAGGATCTGCGCCCATAGCGCCGGGAAACTGCCTATGGGCACGCGCTGCGCGAAACCGGGCGAGACGAGCGGGCCTTTGTAATCGGCGAACCTGCCACCGAGCCAAACGAGGCAGCGCAGCCCCATGCGGCGCTCGATGCCGAAGGGCGCGAGCATGATCGTCTCGCCGTCGAGCGAAACGAAGGCGATGGCGGGCTCGACGCCTTCGGCGGCATGCGCATGCCAGGCCGAAAGCCAGTCGAAGCTCTGGAAGCCGGTGCCGAAGGCCTCGGCCTCGAAGCGGCGCCATTGATCCTCGGCATCGGCAAAATCGGTGAGGAGCGTGACGCCGAGGCGCGCCCGGGCGCGGGCGCGGGTTCGAGCGACAACACGGGCAAAGGGCCGCGCCGCCCCGGCCGTTACCGGCAATGCCCTTTCTTCGCTCGTCCTGCTCATTACCCGTTCCCCGCGCAGTTTTGGGACGGAATCCGTCCCGCATCCGGACGAACTCGCCTGTCGGGTATTACGGAGCAAAAAGCCTGCCGGGCGGCGGAATTGGTAAACGGCCCTGCCGGGCCGATCCGCCATGCTAAACTCCGGGCCGAACCTGGAGGACCGATGCCGAAGATGATTGCCGTGACCACCGAGGGAATGCCGGAAACCGGCGCGCCCGCACCCGACCGCATTCTTGAGGGAGCCCCCGCGAACAGAAGCTGGAACGCCTATGAGACGCCTGACGGGCGCTTCTTCTCCGGCATATGGGAGTCGGACCCCGGCAAATGGCGCATCGAATATACCGAAGCCGAGTTCTGCCACATCATCGCCGGCGTGAGCCGCATTGCGGGCGATGACGGCACGATCCGCGAAGTTCGCGCGGGCGACGCCTTCGTCATCCCTTCGGGCTTCAAGGGCACATGGGAAGTGGTGGAGCAGACGCGCAAGCACTACGCCATCTATCTGCCGGAGGGCGCGTGATGCCCGGCACAGCTCTCGTCACCGGCGCCGCGCGGCGCATCGGCCGCGAGATCGCGCTCGCGCTCGCCGAAGACGGCTGGTCGGTCGCGCTCTGCATCCGCCACGACCGTTCGGACCATGACGCCGCCGAAGTCCTCGCCGAAATCGAGGCGAAGGGCGTGCACGGTCTCGTCCTGAAGGCGGACCTGCGCGACCTCGCCGCTGTGGAGAAGCTCATTCCCGAAGCCGCTGCCGCGCTCGGCCCCGTCGCCCTCCTCGTCAACAACGCCTCGGTCTTCGAACAGGACGATGCCGCGAGCATGACGCCCGCAAGCTGGGCGGAGCATATGGAGGTCAATCTGCGCGCGCCGGTCTTCCTCGCCCAGGCGCTCGCCCGGCAGGTTCCGGTCGGCGGCGGCAACGTCATCAACATCATCGATCAGCGCGTCTGGCGGCCCAATCCGACCTTCCTGTCCTATACGCTGAGCAAGATGGCGCTGTGGGACGCGACGCGCGTTCTCGCCCAGGCGCTCGCGCCCGCCATTCGCGTCAACGGCATCGGCCCCGGCCCGACACTCGCCAATACGCTGCAATCGCAGGCCGATTTCGAGCATGAGGTGCAGGCGACGATTTTGCGCCGCGGCACCTCTCCGCAAGAGATTTGCGCGGCCATAAGGTTTATCCTCACCTCGCCCGCGATGACCGGACAGATGATCGCGCTCGACGGCGGACAGCACCTTGCCTGGGAAACGCCGGACGTGACCGGCCCCACCCGCTGACATTCGCCAAGACGAGACCCATATAAGTCGCTGGAGCTGAGGATGGCCCATCCGGACAATGTGAGACCCCTGAAGATCGCAGATGCGGCCCATGCGACGCGACATGTCTTCGTGCGCGACCTGCTGCTCGACGCCCATATCGGCGTCTATGCCCATGAGCACGGGCGCACGCAGCCGATCCGCGTCAATGTCGATCTCACCGTGATCGAGGTGGCGCATGGCGACGATCTCGCCAATGTCGTGAACTACAAGACCGTCGTCGACAACATCAAGGCGCTGGTCGACAGCGGCCACCTGAACCTCGTCGAGACGCTGGCTGAAAACATCGCCGCCCAGTGCCTGGAGGACGAGCGCGTGACCGTCGCACGCATCCGGATCGAGAAGCTGGCCGCCATTCCGAATGCCGAGAGCGTGGGCGTCGAAATCGAGCGGGCGAAATCCCTGCCCTGAGGCATTTTCGCGGCCCTGAAACCGGCATTATGTTCAACGGAAAGCGCGTCAAAAACCGGCAATGAAATCAATATCTTGAAGGGCCAAGCGCCGGGTACGGAATAATTGTGCACAGCGGCTTTTACCCGAAAAAACTGGCGATTTCTGTGGTTAACGGCCAGTTCATTATGTTCACACAAGGCGGCGCGCGAAGAAAAGGTGAATGAATTCAATTGGTTAGAGAACGGCGCATTTAACCGTCCACGTCACAAAACCTTAATCGATGCAATGCCTTGGCACCAATCGACACGCGCTTTTCAACAAACTTATCCACAAGCCGGACGCAGACTTTCGATGCGGCGATACGGCGTTATGAGACGGGGAAGCAGCAAGCCGCCACAGGCGGCCGCCCATAGACGATGAACGAGCAGGACGAGAACGGCATGACCCCGCCCGCAAAGGGCGGCGAGGAAACGGAAAAGCCCGCCCGGCCGGCGCGGAAACGCACGGTCGCACCCGAAGGCGCGCCGACCGGCACGGAATTCATCGCCGAAAAAGTGAAGATCCTGCCCGACAGCCCCGGCGTCTACCGCATGTACGATGCGGGCGGCGAGCTTCTCTATGTCGGCAAGGCCCGCAGCCTGAAGAAGCGCGTGGCGAGCTACACCAAGCTCGCCGGCCAGTCGAACCGCATCGCCCGCATGATCACCTCGACGGCGGCGATGGAGTTCATCTCGACCGCGACCGAGACCGACGCCCTCCTTCTCGAAGCGAACCTGATCAAGCGGCTGAAGCCGCGCTACAACGTACTGATGCGGGACGACAAGTCGTTCCCTTTCATCCTGCTGACGGGCGACCACGAATTTCCCCAGGTGGTGAAGCATCGCGGAAGCCGCTCGCGCAAGGGCGACTATTTCGGCCCCTTCGCCTCGGCGGGCGCCGTCAACGCGACGCTGAACGCGCTCCAGAAGGCGTTCCTGCTGCGCTCCTGTTCCGACAGCGTTTTCGAAAGCCGCACCCGCCCCTGTCTTCTTTTCCAGATCAAGCGGTGCAGCGCGCCCTGCACCGGCGTCATCGACGGCGAGGGCTATGCGGCCCTTGTGAGCGAAGCGCGCGACTTTCTGAAAGGCCGCTCGCGCAGGACGCAGAAGGAGCTCGTGGAGCAGATGGAAGCGGCCGCCGCCGCGCGCGACTTCGAACGCGCCGCCGTCTACCGCGACCGCATCCGCGCGCTGACGCAGGTGCAGCAGCATCAGGGCATCAACCCGCAAACGCTGACCGAGGCCGATCTCTTTGCGGCCTGGCAGGAAGGCGGCCAGACCTGCATTCAGGTCTTCTTCTTCCGCGCCGGGCAGAACTGGGGCAACCGCGCCTATTTTCCGCGCCACGACAAGGAACTCGATGCCAGCGAAGTGCTCGACGCCTTCCTGGCGCAATTCTACGAAGACCGCCACCCGCCGCGCCTCGTGCTGCTGAGCCATGAGGTGCCGGGAAAGGCGCTGCTCGCCGAGGCGCTTTCGATCATCGCCGGGCGCAAGGTCGCCGTCGGCATGCCCCGGCGCGGCGAAAAGCGCGAGCTGGTGGAACACGCCATGACCAATGCGCGCGAAGCGCTGGGCCGCCGCCTCGCCGAAAGCTCGACGCAGCGGACCTTGCTCGAAGGCGTCGCCGAGGCCTTCGGCCTCGCGGAAACGCCGCAGCGCATCGAGGTCTACGACAACAGCCACATTTCCGGCACCAAGGCGGTCGGCGGCATGATCGTGGCGGGGCCCGAAGGTTTCATGAAATCGCAGTACCGCAAGTTCAACATCAAGGGCGAGGACATCGAGCCCGGCGACGACTACGCGATGATGCGCGAAGTGCTGACGCGCCGCTTCACGCGGCTGCTGAAGGATTCGGGCGAGGCGACGGGCGAGGAAGAACCCCGCCCCGAAGACGGTGTGAGCGAGGAAGAAGCAAGGGCGCGCGGCAAGGAGTTTCCCGACTGGCCGGACATCATCCTGATCGACGGCGGCGCGGGACAGTTCAAGGTTGCGACCGATGTGCTGGCCGAACTCGGCATCGACAGCGTGACGCCGGTCGGCGTCGCCAAGGGCCCGGAGCGCGATGCGGGCCGTGAACGCTTCTTCGTGCCGGGGCGCGAACCCTTCATGATGGAGCCGCGCAACCCGGTCCTCTACTACCTGCAAAGACTGCGCGACGAGGCGCATCGCTATGCCATCGGCAGCCATCGCGCCCGCCGCGCAAAGGCGATCGGCGTGAACCCGCTCGACGATGTGCCGGGCATCGGGCCGGGTCGCAAGCGCGCCCTGCTGCGCCATTTCGGTTCAGCCCGGGCCGTATCGCGCGCGGGCCTCGCCGATCTCGAAGCCGTCGAAGGCATCAGCGGGAAAGTCGCCCGCACCGTCTACGATTTCTTCCACGGAAATCCCGACACGAGCGCCTGACTCTCTCGCCTTTTTTGATATGCTGCCCCTCGAAGGGGCGACCGCCACCCGCGAGGCCGATATGCCGACCAGCCTGCCGAATATCCTGACCTACGCCCGCATCGCGATGGTTCCCGTCGTGGTCGGTTGCGTCGTCTACGAAGGCGACTGGGCGCGCTGGCTGGCGCTGGCCGTTTTCATCGTCGCGGGCATCACCGATTTCTTCGACGGCTATCTCGCTCGCGCCTGGGCGCAGCAGTCGAACCTCGGCCGCATGCTCGACCCCATCGCCGACAAGCTGCTCGTCGCCGCCGTGCTGCTCGCCCTGACGCGGGAAGGCACCATTGCGGGCTATTCGCTCTGGGCGGCGCTGGTCATTCTCTGCCGCGAAATTCTCGTCTCGGGCCTGCGCGAATTCCTGGCCGAGCTGCGCGTCAGCGTGCCCGTGTCGCAACTGGCGAAATGGAAGACGACGATCCAGATGATCGCGCTCGCCTTCCTGCTGGCCGGCCCCGCGGGCGACAAGCTCATCAGCGGCGTCACCGAGGTCGGCATCGCGCTCCTCTGGGCGGCCGCCATCCTGACGCTCTATACGGGCTACGATTATTTCAAGGCGGGCATCGACCATCTGACCGGGCCCGTTCCCGACGCCGCGCCCCCGCCCGCCGCCGCCAAGCGGGACGGCGCATCGTGAAACTCCTCTACTTCGCCTGGGTGCGCCAGAAGACCGGCGTGGCCGAGGAGGATGTGAACCCGCCCGAGACATTGCGCGACGTCGCGGGCCTGATCGACTGGCTTTCCGCGCGCGGCCCCGGCTACGCCGCCGCCTTCGAAAACCTGAAGCTCATCCGCGCCGCCGTCGATCAGGAACACGTGCCCTTCACGGCCTCGATCGCCGGCGCAAAGGAAGTCGCCTTTTTCCCGCCGGTGACGGGAGGGTGAGGCCGTGATCCACGTCCAGACGGAAGACTTCGACATCGGCGATGAAGTAGCCGCCCTCACGCAAGGGCGCAGCGACATCGGCGCCGTCGTGACCTTTTCCGGCATCGTCCGCGACGTTGCGCTCGAACTCGAACATTATCCGGGGATGACCGAGCGCGAACTCGCGCGCATCGAGGCCGAAGCGCAAACGCGCTGGAAACTTCAGGCCTCGCTCATCATCCACCGCATCGGCAAGCTCGCGCCCGGCGACAATATCGTCCTCGTCATCACGGCATCCGCCCATCGCGGCGATGCTTTCGCCGCGGCGGAATTCCTGATGGATTACCTCAAAACCCGTGCGCCCTTCTGGAAACGCGAAGGCGAGAAATGGGTCGAGGCGAAAGCGAGCGACGACGAGGCGGCGTCGCGGTGGGACAACAAAAAGGGCGGCTGAGTTTCCCCGGCCGCCCCTTTTCCCTGGCCTTCATCCTTCGAGACGGCGCTGACGCGCCTCCTCAGGATGAGGGTTATTTTCAAGTCCCAACCTCGTGCTGAGGAGCGCGACCGAACGGTCGCGCGTCTCGAAGCACGATCAGGCCGTCGCGCGCTTGGCGACCTTCGGCTGCACTTCGGCGGTGTAGTCCTCGAAAAGCGTCGAGGTGATCTTGCCGGGCGTGAAGCGGTGCTCGCCGATCTCGCCGACCGGTGTCACTTCCGCCGCTGAGCCGGTGATGAAGCATTCCGAGAAGGTTGAAAGCTCTTCCGGCTTGATGTGCCGTTCGACGACTTCGATCCCGCGCTTCTTCGCAAGCCCGATGACCGTCTGGCGCGTAATGCCGTTGAGGAAGCAATCCGGCGTCGGCGTGTGGATGACGCCGTCCTTGATGAAGAAAATATTGGCGCCCGTCGCTTCTGCAACATAGCCGCGATAGTCGAGCATCATCGCATCCGCATAGCCCCGGGCTTCGGCGGCATGCTTGGAGATGGTGCAGATCATGTAGAGGCCGGCGGCCTTGGCATGGCTCGGCGCCGTCTCGGGCGAGGGACGCTTGTACTGCGCGAGGTCGAGGCGGATGCCCTTCTTGCGCTGCTCGGGATCGAAATAGGACGGCCATTCCCAGGCCGCGACCGCGAAGTTGATCTTGTTCTTCTGCGCCGAAACGCCCATCGCCTCGCTGCCGCGCCATGCGACCGGGCGGACATAACCGTCGGTGAGCTTCTGCGCCGCCAGCGCCGTGCGGCAGGCCGCGTCGATCTCTTCGACCGAATAGGGAATCTTGAAACCGAGGATGCGCGCCGAATTGATCAGCCGCTCGGAATGCTCGCGCAGCTTGAAGATTTCGCCGCCATAGGCGCGGCAGCCTTCGAAGACGCTGCTGGCGTAATGCAGCCCGTGGGTCAGCACATGGATCTTCGCATCGGCCCAGGGAACGAGCTCGCCGTTGAACCAGATGAAGCCGTCGCGTTTGTCGAACGGAATGTCTGCCATGTGCGTGTTCCTCTTTCGCCGCACGTCATTCGGGGGCCTCGAGCATACGGGCCTTGCTGCGGCGACTTTGCTACTTTGCCCCCAACCCGGATCGACGAAAACAGTTACAATCCGGAGATTCGACCGGCTGGAATTGGACTATCCTGTCGTCAGCGGCCCCGATTTTCTAGCACCACGGAAAAAATATGTCAACAAGGCTGACATAAATTCATGAGCAACTCGAAAACCGCAGGAAAACCGCGCCCCCCAGCCCCGGCCGCAGCGGCCGGAAGCACCCGGCCGGACGCCGAGGAGCGCCTGACGGAAGCCATTGAGCTGCTGTTTTTCGGCTATCGCGACTTCATCAGCGATCCGGACGCCATCCTCAGCGAATATGAATTCGGCCGCGCCCATCACCGCGTCGTCCATTTCGTCGGCCGCAATCCGGGGATCACGGTGGCCGAACTGCTGGACATTTTGCGCATCACCAAGCAGAGCCTCGCCCGCGTTCTCAGGCAATTGATCGAGCGCGGTTTCATCGAGCAGAAGACCGGCGAGAAGGATCGCCGCCAGCGTTGCCTGTTCCTCACCGAGGCGGGCGACGAACTCGGCCGCCGCATCGCCGCCCCGCAGCGCGCCCGCGTGAAGAAGGCTTTCGCGGAGGCGGGCCCCGCCGCCGAAGGCGCCTGGCGCGCGGTGCTGCTCGCGCTCGTCGACGAAGACCTGCGCCCGGAAGTCGAACGTCTCATTTTCAAAGGTGCCAGGTGAGCGCCACCACCGACATGACGGGACGACCGGCGCAGGCGACGCCGGACGAAGACGCGCCGCATATTCTGATCGTCGACGACGATCGCCGCATCCGCGAGCTGCTGCAACGCTACCTGGCCGAACACGGCTATCGCATCTCGGCGGCGGAAAATGCGGGCGAAGCTCGCGCGAAACTTGCCGGCCTCGCCTTCGACCTGATCGTCCTCGACGTGATGATGCCGGGCGAAAGCGGCCTCGACTTCGCCGCCTCGCTGCGCCGCACGTCAAGCGTGCCCATTCTGATGCTGACGGCGCGCGCCGAAACGGAAGACCGCATCGCCGGCCTCGAAAGCGGCGTCGACGATTATCTCCCCAAGCCCTTCGAGCCGCGCGAACTGCTGCTGCGCATCGGCACCATCCTGCGCCGCGCCCGCGCCACGGGGGGCCGCAGCGAGGAGATTGCATTCGGCGACTGCCGCTTCAACATCGCGCGCGGCGAATTGAAACGCGGCGAGGAGCGGATCGGCCTCACCACGCGCGAAGTGCAGCTCATGCGCATCTTCGCAACCCATCCTGGCCGGACGCTGTCGCGCCTCGACCTCTGCGAGGACGAAGCCGCCGAACGCTCCATCGACGTGCAGATCAACCGCCTGCGCCGCAAGATCGAGATCGATCCGCGCAATCCTGTCTACCTTCAGACCGTTCGCGGCGAAGGTTATGTGCTGATGCCGGACTGACGCATCATGCCGCTCAGACCATTCCAGTTGCTGAAGCGCTTCCTGCCGACGGGGCTTTACTGGCGCTCGCTCATCATCATCGTCGCGCCGATGGTGATCCTGCAAGCCTTCGTGACCTATGTGTTCATGGAACGGCACTGGCAGATGGTGACGCAATCGCTGTCGGAAAGCGCCGTCTCCGACATCGCTCTGCTGCTTTCGGAATATGAGCAGAACCCGACACCTGAAATCGCCGCCGGCATTTCGGCGCGCGCCAGCAAGTCGCTCTCCATGTCCGTCGCCTTTCTGCCCGGCGAAACCCTGCCGACGACGCCCTCGACGCGCGGCTCGCTGCTCGACCGCTCGCTGTCGGAAGAAATCCGGCGCCGTATCGACGAACCCTTCTGGATCGATACGGAACATTACAACGACTATGTCGATATCCGCATCGCCTATAAGGGCGGCGTGATGCGGGCCTTGGCGCTGCGCAGCCATGTCTATGCGGCGAACTCGCATATCTTCATCGTCTGGATGGTGGCCGCCTCCATCGTGCTGATTGTCGTCGCCCTGCTCTTCCTGAGAAACCAGATCCGGCCGATCGAGCGCCTCGCCGAAGCCGCCGAGAGCTTCGGCATGGGCCGCGACGCGCCGAACTTCAAGCCGCAAGGCGCCTCCGAAGTGCGCCGCGCCGCGGTGGCCTTTCTTGAAATGCGCCACCGCATCCAGAAGCAGATCGAACAGCGCACCGCGATGCTCGCCGGCGTCAGCCACGACCTGCGCACGCCGCTGACGCGCTTCAAGCTGCAACTCGCCATGCTGGGCGACACGCCGGAAACGGAAGAACTCCGCGCCGACGTCCGCGAAATGGAGCGGATGCTCGAAGATTATCTCGACTTCGCCCGCGACCATCAGCGCGAAAGCTCCGAGGAAACGGACCTCGCGGAGCTTCTCGCCGAAGTGCGCGGCGATGCGCTGCGCAAGGGCCACGACGTCGCGCTCGAAACCCATGGCGACCTGACGCTGCCGCTGCGGCGCAACGCCTTCAAGCGGCTGCTCACCAACATCGTCGACAATGCCTGCAAATACGCGACGAATGTCTGGGTGACGGCCCTGCGCGACGGCGACGACATTGCCATCATCGTCGACGATGATGGCCAGGGCATTCCCGACGGCCAGCTCGAAGAAGTCTTCCGCCCCTTCTATCGCCTCGACGCCGCCCGCAATCTCGATGAGGGCGGCACCGGCCTCGGCCTCGCCATCGCCCGCGACGTGGCGCGCGGCCATGGCGGCGACGTGCAGCTTTCGCGCAGCCCCATGGGCGGCTTGCGCGCCGTGATCCACGTTCCCGTCTGAGGCTTGCATCCGCCGGGATTATAGGTCAGCATTATTGACCTATATGGGAGATGGAGCATGGCCGGAAAAATCCCCGACATGGTTCTGCGCTGGCAGGCCGCCTGGACGAGCCTCGACGCCGACCGCGTCGCAGCCCTTTATGCCGAAGACGGCACGCATATGAGCGCCGTCGTCGCCGAACGCATGGGAATTGTAGATGGAACGCTGAAGGGCCGCGCGGAGATCCGCGCCTATGCGGCGGCGGCGCGCGCCCGGCTGAAAAGTTTCAGGGCCGACATCATTTCAACCATCGCCGAGGACGGCCGCGCCAGCATCGAATATTGGCGCGTGCTCGACGGCGACGACACCGCGCGCAGCCGCGTCGTCGAGATTCTCGAATGGCGGAAGGACGAAATCACCGCCTGCCGCGTGTTTCATTTTTGACTACATCATCCGCGCGCCGTTCGGCACCGGATGATCGACGCCGATCAGCACCACCCGCCCCGCTTCATCCTCGAAGCCGAGCGTCAGCACTTCCGACATGAAGGGGCCGATCTGGCGCGGCGGAAAATTGACGACGGCGGCGACCTGCCGTCCGACAAGCGCTTCGGGCGTGTAATGCGCCACGATCTGCGCCGAGCTTTTCTTGACGCCGATATCCGGCCCGAAATCGATGCGGAGCTTGATCGCGGGCTTGCGCGCTTCAGGAAAGTGTTCGGCGGCGACGACCGTGCCGATGCGGATATCGACCTTCAGAAAATCGTCGAAGGAAATCGTCATGCCGCATCCTCGGCCCGGCGGCGCGAAAAGCGCGCGACCGTGTTGAGGAGGTCTTCTTCCTGCCTCAAGCGACGGTCGAGTTCGGCCATGGTCTTTGCCTGATCCTCGCCATCGTCGAGCCAGACGCGGAAGGCTGCCGCCCAGACGAGCGCGAGGCCGCGCACGCGCAGGGCACCCCGAAAGCCCGAACTGTCCAGGCCCGCCGCTTCAAGCATCCAGCCGAGCGATTGCAGCGCCGGGCGGAGCATGGCGAGCGCGGCCACGGGGTCGCGCGACATATCCTCGGCAATCCGCTTCAGCGCCGGCTTCTGTGGCGCGAAGGCATCGAAGCGCATCATCAGCACGTCGAACAAACGGTCGCGCGCGCTTTCGCCGGAAAGGTCTTCGGCGCTTGCCTCGGCGAGCACCTGCGCGTCGATCTCGCGCGACCAGGCGGCGAGGATCGACGCCTTGGTCGGAAATTCCGCCGCGAGTTCAGGCAGGCTCACCTTCGCCGCCGCCGCAATGTCGGCGAGCGAAAGCCCGTGCCAGCCCTCCTTCGCCGCGAGCTTCAACGCCGCCGCGATAATCTTGTCCGTCTTGTTCTGCTTGCGCGTCATGTTCTTCTCACGCGGCCGTCATGGCCCGGCTTGTCCGGGCCATCCACGTCTTCCTTTTGAAGGCAAGGCGTGGATGCCCCGCATAAAGCGGGGCATGACGATTTGAATGCAGCAAGAAAATAGGCGGTCAGCCGTGACTTTGCGAGCCTACAGACCCGGAAGCCGCGACCAGCGGCGAACCGCCACAAGCGCCCAGATCGCCTCGACGACGCCGAAGGGCCAGGCGCCCTGGAGGAAGCCATAGGCCGACCCGAGCGCGCAGGCGCCCGCAAAGGCGAGCACGAACCAGCGGCTGCGATCTTCAAGCGCATAGGTGACGAGCATGGCCGATACGGCGAAGAGGCCGAAGACGGTGAGCCCGTCCATTACTGCCCGAGCGTCCGGGCGCGGTCGCGCGCCGCCGTCGCCGCGCGGCGCATCAGCTTCGACAGCCCCTCCTCGCCCATCAGCACGTCGAGCGCGGCGGCCGTCGTGCCGCCGGGCGAGGTCACATTCTTCCTGAGCGTCGCCGCCGGATCGGGCAATTGATGCAGCATCTCGCCCGCGCCGCTCACGGTTGCCCGCGCGAGCTTCATCGCAAGCTCGGGCGCGAGGCCGAGGGACTCTCCCGCAACGGCAAGACATTCGGCGAGATAGAAGACATAGGCGGGGCCGGAGCCCGAAATCGCCGTCACCGCGTCGATGAGCGCTTCGCTCTCGACCCAGCCGACCTCGCCGACGGCGGCGAGAAGATCGGTCGCAAGCTCGCGTTGCGCCGTCGTCGCCTGCGCATTGGCGTAAGCCGCCGTGATGCCGCGTCCGATGGCGGCCGGCGTGTTCGGCATGGCGCGGACGGCGTGAATATCGCCGCCGAGAAGTTCCTTCAGGCGGTGCAGGCTCGTGCCCGCGGCGATGGAGAGAAAGAGAGTGTCGGGCGAGACGAGCGCGCGAAGCTCCGGCAGCACGGCCTCCATCGCCTGCGGCTTCACCGCGATGACGACGACGGACGGCTTGCGCGCGGCAATATCGGCCACGTTGAAATTGAACGGGAGCCCGCGCTCGGCGACAAGCTGCGCGACCTCGGGCGAAGGCGAAGGATCGCGCACATAAATGCTTCCCGGCGCGACGCCATTGGCAAGCCAGCCGGAAAGAAGCGCGCCGCCCATCTTGCCGGCGCCGACAAGAACGAGCGGTCGTTGAAGAACAAGCGTCATGACGAAAACCGTTTACTGGCGAAATGCAAGGGCAGCCTAGGCATTGCCTCGCGTCTCGAACATCGCCGCCGCAATGGCGTCTTCGGCGCTCTTGCCCGCCCAGAGCACAAATTGCACGGCGGGATAATAGCGCTCGCAGGCCTCGACCGCGAGACGGAGCAGCGCCTCGCATTGTTCGGGCGTCGCCGCCGCGCCGCCGCAAAGCAGCAGGCTGTTGCGATAGAGAAGCACGCCTTCTTCCGACCAGATGTCGAAATGGCCGGACCAGAGCTGTTCGTTGATGAGGCTGAGGAGGTGCCGGATCTGGGGCCGCTTGTCGGCAGGCACGCGCATGTCGAGCGTGGAGGCGACATGAAGCCCGGAGAGATCGTTCCGCCAGTTCAGGGAAATCTGGTGATCGCGCCACTCGCCCGCGACGCAGATGGTCAACTCGTCTTCATGGCTGCGCTCGAAGATCCAGTCGCGGATCGAGGCCACCTGCTCCAGAAGGTCCAGGGGATTTGCATCGAACTCGTCGGCTTCAACGAGAGAAGCGGTCATTCTGAACCCCACATGACGTCACCGGTGCGGGTCAAATCCGGGAGTGCAATCAACATATTGTGTGTCCCGACCCCCGATCCCACCATCCCAACGTGGCGCATGCTTTGAGTCGGTGCAAGCAAAGAGGCCGGCGCCGGTCAGAATTCTGTGGATTTCTCAAGGAGATGGCGGGGGGAGACCGAGGCCGCCCTCAGGCCGGTTCGCCCTCGCCGGAGGCCGCTTTGGCCGCCCTGGGCTTCTTGGCAAGCTGGGCTTCCAGCGCCTCGATGCGGGCCTTCAGCGCCTCGTTTTCCTCGCGGGCGAGGCTCGCCATGGCGCGGACCACCTCGAACTCCTCGCGCGGCACGAGATTGAGATCGGCGACCAGCCGCTCGGCCTGCGAGCGCACCAGCGTCTCGACCTCCTGGCGCACGCCCTGCGCCGCGCCCGCGGCGTTGGTGAACATCCGGGCGATCTCGTCGAGAACGCGGTTTTGCGTCTGTGTCATCGTCACTCTCCATACTCTGCGCCGGCGAGCTTATCCCTTCCACCGCCCGCGACCAAGGCGGCGACTTGACACCCCCGCCCCGCCCGTGAGACTAGCGCCGCCCGTGGCAAAAACCGGATCGCATCATGCCGTCTAGCGGAATTCCCTTCCCGAACATTGATCCGGTCCTGATCCATCTGGGGCCCTTCGCCATTCGCTGGTATGCGCTGGCTTATATCGCGGGCCTCGTGCTCGGCTGGCGTTACATCCTGAAGATGATCGACACGCCGCGCCTGTGGAACGGCACAGCTCCCGTGACGAAGCTCCAGATCGACGACGCGCTGCTCTGGGCGGCGCTCGGCGTCATTCTCGGCGGCCGCATCGGCTATATCCTCGTCTATCAGCCCGGCTATTACATCGATCATCCGCTTGAAATCCTCAGCGTCTGGCATGGCGGCATGAGCTTTCACGGCGGCGCTTTCGGCGTGGTGATCGGGCTTGCGATCTTCGCGCGCCGCCACAACATCGCCATGCTGTCGCTCTTCGATCTGGCAAGCGCGGCGGCGCCCATCGGCTCCTTCTTCGGACGCCTCGCGAACTTCATCAACGGCGAACTCTGGGGCCGCGTCACCGACGTGCCCTGGGCCGTGATCTTCCCGACAGGCGGTCCCTATCCGCGCCATCCGAGCCAGATCTATCAGGCCTGACTCGAAGGGCTGCTGCTTTTCATCATCCTGCGCGTACTCACCCATCGCTTCGATGCGCTGAAGCGGCCGGGCACCATCTGGGGCGCGTTCATCGCGGGCTATGGCGTGATGCGCGTCATCGCCGAATATTTCCGCGAGCCCGATCCGCAGCTCGGCTATCTCTATGGCGGCTGGCTGACCATGGGCATGGTGCTGTCGATCCCGATGATCGTCGCAGGCGGCCTCATCGTCTGGAAGGCCCCCGCCATCGCCGCCCTGCTCGCGCCGAAATCGCCGGCTGCGAAAATCGCGGCCAAGCCCGCGCCGAAGCGCAAATGACGGCGGGCCCGCTCCCGCGTCTGATCGCACGGCTCATCGCCGAAACCGGCCCCATGCCGCTCGATCACTACATGGCCATGGCGCTCGGCCATCCGAAGCACGGCTATTACATGACGCGCGACCCGCTGGGTGCGCTCGGCGATTTCACCACTGCGCCCGAGATCAGCCAGATGTTCGGCGAACTCCTCGGCCTCTGGCTCGCCGACGCCTGGACGCGGCAGGGCGCACCGACGCCCTTCGTTCTTGCGGAACTCGGGCCCGGACGCGGCACGCTGATGGCGGACCTTTTGCGCGCGCTGCGGGCCGTGCCGCCCATGCTCGAAGCCGCGGAGGTTCACTTCGTCGAGACGAGCCCCGTCCTCAAGGCCGCACAGCAGGAACAGGTGCCGCAGGCGACATGGCACGACCGCATCGACACATTGCCGCCGCAACCGC
The DNA here is from genome assembly GCA_031291615.1 of Parvibaculum sp. Lineage (GTDB taxonomy): Bacteria > Pseudomonadota > Alphaproteobacteria > Parvibaculales > Parvibaculaceae > Parvibaculum. Next base: position 15,719 of record JARLIS010000040.1, read on the forward strand.
TGTTCCTCATCGCCAATGAATTCTTCGACGCCTTGCCGATCCGCCAATTCGTGAAGACCGATCGCGGCTGGTGCGAGCGCCACATTGCGCTTGGAGAAGGCAGCACCGAAGACAATCCGCGCTTCGTCTCCGTGCTGTCGCCCGTGCCTCTGCCCTCAGACGACATATTGCCCAAGGCGGCGCGCAGCGCGCCCATCGGCGGCATCGCCGAAATCTCGCCCGCATCCCTTGCCTATGCCGACGAAATAGCGACGCGCATCCGCGATCATGGCGGCGCGGCGCTCATCGTCGATTACGGCCATGTGAAAAGCGCGGCGGGCGATACGTTGCAGGCCGTGCGCGGCCATCAATTCGCCAGCCCCTTCGAAGCGCCGGGCGAAGCGGACATCACCGCCCATGTCGACTTCGAGGCACTGGGGCTGGTCGCGCGGCGCGCGGGCGTCAACGTCCACGGCCCTGTCGAACAGGGCGAATTCCTGCGCGATCTCGGCATCGACACGCGCGCGAAAAAACTGAAGACGCAGGCCAATGAAGAGCAGGCGCGCGAAATCGACGCCGCGCTCAAAAGGTTGACCGCGAGGAACGAGATGGGCAGCCTCTTCAAGGCCGTGGCGCTGACCCCGCAAGACGCACCGGAGCCTGCGGGATTTTGAGGACGATCCGATGCTGACCGCAAAGCCGCTCGAAGCGCTGACGCATATCCGGCATGGTTTCTTCACGCGCGAGGGCGGCGTGTCGAAGGGCATCTACGCCTCGCTGAATTGCGGCTATGGCTCGCAAGACGACAAGGGCGCGGTGAAGGAAAACCGCGCCCGCATCGCGCAGAGCCTGAGCGTCGCGCCGGAAAAACTTCTCACCGTCTATCAGGTGCACAGCCCGAAGGTGATCCGCGTCACGAGCGCATGGTCTCATCTCGATGCGCCGCAGGCCGACGCCATGGTGACGGCCGAACCCGACATCACGCTCGGCGTGCTCGCCGCCGATTGCGCGCCCGTGCTTTTCGCCGACGCTTCCGCCCGCGTGATCGGCGCGGCCCACGCGGGCTGGAAAGGCGCCTTCACCGGCGTCCTCGAAGCGACCGTCGAAGCGATGACCGGCCTCGGCGCGGCGCGCGAACGCATCGTTGCCGCCATCGGCCCCTGCATCTCGCGCGACGCCTATGAAGTCGGCGCGGAGTTCCGCGACAGGTTCCTCGAGGCGGACAGAGCGAACGACAAGTGGTTCACGCCCTCGGCGCGCGACGGCCATTTCATGTTCGACCTGCCCGCCTATGCCGCTTCGCGCCTCGGCGCGGCGGGCATTGCCGCCGTGGCGACGCTCGGCAACTGCACCTATGCGGATGAGAGACGGTTCTTCTCCTATCGCCGCACGACCCATCGCGGCGAGCCCGACTATGGCCGCCAGATGTCGGCGATCGCGCTCCGGGCCACCGTCTAGGCAGGCGCTGCGCGATCCGGCTTGCTACTCTTGGTCGGACGCGAATCGTCGCGTGTTCGGGGCAAACCATGCCGGCATCGGATCGGAGACACGGGAGGCGCTTGCGCATCGCGGCGGCGATTGCGCTGCTGGGCCTTGCCGGTTGCGCCGACGACGCCGCGCCTTCCCGGCCCCGCATGGCGGCAAAATTCGCGCCCGCCTTCAGCTTCGACATCGCCCCGCTCGGCAAGGCGGACAAAGGCGATGTGCAACTGCTTGCCGATCTGATGCGTCAGGAAGCGGAGCGGCGGTCGCTCGGCTCCGCAAGCCGCCAGCCCTTTCGCGTCGGCGGCGCGATGGATGCGGGCGCAGGCCCGAACGGGCTTTATCTCGTCGCCGTGCTCGATGTCAGCGATGCAAACGGCAACCGGGTGCACCGCATTGTCGATGAAGGCGTCCGCCCCGCCTCTCACGACATCACCTATGCCGATCTGCAACGCCTCGCCGCCGACACAGTGTCGAAACTCGCCGTCTGGTACGAGGCGTCGAACGCGGCGGGCGGCGGCGCGCTGGCCGACGCCGCCACGGACGCCGTGCCCTCCGCCGGCATGGACGACACACTGGCGACGGGCGGCATAGATACCTCAGTCGCTTTTCCAGGGCGGCGGCCCCTGAGCTTCGAGATTGCCATGGGCCCCGCGCCCGGCGACGGCGCCGAAGCGCTGAAATCGGCTCTGACGGAAGCGCTGCGCCGGGACATGAGCGGACATATGCGAGGCAGCGGGCGCTATCTCCTGCTCGGCAACGTCACCGCCTCGACAATCGGCAATGGCGATATGGGCGTTGCGATTCGATGGCTGGTGAAAACGCCGGACGGACGGCTCGTCGGCGCGGTGACGCAGACGCAGGCCGTCCGCCCGTCGCGAATCGCCTCCTATTGGGGCGATCTGGCGAAAGACGCGGGCGCGGCCGCCGCCGAAGGCATTCTGGCGCTTGTCGGCGGGCCGCAGAGGCTTCCGGGCAACGCTTCCTGAAGGCTTTTCGCAAGCCTGCGCCCGCGCTGTTTACAGGCCGAAAACACCTTGTTACAACCCGCTCGCGCCGTCGCGCCAGTGTCACAGTCGGCGGCGATCCCCGGGGGTTGAAGGCCATGAAACTTGTCGCAGGCAATTCCAACCGGGCCTTGTCCGAAGCCATTGCCGCCTATCTGAACATCCCGCTCACAAAGTCCCTCGTCCGTCGCTTCGCCGACATGGAAGTCTTTGTCGAGATCCAGGAAAACGTGCGCGGCGAGGACGTCTTCGTCATCCAGTCGACCTCCTATCCGGCGAACGACCACCTGATGGAGCTGCTGATCATCATCGACGCGCTGAAACGCGCTTCGGCGCGGCGCATCACGGCGGTGATCCCCTATTTCGGCTATGCCCGCCAGGACCGGAAGCCCGGCCCCCGCTCGCCCATCTCGGCAAAGCTCGTCGCCAACCTCATAACCACGGCCGGCGCCGACCGCGTGCTGACGCTCGACCTCCATGCCGGGCAGATTCAGGGCTTCTTCGACATTCCGACCGACAACCTCTTCGGCGCGCCCGTGCTGACCCGCGACATCGAGGACCACTACAAGGGCGAAAATCTGATGATCGTTTCGCCCGACGTGGGCGGCGTCGTCCGCGCCCGCGCCATCGCCAAGCGCATCAATGCCGACCTCGCCATCGTCGACAAGCGCCGCGAGCGCGCAGGCGAGAGCGAAGTCATGAACATCATCGGCGATGTGAAGGGCCGCTCCTGCATCCTCGTCGACGATATCGTCGATAGCGCCGGCACGCTGTGCAACGCAGCCGAGGCGCTGCTGAAACAGGGTGCGACCGCCGTCTCGGCCTATGTGACCCATGGTGTGCTCTCGGGCGGCGCGGTCGCCCGCGTCTCCGCCTCGCAGCTCAAGGAGCTGGTCATCACGGACTCGATCCAGCCGACCGAAGCCGTCCGCGTCGCCCACAACATCCGCGCCGTCACCATCGCCCCCCTCATCGGCGAGGCCATGCGCCGCACGGCCGAAGAACGCTCGGTGTCGAGCCTGTTCGACTGACCCTTCGAGACGCGAATCTGCGGTTCGCTCCTCAGGGTGAGGACTCATGGTTTCATCAAGAACCTCGTCCTGAGGAGCCGCGAAGCGGCGTCTCGAAGGATGGCCGCCCCGGGAACCTAACCCCCTCTCCCGGCTTGAGTTTCACCCCCCCAGCCGCTATAACGCGCCCCAATCGGCGTCCACACCCCTGGAGGAAACGTCGGTAGCGCCCGGTGGCAACCCGCTCCCGGGGCTATTTTCTTTGGAGAATCAATGCCATGGCCGAGACCCTGACGCTCAAGGCCGAGGCGCGCGAGAAAGGCAGCAAGGGGGCTGTCCGTTCTCTCCGTCTCAAGGGCCGCGTCCCCGCCGTCATTTACGGCGACAAGAAGACCCCCGAACTCATCACCGTCGACTACAAGGAAGTGTTCGCCCTCTACCAGAAGGGCACGTTCACAAGCCACCTCCTGAACATCGACATCGAAGGCCGGAAAGAGCGCGTCATTCCGCGCGACGTGCAGCTTGAAGTCGTCCGCGACTTCATCATCCATGTCGACTTCCTGCGTCTCGGCAAGAACGCCACCATCACGGTCGAAGTGCCGGTGCACTTCGTCAATCAGGAAGCCTCGCCGGGCATGAAGGCCGGCGGCGTGCTGAACATCGTGCGCCACACGATCGAACTCCTCTGCCCCGCGGAATCGATTCCCGAGGCGATCGAGATCGACCTCACGGGCCAGGAAATGGGAACCTCGATCCACATTTCGTCGGTCAAGCTGCCGAACGGCGTGAAGCCGACCATCGACCGCGACTTCACCGTCGCGACGATTGCCGCGCCTGCCGCCGTGATCTCGGAAGCCTCCACGGCCGCGACGCCCGAAGCGGCGGCCGGTGCCGCGCCTGCGGCCGGTGCAGCAGCGGCCGGTGCTGCCGGCGCCA
>JARLIS010000041.1 GCA_031291615.1 Parvibaculum sp.
GCATGCCCGGCACTTTCATCAGCTGGCGATAGCTGTCGCCGATCACGGGCGGCTCGATCTTGATCACGCGGGCGCCGAAATCCGACATGATGGTCGCCGCCGCCGGTCCGGCGATGAAGCTCGCGCAGTCGATCACCAGCAGATCGTCGAAAATTGCCTTCATCGTCTCCCCCTCATCCATTTCTTTTGCCGACAAGGATGCGCATGGCGGCAAGGCGAGTCGATGGAAAAGAAGGGATGTCAGCGCATCGCGGCGAGAATTTCGGCGCCGGTCAGATCGACGATGCGGCCGAAGCCGGCGACCAGATGGGCGCTTTCGACGGCGAGCGCGTAGAAGCCGAAATCGGTGAAATCGACATAGAGAGAGGCTTCCGGGTGGCGGGCGAGGAAGCGCGGCCGGGCCGAAGGATCGGCGACCGGCGTCATCGCGCCGATCAGGGTCACGCGGGCCTCGGCCATGGGGTCCGAGGCTCCTTCGTCGCGCAGCAGCAGCGAGGCGCGGGGATCGGCGGCGAGGTTCTTCGTGTGGAGCGCGAGCCGGGACAACAACAGGAGCGGCGAGCCCGTCGCCAGCGTCGCCACCGCGACGAGAGAGACGAGCGGGTGGCCGCTTGCGCCCAGCGTGCCGAGCGCGGCCATCCTCGCCCCGGCGAGAAGCCCGCCCGCTTTTGCCGCCGCTTCCTCGCGCGCTTCCATCGACTTCTCCGCCATGACGCTCCCGCTGCGTTGCCGCCCGCGTCTTCCGGCCGCAAGGCGCGGCGTTGTTCCCGCGCGGGCAGGTGATAAAATATATAGGAATTTTGACGCGGCCATTGCGTGCCGCGCCCCCCGGAGATTTCGACAATGAACAGACGGATGATCGCCCTGCTTCTTCTCCTGAGCTGCCTCGTCGGCGCGTGCAGCACGGTCGAAGGCGCGGGCCAGGATATTTCGGATACGTCGCGCTGGATAAAAAATCGCCTGTAAGCAGGTAAATTACCGCGCTGGTGTGAGCCTGTCCGAAATTCGCTTAATCGGCGCTTTACCGTGAGGGCGTAGAAAAATGCCGTAGTCCTTTTTTCGGAGGGGCGGCCATGCGGCTCAAGAGAAGTTTTGCCATCGGCGTTTTCGCGCTTGCCGGCGCGCTTGCATCTGCGGGCGCGGAGGCCGCGAGCTCCAGCTCTGTCACCTATTCGCGCTCGCCGCAGGATATTCTGAGCGGCGCGAGCGTGGTGCAGGCAACCGGCATCACAGGCGCAGGCGTCGTCTTCGGCGTTGTCGACACCGGCGCGGCCGCGCCCTGGGTCGGCTTCGGCGGCCGCGTCGCGCCTCTGCCGACAAGCGCCTGCCTCATCTCGCCCTCCTGCAATCAATCTCTCGCCGTCACCGACGATAACGGCCACGGCACCTTCGTTTCGAGCGAGATCATCGGCTCGGTGCCCTCCGCCGGGATAATGGGCGTCGCGCCGGGCGGCAGCGTCATCGCGGTCAAGGTTCTGAATGCGTCGGGCTCCGGCAGCTATACCGACGTCGCCAACGGCATCACCTATGCGGCGAACCACGGCGCGCAGGTGCTCAATCTCAGCCTCGGGCCCTTCACGCAGAATTCGTCGATCATCGCCGCGATCAACGCGGCCGCGGCCAAGGGCGCCTATATCGTCTTTGCCGGCGGCAACAGTTCGGCGCCGCTCAACAACGGGCAGAACATCACCGGCCTCACCGATCTTGCTATCCAGCATCTCGTCTTCGTCGGCTCGACCAATGCGTCGATGAAAATCAGCAGCTTCAGCAACACGCCCGGCACGGGCAGCTTCATCTCGACCACCGGCAAGTCTTACGCCTATGACACGATGTGGCTGATGGCCGATGGCGAGAACATCTGGGGCGCGAGCAATTATTCGACGCCGTCGACCGGCTATTCCTACATCACGCAGATGTCCGGCACGTCGATGGCCGCGCCGCAGGTCGCGGGCGCGGTCGGTCTTCTGTTGCAGAAGTGGCCGTTCCTCCAGACCACGGGCACGGCCTTGCAGATTCTCGAAGCAACGGGCCAGGACCTCGGCGTGAAGGGCGTCGATACCACCTATGGCGACGGTTATCTCCGCGTCGATCTTGCCTTCCAGCCTGTCGGCGCGGTGACGCTGCTTTTCGCCAACGGCACCAAGAAGACGGTGTCGGGCACTTCCATCGCCACGAGCGGCGCGGTCGGCTCGCTTGCCGGCGTCAGGTCGGTGCTGACGAATGCCGTCGGCTTCGACAGTTTTCACCGCGACTTTCCGCTCGATTTCAATTCGGCGATCATGAGCAAGTCGGGCGCGACCGGAAATTCGATCCTGCCCTCGCAGATCTCGCCGACGACAATGGTCAGCCATTTCGCGGTCAATGAAGACGGCAGCACGCTTTCCATGGTGTCGCTCGACCAGCAGACGACGCAGCAGCAGATGGTCGAGAACCCGCGCACATCCTTCGGCATCGACCATCTTCTCAATCCGGCCGAGCCCGTCTGGTCGATCGCCTATCGGCGCGGCACGGATTTCGTCGGCGGCGGCCAGGGCGCCGATGCGCCGGTTTCCTTCAGCGAAGCGCGCTGGGACGGCGCGAGCGCATTTGCCGGCACGGATGCGGAAGCCTCGGGCGCGCTGCTCGGGCTTGCCTCCAATGCGCAATATGCGGCTATGGGTTTTTCGGTCGGCGCGGGCGAGCGGATGTCCATCGCCATGCTGCAAGGCGAGGACGACACGCTGCATTCGCTCGGCATCGCGCCCACCTCGCATGGTTTTGCGCTCGGCTATACGTTCGAGCCGGAGGGCACGCCCGACTGGCAGGTGTCGCTGACAAGCGCGATGCTCGATGAAAGCGGCATGCTGCTGGGCTCGCCCTCGGCGGGCGCGCTCGATCTCGGCACCAATCGCAGCACTTCGGTCGGCATCGGCACCGCGCTCGATCTCGGCGCGGGCTACAAGGCGGGCTTCGACGCCGCCATCGTGACAACCGAAGGAAGCGTGGCGAGCAACAGCCTCATCGCAGGCGTGTCGCGCCTCACCAGCACCGCCTTCGGCGCGGCGCTGTCCAAGGACGATGTGGCGGAAGCCGACGATGCGCTGTCGGTGACGCTGAAGAAACCACTCCGCGTCACCTCGGGTTCGGCGCTTGTCGATTATGCGACCGGCAACGACATGGAAGGCAATGCGACCTTTGCCAGCGCAAGGGCGAGCCTCGTGCCGACCGGCAGCGAAACCGATCTCGGCGTCTCCTATACCGCCCCGCTCATGGCCGGCATTTCGGGCAATCTCTATCTCGGCGGCAGCAACGACACGGGCAATGTCGCCGGTGCGCGTGATCTTGGTGCCATGGTCAGGCTGCAAGCGGTGTTCTGAGGTCTTCCCTGCGCGGGCGGGCGATCAGGAGGCGGAGGCTTCGCCGTCGCCCATCTGCGATTGCAGGTAGTTTTCGAGGCCAACGCTCTTGATGAGGTCGAGCTGGGTTTCGAGGAAGTCGATATGCTCTTCCTCGCCCTCCAGAATGTCCTCCAGTATCTCGCGCGAGATGTAGTCGCGGACGGTTTCGCAATAGGCGATGGCTTCCTTGTAGAAGGGATGCGCCCGCATTTCGAGATCGAGGTCGCAGGCGATCGCCTCTGCGACGCTTTCGCCGACCTTCAGCTTGTCGAGGTCCTGGAGGTTCGGCAGGCCTTCGAGGAAGAGGATGCGCTCGACCAGCTTGTCGGCATGGCGCATCTCGTCGATCGACTCGCGATATTCGATCTCGCCGAGGCGGCGGAAGCCCCAATGCCTGAACATGCGGGCATGCAGGAAATACTGGTTGATCGCCGTCAATTCGAGTTTCAGGGCCCGGTTGAGAAATTCGATGACCTTGGGATCACCCTTCATGACGCGCCTCCTCCGCCCGATTGTTGGAAGCTCGCATGGTCGGCGGATCGCGCCGCGCGGTCAAACGCTAAAGAGGCCCGCCGGAATTTTGCGCAAATATATGATCCTGTTCATTTTTCAGGTCATCTGCGGAGTGCCGTGGAGGTTCAGTCGGCGGCCTTGGCAAAGGCCGAGGCGGTTTGCGTCTCGCGAATCATTCCGGCCATTTCGGGGAGGCAGCGGCCGCATTGCGGCTTGCAGCCGGCGGCGCGGTGAATGGCGGCCGGCGTATCGACGCCGCCGCCGCCCGTGGCGAGGATTTCGCGCACGGTCCGGTCGTTGATCGCATTGCAGACGCAGACGAACACGGGCGGAACCTCCATGCCGGAGCCTTGTCCCGGCGGAGGTGCAGACTGTCACGGCTTTTCACCAAATGCAATTGCGAATAGTTTGCATAGTTATCTGGAGGAAGCCATTTATGGCGGATTTCCGCGGCGGGCGACCGGCAGGCGGGTGCCCGCGACAGTTTGCCTCCGCACCGGGACGGGCGGGATTTGCCCGCCGACATCGCTTTCGTTTCGCCGGTCAGGGCCCTAGTCTCGCCTCTCCACAACATCCGAGGTCGATCATGTCCCTGCCGCGCCTTTTCGTTTCCGCCGCATTTTTCGTTGCCGCCCTGCTGCTCGCGGCCGCGCCGGCCGGGGCGCATGACTTCAAGCTCGGTTCGCTCGACATCCAGCATCCCTGGGCGCGGCCCAGTGCGGCCAAGACGGGCGCTGCCTATTTCGTCATCACCAACCATGGCGCGAGCGAAGATGCGCTGGTCGGCGTCGAAACGGGGGCGTCGGAAAAGGCGCAGATCCACGAGATGACCATGGACGGCGCGATCATGCGGATGCGCGCGATCGCCAGGCTCGTCCTTCCGGCCGGGGGCACGGTTTCGGTCGCGCCGGGCGGGGTCCATGTGATGCTGATCGGCCTCAAGGGGCCACTCAAGGACGGCGCTTCGTTTCCGATGACGCTGGTGTTTGAAAAGGCCGGCCGTATCGAGGTCACGGTCGAGGTGCAGACGCCGGACGAGATGCGGGCGGGCGAGGCCGGGTCCGGCCACGACATGCACGACATGAACGGCATGGGCGGCATGCACTGAAGCGGCGCCGCTGAATCATCTTTATACGGATTGAAACGATTATCGGCGGCAGGGCGATTCAAGCTCTGCCGCCATTAACTTTTTTGCGCCGCAACATAAAATTGAGTCACCAGAAAATGAGGCACGGCGACGGGGTTACGTCGGTCGCGCCGCCGCTCCCCATAAGAGCGTGTCATAAATGCCATATACGGACTCAATGTAGGGTGCGCGCCTTGCCGCCAGCCGAACTCCGCCTTGACACACAAGGGGTTTAACTGTGGGCTAGTGGTTGAGGGATGCTGACTGGCCGGGGGGGCAGTCGAGTGGGGAATAGCGTTCCATCCGATTCAACCTCCCGATCCAGCTGCAATTAGTAGCCATCGAGGATCGAGGAGGATCGCTCAATGATAAAAGTAAGCTTGCGATCGTTGCTATTCGGCGCGGCCGTTACGGCCGGGCTGGTAGCGACAGCGGGCGCGGCAAACGCCGTCGAATATAATTTCGGCGACGTAAACGTGCATTTGGACACAACGATCACCGGCGGCGCGTCGGTCGGCACTTCGCCGGTCGATCACCAGCTGCTTCCGACGGCCGAAGGCGGTCCGATCGCGGTCGCCGTACCCGATGCACAGAACGCCTGTGTCGGCAGCAGCGGTGCGTGCACACTGAACTCGCTCGGCAATGACGGTAAGGGCTTTCTCCCGACCAACAATCTCGGCGGCGCGACGACGACTCATGGCGTCAGCATCTATAACGGCCCCGCGACCGTCGCGGGCTCGATCAATGCCGGCGACAGCCGTCTGAACTTCCAGCAGTGGGACCTCTATAGCGGTTCCGTGAAGATGACGAACGATCTGTCGGCGAGCTTCCAGAACTACAAGTTCTTCGCCCGTCTCTCGTCCTATTACGACGCGGTGCTGAACAGCGACTCGTCCTACCGCGTCCGTCCGCTGACGGACGGCAAGGCCGATGCCGCCCGCGACGTCAAGCTGCTCGATTTCTATGGCAGCGCCGATTACAACATCGGCGATCTTCCGCTGAACGTCCGCGCCGGTAAGCAGGTCATCAGCTGGGGCGAAAGCACGTTCATCCAGAACGGCATCAACGTCATCAACCCGGTCGACGTCGCCGCTCTTCGCCGTCCTGGCGCGGAACTGAAGGACTTCTTCATTCCGGTATGGGCCGCCGACGCTTCGATCGGCCTGCCCTACAACCTCTCGCTTGAAGCTTTCTACCAGTTCAAGTGGGACACGTTCGCACTGGATCGCGGCGGTACGCCGTTTGCCGGTTCCGACGTTGCGGCGATCGGTTCGACGCCCGGTGGCGTGTCGTTCCTGACCGGCAGCTATGGCGGCTCGGCCAATTGCAGCAATCCGAACTCGGTCAACGCGATCTTCAACTCGGATTACGCGGCTGCTTCGAGTCTCTATGCGCGTCAGCGCACCTGCGGCGATCTCGCCATCGACTATACCGCCTATAATGGCATGCTCGGCACGCTGGGCGGCGGCAACGGTACGTCGACGGTCGCGACCAAGCTTGCCTATCAGGACAACGGTGTCGTCTATCGCTCCAAGGACAACTATGCCCGCAACAGCGGTCAGTGGGGTCTGGCCGGGCGCTGGTATTCGGAAGATCTGAACAATACCGAATTCGGCATCTACTTCATGAACTACCATTCCCGTTTGCCCTATGTGAACGAGAAGGTATCCAAAGTCACTGACGCGACCTGGGGCACGGCCGGTACGCTGGGCGGCCTCAACAATACGCCGGCTTTCGCCGGTGCGATGTATCAGGGCTGCAACCTGGGTTCGAGCGGCCTGATCCCCAACGGCGCCAGCAGCGCCGTCTTCGGAACGCCTATCGGCCTTACTCCGACGGCGATCGCTTACCTGAACCAGGGCGGCGTCGGCGGAAGTCTTGGAACGTCGGATCCGTACAATATCTACGCCAGTGCGGAAACGATTGCCCAGAACTTCTATAGCGCGAACGTGACGGGTGCGACCCCGACCGGTGCCGCCGGCCAATATGCCGTTACCCAGGCGCCTACTGCCAGCATCTACAGAAACGGTGGCCAGGCAGGTCTGACCAGCGGAAGCCTGTCGGCTGGCACTTTCACCTTCTCCAACAACTTCTCGACTCTGACGGGCATCGGAGCAGGCGTTGCGGCTCTGAACGGCGTGACGGTGCAGCGTGGATCGGCTCTTGAAGCGATGATCCTCAACTGCGCCCTCGTGGCCAACCAGGTCACAAACCTGGCCCCGCTCAACGGCGGCACCAATCAGATGGTCGCCTCACCGGGCACGCAGATCCTGTCGCCGTCGAATATCGGCCTCAGCTACAATCTCGTCTATCCTGAAGACATCAAGATGGTGGGCGCGAGCTTCAACACGACCATCGGCACCTGGGGCGTCCAGGGCGAAGTGAGCTATCGTCCTTCGGCTCCCTTCCAGCTCGATACCGACCAGATGACGATTGCTGCTCTCGGTAACAACTGCGTCTTGCCGTCACTGTTCAGCCCGACGGTCTATGCCGCAGCGGTCGCGGGCCTGCAGACGATGCAGTCAGGCTGCGGTCAGACCGGTACGATCAACGGCGTGGTCCATTCCAAGATGTGGACTGGCCAGGTCGGCACCACGGCGACCTACAGCAACTCCAATGCTCTGGTTGAAATGACCGGTGCCGATCTCGGCATCATCGTCTCGGAAGTCGGCATGGTCTATGTGCCGGACGCCGTGACGTCGAGCAAGCAAGGGGTTCTGGGCACGCGCTGGGGCAACCTCTGCAACGGCGGCACCGATCTGCCGCTGGGTGGCGCTCTCTCGCTCGCACCGGCGACGGGCTGCCGTCCGACGCCGACGTCCTGGGGCTTCGTCCTTCTCGGACAGCTCCAGTACAACAACGCCTTCGGCACCGCGGTCACTCTGACGCCGACGACCGCGTTCACCTGGGACGTCAAGGGCCGCACGCCGGCGCCTTACGGCAACTACGAGGAAGGCCGCAAGTCGATCAGCATCGGCCTCAACGGTTCGTTCCAGTCCGCTTGGAAGGCCGGCATCACCTACACGAACTTCTTCGGCACCGACAAGTATCAGGCGCTGTCTGACCGCGATAACCTCGCAGCCAGCATCTCCTACGCGTTCTGATCCGACGAAGATCTCGACAACGAACCCGGCGGCAGCAATGCCGCCGGGTTTTTCTTTGACCCGCGCGCCGCGATTTCAGTTCGCTCATGCAGGCGACGGCCGTTCCGCCGCGACGATCTTCAAGGGCCGTATACGGATTTTCGGCAAGGCCTATCCAATACCTGCGGCATGGCGGTTTTATTTTATCCGTAAGCTGATTTATACGCCTCGGGTGCTGCGCGCCGGGACGGTTTGCGGCAGAGCGCTCCGCCGACGGAACTCCGTATTTTCCGACGCAATTCGACGCCCGATGCGACATTAAAAATATTTAATGTCCCGTGCAGGCCGAAGATGCCCCTTTCACCGCCTTTTAGATGCGGCAGGGACACAGATTCGTATCGTTTTCCCTTGAATCGGACGTGGCGCGCTTTGCGCGCTCTTGCCGATTTGATATCATTCCATCAGAGTTGCGATAGAACGAAGCCGATGGAAAACCGTCGGTAGATTAAAAGAAATAAATTCAAGTGGAGGGAACGTACATGAAAAGGACGACCATGTTGGTGTCCGCCTTTGTGTTCGGAGCGCTCAGCACGAGCGCTCTGGCGCAGGTGCCGGACGCGCAGGTCAACCGGCTCGGGGCAGACCTGACGCCGATTGGCGCCGAAAAGGCGGGCGAGGGCGACATTCCTGCCTGGACGGGCGGTCTGCCTACGGTGCCGAGCAATGTCAGCTACAAGCCGGGCGATCACCTCGCCGATCCGTTTGCCAGCGACGCGATCAAATACACGATCACGGCGGGCAATGCCGCGCAGTACGACGCGGTTCTGCCGGATGGCTACAAGGCCCTCATGAAGGCCTATCCCGACTACAAGATGAACGTGTACCAGACGCGCCGCACCTGCGCCTATCCGGACCGCGTTTATTCGGCGACCAAGAACAACGCCAAGGTCGGCATTCTGAACGGCGGCGGCTCGGGCGTCGGCGAAGCCATCATGGGCTTCCCCTTCCCGATCCCGAACAACGCCAACGAAATCATCTGGAACCACACGCTGCGCTATCGCTCCTTCAAGGCGACGCGTCAGTTCGCTGCGGCGCCCGTGACGCGTGGCGGCGACTACACGCTGACCATCGTCCAGGACGAAGCCATTCTCGACTGGTCGAATCCGGCGCATAAGCGGGCCGAAGACCTCAACAACACCTCGATCTACTACATCGCCAACACGATCGCTCCGGCACGTGAAGCGGGTAACGTGGTTCTGGTGCTCGAGGCTCTCAACGCCACGCTCAATGGCGGCCGTCAGGCCTGGCAGTACAGCCCCGGCACGCGTCGCGTCCGTCGCGCTCCGAACATCTCCTACGACAATCCGGGCACGAACTCGGACGGTCTGTCGACCTCCGACTCCTTCGACGGCTATAACGGCGCTCTCGACCGTTACGACTGGCAGGTCATCGACAAGGGCCCGCGCATCATCGCCGCGAACGACTACGTCGCCGAGTCCACCAAGTACAAGGACTTCGTGAAGCCCTTGCACCTGAACCAGGACAAGATCCGCTACGAAGTGCACCGCACCTGGAACTTCGAAGCGCGTCTGAAGGCCAACACGCGTCACGTCTATGCCCGTCGCGTCTATCACAACGACGAAGACGCCTGGCAGATCGCGTCGGCCGAACTCTATGACGGCCGTGGCCAGCTCTGGCGCGTCCAGGAGCTCCAGCAGCTCCAGCGCTACAACGTGCCGCTCTGCGGTTCGGGCACGGAAGTCGTCTACGACCTCCAGGCCGGTCGTTACCTGGCTCTCGCCATGCAGAACGAAGAGCCGCCGGTTAACTACTTTGCCGACGAGCTCGATCCGAGCCGCTATACGCCGAACTCGATCCGTCAGCTTGGCGTGCGCTAAAAAAGCGCCTAATCTTCTGGGCCGGGCCTCGGGAAACCGGGGCCCGGCCTTTTTTCTGCCGTCGGCGGCCTGAAAGCGCTTTTCTTTGCGCCGGACCGCGATCTGACGGTATAACCCATCGTAACTGGCCGCAGAGCCGGACAACAAACAGGGCTGCGCGCCGGGGGTCCCGGTCCAGCGGATACGCCGAGTAGGGAGCCTCAGTCACACCATGCCGTCCATGTTCAGACATTTCACGCGCTTCTCGGGCCCGGTGCTTGCCGGCGCGCTGGGTCTTGCGCTCGCCATTTCGCCGACCTTCGTGTCCGCCGTGCGCGCCGCCGACGCCGCGCCTGCCGAGACCAAGGACGCGGTCGAATATTCCACGCCGTCGAACCTCGCCACCAAGGATCTGCTGCTGGCCGCGACCAATGCCGGCAAGCGCCTCATCGCGGTGGGCGAATTCGGCCATGTCATCTATTCCGACGATCAGGGCAAGACCTGGGTGCAGGCCGCCTCGGTGCCGACGCAGGTGACGCTCACCAGCGTCAACTTCATCAACGACAAGGTCGGCTTTGCCGGCGGTCACGACAGCACGGTCATCAAGACGGTGGACGGCGGCAACAACTGGACGCTGTCCTATCATGACGAGGCCGCGCAGGCGCCGATCATGACCGTCTATTTCGAGAACGAGAACCACGGCTTCGCCATGGGCGCCTTCTCCTTCGTCATCGAGACGCAGGACGGCGGCAAGACCTGGACGCAGCGCACGCTGCTCGCCGACAGCAAGGAAGACAAGCATCTCAACAAGGTCTTCGCGACGAAGCACGGTACGATCCTCGTCGCCGCCGAACTCGGCACGGTCTTCCGCTCGACCGACGAAGGCAAGACTTTCACCGAGGTGAAGACGGCCTATGAAGGCTCCTTCTGGGGCGGCATGTCGCTCAATGACGGCTCGGCGCTCATCTTCGGCATGCGCGGCAACGTCTACCATTCGACGGATGACGGCGCGACCTGGGCGAAGGTCAACAGCGGCACCGACAAGTCGATCGGCGGCGGCGTCGAGCTTTCCAACGGCACGATCGTTCTCGTCGGTCTTCAGGGCTATGTCGGCTACAGCACCGACAAGGGCATGAACTTCACGGAAGTCACGCGCGCCGATCGCCTCGGCTATGCGGCGGTGCTCGAAGGCGCGCCCGGCAAGATCGAAGTGTTCGGCGAGCCCGGCGTCAAGGAACAGCCCGACGACGCGGTCACCGCGGCGAAGGAAGTGGGCTTCCACTTCACCTCCGGCAGCTAAGGTCCGAAGGCAGTCCATCCGCCATCAATCTGGAACCCCGGCCGCAAGCGGCCGGGGTTTTCGTTTTGGCCCGCGGGCGCAACGGGCTTTTCATCTCAGCCCGCGCGCGCCACAATCGCCCGAACAAAAAGCCGAAGGGGAGAACGGGATGAGCCGCCAGCCGGTCGATTTCGGGCGCTATACGCGCATCAAGGCGAGCCGGCAGGGTCGCGTGCTGACGCTGGCGCTGTCCAATCCGAAGCTCATGAATGCGGTCGATGCCGAGATGCATCGCGAGCTTTCCTCGATCTTTCTCGACGCCGCCGACGATCCGCTGTCCGACGTCATCGTGCTCACGGGCGAAGGTGCGGCCTTTTCCGCCGGCGGCGACCTCAACTGGATGAAGCGCTCCTTCGAGGCGGGCGAGATAGGTCCCGACGCGGCCGAAGCCAAGCGCATCATCTTCTCGCTCCTCGATCTTGAAAAGCCGATCATCGCCAAAGTGCGTGGCCCCGCCGTCGGCCTCGGCGCGACGATCTCGCTGATGTGCGATGTGATCTTCGCCAGCGACAATGCGCGCTTCGCCGATCCGCATGTGCGCGCCGGCATCGTCGCGGGCGATGGCGGCGCCATCATCTGGCCGCAGCTTGTCGGCTATGCGCGGGCGAAGGAATATCTGATGACCGGCGATCCTGTGAAGGCGGTCGAGGCCGAGCGCATCGGCCTCATCAATCATGTTGTGCCCGATGCCGAACTCGATGCGCGGGTCGACGCTTTCGCGGCGCGGCTCGCGGGCGGCGCGCTCGTCGCCATCCGCTACACCAAGGTCGCCACCAATATCGGTCTGAAGCAGCTCGCCCATTCCATACTCGATGCCTCCATCGCCTATGAGATGCAGACCTTCGCCACCGAGGACCACCGCGAGGCCGTGCATTCCTTCCTTGAAAAGCGGCCCGCCGCCTTCAAGGGGCGTTGAGAGATGGCGGCCTCCGCCGGCGACATGCCGATCAATTTCGACGAGCCCGAGCATGTGCGTCTGCTGCGCGACAGCGTGCGCCGCTTCGTCGAGATCGAAATGCCGCGCGACAAGGCACGGGCCTGGGATCGCGGCAATATCTATCCGCGCGAGGTCATGGCGAAGCTCGCCGATATGGGCCTGATGGGCCTCACGGTTGAAGAGGCCTATGGCGGCGCGGGCATCGACATATTCGCAACCATGGCCGTCATCGAAGAGCTGGCCAAGCGCTCGGTCGCGGTCGCCTGCCCCTACATCATGGCGGTCTGCTATGCGGGCATGAATCTCGGCGAGCGCGGCAGCGCGGCGCAGAAGCAGGCGCTGCTGCCGAAAGTCGCGGCGGGGAAGCTGCTCTTCGCCTATGGGCTCTCCGAGCCCAATGTCGGCGGCGACCTCGCCTCGGTCGAGACGAGCGCGCGGCTCGAAGGCGACGAGGTCGTCATCAACGGCGCCAAGCGCTGGTGCACCGGCGCGCATATCGCCGATTACATTTTCTGCCTTCTGCGTTCGGGCCCGAAGGAAGCGCGCTACAAAAATCTTTCCATCGTGCTCGTGCCGCCGACCTTGCACGGCATCACCATCACGCCGCTCGGCCATCTCGGCATCAGGGGCGTCGAGACGAAGGATGTCAGCTTCGACGATGTGCGCGTTCCGGCGGCAAATATTCTCGGCGGGCCCGAGATGTGGAACCGGGGCTGGGAACAGCTTGCCGGCCGCGCTCTCGAGGTCGAGAAGCTCGAACTTTCAGCCTGCGCCCTCGGCCTTGCCGAAGCCGCCGTCGCCGACGCCTGGGCCTATGCGGAGGAGCGCGAGCAATTCGGCCGCGCCATTGCCGGCCATCAGGCGATCCGGCACACGCTCGCCGAGGCGCGCACAAAGGTCCGCGCCATGCGGCTGATGCTTTACAGCGCCGCCTGGCTTGCCGATCAGGACCGGCCCTGTTCGGTCGAGACCTCGATGTCGAAACTCTTCTGCTGCGAAGGCGCGGCGGAAGTCACGCAGATGTGCCAGCGCGTCACCGGCGCCTACGGGCTTTCCGACGCCATGGACATGGAGCGCTATGTGCGCGACGCGGTGAGCCTGCCCATCGTCGGCGGTTCGTCGAACATGCAGAAAAACAACATCGCGAACCGGCTGAAGCTCGGCGCGTGAAGGGTGAGACCATGAGCAAGTCCGAAGGAACCGCACCCGCCTTTCCCGATCCGCTTCAGGCGGCGGAGGAACTCGCGCTTGCCGTCGCGCCCCGCGTCGACGAGATCGAGCGCAATCGCTTCCTGCCGCAGGACATCGCCGATCATGCGGCGCGGCTCGGTCTCCACCGGATGTTCATTCCGGCCGCCTATGGCGGGCTCGAAGCCAATCCCATGGTGCTGGTCGATGCGGTGGAGCGGATCGCGCGGGTCGACGGGTCGACCGCCTGGTGCGTTTTCATCGGTGCGACCTCGGGCATGACGGCGGCGTTTGTCGCGCCCGACGAGGCGCGGGCCGCTTTCGGCGAGCCGATGTCGATCGCGGCGGGCGTCTTCGCGCCGCGCGGCCAGGCGCGCCATGCGGTCGAAGGCGGCGTTGCGGGCTATCGCGTTTCGGGCCGCTGGCAATGGGGCTCGGGCTCGCGCAATGCTCGTACCATCATGGGCGGGGCGCTCATCATGGGCGAGGACGGCAAGCCCGAAATGGCGCCGGAAGGCGTGCCGCAGAACCGGATGATGATTTTCTCCGCCTCCGACGTCACGCTTCTCGATACGTGGATCGTGTCGGGGCTTTGCGGCACCGGCAGCACCGATTTCGAGGTGAAGGATGTCTTCGTCCCGGCGAGCCGCGCGCCGAGCCTCATTTCCGACAAGCCGCTCGACCGGCCGCTCTACTGCTTCCCGACATTCGGTCTTCTCGGCATCGGCATCGCCGCCGTCGCGCTCGGGCTCGCGCGCGGGTCGATCGAGGCAATTATAGAGCTTGCCGGCGGCAAGACGCCGCAGGGCTCGACCAAGCCGCTGGCGGCCCGCGCCAAGGCGCAGATCGACGTGTCGGAGGCGGAGGCGCTGACGCGCTCGGCACGGGCCTATCTCGTCGAGGCGATCGAGGCGGCCTGGGCGGCGGCGAGCCGCGACGGCGTCATCAGCGTCGAGCATCGCCGCGATCTCCGATTGGCGACGACCCATGCGGTGCGTGCGGCGGCGCGCGCGGTCGATCTCATGTACACGCTTGGCGGCGGCACATCAGTCTACAAGACCTCGGCCCTGCAACGGCATTTCCGCGACGTGCATGTCGCCACCCAGCACATGATGGTGAGCGAGGCGACCTATGAGCTGACGGGGCGGCTCTTTCTCGGCGTGCCGACCAACACGGCCATGCTCTAGGCCATCGAATTCAAACAGTCGAAACAGGCAACACACAAACCTCACGGGAGAGCGATATGGGTCGCGTCGAAGGAAAGAAGGCGTTCGTCACGGGCGGCGCGCAGGGGCTCGGCAAGGCGTCGGCCATGATGCTGGCCAAGGAGGGCGCGCTCGTCACGCTTGCCGACATCAACGAGAAGGGCGCGAAGTCCGTCGCCGACGAGATCAACGCGAAATATCCCGGCAAGGCCTTTTCGGTCGGGCTCGATGTCACGCGCGAGGATCAGTGGAAGGCGGCGCTCGCTTTCGCCGACAAGGCCATGGGCGGCATCAATGTGCTGTTCAACAATGCCGGCATAGGCGGCGGCACGACGGTCGAGGACACGGATTTCGAGACCTGGAAGCGCGTGCTGGCGGTCGATGCCGATTCCGTGTTCCTCGGCTGCAAATATGCGATCCCCTACATGGTGCCCCATGCGCCGGGTTCGATCATCAATACCTCGTCGATCGCCGGCCTCATCGCCGGCCACAACATGGCGGCCTATAACGCAGCCAAGGCGGCGGTGTGGCTGCTGTCGAAGTCGGTGGCGCTTCACTGCGCCAAGCGCGGCTATCGCATCCGCTCGAACTCGATCCATCCGACCTTCATCGACACGCCGATCCTCGACGGCATGGCGCGGGGCATGTCGAAAGAGGAGCTGGTCAGAAAGCTCGCCAAGCAGGTGCCGCTCGGCGTCGTCGGCGATCCGGACGACGTCGCCTATGCGGTTCTTTACCTCGCCTCCGACGAATCGAAGTTCGTCACCGGCTCGGAAATCAAGATCGACGGCGGCATTAGCGCCATGTAAGGGGTTTCGGGCGCAGGCTCGGGGTTCGACAAATCCCGGCCTGTGGCCCTCCTGCACTGGCGAAGCGCCACAGTCCGGCCCAAATTGGTCAGTAACCATGACGCATTGACCATGCCGTACCGATCATGACCCAGCGCGTTCTCATCGTCCTCCATCGGGAGCGTTCCAATCCCGGCCGTGTCGCGCAGGAGCTGCGCCGCCGCGGATGCACGCTCGACATCCGCCGCCCCGCGCTCGGCGACCCCTTGCCCGAAACGATGGAGAGCCACGACGCAGCGATCATTTTCGGCGGGCCGATGAGCGCCAATGACGATCTTCCCTTCATCCATGCCGAGATGGACTGGATCTCCGTTCCGCTGAGGGAAGAGAAGCCCTATCTCGGCATCTGCCTCGGCGCGCAGCTCCTGGCCAAGAGTCTCGGCGCGCGCGTCTATGGCCGCGCCGACGAGAGATGCGAGGTCGGTTATTTTCCAATTCGTCCGACGGCGGACGGAACGCATCTCTTCGACGATCCGCAATATGTCTATCAGTGGCATCGCGAGGGATTCGAATTGCCGGACGGCGCGGTGCAGCTTGCCGAAGGCGACGACTTTCCCGTCCAGGCGATGCGTTATGGCAAGTCGGCTTATGGAATTCAATTCCATCCCGAGCATACGGCGCTGATGATGCATGCATGGCTTCTGATGGCGCGGCAGCGGCTGACGCAGCCCGGCGCGCAGCCCGCGCATGAGCATCGGGCGGGGCGCGCGCTGCACGATGCGCGGCTCAGAGGATGGCTCTCGCGGTTTCTCGATCACTGGTTGCCGCAAAACGCGGCACAGGCGAACGCGCGCTGAAATTGCACCGGCGTTCCGCGCGCGCTATCGTCTGAACGGACGATGCATATGTACGAGCGCGGTCAAAATTCTTCTGCGAACAATCGGCCCCTGCGGCGGAAGGTTTTTTTCGCCGCGAGCTGTCTCGCATTGCTATTCGCTTCGTCGCCCGTTCTTGCCGGTTCCGGCGGCGGCGCCGTCGGCCAGCATTTCGAACTCCATCTGTCCGATCTTCCCGCGCCCTATCACAACCCCTCCAGTCAGATCGAGGCCGAAGACGTCGCGCGCGCCGACGACTGGATGCCCAATGTGCCGAACGGTTTTCACGTCGGCATCTTTGCAAGCGGGCTCGACCGGCCGCGCGAAATCGCGGTCGCGCCGAACGGAACGGTTTTCGTTTCGCAAACGCATCTCGGACAGGTCGTCGCGCTGCGCGACGACAATGAAGACGGCGTGGCGGAGGTCCGCAGAACTTTCCTCACCGGATTTCGCGAGCCGACGGGGCTTGCCGTTCAGGACGGCGCGCTTTACGTCGCCGATCGCAGGGCCGTCTGGCGCGTCGATATCGGCGACGACATGTTGAGCCCCGGCGTGCGCAGCATGGTGACGCGGCCGGGCGCGCTTGGTCAGGGCGGCGGGCACATCACGCGCGAAATCGTCTTTGCGCCCGACGGAAAGCACTTCTACGTTTCAATCGGCAGTCAGACGGATGTCGGCGAGGACGCCTGGCCGCGCGCGACGATCCAAGAGTTCGGGCGCGACGGGAAGGCGCAGTCGACCTATGCCGGCGGCTTGCGAAATCCGGTCGGCCTTGCATTTTATCCGGGAACGGACGACCTCTATGCCGTCGTCAACGAACGCGAAGGTCTCGGCGAGGGGCTTGTGCCCGATTTTCTGACGCGGGTCGAACCGGGCGCCTTTTACGGCTTTCCCTATGCCTATCTGGGCGACCATCCCGATCCGCAATTCGGCGACCTGCGCCCGGATCTCGTCAAGGAGACGGCGGCGCCCGACCTTCTCTTCAAGCCGCGCTCGGTGCCGCTCGGCTTCATTTTCTATCAGGGCCGTGGTTTTCCCAGCGAATTTCGCGGCGACGCCATCGTCGCGCTTCACGGTCCGCGCAATGCGGGCGGGGCGGGCATTTCGCTCGTCCGGGTGAAGTTCCGCGGCGGCCGGCCGCGTGGCGGGTACGAGACCTTCATGACCGGCTTCGGCGCGGATATGCCGCGCGCGCAAGCGGGCGGCGACCAGGCCGCGTCCATGCGGATATGGGGGCGTCCGGTCTGGATCGCGGAGGCGGCGGACGGCTCGCTCCTCGTGTCCGACGATGTGGCGAACGTCATCTGGCGGGTGAGCTGGGCGGGGTCCGAGGCGGGCAATGCGACGAAGCCGGCCTTGCCTGCCCAGCGGCGATAGGCGGTTGCCCGGCGACCTGACTTATCCCGCATGTTGGCGGGCCTATGGAGGCCGTGGGCGGGCGTTCGGTCTTGGGGGCCGGAACATATAGGGCCGAGGCTTCCGGCCCGAGGACGGGCGGAATGCGGGCGGCTTTGCGGTTTCCGGGAATGGTGGAGCCGAGCGGGATCGAACCGCTGACCTCCTCATTGCGAACGAGGCGCTCTCCCAACTGAGCTACGGCCCCGGAGTGAGCCGGTTCTTTAGGGGGAGGCGGCGAAGGTGTCAAGAGACCGGGCGGGGCGGGCCGGCGGGGCGGCGCCAAAGGGGACAAGCCCGCGCTTGAACGGGGGGCTTTGGCCCTTTACATCTTGGCCAACCAGACGAACCCATCCTCCGTCCTCCGGGCCCGCGCCCCGGCAGGGCGCGTAAAGCCCGGGGGCCCATGCAATCCCTTCTCATCCTGATCATCCAGGTCATCCAGCTTTACACCTGGGTCATCATCATCGGCGCCGTTCTGAGCTGGCTTATCGCCTTCAACGTCATCAACACCCAGAACCGCTTCGTCTATACGGTGGTCGATGTGATCTACCGGGTGACGGAACCGGCGCTGGCGCCCATCCGGCGCATCCTGCCCGATCTCGGCGGCATCGACATTTCGCCGATCGTGCTGCTGCTGCTCCTCTATTTCCTCCAGAACCTCATCATCGAGCTTTTCGGCTCCCTTCAGGTCTACTGAGCGCCGGGGCGGCCCATGTCCTCCTCGCCGGTCAGGATGCTTGAGGACGGGATCGCGATCAGCGTCAGGGTGACGCCCAAAGCCGCCCATGCCCGGATCGACGGCGTCGGAACGGATGCCGAGGGCCACGCCCATCTCCGCCTGCGGGTCACCGAAGCGCCGGAAAAGGGCAAGGCCAACGAGGCGGTGGCGAGGCTCCTTGCCAAGGCGCTCGGGGTTCCCAAAAGCGCCGTCGAGATCGCTTCGGGTGAGACCGGGCGGGTGAAGGTCGTGACGGTCAGGGGAACGGGCCTCGGTTCGCAGCTTCTCCATGACAGGCTCGCCGCCCTTGTCGATGCCCTTGCGAGGCCGGCATGAGCGAATTGCGCCCGATGCTTCCGGCTTCTAATATGCAGGCCTTGCGTGACTGGCGAAGCAAGGTGGGCAGGACCACCGGGAAGCGCAAGAATTTGCAGCCGCTCGCCTGGGCACCCCACAAAGTTCGAGGTGCCTCATGACGTCCAAATCCCCCCGTTCAAATCTCATCGACGGCAAGGCCATCGCCACGGCGATCAAGGCGCGCGTCGCCGCCGAAGTCGCGCGGCTGAAGCGCGAGCATGGGCTCACGCCCGGTCTTGCCGTGGTGCTGGTCGGCAACGATCCGGCGAGCGAGGTCTATGTCCGCAACAAGGGCATCGCCACGGTCGAGGCGGGCATGAACTCCTTCGAGTTCAAGCTGCCGGCCGACACCTCACAGGAGACGGTGCTGGCGAAGGTGCGCGAGCTCAACGCCGATCCCTCCGTCCACGGATTTCTGGTGCAGTTTCCCGTGCCCGAGCAGATCAGCCAGCAGGCGGTCATCGACGCCATTGACCCGATGAAGGATGCCGACGGGCTCCATCCGCTCAATGCGGGACGGCTCGCCAGCGGTTTGCCCGCCATGGTGCCGGCGACGCCCGAGGGCTGCCTCATCATGGCGAAGCTCGCGGGCGGCGGCGATCTTTCCGGCAAGCATGCGGTCGTCATCGGGCGCTCCAATCTCGTCGGCAAGCCCATCGCGCAATTGCTGCTCAGGGAAAACTGCACGGTGACGATCGCGCATAGCCGCTCGCACGATCTGCCGGGCCTTGCGCGGCAGGCCGACATTCTCGTCGCCGCCGTCGGCCGCCCGAACATGGTCAAGGGCGACTGGGTGAAGCCCGGCGCCATCGTCATCGATGTCGGCATCAACCGCGTGCCGGCGCCCGACAAGGGCGAGGGCAAGACGCGGCTTGTCGGCGATGTCGATTTCGCCGAAGCGTCGAAGGTTGCGGGCGCGATCACGCCGGTGCCGGGCGGCGTCGGCCTGATGACGGTCGCCTGTCTCATGCGCAATACGGTGATCGCCGCCTGCCGCCAGCGCGGCGTCGCGCTGTCCGACGGCTTTTGAGACGAGGATCGGGGAGCGAAATGGAAACGCGCAAGCTCGGCAATCTCTGGCCCGTCAGCGCGCTGACGCTTGGCGGCGGCGGGCTCGGCCAGATCTGGGGCAAGACCGACCGGGACGAGGCGGTGGCGACCGTTCATGCCGCCGTTGATGCGGGCATCACGCTTCTCGATCTCGCGCCGATGTATGGCAAGGGCGAAGCCGAGGCCGTCGTCGGCGCGGCCTTCGACGGCAAGTGGCCGTCGCAGATGCGCGTGACGACGAAATGCATTCTCGGCACGCGGCATTTCGACGGGCTGGAAGAGCGCCTCGAAACCTCGCTGGTGCGGAGCCTTGCAACGCTCGGCCGCGAACAGGTCGATCTCTTCTTCCTGCATTCGAACATCTATCCCGACGATTATGTCTATGAGCGCGACCCCGCCTATCACACCTATGGCGCGGTGCCATGGACGGTCTATGTCGGCCGCATCGTGCCGACTTTCGAGAAGCTGAAGGCCAAAGGCCTTATCGGCGATTGGGGCATTACGGGCATCGGATTGCCGCGCGCGATCATGGAGGCGCTCAGGGGCGAACCGAAGCCCGCCGCCGTGCAGGCCATCGCCAATCTGATGGACTCGGCGGGCGGCATTCGCCGTTACGAAGAACCGGCCGAGCCGCGCAACATCATCCGCACGGCCAGGAACAACGATGTCGGCGTCATGGGCATACGCGCGGTGCAGGCGGGCGCGCTCACCGCCGAGATCGACCGGCCGCTCGCCGCCGACGATCCCGACCGGCTCGACTACGACAAGGCCGCGCCCTTCCGCGCGCTCTGCAGGGAGCTCGGCGAAGACCCAGCCATCCTCGCGCATCGCTATGCGCTCGCCATCGAGGGCGTCGATACGGTGGTGCTCGGCGTCAAGAACCGGCGCGAGCTTCTCGACATCGTCGCCGCCGAGGCCAAGGGGCCGCTCGGCGCCGATGTCATCGGGCGCATCGAGGCGCTGGGGCTGCGGCGTCAGGTGCCGCGCATTCCACTCGACGCGCCGATATGAGCGCGGCGCTATGAGAAAGGGGCGGAATCAGCGATTGTCGAGCTGAGCTCTCACGGCGCCGAGCCCTTCGCGCGTAATGCGATAGGGCCCTCCGCTTCGGGAGGCGATCAACCGCCGCCGTTTCAACCGGCGAAAGGTTGCCAGCGTGCAGTCAGACAAGAGCCAGCCTTCCCGCGTGACGCAGATGACAGCCTGGATTTTTCCTTTTTCATCCTTCTCGACACGGATGGCCGCGCCTTGGGCGAGCGCATGGAGCGTGCGCTGCTCGAATTTCGAGACGTTCATTGGAATTGCCTTGGAGAAAAGCCGCAGGGCGCGGGCCGAACCCAGCCACGCACGCATTCGCCATGCGGACCAAACGGCCCGCGGCTTCAAACGGCCTCAGAACCCGGCAAGAACCGGATCAGAGCCGCGAGGCTTCTCCAAAGGCAGACATCAACGCTCCATCATGCGTGAGGCATTCGGGATAATGCAGAAACCGTGGCGCTGTCAAACCTCGCCGCGCGGTCTTTCGGGGAGAGGCGGTCTCGCCGCCGTCTTTTTCCTGGCTGCTGTGTTCCTGATGCCGCAGGCGGCGCGGGCCGCCGATCCCCGGCCGGCCGATCCGCGCGCCGAGGGCGGCATGCTCTCCTGGCCGCGCGCGGACATGGTGCGGGCGCTCGGCATTTTCGTTCCCGAACGGATGAAGGAGCTCGACGTTCCGGGCGTCGGCATCGCCGTCGTCGCCGATGGCGAGATCGTCTATTCGGGCACTTTCGGCAAGGCCGACAAGCGGGCGGACGCGCCGGTGACGCCTTCGACGCGCTTCGAGGCGGGCGAGCTCGGCGAGGCGGTGGCCGCCTATGCCGCAATCTCCATGGTGCGCGACAAGCTCCTCTTTCTCGACGCGCCGCTGTCGCGCGACCTGCCGAAGCCCTGGCTGCGCGATGCGGGCGACAATGCGCGCGTCACGCTTCGCCAGGTTCTCACCAATACGTCGGGGCTCGGCGACAATGCGGCCCATCCCTCGCATGTCACGAGTTTCGAGCCCGGCAGCCGGTTTTCCCATTCGGGCGTCGGCTTCCTCTATCTCCAGCATGTAATGGAAGTCGTGTCGGGCCAGCCGTTCGAGGAGGCGATGAGCCAGCGCGCGTTCAAGCCGCTGGGCATGGACACGTCTTCCTATCTGCCGGGCGAGGAGGAACACGCGCCGCTGGCGCGCGGCTATGTGCCCGTCGGCTTTCTGCTGACTTCCTTTTATCTTCCCTTCGCCATTTCCTTCATCGTCATCGTCACGCTTCTCTGGGCCCTGTCGCGGTTCACGCTGCAACGCCGCGTCGAGCCCGCGGATATGATCTGGCCGGCGGCGGGCGGTCTTCTCTTCGCCATCGGCATGGTGTGGTGGGGGCTCGGCGTGGGCGCGGCCTTTTTCGTCATCGGCATCGCGGTCTTTTATGCGCTGGGCGTTTCGGCGCTCGGGGCCTTCTTCTATTACCTCGCCTATATTGCGGGCATAGCGCGCTCGCGCGACGGTTTCATCGACCGGGGGCGCGGGCGGCCGGAAAGCATCGTCATTGCCGGCGCCTTCGTGCTGGCGCTCGTTGCCAGCATGCCGGTCTTCAACCACATGCTGCGCGTGCCGGTCTGGCCGTTCCTGCGCGAAAGCGTCAGCGCGGCCTCGTCCTTCCGCACCACCGCGCCCGACATGGCGCGCTTCATGATCGAGATCATGGACGGCAGGCAGATGGGGCCGAAGATGCAGGCGCGCATGCTCAACGAGCGCGTGCCGGTGGAAGGGCCCTATTTCTGGTGTCTCGGCCTCGGCCTGCGGCAGGACCGGGATCACGAGACGCTGTGGACGCGCGGCTCGGCGACGGGTTTTGAAAGCCTGATGGTCATGGACCCGTCGCGCCGGGCGGGCGTCGTGGTGCTGACCAACAGCCGCGAAGGCGCGGCGCTGGCGCAGGATGTGGCGCGCAACGTGCTCGGCATAGAGGCGGTGTGGTCGCTGCCTTGAGGAGGGAGAGGGCGATGGAGAGCTTCAAGACGATCCATGCGCGCGCCGCCAAGCGGCATGGCGGCGACAAGGCGCTCGAAAAACTTCTCGGCAAGCCGAAGAGCGCGGCCGCCATCCGGAAAATTCCCGACGACCGCTGGCTTGCGGCGATGACCCAATCTGTCTTTCAGGCGGGCTTCGTCTGGAAGGTGATCGAGGCGAAGTGGCCGGGCTTCGAGGCGGCGTTCGACGGCTTCGATCCCTATCGTGTCGCCTTTTACTCCGGCGAAGACATGGGCCGGCTCGCCAGCGACACGCACATCGTCCGGAACGGGGCGAAGATAAAAGCGACGGTCGAGAATGCGCGCTTCGTCGTCGAGCTTGCGAAGGAGCATGGCTCGGCGGGCGCTTTCTTCGCGGCCTCGAAGCCCGAAAACTATGTCGAGCTTCTGGAGTTCCTGAAGAAGCGGGGCAAGCGGCTTTCGGGCTTCTCGGCGCAGTATTTCTTGCGCCATCAGGGCGTCGACAGTTTCATCCTGTCGCCCTCCGTCACCGCCGCGCTCATCAAGGCGAAAGTCGTCGACAAGCCGCCGACCTCGCGCAAGGCCATGGCGGCGGTGCAGGCGGCCTTCAATCAGTGGCGAAAAGAAAGCGGCCGATCCCTTACCGAGATCAGCCGCACGCTTGCCATGTCGATAGATGCTTAAGGGCTAGCCGGCCTTCTTCGCCGCCTCGACCGCCTTCATGATGATCGCTTCCGCTTCGGCGGCATTGCCCCAGCGTTCGATCTTCACCCATTTGCCTTCCTCGAGATCCTTGTAGTGCTCAAAGAAGTGCGCGACGCGCTTGATCAGGATTTCGGGCAGGTCGGTGTAGTTGCGGACGTTCTTGTAATAGGGGTTCAGCTTCTCGACCGGGACGGCGATGATCTTTTCATCCTGTCCGGCCTCGTCATGCATGATGAGCACGCCGATGGGGCGCGCGCGCACGACGGCGCCGGGAACGACGGGAATGCGGCTCACGACCAGCACGTCCACCGGATCGCCGTCTTCCGAGAGCGTATGCGGGACGAAGCCGTAATTCGCCGGATACTGCATTGCCGTGTGGATGAAGCGGTCGACGAAGAGCGTGCCCGACGCCTTGTCCATCTCGTACTTCACCGGATGGCCGCCATGCGGCACCTCGATGATGACGTTGACGTCGTGGGGCGGGTTGACGCCGATCGGTATGGCCTCGATACGCATTTACGTTTTAACCCTTGATCCGCTTGTTGCGCGCGGCGAGCAGGCGCAGCCTGAGCGCGTTCAGTTTGATGAAACCGGAAGCATCCTTCTGGTCGTAGGCGCCCGCATCTTCCTCGAAGGTCACATGCGCCATCGAGTAGAGTGAATAGGGCGAGGTGCGGCCGACGACCGAGACGTTGCCCTTGTAGAGTTTCAGGCGAACGGTGCCGGTGACCATTTCCTGGCTCTTGTCGATCAGCGCCTGCAACATTTCGCGCTCGGGCGAGAACCAGAAGCCGTAATAGATGAGCTCCGCATAACGCGGCATCAGGTCGTCCTTCAGGTGCATCGCGCCGCGGTCGAGCGTGATGGACTCGATGCCGCGATGGGCGGCGAGCAGGATCGTGCCGCCCGGCGTCTCGTAGATGCCGCGCGACTTCATGCCGACGAAACGGTTCTCGACGAGATCGAGGCGGCCGATGCCGTTCGCGCCGCCAAGCTCGTTGAGCTTCGTCAGCAGCGTCGCGGGCGACATCTTCACGCCGTCGATGGAGACGGCGTCGCCCTTCTCGAAGCCCACTTCGATATAGGTCGCCTTGTCGGGCGCTTCCTCGGGCGAGACGGTGCGCTGGTAAACGAAGTCGGGCGCTTCCTGCGAGGGGTCTTCCAGCGCCTTGCCTTCCGACGAGGTGTGGAGAAGGTTCGCATCGACCGAGAAGGGCGCTTCGCCGCGCTTGTCCTTGGCGATGGGGATCTGGTTCTTCTCGGCGAATTCGAGGAGCTTGGTGCGCGAGGTCAGGTCCCATTCGCGCCAGGGGGCGATGATCTTGATGTCGGGGTTGAGCGCGCCGTAGCTCACTTCGTAGCGCACCTGGTCGTTGCCCTTGCCTGTCGAGCCGTGGGAGACGGCGTCGGCGCCCGTCATGGCGGCGATCTCGATCTGGCGCTTGGCGATCAGCGGCCGCGCGATCGAGGTGCCGAGAAGGTAGACGCCCTCATAAAGCGCATTGGCGCGGAACATCGGGAAGACGAAGTCGCGGACGAATTCCTCGCGCAGGTCCTCGATGAAGATTTCCTTGATGCCGAGCATCTCGGCCTTCTTGCGCGCCGGCTCCAGCTCCTCGCCCTGGCCGAGATCGGCCGTGAAGGTCACGACCTCGCAGCCATAGGTCGTCTGGAGCCATTTCAGGATGATCGAAGTGTCGAGCCCGCCCGAATAGGCAAGCACCACCTTTTTCACGTTTTTCGTCGCGCCACTCATGATTTTTCCGCTCAAAGGACCGCTATTTTGCGGCGCATCATAGGGAAATCCGGTTGCCCAGCAAGAGGGGCCGAGAAAGCGCCGATTCCCG
This sequence comes from Parvibaculum sp., assembly GCA_031291615.1. GTDB lineage: Bacteria > Pseudomonadota > Alphaproteobacteria > Parvibaculales > Parvibaculaceae > Parvibaculum. The sequence goes on from JARLIS010000041.1 coordinate 25,393, forward strand.
CCGCCCGGCAGGGATTTGCGCCGGGCGAAAGGCTCGGCGCTGGACAAAAAGTCCCTACTTCGTCCAAATCCCGGGCGGGCGGCGAGGCGCCGCCTCAAGGGAGGACGCATGACGAAGGTCGAGTTCTGGTTCGAGTTTGCCAGCACCTATTCCTATCCGGCCGCGATGCGGGTCGAGCGGCTGGCGCGCGAAGCGGGCGTCGCGCTTTTGTGGCGGCCCTTTCTTCTTGCCCCGATCTTCGGCGCTCAAGGGTGGACCGACAGTCCCTTCAACATCTATCCGGCCAAGGGCCGCAATATGTGGCGCGACATGGCGCGGATCTGCGAGGCCGACGGTCTTGTCCTCAAGGAGCCGGTGCGCTTTCCGCAGAACGGATTGAAGGCGGCGCGGATCGCGCTTCTCGGCACGGAGGAGGGCTGGACGCCCGCCTTCACGCGCGCGGTCTATGAAGCCAATTTCGCGCGGCAGCAGGATATTGCCGACGACGCCGTGCTCGGCGGGATTCTCGCAAGGCTCGGCCTCGATGCGGGAGAGGTCGCGGCGCGGGCCAATACGCCGGAGAACAAGGCGCGGCTCAAGGCGCAGACCGAGGAAGGGATCGCGCGCGGGCTTTTCGGCGCGCCGTCATTCCTTGTCGGCGACGAGCTTTTCTGGGGCAATGACCGGCTTGAACAGGCGCTCGCATGGGCAAAGCGCGGCTGACGATCAGTGGAAGCTCGGGGGAAGCTCCGCCTCGGGGATTAGCAGGTCGTCGACAATATCGAGCCAGGTTTCCTCGATGAGGCGCGCCTTGCCTTCGCCTTGCGGCGTGGTGTCGTGCATGGCGCGCTCACGGGCGGCGAAGGCGCGGTCGCGGTCTTCTCTTGACGGCCAGCGCGCATAGGCGACCCAGTCGCCATTCTCGGCGCGATGGAGGCGCGAACCGCCGCCGCCATGATGGCTGACGATGTCTTGGGTGATTTCGTTCCAGCGGCGCCGGAACTCCGCTTCGTTTTCCTTGTCGACGCGCCAGCGATAGATGACGGCAATCATATCGGGCTCCCGCGTGAAGTTTTCAGGCGGAGGGCTGCGCGTCCGCCTTCTTGAAGCGTTCGGAGGCGCGCGCCTTCACCGTCTCGCTTTTCAACTGGCCGCAGGCGGCCATGATGTCGCGGCCGCGCGGCGTGCGGACGGGGCTTGCGTAGCCGGCGCGGTTCACCACGTCGGCGAATTTTTCGATCTGCGCCCAGTCGGAACATTCGTAAGGCGAGCCCGGCCAGGGATTGAAGGGGATCAGGTTGATCTTGGCCGGGATGCCCTTCAGCAGACGGACGAGTTCCTTAGCGTCGGCGAGCGAGTCGTTGACGCCCTTCAGCATCACATATTCGAAGGTGATGCGGCGCGCATTGGAGAGGCCGGGATAATTGCGGCAGGCCTCCAGCAATTCGGCCATCGGATATTTTTTGTTGAGCGGCACCAGCTTGTCGCGCGTCTCGTCGTTCACGGCATGGAGCGAGATCGCCAGCATCGAGCCGATTTCCGCGCCCGCGCGTTCGATCATCGGCACCACGCCGCTCGTCGAGAGCGTGATGCGGCGCTTCGACAGCGACAGGCCTTCGCCGTCAGACACGATGTCGAGCGCGTCGCGCACATTCTCGAAATTGTAGAGCGGCTCGCCCATGCCCATCATCACGATATTGGTGACGAGGCGGTCGTCGGCATTGCGGCCGGAGTTCGGCCATTCGCCGAGCGCGTCGCGGGCGACCATCAGCTGGCCGACGATTTCGCCCGCGGTCAGGTTGCGCACGAGTTTCTGCGTGCCGGTGTGGCAGAAGGTGCAGGTGAGGGTGCAGCCGACCTGCGAGGAGATGCAGAGCGTGCCGCGGCCTTCCTCGGGGATATAGACCGTCTCGACCTCGGGGCCGGGGAGGCCCGGCCTGTCGGAAGCGAGACGCAGCAGCCATTTGCGCGTGCCGTCGACCGATTTCTGCTCGGTGACGATTTCGGGCCGGGCGACGACGAAGTGCCCGGCGAGCTTCTCGCGCAGTTCCTTCGAGAGCGTCGTCATCTCGGCGAAGTCCGACTGCCCGCGCGTATAGATCGCGTTCCAGAGCTGGGTCGTGCGCATCCTGATCTGGTTTTTCGGCAGGCCGATAAGGGCAAGCGCCGCGCCCAGCTCATCCCGCGTCAGGCCGAGCAGGTTCTTCCGCGCGGCGGCCGTTTCCGGCGCCGCTTCGGTCTTCCTGTGGCTTATGTCGAGGCTCGTCGCCATTTGCGGGGCCATGCATCCATTCCGGCGGCCCCGAAGGGGGGCCGTTTCGCGGGGTCATAGCATAAATGGGTCCGCCGGGGCCAATCGGCCAGTCCGGGGCGGAAATCCGGGCCGGAAACCGGCCGAAACGCCTATTTGCAGGCCGCGTCGATCTTGTTCAGGGCGGTGCCCGAGCCCTTCAGCGAATAGGTGTCGGTCGTCACGGTCTTTTTCGAGGAGGAGCCCTTGATGACGAGGCTCGATCCGGCGCGGATCGCCTTCACCATCTTGTCCTCGTCCTTGGTGTTGTCGAGCCAGGCCCAATATTGATGCTCGCCGCCCTCGGAAACGCCGGTGAACATTTGGAACTTCGCCTTGCCGATGGTGGCGAAGGGCTTCGAGGTGGCGCTGAAGACATAGCCCGCGCGCATGCTGATTTCGTTGCGGATGTTGCGGCCGGGGCGATGCGTGACCATGAAATAGACGTCGCCGCGCTTTGCGCCCTTGGGCTCCTGGGTCCTGGGTTCGGCAAGCACGTAGCAGATCCGGTCCGCGCCGGTGCCGTAGGTATAGGCCGCCCAGTCGTCATATTTGCCCAGCAATTTCGGCGCATCGGCGGCGCCCGCCGAAGTGGCCATGAGGGCGGCGATCCCGAAACTGACGATTCCGGCGCTTACGGTCGCAAACAGGCGTGTGCGTTTCAGCATTTATTTCGACTCATTGGTTACCGGATATGGGGACCGACCATACCGGCCCCCGCCGGTAATTTCCAGACGCCTGAGGGAAATTGACCCGTGGAGCCCTCGGGCCTGCAAATCTGGCGGCGTCGTGGCTGGCTGTGGTAAATCAGGAGCAGTCGAATTCACAAAAGAACAGGGAACGCCCATGAAGGCCATCTTGTGCAAGGAATACGGACCGCCCGAGAAGCTCGTCATCGAAGAGGTGCCGAGCCCCGAGCCGAAAAAGGGTCAGGTCGTCCTCGAAGTGCATTCGGCGGCGGTCAATTTCCCCGACGTGCTCATCATCGAGAACAAGTACCAGTTCAAGCCGCCGCTGCCCTTTTCGCCGGGCGGGGAAGTCGCGGGCATCGTCACCAAGGTCGGCGAAGGCGTGACCAAGGTGAAGGTCGGCGACCGCGTCATCGGCTCCTGCGGCTGGGGTGGCTTTGCCGAGGAGATCGCGCTTGAGGAAGCGCGCGTGACGCCCATTCCGGCGGAGATGGATTATGTCACCGCCTCGGCCTTCCTGATGACCTATGGCACGTCGCATCATGCGCTCAAGGACCGGGCGCATCTGAAGCCGGGCGAAAATCTGCTCGTGCTGGGTGCTGCCGGCGGCGTCGGCCTTGCGGCCGTCGAGCTCGGCAAGGCGATGGGCGCGCGCGTCATCGCGGCGGCGTCGTCCGAAGACAAGCTCCAGGTCTGCCGCGAGCATGGCGCGGACGAGACGATCCTCTATCCGACGGGCGCGCTCGACAAGGATCAGCAGCGCGCGCTGACGGACAGGATCAAGGAACTGACGGGCGGCAACGGCGCCGACGTCGTTTACGATCCGGTGGGCGGCGATTATTCCGAGCCCGCGCTCCGCGCGACGAACTGGGAAGGGCGCTTCCTCGTCGTCGGTTTTGCGGCGGGTCCGATCCCGAAGGTGCCGCTTAACCTCGCGCTTTTGAAGGGCTGCCAGATCGTCGGCGTCTTCTGGGGTGCGTTCACGGGGCGCGAGCCGGCGCGGCATCAGGAAAATCTCAAGGAGCTGATGGCATGGTTCAAGGCCGGCAAGCTCCGGCCGCATGTGTCGCGCAGCTACAAGTTCACCGAAGTGGCGCAGGCCCTGAACGACATGGCCGCGCGCAAGGTGAAGGGCAAGATCGTTCTCGTGCCTTCGCGCTGAGAGCCGATACTGGTCTTTGTGTTTTGGGGGCGGGGAACCGATGAGGCGATTATTCGTGATGACCGGCGCGGCCTTCGGGCTCGCCGTTCTCGCGCTTTTCGGTTTCCTGCTCTATGTGCTCCTCGCATCGGGCAATCCCGACTATTGGGAGGGCGAGATCGCGGCCTTCGAACGGCTCGACGTCTCGAATCCGCCGCCCCATGACGCCGTGCTTTTTGTCGGCGGCGACGATGTGCGCCTCTGGGACACGCTCGCCGCCGACATGGTGCCCATTCCCGTCATCGCGCGCGGCTTCGGCGGCGCGCAGATAGCGCATGTCACGCATTACATTCCGCGCATCGTCGCGCCCTATCATCCGCGCGTGATCGTGCTGCTTGCGGGCGAGGCGGATATTTCCGACGTGCGCGGACGCAGGCCCGAAGACGTACTCGACGATTTCAAGACATTCGTCACGACGCTCCGGGCCAAGGGCGTGACGGTGCCGGTCTATTTCGCCGCGATCCATCCCCAGCCCATGCGCGCCTCGCGCTGGTATGGCGCCAAGCGCGCGAACGAACTCATCAAGGATTATACGAAAACCGCGCCGGGCGTTCACTTCATCGATATTGCAAGCGGCATGTTCGACAGGAACGACGAGATCAGGGGCGAGCTTTTCCGCTGGGACGGGCTGTCGCTCGATGCGCAAGGCTATGCGTTGATCGGCCAGAAAATAAAGGCGACGCTTGCCGCCGCGGGCATTTCGCGCGACGGGACCGCGCCCTGACGCGGAGCGCGCGGCGCCTCAACGAATAACAAACAGGGAGAGAAACATGGCGCAGGAAAATGTGTCGCGCGAGCTAAAGGCCGGACGGATCGAAGGGAGCTACGATCCGAAGTTCAAGCCGGTCTATGAGGCCTTTGTCGAGAATTTCGAGCGCAACGACGAAGTGGGCGCGAATGTCGCGATCACGCTCGAGGGCAAGACCGTCGTCGATCTCTGGGGCGGGCGCAAGGCGCGCGGCGGCGAGGCCTGGACGCGCGATACGGTCTCCATCGTCTTTTCCTGCACCAAGGGCGCTTCCGCCATCTGCGCGCATCTTCTCGCCGATCGAGGTGAGCTCGATCTCGATGCGCCGGTGGCGAAGTACTGGCCGGAATTTGCGCAGGCCGGCAAGGAGGAGGCGCTCGTCTCCATGATGCTCGACCATTCGGTCGGCCTGCCGCATGTGCGGACGAAGCTCAAGGACGGCGGCTATTACGATTACGGTTACATGGTCGATCTGCTCGCCAAGGAAGCGCCCTTCTGGCAGCCCGGCACGCGCAACGGCTATCACGGCGTCACCTTCGCCTGGACGGTGGGCGAAATCGTGCATCGCGCGGCGAAGAAGCGGCTCGGGCATTATTTCCGCGATGAGCTTGCAAAGCCGCTCGGTCTCGATTTCTGGATCGGCCTTCCGGAGGAGATCGAGCCGCGCGTCGCGCCGATGATCTATGCCGAGATCGATCCCAAGGCGCCGGTGTCGAAATTCACCAAGACGCTGATGAGCGATCCCATGTCGCCCGCGCATCTCTTTCTGCTGAACAACGGCAACGCCAATTTCAATTCGCGCGAGGCGCATGCGGCCGAGATCGGTTCGGCGAACGGCATCACCAATGGCCGCGGCCTTGCGGGGCTTTATGCGCCGCTCGCCTCGGGCTCGCTCGTCTCGAAGGATACGCTTGCCCGCATGGGCCGCGTCGCCATGGCGACGCATGAGGATGCGACGCTGATGATCCCGACGCGTTTCGCGCTCGGCTTCATGAAATCGATGGACAATCGCCGCGAGCCCAATGCGGTCGATTCAAGCTGCATTCTGTCCGAAGCGGCTTTCGGCCATGTCGGCATGGGCGGCTCCATCGGCTTTGCCGACCCGGAAGCGAAGATGAGCTTCGGCTACAACATGAACCGCATGGGCTCAGGCATATTGCTCAACAATCGCGGGCAGGCGCTTGTCGATGCGGCCTATAAGGCGCTCGGCTATCGCTCCAATCAGTCGGGCGTCTGGGCCCTGTAGGCGGCGAGTTCCGCTTCAAGCGCGTCGATCTTCGATTGCAGATGCTGGAGGGCGCCGCCGACATCGGCGGCGTCGAGCTTTTGCGGGATGTGGCTCTGACAATTCGTGTCGAGCGCCGTCAGGTGGAAGACGATCGCTTGTATAGGCCTTGCGCGATAGCCTTCCGGCATCAGTTGACGGACAATCTCCTTGTCGGAAACGACCTCGGCGCGGCCCCAGAGTTTCACGCGGGCGCGGTGGGCGTAGTCCATCAGAAAGATATAGGCGCGCGGGTTTTCGGCGAGGTTGCCGGTGGTGATGTATTGGTGGTTGCCCGCATAGTCGGCGAAGGCCAGCGTCTTTTCGTCGAGGATGCGCAGGAAGCCCTTGGGCCCGCCGCGATGCTGGATATAGGGCTGGCCGTCGGCGCTCGCCGTGCCGAAGTAGAATGAATCGCGCTCACCGATGAAGGCGGCGATGTCGGGCGAGATGCTGTCGCGGAAATCGCGTTCCGCATAATGCTGGCGGCTGCCGCGCGCCTCTTGCATCGCCTTGACGGCGGGCGTGAAGGCGACGTCGCTCACGAAGTTTTCCATGGCGGCTCCCGGGCGTTCGGCCCGCAGGTTCAAGGCTTCGGGGTTTCCAGCGGCGGCAGGCCGAGCGCCTTTCGCGCGGCGGCGCGGTGCTCCGGCTTGATATGGGTCGAGACGAGGCGGAAGGCCATGGCGACGACGGTCGCATCGTCGGCAAAGCCGAGGCCGATGATCCAGTCGGGCACGATGTCGAAGGGCAGCACGAAATAGGCAAGTGCGGCCAGCAGCGTCGCCTTGACGTGGAGCGGCGTCGCCGGATCGCGGGTGCAGAACCAGGCGGTCGCGGCATCCTCGGCGAAGGGGATGCGGCCTGCGACCTTTGCCATCTTCTTCCAGAAGCCCTCGCGCACGGTCTTCTCGTTCCGGGCGATGACGGCCGGAAGGTTGATCCGCGGGTCTTCCAGCTCGGCTTCGATGCTTTCACGCGACATGGGGGAAAAGATGGGTCTGGAAGGGCCCGCTTGCAAGGCGAGGATGACGCTGCGTCAATCGGCGCCGCCGGTAAATCCTTTCATTTTCGGCATTTTTGGCTCGCGCGGGCGCCCCCGAATTTGTTAAATCGGCGCCAACCGGGCGGCTTTCGCCCGCGCATGAGGAAACGCCCGGGCGACATGCCGGAGGCGGCAGAAAAGGGATAGCGACATGAAACTCGATTCCAGCATCAGCGCCATCATCACCGGCGGCGCATCGGGCCTCGGCGCGGCCACCGCGCGCGCGCTCGCCAAGCAGGGCGTCAAGATCGGCATTTTCGATCTTCAGGAAGACAAGGGCGAAGCGCTCGCCAAGGAACTCGGCGGCGTGTTCGCGAAAGTGAACGTCACCGACGAAGCGAGCGTCGATGCGGGCTTTGCCAAGGTGCGCGCGGCCATCGGCCAGGAGCGCATCCTCGTCAACTGCGCTGGCACCGGCAATGCGGTCAAGACCGCGTCGAAGAACAAGGAGACGGGCAAGCCCGAGCACTTCCCGCTCGACAAGTTCAACCTCATCATCCAGATCAACCTCGTCGGCACCTTCCGCTGCATCGCCAAGTCGGCGGCCGGCATGCTGACGCTCGATCCGCTGCCCGATGGCGACCGCGGCGCGATCGTCAACACCGGCTCGGTGGCGGCGCAGGACGGCCAGATCGGCCAGGCGGCTTACTCCGCTTCCAAGGCCGGCGTCGTCGGCATGACGCTCCCCATCGCGCGCGATCTCAGCCGCGAAGGCATCCGCGTCAACACGATCCTGCCGGGCATCTTCGACACGCCGCTGCTCGCCGGCGCGCCCGAGAAGGTTCGTCAGGCGCTCGGTGCGCAGGTTCCGTTCCCGGCCCGTCTCGGCAATCCGGACGAGTATGCCTCGCTCGCCTGCGAGATGATCCGCAACGGCTACTTTAACGGCGAGACGGTTCGTCTCGACGGCGCAATCCGCATGGCGCCGCGCTGAAGTTTTCAAAATTTGAAAATGTGGAAAGCCCCGGTGGAAACGCCGGGGCTTTTCGTTTCAGGGCAACGATGTCGAGCCGGTGATGAGGCGGACGCCCTGACGGAAGGTCACATAGGCCCACATCCAGTGCAGCATCACCATGATGCGGTTGCGGAAGCCGATCAGGAAGAAGATATGCGCCGCGCCCCAGACGAGCCAGGCGATGGGCCCCGTCATTCTGATCCTGCCGAAGTCGATGACGGCGCTGCGCCGCCCGATGGTGGCGAGGTTGCCCTGATGGCTGTAGCGGAAGGGTTTCACGCTTTTGCCGGCGATCGTCGCCTCGATGGCGCGGGCGGCATAGATTCCCATCTGCTTTGCGGCGGGCGCGATGCCGGGGACGAGTTTTCCGTCCCGCCAGGCGACGGCGGCCGTGTCGCCGATGACGAAGACGCGCGGATCGCCCGCAAGCGTCAGGTCGGGGCCGACGGCGACGCGGCCGGCGCGGTCGCCTTCCAGCCCAAGCCACTTCGCGGCGGGCGAGGCTTCGACGCCCGCCGCCCAGACGATGGTGCGGGCGGCGATCCATTCGCCGCCGCGCTCGACCCCGTCGCGCGTGCAGCGCGTCGCCGCCGCGCCGAGACGGACCTCGACGCCCATTTTTTCCAGCGAGGATTTCGTCGTTGCCGAGAGCTGCTCGGGAAAGGCGGGGAGGAGGCGGGGCCCCGCTTCAATCAGGATCACGCGGGCGGATGCGGGATCTATGCGGCGGAAGTCGCGCATCAGCGCCTTGTTCGCAAGCTCGCTGATCGCGCCCGCCATTTCGACGCCGGTCGGGCCGCCGCCGATAATGACGAAGGTGAGGAGCGCCTTGCGTTCGTTTTCGTCGGTTGCGGCTTCGGCCTTTTCAAAGGCGAGCAGGATGCGGCGGCGGATCTCGGTCGCATCATCGATCTTCTTGAGGCCGGGCGCGACAGGCTCCCAGTCGTCATGGCCGAAATAGGCGTGGCGCGCGCCGGTGGCGACGATCAGATAGTCATAGGGCAGGCTGCGGCCGTCATCGAGGGTGACCGTGCGGCCGATGCGGTCCACCGCGACGACACTGCCGAGAATGACATCGGCATTGGCCTGATCGCGCAGGATGGAGCGGATCGGCACGGCGATGTCGGCGGGCGAAAGCGTCGCGGTCGCCACCTGATAGAGCAGCGGCTGGAAGAGGTGATAATTCTGGCGGTCGATCAAGGTGACGCGGACATTCGCCCGGCTCAGGCTTTTTGCCGCCATGAGGCCGCCGAAGCCCGCGCCCAGGATGACCACGCGGGGCCTTTCCATCGGTTGCGCCGCCATTGTCATCGGCTCAGGCCTTGCCAGCCTTCCCCGCCCATTTGTCCATGAGCTTTGCGAGTTTCACGTCGCGCTCGGAGAGGCCGTTCACGTCATGGGTGGCGAGCAGCACCTTCACCGTCTTGTAGACGTTGAACCACTCAGGATGATGATCGGCCTTTTCGGCGGCGAGCGCGACGCGCGTCATCCAGCCGAAGGCTTCGTTGAAATCCTTGAAGATGAAGGTTTTCTCGATGGCGTCGCGGCCCTTCGCCTTGGTCCAGCCCTTCAGCTCGGACAATGCCTTTTCCCGCGCCGCGCCCGTCAGTTTCTCGACCATCGATGCCTCCTTTGATTGCGGCCAGAGGTTCGCGCGCTTATGGTTTTCGCGCAAGGAGCAGTTGATGGTTTGGGCCGACAGAAAAGCGCCGACGCTTGCCGATTTCGAGCGGATGGCGGATGAAGCCTTCGGGCGGTTGCCGGAGCATTTCCGCGCGCGCTGCAAGGATCTCGTCATTCGCGTCGAGGATTTTCCCGACGAAGAGGTGATGGAGGAGATGGGGCTCGAAAGCCCCTTCGACATTCTCGGCCTCTATCACGGCGCGGGCGAGCCTTACGAGCAGACGAGCCGCGCCATCCGCCTGCCCGACATGGTCTTTCTCTATCGCCGGCCCATGCTCGATTATTGGGGCGAGTTCGACGAGACACTCGACCAGATCGTCACACATGTGCTGGTGCATGAGATCGGCCATCACTTCGGCCTGTCCGACGAGGACATGCACGCCATCGAAGACGCGGCGGGCGGATAGATCAGCCGATTTCCGGCGGATAGAAGCGTTCGGCCACGTAAGGTCCGCCGCCCGTTCCGCTGCGGGCGGAAAAGAGCACAGCGCGGGTCACTTCGAATTTCGGCGTGGCGAAAAGATTGTTCGCCGCGATGAAGCTGTAGACCTCGTCCGCTTCGCGGCCGCGCAGCCGGGCGAGCGTGACATGCGGCGTGAATTTGCGCGGCTCGGGGGCGAGGCCGACGCGGCGCGCCGCATTCTCATGGCGCGTCTGCAGGCGGCGGAGCGGCTCGGTCAGCTTCACGCCCGCCCAGACGGCGTGGGGCTTTGCGCCGCCGAATTCGCCGACGCCTTCCAGTTCAAGCTCGAAGGGCTCGAAAGGGATTTCTTCGAGCGCCTCGTCGAAATCGGCGGCGACGTCTTCCGGAATGTCGCCGGCAAAGCGCAGCGTGATGTGGAAATCCTCGCGCTCGATCCAGCGCGCGCCTTCGATGCCGCGTTGCAGGGGTTCGAGCCTTGCTGCGATCTCGTCGGGGATTTCAAGCGCGGTGAAGAGGCGGATCATGGTTCAAGGATAGCGGCCATTGCCGGGCTTGTCCCGGCAATGGCGCTGCGGATCACGGGCAGGGATTGGGCTGGCTCGCATGGACTTCGTTGACGTCCTTTTCGAGCTCGTCCGTCCATTTGATGTTGCGCGAGGTGACGGCGAGCTTCAGCTGCTCCATGGTCGTTGCGCCGATGATGTTCGAGGTGACGAAGGAGCGCGTCGTCACGAACTGGTTCGCCATCTGGGAGGCGTCGAGCCCGTGCTTCTTCGCAACGGCCAGATATTTCTCGATGGCGGCGTTTGCCTGCGGGCTTTCATAGCGCTGAAGGCGATTGAAAAGCTGCTTGCGAGACCCTTGCGGCAGCGCGCCGTTCTGGTACTTGCCGGTGAGGTAGCCTTGCGCCAGCGGCGAATAGGCGAGAAGGCCCACCTGTTCGCGATGGGCGATTTCGGCGCCGCCCAGCTCAAAGGTGCGGTTGAGCAGGTTGTAGGCGTTCTGGATCGACTGGACGCGGGGAAGGCCCTTCGCTTCCGATTCCTGCACGAATTTCATCGTGCCCCAGGGCGTCTCGTTCGACAGCGCGACATGGCGCACCTTGCCGGACTTCACGACTTCGGCGAGCGTTTCCAGAATTTCGCCGATCGGATGCGTCGGCGCGTCCACATGTTTGTAGGTGAGGCCGGTGCCGCCGAAGAGCGCGACGGGACGGTCCGGCCAGTGGAGCTGGTAGAGGTCGATATAATCCGTTTGCAGACGTTTCAGGCTCTTGTCCACGGCCTCCAAAATCTGGGCGCGGTTCTGCTCGGTCGGCGACTTGTCGTCGCGCAGCCAGTTCATCGGCGAGCGGCCGGCGACCTTGGTGGCGAGGATCACCTTGTCGCGGTTCTTGCGCGCCTTGAACCAGGTGCCGATGATCTTTTCGGTCGCGCCCTGCGTCTGGGGCTTGGGCGGCACGGCATACATTTCGGAGGTGTCGAAGAAGTTGACGCCTTCGGCGAGCGCGTAGTCCATCTGCGCATGGCCTTCGGCCTCGGTGTTCTGCTCGCCCCAGGTCATGGTGCCGAGGCAGATTTCACTCACTTTGAGGCCGGTGCGGCCCAGTACGCGATATTCCATGAAGTCCCCCAAACGACTCGTGCGAGTTCCGGTGCGGCGGGCTAGCCGCCTTTTTTCTTTTCGATCCTGGCGATCAGCTCCTCGACCCTGGGCAGGATGCGCGCGACGATCACGGCAACGCCTTCCGCATTCGGATGCATGCCGTCCGCAAGGGTGAGCTTGGGTTGGATCGCGACCCCGTCCAGGAAGAAAGGATAGAACACGAGGCCGTGTTTGCGGGCAAGCGCGGGATAGATGGGATCGAAACTCTTGCCATAGGCCGCGCCCATGTTGGGCGGCGCCAGCATGCCGGCAAGGAGGACGGGCAGGTGGCGCGCGTCGAGGCGGGAAATGATGGTTTCGAGATTCCCTTGCGTCAGCTTCGGGTCGATGCCGCGCAGCGCGTCGTTCGCGCCGAGTTCGAGGATGACGCCGTCGGCCTCCGGCCCGACCGCCCAGTCGAGGCGCGACAGGCCGCCGGAGCTCGTGTCGCCCGAGACGCCCGCATCCGCGATCACGACATTGTCATGGCCGCGCGCCTTCAGCGCCTTCTGCAATTGCGGCACGAAGCCATCGTCCGGCCCGAGCATGTAACCCGCTGTCAGGCTGTCACCCAGGGCGACGATGGTGATCGTCTTGCCGGCGGCGAAGGCCGGGGCGGCGAGGAGCAGGGAGGCCGCGACGGCGGCTATCGCGCGCTTGTAAAAAAAGGCAAACATGCCATATGCCTCAAGGGGAAAAGGGACATCATTTGAGCGAAGCGATCATCGACGTCGAAGGACTGAAGCTCAGCCTGCCGAGCCAGGCGGGCGTGGTCAACATCTTGCGCGGTCTCGATTTCTCGATCGCGCGGGGTGCGACCGCGGGGCTTGTCGGTCCGTCCGGGTCCGGCAAATCGACGCTCCTCATGGTGCTGGCGGGGCTTGAGCGGCCGAGTTCGGGCCGGGTCAGCGTGGCGGGTGAAGACCTTGCGCGGCTCGGCGAGGACGGGCTCGCGCGCTTTCGTCGCCAGCATATAGGCATCGTCTTCCAGTCTTTCCATCTCGTGCCCACCATGACCGCGCTTGAAAACGTGGCGATCCCGCTTGAGTTTGCGGGCCGGCGCGACGCCTTTGCGCGGGCGGAAGAGGAATTGAAGCTCGTCGGCCTCGGCCACAGGCTGACGCATTATCCGGGTCAGCTTTCGGGCGGCGAGCAGCAGCGCGTGGCGCTGGCGCGCGCCGTCGTCGCCGATCCCGATATTCTGCTGGCGGACGAACCGACCGGCAATCTCGACCAGGCGACGGGGTCTGAAATCATCGAGCTGATGTTCGGCCTGCATGAGCGCAAGGGCGCGACGCTCGTTCTCATCACCCATGACGAGCGGCTCGCCGCGCGCTGCGAGCGCGTCATCCGGTTGCGCGACGGGCTGATCGAGCGCGTCGAGGCGGGATCGCCCTTGCAGGGCGCGAAGGCATGAGCGATGCGCCGCTTTCGCTTTCGCTTGCCTTGCGTCTTGCGCGCCGCGAGTTGCGCGGCGGCATTCGCGGCTTTCGTATCTTCATCGCTTGCCTTGCGCTCGGCGTTGCCGCCATTGCGGGCGTGGGCTCGGTATCGACGGCGCTGACGCGCGGGCTCGCCGAACGCGGGCAGGACATACTCGGCGGCGATGTCGATGTGCGCCTCATCCATCGCGAGGCGACGCCCGCCGAATATGCCGCCCTCTCGAAGGGCAACACGGTGTCGCGCTCGGCGGAAATGCGCGGCATGGCGCGCAGGCTCGACGAGGCGCGGCAGAGCCTTGTCGAGATCAAGGCGGTGGACGGGCTCTATCCGCTTTATGGCGCGATGAAACTTGCCCCCGCCATGCCGCTCGGCGAGGCGCTTTCGCTGCGGGACGGGCGCTATGGCGCGGTCGCGGAGCCCAATCTCATTTCGCGGCTCGGGCTCAAGATCGGCGACAGCTTTCGCGTCGGTCAGGCGGTTTTCGAGCTGCGTGCCGAAATCGTGCATGAGCCCGATCGCGTCGGCGACGGTTTCGCGCTCGGCCCCCGCGTGATGATCGCGGGCGATGCGCTCGCCTCGACCGCGCTCATCCAGCCGGGCAGCCTCGTCTCCTGGCATTACCGGTTGCGATTGCCGGAGGATGCGCGCTCGACGCCAGCGATCAAGGTTTTCGTCGATGCGCTCGGCAAGGCGTTTCCCGATGCAGGCTGGCGCATACAGGACCGCACCGACAGCGCGCCGAGCATCCGGCGCTTCGTCACGCGGGTCGCACTCTTTCTCAATTTCGTCGGCCTGACGGCGCTTGTCGTCGGCGGCGTCGGCGTTGCCAATGCGGTCAAATCCTATCTCGACCGGAAGCGCGAGGTGATCGCGACCTTCAAATGCCTCGGCGCGCCGGGCGCATTGATCTTCCGTCTCTACCTCATGCAGGTGATGGCGCTTGCCGCCATCGGCATCGCCATCGGGCTCGGCGTCGGGGCCTGTGTTCCCTACATCGTCGAGGCGCTGGCGGGCGATCTCATTCCGGTGCCGGCAGAGCTCGGGCTTTATGCCGCGCCGCTCGTTCTCGCCGCCGCCTTCGGCGTGCTGACGGCGCTCGCCTTTGCGATCTGGCCGCTGGCGCGGGCGCGCGAGGTTCCGGCCGCCAGTCTCTTCCGCGATCTCTTCGAGCCCGAGCGGCGTTTCCCGCGCGCGCCCTATATCGTTGCAACGGCGGGCGCGCTCGCCGCGCTTGGCGGGCTTGCGATTGCGACCGCCGAGCAGCCTTTCTTCGCGCTCTGGTTCGTCGCGGGCGCCGCCGCCGTCTTCCTCGTGCTGCGGCTCGCCGCCATGGGCGTCATGGCGCTTGCGGCGCGCATTCCGGTGCGCGCGCCCGAGATGCGACTCGCGCTTGCCAATCTCTACCGGCCTGGCGCGCCGACATCGGCGGTCATGCTGTCGCTCGGCCTCGGGCTCACGCTTCTCGTCACTGTCTCGCTCATCGACGGAAATCTTGCCGGCGAAATCAGGAGCGAGCTGCCGGGCCGCGCGCCGTCCTTCTTTTTCGTCGACATCCAGCCCGAACAATCCGCGCCGCTCGAAGCGCTCGTCAGGGCGGCACCCGGCGTCAGCAAATTCGAGCGCGTGCCGATGCTCCGGGGCCGCATCGTCGCGCTCAAGGGCGTTGCCGTCGACAAGCTCAAGGTCGCGCCCAATGCGCAATGGGCGCTGTCGGGCGACAGGGGCATCACCTATGCGGCGGCGATGCCGGACAATTCCAAGCTCGCCAGCGGCAAGTGGTGGCCGGAGAACTACAAGGGCCCGCTTCTCGTCTCGCTCGGCGACGATCTCGCCCGGGGTTTCGGCATCGGCATCGGCGACAGGATCACCGTCAATGTGCTCGGCCGCGAGATCGAGGCGGAAGTCGCCAATACGCGCGAGATCGACTGGCAGAGCCTCGGCATCAATTTCGTCATGGTCTTCTCGCCGGGCGTGCTCGAAGCGGCACCCCATACCGAGCTTGCGACGGTGACGATGGAGGAGGCGGGCGAGGCGGCGCTCGAGCGCGAAGTGACCTCGCGCTTCCCGAATGTCACCTCGGTGCGGGTCAAGGAAGCGCTCGATGCGGTCAACGGCATGCTCGGTCAGTTCTCGCTGGCGGTCCGGGCCATGGGCGCGATCACGCTCGTTTCGGGCGTGCTGGTGCTGGCGGGGGCGATGGCGGCAGGCTTCAGGGCGCGGGTCAAGGATGCGGTCATCCTGAAGGTGCTGGGGGCGACGCGGGCGCGCATCCTCGGCATTTATGCGCGGGAATATGCGGCGCTCGGGCTCGCCACCGCGCTCATCGCGGCGGCGGCAGGAAGCGCGGCCGCCTATGTGATCATCGCCCGGGTGATGGAGCTGCCCTGGCATTTCCTGCCGGGAACGCTCATCGCGACGGTTCTGGGCGCGAGCCTTGCCACGGTTGCGCTCGGGCTTTTGGGGACCTGGGCCGCGCTTTCGGCCCCGGCTGCGCCCAATCTCCGATCCGAATAGAATAACCCTCTGTAAATATTACATTTTCTTTATTGTCGCATATGGGCTGGAGTGGCCATTTTACCTTGAATCTCCGGGGTTAAGTTCCGATATTAAGGACCGGCACTTCAGGAGGGTGCATAGACCATGGCCAATTTTGACCAGAACAGAGTGCAGACCGGCTTGGGCGCGCGGGATACCGCGATCGACCAGGGCCTGCGGAGCTACATGCTCAGCGTTTACAACTACATGGCGGCAGGGCTTGCGATTACCGGCGTCGTCGCCTGGCTCGCTTTCCAGCTCGCGGTCGTCCAGACCGATGGCGGCATGGCGCTGTCGCCCTTCGGCCAAGCGCTTTATCAGAGCCCGCTGCGCTGGGTCGTCATGCTGGCGCCGCTTGGCCTCGTCTTCTATCTGAGCGCCCGCATCGGCTCGATGAGCCTCAGCGCCGCGCAGATTTCCTTCTGGGCCTTTGCCGGCCTGATGGGTCTGTCGCTGTCGAGCATCTTCCTCGTCTATACCGGCACGTCGATCACACAGACCTTCTTCGTGACGGCGGCGGCCTTCGGCTCGCTCAGCCTTTACGGCTACACGACGAAGCGCGATCTGTCGGCCATGGGCTCCTTCATGTTCATGGGCCTGATCGGCATCATCATCGCGTCGCTGGTGAACCTCTTCCTCCAGAGCTCGGCCTTGCAGTTTGCCGTGTCGGTGCTCGGCGTCGTGATCTTTGCGGGCCTCACCGCCTGGGACACGCAGCGGATCAAGGAAGTCTATTTCGCCGGCGACAGCGCCATTGCGGCGGGCAAGAAGGCCGTGATGGGCGCGCTCTCGCTCTATCTCGACTTCATCAACATGTTCATGTTCCTGCTCCAGTTCCTCGGCAACCGCCGCTGAACCCGAGACGCGTCCAAAAAGAAAGCCCCGGTGGAAACACCGGGGCTTTTCGCTTGTGCGGGCCGAGCGTCTCGCTCAGGCGTCGATCAGCCTCAGCGCGCGCTTCTCGAATACTTTCAGCACCTGTGCGAGATCGTGGCCGCGTTTCAGCACGAGGCCCGTCGCGGCGATGACGGAGAAGGCGCCCTGCTTGCGGGCGAGTTTCGGGCGTTTCTCGATGCGGTAGAGCGGCTGCTCGCTGGTGCGGCGATGGACGGCGAAGACCGCCATGTCGCGCGAGGCGCCGATGGCGTAGTCGCGCCACTCGCCTTCGACGACTTTCCGGCCGTAGACGGAGAGAATGGCTTCAAGCTCGGCGCGGGTGAAGAAGACTTCGGCTTCTTTCGGTTTCGGCGCTTGCGAGGGCTGCACCAATGTCAGCGATGCAGGACGGCTCCAGTCGGGACTCTCATCCGCGATGTCGCTCATGCGCCGGCTACCTCCTCGCAAGGCGCGGCCGGACTAGGCCGCGATACACGCCGATAGTCACATTTTGCCAGCATTTGCGCGACTGTTTCAGGATCACAATATTGCCTTTTTTCAGCCCTTGGGGGGACACATAGGCCTTCCATATTCTGATCGTTGCCTCACTGGCCCGGTTCCCTTGGACGTTCCGGTATCATCAGCCCCCCAGCCCCACCGGGATGTAAAAGGGGGACCGGGCCACCCCTTCTCCTCAAGGCGAGCGCAACGCTTCTAGTGCAAGTCAAGCTACAGACGCCGTCCCGGTTCCCCCCCACCCGGACGGCGTTTTGCTGTCCGGCGCGCGGATGGCGAAACGGCGGTTCGCGCTCCCTCGATAACCATGTCCTATGTTTCACTTGAGGCGCGCGCGCCCATGGCCTAAACAGGTCGCGAGTTTGGGGAGACGTGGCCAAAAACAAGGCCTTATCAATCGGTCCGGCATGAAAACGGTGAACGCGTCCGGCGAAGCCATGATCGCCATCGACGGGCTGACGAAGCGCTTCGGCCCCTTCACGGCTGTCGACAATATCAGCTTCACGGTTGCGCGCGGCGAAGTGCTCGGCTTTCTCGGGCCGAACGGCGCGGGCAAATCGACGACGATGAAGATGATCACCGGCTTTCTCGCGCCGAGCGAGGGCACGGCGCGCGTCTGCGGGCATGATGTCGTCACCGACCAGCTCGCCGCCCAGCGCATGATCGGCTATCTGCCGGAAGGCGCGCCCGCCTATAGCGACATGACGCCGCGCGGCTTTCTCAAATTCATCGCCCGTGTGCGCGCGCTTTCGGGCGCGGCCGCCGACAAGGCGATCGACGAAGCCGTCGAGGCGACGGAACTTCAGGGCGTGCTCGACCAGCCCATCGACACGCTGTCGAAAGGCTTTCGCCGCCGCGTCGGGCTCGCGCAGTCGATCCTGCACAATCCGCCCGTGCTCATCATGGACGAGCCGACGGACGGTCTCGATCCCAACCAGAAGCATGAGGTGAGGAAACTCATCGCGCGCATGTCGCCCGACAAGGCGATCATCATCTCGACGCATATTCTCGAAGAGGTCGACGCGATCTGCAGCCGCGCGCTCATCATCGATCGCGGCCGCATCGTCGCCGACGGCACGCCCGCCGAACTCACCGCGCGTTCGCGCTATCACAACGCCGTGTCGCTGACGCTTGGCGGCCAGCTCACGGTCGCGGCGGCGGAAGCGCTGAAGCGCATTCCGGGCGTCGCCAGCATCGACATCGTGCCGCGCGGCACCGAAACCGTGCTGACGCTCTTTCCGGCGCGTGACATTTCCGGCGACACGACCATCGTCGACACGGTGGCGCGGATGGCGCGCGAGGAAAACTGGCCGGTCCGCGCGCTTTTCAGCGAAGCCGGACGGCTCGACGAGGTGTTCCGCAAGCTGACGCGCGGCGACACGGAAGACCTGCCCGGAAAGAGCGCCGCATGAGAGAGCTTGTCGCCGTTTTCCGCCGCGAGCTTGGCGGCTATTTCGCAACGCCGCTCGCCTTCGTCTTCATCGTGATCTTCCTGTTCACGATGGGCGCCTTCACCTTCTACATGGGCGGCTATTTCGAGAGCGGCCAGGCCGATCTCCAGATCTTCTTCAACTTCCATCCCTGGCTTTATCTCTTCCTCATCCCGGCCATCTCGATGCGGCTCTGGGCGGAAGAGCGCCGCACGGGCTCCATCGAGCTGCTGCTGTCGCTGCCCGTGCCGCTCTGGGCGGCTGTGCTCGGCAAGTTTCTCGCCGCCTGGGCCTTTTCCGGCATCGCGCTTGCGCTCACCTTTCCGATGTGGCTGACCGTCAACTATCTCGGCCATCCGGACAATGGCGTCATCTTTGCGGGCTATGTCGGCAGCTTCTTCATGGCGGGCGGCTATCTCGCCATCGGCTCGTGCCTTTCGGCGACGACGCGCAATCAGGTGATCGCCTTCGTCGTCAGTGTGGTCGTCTGCTTCCTGTTCACGATTTCGGGCTTGCCGCTCGTCACCGACTTTTTCTCGAGCTGGGCGCCGCAACAGGTGCTGAACACCATCGCTTCCTTCTCGTTCCTGACGCATTTCACGGCGATCACGCAGGGCGTCATCGATCTCCGCGACATCATCTACTTCTTCACGCTGATCGCCTCCTGGCTCATCGCCACGGGCGTCGTCGTCGATATGAAGAAGGCGGGGTAGCGCGATGAAACAGGCGCATCTCCGCTCCGGCTACCGCGTTCTCACGCTCGCGCTCCTCGCGGTGCTGTTCATCGCGGTCAATCTCTTCTCGAACATCGTCTTCCGTTCGGCGCAGATCGACCTCACGCAGAACAGGCTGTTCACGCTTTCGCAGGGCACGGAAAACGTGCTCGCCAAGATCGACGAGCCGATCACGCTGAAATTCTTCTATTCGGAATCGCTCGCCAACGATTTTCCGCAGGTGCGCACCTATGCCAATCGCGTGCGCGACATGCTGGAGGAAATCCGCGACCGCTCGCATGGCAAGATCGTGCTCGAAGTGGTCGATCCCGAGCCCTTCTCCGAGCAGGAAGACCTTGCCATGTCGCTCGGCCTCAAGGGCGCGCGGACGACCGAGGGCGAGGTCATCTATTTCGGTCTCGTCGGCACCAATCTGGTCGACGGCATCGAGGCGATCCCCTATTTCGCCGATGCGCGCCAGCAATATCTCGAATATGACGTGACGCGGCTCATACAGAATCTGAGCCGGCCGAAAAAGCCGGTGCTCGGGATCGTGACCAACCTGCCGATGGATACGGGCGCGGGCGGCCTGATGGAAGCGATGCGCGGCCAGTCGCAGCCCTTCATGATCTATCAGGAATTGCAGGACCGCTTCGAGATCAATTTCCTCGAACAGGATTTCGTCAAGGTGCCGAAGGATGTGGATGTGCTGATGATCGCGCATCCCAAGCAGCTCAACGAGCGCACGCTTTACGCCATCGACCAGTTCGTGATGCGCGGCGGCCGGGTGCTTGCCTTCGTCGATCCGCATTCGGAGGTGAGCCTTACCGCTGGCTCGAACGGCCAGCCGGTGCAGGGCTATACCGAAGCCTCCGACCTCGCGCCGCTGCTCAAGGCCTGGGGCGTCGATTTCGACTCCAAGCATATTGTCGGCGACCGCAAGCTCGCCATGCGCGTGCAGACGGGCCTCGATGCGCGGCGCGGCCAGAGCGACTATGTGCTCTGGATGTCGATCCCCAAGGGCGAGCTCGACCAGAACGACATCGTCACCGCCAATCTCGATCATCTCAATCTGGCGACCGTCGGCTCGCTGAAGCCCGTCGCCGGGGCGACAACGCATTTCACGCCGCTCTTCTGGTCGTCGGACGATGCGGAGCTCTACGACCTCGCCTATGTGAAGTCGGGCCCGACGCCCGACGATCTCCTGCGCGGCTTCAAGCCGACGGGGGAGCGCTATGTCATCGGCGCGCGCGTTTCAGGCCCGCTCAAGAGCGCCTTTGCCGCCATGCCCGACATGACCAGGGATTCGACAGGCGGCGCGACCGATCCGACGCGCAAATCCGACGCCAATGAAACGCCCGAGACCTATCAGGCCGGAACGAAGGGCGATGCGAACATCATCGTCGTCGCCGACAGCGATATTTTCGACGACCGTTTCTGGGTGCAGATTCAGGGCGACGGCAATGACCGCGTGGCGCAGCCCATCGCGGACAATGCACAGTTCGTGCTTTCGGCCATCGACAATCTGATGGGCTCGGACGACCTCATCTCGCTGCGCGCGCGCGAGCGGGCGGACAGGCCCTTCACGGTCGTCGACAATCTGCGCCGCGACGCCGAGCGGCACTTCCTCGCCGAGCAGGAGCGCCTGAAGACGAAGATCGCCGACACC
The DNA here is from genome assembly GCA_031291615.1 of Parvibaculum sp. Lineage (GTDB taxonomy): Bacteria > Pseudomonadota > Alphaproteobacteria > Parvibaculales > Parvibaculaceae > Parvibaculum. The sequence continues at coordinate 46,497 of JARLIS010000041.1, forward strand.
GAGCAGAAGCTCGTCGCGCTTCAGACGCCGGGCGCGGCCGACGCTTCGGCCGATCCCCATGCGCAGGAAGAGATCGTCCAGTTCCGCAGCGAGCTTCTGCAAAGCCGCAAGAGCCTGCGCGACGTGCAGCGCAATCTGCGCCGCAACATCGACAGCCTGGCGACCGCCGTGCGCTTCATCAATGTGGCGCTGATGCCGATCCTCATTGCGCTCTTCGCGCTGGGGCTTGCCGTCATCCGCTATCGCCGCCGCAAGGCGCGCGCCGAAAAGGGAGCGTGAACGTGGCGGGATGGTTCGAGACGCTCCGGACGGACAAGCCCTTGCGCAATCTGGCGCTGCTGGCGGGCGCGACGCTTATCGCGGTCGTCGCCGCAACCGCGGCCGTCCTCGTTCAGGCGGAAGGCGTGCGCGCGAAGTTCACGCCCACGGCCATGTATCCGGGCCTCGAAACGCGGCTCGATCAGGTGGCGAAGATCGAATACACGCTGGCGCGCGGCATGCGCGCGCCGGACAAGATCACGCTTGTCAGGGGCGCCGACGGGCGCTGGACGGTTGCCGAGCGCAAGAACTATCCCGCCAATCAGGATCTCGTCCGCAAGGCGCTGGTCGGCGTCTCCGAACTCAGCCTTTACGAGCCGCGCACCGCGCGCCCCGACTGGCATCGCAATCTCGGTCTGCTCGCGCCGGAAGATCTCGGCAGCGCGACGCGCGTCCAGTTCTTCGGCAAGGACGGCAAGGCCATGGCGGCGCTTCTCGCCGGCAAGGTGCCGGACCAGACGAGCGATGCGCGCGGGCAAGGCATGATCTATGTCCGGCGCGACGGCGAGAACCAGACATGGCTCGCGCGCGGCCGCCTGCCGCTGTTCCAGACGGCGCAGGACTGGCTCGACACCACATTCCTCGGGCTGAAGAGCGGCGATGTCAGGCGCGTCACGCTCTGGGCCGGCACCGATCATCCGGTCGTCATGTCGCGCGCGTCGAAAGACGACACGGATTTCGCGCTCGAAAATGTTCCCAAGGGCCGCGTCACGCGCGGCGCGCCCGTCGTCAACGGCGTTGCGAATACGGCCGCCGACCTCACCTTCGACGACGCCGTTCCCGTCGCCTCGCTCGATTTTCCGGCGACCTCGCCCCAGGTCGTCATCGAGACCTTCGACGGCGTCAGGATCACCATGGTCATCACCGGCGGCGGCGGCGCGCTCTGGGCGAAGATCGCGGCCGCCGCAGATCCGGCGCTGCTTGCGCCCGGCATCGACGAGAAGGCCGCCGAGACGCGCGCCAGGGAGATCGACGCCCGCGTGTCGCCCTGGGCCTACAAGCTGCCGCAGGCGGCGGGCGGCCAGTTCACGCAGTCGATGGACCTGCTGACGCATGAGGACGGGCCGGCGAAGTAGCGGCGGTCTAGCGGTTCGGATCGTCGATGCGTGCCGCGCCGAGTATCGGGCCCTGGCCATCCATTTGCAGCAATGCGACTTTTGCTTCGCCTTCGGCATTGGCGAGATCGGCCTTGGACAGCGGAATGTCGAGCGCTGAGCCCGTCCAGGCGCCAAGCGGCTTCATGTCGCGCACGGCGTTCATGTAGAGGATCGTCTCGCCGCGATTTTCGCCCCGGGCAATGGTGACGTTCGCGGCCTTGCGATAGCGGATGAGCCAGAGTGTCGCCTTTGTCTTTCGGGGCGAGGCGGCGAGGACGAGTTTCGCCGATCCATCCTGCTCGACAAGGCGGATATCGACAGAGGGATTGCCGCTCGCGCGCGCGATCTTGCCGTCGATATCGCTTTCCTCATTGCCGACGCCTTCGCTCGTGCCGTCGATCACCATTTGCGGCGTGTAGACGTTCGGCAGGCCGAGCGATGCCGCATAGCCGCGCTGGCGTGCGGTGAATGAGGGATCGTCCAGCGTGTCCTTCCAGCCGAGCCTGTCCCAATAGTCCACATGAAAAGCGAGCGGCAGAACATCCGTGCGTTTCACCAGCTTGCGGAGATAGGCGTCGGCCGGCGGGCAGGACGAACAGCCCTGGCTGGTGAAGAGTTCGACGACGACGGGCCGCGCCGAAGCGAGCGCCGGTGCGGCGCAGATCAGGAAGAGGAAGGCGGCGATTGCCGCAGGGGTCAAATATCTCATGGGCCAAATATAGGGAGCCCGGAGCGGGAGGGGATAACATTCCCGTGAGAGCGCCCTCACGATGGCGTGAGCTTCCCGCGCCCGCGCAAAGAAAAAGGGCGCCCGTTGCGGGGCGCCCTTTCCATCGATCCTTTATCCCCGCTTATGCGGCGAGGTGGCGCAGCACATATTGCAGGATGCCGCCATTGGCGTAGTAGTCGAGCTCGTCCTGCGTATCGATGCGGCAGACGACGTCGACGACCTTCTTCGTGCCGTCGGCATAGGCCACCACCATCTTGACCTTCGCGCGCGGCTTCACGCCCTTCAGGCCTTCGATGCTGATGACTTCCGAGCCGTCGAGGCCCAGGGACTGCCAGCTCATGTCGCCCTCGAACTGCAGGGGCGCAATGCCCATGCCGACGAGGTTCGAGCGGTGGATGCGCTCGAAGCTCTGCGCCACCACGGCCTTGACGCCCAGGAGCATGGTGCCCTTGGCCGCCCAGTCGCGGCTCGAGCCCGTGCCATATTCCTTGCCGGCGAAGATCACCAGCGGCACGCCGCGGCGCTTGTACTCCATCGCCGCGTCATAGATCGGCATCTGCGTGCCTTCGGGTTCGAGCTTCGTCAGACCGCCTTCGATCCCCTTCAGCATCTGGTTCTTGATGCGGATGTTGGCGAAGGTGCCGCGCATCATCACTTCGTGATTGCCGCGCCGTGCGCCGTAGGAGTTGAAGTCCTGCGCACCGACCTGCTTGGAGTTCAGGTAGGCGCCTGCCGGGCTCTGCACCTTGATGTTGCCGGCGGGCGAGATGTGGTCGGTGGTGATCGAGTCGGCGAAGAGGCCGAGGATACGGGCGTTCGTCACGTCCTCGATCGGCGTCTGATCCCTCGAGAGAGGCTCGAAGTAGGGCGGGTTCTGCACATAGGTCGAACCGCTGTCCCAGTTATAGGTGAGACCGCCCGAGACCTTGATGCTCTGCCAGTTGGCGTCGCCGTCGAAGACGTTGCCATAGCGGCGGCGGAACATTTCAGGCGTCACGCAGGCGCGCACCGTGTCGGTGACTTCCTTGGTGGAGGGCCAGATGTCCTTGAGATAGACGGGCTGGCCGTTGGCGCCCGTGCCCAAAGGCTCCTTCGTCAGGTCGATCTGGGTCGAACCCGCCAGCGCATAGGCGACGACGAGCGGCGGCGAGGCGAGGTAGTTCGCCTTCACATCCGGCGAGACGCGGCCTTCGAAGTTGCGGTTGCCCGAGAGCACCGCCGAGGCGACGAGATCGTGCTTGTTGATCGCGGCGCTGATTTCGGTCGGCAGCGGGCCCGAGTTGCCGATGCAGGTGGTGCAGCCATAGCCGACGAGATCGA